>NZ_JBXALO010000003.1:0-696910 GCF_058799515.1 Serratia sp. GW822-FHT06D09
GGACTGACGCCGGAAGAATCAGAGAACAGATACCGTTTTTACTGTAAAACCGTGGCCAATATTACTTGACCACTACACTGTTACAGAGCGGTCGCTGACTACCTTTGTTAACCGCTTTCAGAATGGGCAAAAACTCCCTGAAATTACGGAAAAAGTACAGAACAGCGTGGACGGAAAAAAAGATCTGACGGTCAGTTTCTCAGAAAAGCCGGCAACCGTTTTGCAGTGGACAGCCAGGAACCCGGCAGCAAGGGATTTTCGTTATGCCTGCGATGTTAAATACAACTCAGTTCCCGTCAGTCTGACTGGCGGCGGTGATACACTCAGCATTCCGCTGATATCCCCCGACAGCGAATGGCAGGCCACTTACATTGAGGCCACCTTCAGTGACGGGTATGTAGCCACAACACAGGTGTATATTACGCCTGACGAGAAATATCCGGAAACAGCCCCTCCGTCTGCAGGAGCAGCCTGTAAAACTCTCCCGGGGCGGGGACTGACTCCCACACCAGTGAAACAGTAATGTTGCAACCACAATCCTTGTTTTTAAACCCGGTGGCAAAAACTGCCGGGTATGTCTTCATGCAAATGTCGTATTTTGTAGCTTCGCTCCCACTGGGTCGAGTAGGGGGGATCAGCCGGGATTGTTTTTAAATGAGGTTTCCAGCGCCTGGACTACGGCACGCACCCTGGCGGCACGCTGCAGGTCAGGATGCAGCACCAGCCAGATATCTACCCAGTCTTTGTTTTCCGGGAAAATTCGCACCAGGTCCGGGTCCTTATCCGCCAGGAACGAGGACAGCAGGCCAATCCCCAACCCATTGCGCGTTGCCGAACGCAGCAGCAACTGCGAATTGCACTGCAGCACCACGTTAGGATCGATCAGCGTTTCGCCACAGAAGTTGTTCCAGTGACGGGGCACCAGTTCTCGCGGGAACATCAGCAGGTCATGACCCCGCAGATGGTCGCCCTTGGTCGGCATGCCGTGTTTGTCGAGATAGTCCTGTGTCGCATACAGCCCCATTTCGATGGTGGCCATGCGTTTGATAATCAGCTCATCGGATTCGGGACGGGCGCCGCGGATCGCCAGATCTGCGCCACGATACGAAATATCAGAGATATTGACCGCCGTCAGCATGGTGACGGTGATTAACGGGTATTGCTCTCGCAGCGCCTTCAGCGCCGGGATGACAAAAGCCTCGGCCATGGTATCGGTGGTGGCGATGCGTACGTTGCCGCACAGGCTGTCGTCGCCACTGGTGGCTTTGCGGCCAATCGCCTGCACCGAGTTCTCCATGTTCATCACGTCCGCCAGCATTTCTTCTCCCAACGGACTGAGGGAGAACGATTTTGGCGTACGGATAAACAGTTTGGATCCCAGGCTCTCTTCAAAAGCGGTAATACGCCGCCCGACGGTGGCTTGGTCGACGTGTAGTTCATTGGCGGCTTTTCGTAAAGTGCCGCAGCGTGCGACCGCCAGGAAGAAGCGTGCATCATCCCAATTCATCATGCCATTTCCTTTGTGCAGGCTTATCGGTCTTGTCTGTGTTCATTATTGCGCAACCGTACCGGCTCTGGTTTTGGCTGCAAATGAGGCCCACGTATCATAATTATTAATTATGTTTCAGGATATGAATAAATGCATCAACGTGAAGCAGTTTTGCATCTTTATTTTTACCCGACAATCTTTATGCTTATCAACGTTTATGCTGTGATCTGGCGCACATTTTGTGCCAATGTTACCCTGAACGCGTAAGCAGACGCGCATGAGAGCCTGTCTCTGTGGGCTAATCGCCTGGTGGGATCGACTCTGAATCTAGGTTGGCCCACCACGACTGGACATTGAAAATGGAGTCTCACGCAGAGAAGTTATACACCCCCGTAGCACTGGCAACTGCGGACGGTGTCAGAGTTATTGCAACCCCCGGTGCGAAAGCGGCAACGCAAAGCAACGCTGATGCGATTATCCAGAGTCTCGAAGCTCGCGGCATTCAGCACATATTCCTGGTACCCGGCAAGCTGGTGTACCCATTGATAAAATCCATTGAACATTCAGGCATTGCCGGCATCGTCGGCGCCCATGAAACCGCCTGCGGCTTTATGGCGGACGGTTATGCCCGCGCCAGCCGCAAGTTTGGCGTTTGTCTGGGCATCTCCGGTCCCGGCACCATGAATTTCCTGCCGGCGATGGCGGCGGCACAGGCCGACAAAATTCCGGTGTTGTATCTGGCCGGCGGCATTGCCACTTATCATGAGGCGCAGGGTGCCTTCCAGGACGGCAGCAATAGTGGCATCGATGAGCTGACTATCGTCAAACCGCTGCTTTCCGCTGCGATAGAAGTGAAAAATAATCTCACGTTGCAGCACGAGCTGCGGCGCAGTCTGTCCTGCCTGAACACTCAGCGAAAAGGTCGCACCTATCTCAGCGTGCCGGTCGATATGCAAAAGAAAGAGGTGGCCGGCGGTCATGAAGTTAGCCCGCCACGCACGCCGCAGTGCCGAGAGGCCGCGATCGACCCACAGGCATTGGATCAGGTGCTGGATGACTATCTGCTGCGCGGGTTGAACGTCGCCTGCCTGGTGGGTAACCGCATGAATAATCCGCTGGATGCGGCCCTGCTGTTGCGCCTGGCGGAGAAATACCGTCTGCCGGTTGCCACTACGCTGTCCGGCAAGGGCGCGTTTCCCGAAGGGCACGAGCTGGCGCTGGGGTTGTACGGTTTTGCCGGTCATACCCGGGCGGTGGAAACCATCAATGGCGATGAAGTGGATGTGTTGCTGGTGCTGGGTTGCGATCTGAGCCAACGCGATAGCCTGAACTGGAATCCGCGACTGCACGGCACCAAAACGTTGGTGGTGATTGACGAGGATTTCGATAAGGTCAGCTCGCATTATCAACCGGATATGCAGATTTTCTCCAGCCTGACCGGCTCGTTGCACCACCTGCTGGATGCGGTCAGCGACGATGACGCGCACCTGAACAGCATTAAGCGCTTGCGTAACGGCTGGCTTGAGCAGGTGGGTCAACTGCCGCTGGAGCAGCAACGGCCCGATTTGCAGGTGCGTCTTGCCGAGGGTGAGGCCAACATGTACCCCGGCGACGCCATCAAACGCATCCGCAGCCGTATGAATCAGGACACCAACGTGGTGGTCGATTCCGGCGCACACCGTATCTTTATGGCGCACCACTGGCAGGCCAGCGGCCGGGGCGATTACCATACCTCAAGCTCTCTGGCGCCGATGGGCTGGGCGATTTGTGCCGGCATTGGCATCAAACTGGCAGCGCCGCACCGCGACTGCGTGGTGGTTACCGGCGACGGCTGCATGCTGATGCACGGCATCGAGATCCAGACGGCCGCCCGTTATCAGGTCAAAATGACCTTTGTGGTGATGAACAACTGCGCTCACGGAGCGATGCACATCGACACCCTGCAAAACCGTGGGGTATCTGCGGACTATACCGCGTTGCCGAACCATGACTGGAAGGCCTTCGCCAACAGCCTGGGGGTTGCCTCCGCCAAAGCGGCGACGCTTGAGGAACTGGACGAAGCGCTGACCGCCGCGGCTGAGCATGAGGGGCCTTTCCTGATAGAAGTGTTGGTAGGAAATCATGTGGCGCCTAATCGATACTATGCCGAGAGCATCGTAGAATACGAGCAGCGTATCAAAGGCTTGTAAAGGCGTAACCCCAGATTCCAGGAGTCGTCATTCATTGTCCTTTGTATTACGCCATTCTATTTTGTTCACCGTAGTCATGGAGCGATAACAATGTATAAACTGACACTTCTGGCATTAATGATGGCATTTCAAGGCGCTGCACAGGCCGCAGAGGATCACGGCGAAGGCATAAACAAAGAAACCTTGCTGAAAACCGAAACCTCATGGGAGGGGACGCCGTACCAGCATTATCCGGCAGGCGCTCCGCAGATCACCATGTTGAAGGTCACGGTGGAACCGAACAAGGTGCTCGCCTGGCATACTCACCCGTGCATCAGCGCGGTGTATATGACTGGGGGCAGCGTTTCGCTGACGGTCAAGAAAACCGGCGTGAAACATACCTTTAAGCAGGGCGACTCCTTTACCGACACGGTAGATATCGTTCACCAAGGGGTTTCTGGTGATAAAGGCGCTGAGATGCTGGTATTCTTCGCCTGCGCTGATAATAAACCGCTGACGGTGAAAGCTGCCGAATAATATCCCCGCCGTTTTTCAAGCTGCGGCGATGTTGACTGCATTAGCCGTAGGGGGCGAATCAATTCGCCCCGTTTTATTTTGTCGCCCGTTGGGGTGATATACCGAGGAAATCATGGTTGCTTTGTGGATGGTCGTCGCCAGCGGGTTCTTTGCGTTGATGGGGGCCAGCATCAAACTGGCTTCGGCCAAGGTCGGTTTTTTCGACATCATTTTTTACCGCTCTGTGATTAACGTCCTGATCGTTGCCGCGCTGATCCATGTGAAAAATCTCGGTTTCCGCACCCAGCATTTGGGGTTGCACATGAAACGCGCCGCCATTGGCAATGCGGCGATGTACTGCGGTTTCTACTCACTAATCCATCTGCCGATCGCTACGGCCACCACGTTGGGCTACACCAATCCTATCTTTCAGTCGGCGATTGCCTTTGTCACTAGCAAAGGCCAACTGACCGGCAAGCTGCTGTTCTCGGTATTGCTGGGTTTTATCGGCATTCTGGTGCTGCTGCGCCCCGATACGCCGAACGGCGAGTATGCCGCGACCCTGATTGGCCTGCTTTCCGGCCTGCTGACCGCGCTGGCCTATTTTAACGTCGGTAAGCTGGTGCGCAGTGGCGAACCCGAACTGCGAGTGGTGTTTTACTTCTCGTTGGTGGGCACCCTGGTGGGCGGCATGATGACCTCAGTGGTGGGGTTTACCGCGTTGGACAGCGCCATGATGCTGTGCGTTTGCGCCATCGGCGTGTTCGGCAGCCTGGGGCAAATCACCATGACCCGCGCCTACGGCAGCGGCAATGCGGTGATTGTCAGCATTCTTTCCTATAGCACCATCATTTTCTCCACGCTGCTCGGCTATCTGTTGTTTGGCGAGAAGCTGTCCTACATTGCTGCGGGCGGCATGGCGCTGATTATTCTCTCCGGTGCGTTGGCGATAGTGAAGCGCGCTCCGGCAAAAACCTCGAAGGCGGCGGCGGTGTAAAGAGCACGGCATTAAGCGCTGGCGGGCGTCAGCGCAAATGCATTAATGAATCACTATGATGCATTCTTGGCTATTTTGACCGTTATACCCGAAAGGTATGATAAACGCGTTTCCTGAGGAGTTTGGTTTTCAGGGTTAGGTGTTTATCCAGATTGTTTCGGGAGAGAAAAATGTCTGAAGGTGTGGCTGTTGATGAAGCCGCTAAAGCGAAGTTGGGTGAGTCGCATTTTGCCATCCTGCTGTTTTTAGCCCTGGCATTAATGTCAGCATTGCTGAACAGCAGTGCGCCGACACCGCTTTACCCGCTTTATCAACATGAGTTGGCGCTAAGCTCGGTCAGCCTGACCGTCATTTATGGCGCCTATGCCGCCGGCGTGCTGATTTCGCTGTTCGGCGTGGGCAACATGGCCGGCAAGGTCAAAGATCTGCGCAGCATGATTGTACCGGCGCTGCTGGTGGTGTTGGCCGGGGCCTTGCTGTTTTCGATGGCCGATTCGTTTTTGATGATGTTTATGGCGCGTCTGCTGGCCGGGATCGGCACCGGGGCTTTGACCGGTGCGGCTAACATTGCGCTGGTGCGTTTTGGGCCGAAGGACGGCGGTAAAAATGCGGCGCTGATTGCCACGCTGTCATTCACCACCGGTCTGGCTTTGGGGCCGATTTTCAGCGGCGTGGCGCTGCAAACCGGGTTCCACACGACTTCGCTGCCGTTCATTATCATCATGGCGGTGGCGGCAGTTGCCGCACTGGGCGTGATGCTGAAATGGCCGGTTGAAGCCGTTGCGGTACCCCTCAGTGGGGCACCGGCAGCAGAAGCCGCGGCAGAAAAAAGTTCGTTGGCGGATGGCCTGCGCGCTACCGGAGGCAAGTTCTTCCTGTGTGCTGGCGCGTTGTTCATCTGCTGGGCAGTGGCTGCCAGTATTCTGGCGATAGGGCCAAGCGTATCGGAAAAGCTATTGGGCATGCACAGCCGGGGCGTTTACGGCTATGTGATTGCGGTTTATCTGGTGATTGCCGGTATTAGCCAGATCCTGAGCCGTCGCGTTAATGCGCGCCATTCGCTGATGTTTGGCTGTCTGGCGCAGGCGCTGTCAGTGGTGGTGTTCGCCGAGGCGATTCAGATCCACTCGCTGGCTCTGGCCAGTGCCGGTATGGTGATTGCCGGTTACGCCTACGGGGCGATTTTTGTCGGCAGTGCCACCTTGGTGAACCTGATTTCACCGAAGGCCAGCCATGCGAGACTGATTTCACTGTTTTACGTAATCGCCTATATCGCCAACTGGGTTCCGATCCTGCTGGGGGCGGTTATCGACCATGCCAGCCTGCATCTGGCGGTCAATCTGTTATTTCTGGTCAGTGCCGTGGTTTGCTTATCTTTGAGCTTCATGGTGACCCGCGCGGGTTTCCCGCGCTGATACCCGCCGAGTTTCAGGTTGTCCGTCGGCAACGTGAAATTCGCAGGGTAGCTGAACAACGATTTTAGCCACGCAAGGTGGCGAACGATTTCCCTGGTGTTGTTGTGTGTCATTTCCAGCGTGCTAGTCACGCTGGTTTTTTTTTGTGACAAATTCCTCAATTCTGCAATTTCAGTATTTCTCATTACAAAATTTTTGTGATTTACATCACTTGAATTTGCCGATTTTCGCGTAAACTGCGCGCTTTCTTTGCTGCGGGTCAGTTTATGAACGTTCTTTTTGCCATTGCTGTGACTACCGGGATCCTCTCCGGCGTGTGGGGATGGGTGGCTGTTAGCCTGGGGCTGATCAGTTGGGCCGGTTTCCTGGGCTGTACGGCCTATTTTGCTTGCCCGCAGGGGGGGCTGAAAGGGTTGTTGATCAGCACACTGACCTGCTGCAGCGGGGTATTTTGGGCGATGGCGATCATTCACGGCAGTGAGCTGGCGCCCGGCTGGAGCCTGCTCGGTTATCTGCTGACCGGCGCGGTGGCTTTTCTGATGTGCATTCAGGCAAAGCAGCAGTGGCTGGGTTTTGTGCCCGGCACCTTTATCGGCGCTTGCGCCACCTTCGCCGGAGGAGGCAATTGGTCTCTGGTGACCCTTTCCCTGTTGGTGGGATTAGTGTTTGGCTACGCGATGAAAAACAGCGGCCTGTGGCTGGCGGCGCGCAGCGAAAAACCGAAACAGGCGGCCGCTGTTACCGAACATGTTAACCGCTGAGTTAAATGGTGCCGCCGAGTGAGATGCGGTAGTGCAGATCAACGCGCTCAATGCACGGCACCCCTTTAATGCGTTTCAACAAGATCTCTGTGGCCACCTTGCCGATATCAAACCTGGGTGTAATAACGCTGGCGATGCCCGGCGTGGTGGCTTTGCCGATATCCAGGCCGTGAAATCCCGACAAAGCGATATCCTGCGGAACCCGCAGCCCCAGCCGCAGACACTCCTGTAAGACCCCAACGGCCAGATCGTCATTGGTGCATAAGATACCGTCCAAATCCGGGTAAAGCTGCCGTGCCATGGCCAGCATGTCGGAGCCGACCGTCACCGACGAAACACGGTGCGGTGTGATTTGGCGCGGTGTCAGGCCCTGTTTTTCCATCGCCCGGCAGTAGCCCTGAAAACGTTTGGTGTCGCGCGCATCGGACATGGCGCCAAAATAAACCACCTGACGTTTACCGCTGGCGAGCAGCGCTTCGGTCATGTCGTAACCCGCCTGGAAGTTATCGAACCCCACGGCGATCCTTCCTTCCGGACCTTCCAGATCCATCACCTGCGCCACCGGGATTTTGGCGGCCGTCAGGTACTTTTCCGCCCGCAGAGTATGCTCCGAATCCGTCAGGATCAGCCCGGCGATCGGGTAAGCCAGCAGTTGGACGATATGCTCTTCTTCGCGCTGCCGACTGTAGTCATAGTTCACTACCAGCGTTTGGTAGCCCTGTTCCAGAGTGATGGATTCGATTCCGGCCAGCAGATCGGCGAAAATTTGGTTGTTGAACGAGGGGATCAAAACGCCAATGCGCGGCTTTTGCGTTGAGCGTGCTTCATCGCCGTCGGTAAAGTTAACTTCCTTCATCACCTGGGCAATTTTCTCGGCGGTTTCGGCCGCCACCTTTTCCGGCGTTCGCAGATAGCGGCTGACGGTCATTTTGGTCACGCCGGCGAGCAGCGCAATATCTTGCAGCGTGACGCGTTGGTTCTTCATTCTGAGGCCTTAACAGGGTGGGGCGGCGAAATCGCGAATAACGCCATGTTAACAAATCGATTTAGTGATAACAATCGACGACATAAAGTATAAAAATCTTATTTTTCAATGAAATGTGTTGAGTTTATTTCCCGCGAGATTGCGTGGCTTCACGTTAAAGGTAACAGGTTTTAGTAACACTGTTTTAAGTGATCGTCATCACGTTTTTGCCGGCGGCGATCCGCTGAGATAGGCACCTGTCTTATCTGAATGACTCTGCCGGGGACGTTATGAACAACTTATTTTCACTGGATAATAAAAAAGTACTGATTACCGGCGCTTCTCGGGGCATTGGTTTTCTGCTGGCGCGTGGGCTGGCGGAGTACGGCGCTCACATATTGGTCAATGCGACCACCGAAGAAAACGCCCAGCGAGCCGTTGAAGCACTGCGCCGTGAGGGCTTCCGCGCCGATGCCGCGGCCTTTGATGTCACTAACTCCCAGGCCATTCATGCCGCTATTGAGAAAATTGAGGCGCAAAGCGGTGGGATCGATGTGTTGATTAACAACGCGGGCATACAGCGTCGCCACCCGTTTACCGAATTCCCGGAAAAAGACTGGGACGACATTATTGCCGTCAACCAGAAGGCGGTATTTATGGTGTCACAAGCCGTAGCCCGCCATATGGTGCAGCGTCAAAGCGGTAAAATCATCAATATCGGCTCGATGCAGAGCGAACTGGGCCGCGACACCATCACCCCCTATGCCGCTTCCAAAGGGGCGGTGAAAATGCTCACGCGCGGCATGTGCGTAGAGCTGGCGCGCTACAACATTCAGGTCAATGGTATTGCCCCGGGCTACTTCAAAACCGAAATGACTCAGGCACTGGCGGACAACCAAGAGTTTACCGCCTGGCTGACCAAGCGTACCCCGGCTGCCCGTTGGGGCGATCCGCAGGAGTTGATTGGCGCGGCGGTGTTCCTGTCGTCCAAAGCCTCTGATTTTGTCAATGGTCACCTGCTGTTTGTCGATGGCGGAATGTCGGCCGCGGTATAGCCGCCTGCTTATGAGAATATGATGATGAAAATTCAAACCCAATCCTGCGTGGTCAACGGCAAATATGACGTGGCGGTAGTGGAGCAGGAGGTTGAGTACCAGGGCCACGGCACGCTGGTGAAAATCACCCGTGGTGGCATCTGCGGATCAGACCTGCATTATTATCAGGAGGGTAAAGTCGGCAGTTTTCAGGTGCGTCAGCCGATGGTGCTGGGCCATGAGGTGATCGGTGAAGTGGTCGCCAGCGACACGGCTCGCCTGCCCGTGGGCCAGAAAGTGGCGTTAAACCCCAGCAAGCCCTGCGGGCAGTGTAAGTATTGCCGGGCGGATCAACAAAACCAATGTACTCAAATGCGCTTTTTCGGCAGCGCGATGTACTTCCCACATGTTGACGGCGCTTTTACCCAGTACAAGGTGGTTGATAGCGCGCAGTGCATTGCGTTCGACGCCAACTGCGACGAGAAGGTGATGGTTTTTGCCGAGCCGCTGGCGGTGGCGATACATGCCGCCAGCCAGCCCGGTGAAGTGAAAGGGAAAAAGGTATTTGTGTCCGGCGTCGGCCCGATAGGCTGCCTGCTGGTGGCGGCGCTGAAGGCGTTGGGCGCCGACGAAATTGTCTGCGCCGATCTCAGCCCGCGTTGCCTGGATATCGCCGGAGAGATGGGGGCATCCCGCTGTCTGCACGCCGGCAATGACGATTTCAGCAGCTATCAGCAGGAAAAAGGGTACTTTGATATCGCTTTTGAAGTCTCCGGCCATCCACTGTCGTTGCAGCGTTGTCTGGAGGTCACCCGCGCCAAGGGGACGGTGGTGCAAGTCGGTATGGGAAGCAGCTTCCCGGATTTCCCGCTGATGCTGTTGATCGCCAAAGAGCTGAATCTGCTGGGATCCTTCCGGTTTGTTGAAGAGTTCGCCCTGGCGGTGACGTGGTTGGCCGAGGGAACAGTCAATCCGCTGCCGCTGCTGTCCGCCGAGTTTGACAATCGTCAACTGGCTGAGGCGCTGACGTTTGCCGGCGACAAGAGCCGGGCCGCCAAAGTCCAACTGGTGTTCTGATTTTAGCCATCAGTCTGATGGCGGGGATCGACGATCCTTGTCTATAGTTAAGGGCCGTTTCATTTTTTAAACACGGAGAACTTACCATGGCGAGAAATACGGATGCGGATCAAACCACGCTCGATGACGATCTGAGAATGCTGAGCGACACGCTGGAAGAAGTGTTGAAGTACTCCGGCGATCGGGCCGATCAGGCCTATATCGATATCAAAGCTCATGCCGAAGAGGCATTGAGTGAGGTCAAGTCGCGGTTGGCTGACACCACCGAGTCCTACTATGCGCGTGCCAAGGACGCCGTTTGCCGAACCGACGGATACGTGCGTGAAAACCCCTGGTGCAGCGTAGGGATCGGTGCCACGGTTGGCCTGGTACTGGGCTTGTTGCTGGCGCGTAAATAACGGCTTGTAGACGTTGGGCGCGGCACCCGCCGCGCCCCGATATTTACTGCCCCAATGTCACTTCCACCTGATGGATTTTGCCATCGTCTACCAGTGTTATCACGGCTTCCGACTGTTTTTCACCGTCGACGCTGACCTGCGCCGCGCCTTGCCCCTGACGAACAACCAACCGATATTCGCTGCTACCCTCCCGGTAGTTAAGCGTCACCTGTGGCCAGTCCGCCGGCAGGCGGGTATTGACGCTCAGCCGATCGCCATGGCGTTTCAGACCCAGCAGTGACTCGAGGATCAGCCGATACATCCAACCGGCAGAGCCGGTATACCAGCTCCAGCCGCCGCGACCGACGTGCGGCGCCACCGCGTAAATATCGGCGGTAACCACATACGGCTCGACCTTGTAGCGTTCCGCCGCGGTACTGTCCAGGCTGTGATTGATCGGGTTGATCAGCGCCATCAGTTCCCAGGCGCGCTCGATATTGCCCATTTCGGCGAAGGCCATCACCGCCCACACCGCGCCATGGGTATATTGTCCGCCGTTTTCCCGCACGCCAGGCAGATAGCCGCGGATATAGCCCGGATTCGGGCCGTTGCCGTCAAAAGGCGGCGTCAGCAGTTTGATCAGGCCGGCCTGGTTGTCGACCAGGTGTTTATCCAGCGACTGCATGGCTTGCAGGCTGCGCGGCGCATCACCGGCACCGGACAGCACTGACCAACTTTGGGCAATGGCGTCGATACGGCACTCCGCCGACTGATGAGAGCCCAGCGGTTCCCCGCTGTCGAAATAGCCCCGACGGTACCATTCGCCGTCCCAGGCATGGTCACGCAGATTATTGCGCAGCGTCTCGGCCTGTTGGCGGCACAGCGTCGCCAGTTCGTCGTCATGACGCGTGGTTGCCAACTTGCCGTAACGCTGCAGGATATGGAACAGGAAGAAGCCAAGCCAGACGCTCTCGCCACGCCCCTCCAGGCCCACCATATTCATGCCGTCGTTCCAGTCACCGGCTCCCATCAGCGGCAGACCGTGTTCGCCGAAGTTCAATCCGTGTTTTAACGCCCGGACGCCATGCTGATACAAGGTTTCTTGCGTTACGCTCTGCGCCGGTTGTTCATAGGAAGACTCCTCGCCGGGTGCCAGTTTGCGCGCCTCCAGATAGCCCACCTGTTCATCCAGGATGCTCCGATCGTCGGTGGCGTCCAGATAGTGGCAAATGGCCAGCGGCAACCACAAATAGTCATCCGAACAGCGGGTGCGCACGCCGTTGCCCTGCGGCGGATGCCACCAGTGTTGCACGTCGCCTTCGACGAACTGGCGCGAAGCGCACAGCAGGATCTGTTCCCGCAGCCGTTCCGGGGCGGCGTGAGTCAGTGCCAAAGTATCCTGCAGTTGATCGCGGAAGCCAAAGGCACCGCCGGATTGGTAGTAACCGCTGCGCGCCTGAATACGGCAGGCAAGGGTCTGGTACAGCAGCCAGCCATTGGCCAGTAAATCGACGGCCGGTTGCGGCGTCCCTATCTGCACTTTGTTGAGAATACCGTCCCAGTGCGCAGACACCTGTTGCAACTCATCCTGCAGGTTGTCCTCCTGGAGGTATTTGTGCAGCAGCGCTTCGGCTTCTTCGGCGTTTTGCCCCAACCCGAGGGCGAACACAAAGCTGCGTTGATCGCCGTCGATCAGGCTGATGGCCGACTGCACCGCGCCGCACGGATCCATACCGGCGCCGACTTTGTCAGACAGGCGCCGCAGTTTTAGCACCGCCGGATTGGTCAGCGAACCATTACGACCGATAAATTCACGCCGGTCGCCAGTGAGCGAACAATGCGCCCCCGAGACGCCGAAGAACGCGGTGCGATCCGATCCGTTGCCCCCATAGTGGTTGGTCGCCAGGATACCGCAGCCGTTTTCAGACGAAGCCGCCTGGGTGACGATATGCATGGCCGACTTTTGCCGCAGATCGCCGAGGATAAACTCCACATAACCGGTAGCCGAGAGCTTGCGGGTGCGTCCTGAGGTGTTGGTCAGCGTCAGCAGGAACAGTTTTACCGGGGCATCTTTGGCCACCAGCAGGGTGAACTGGCTGTCGATGCCGCTTTCGCGGTGATCGAAAACGCTGTAGCCGAAACCGTGACGGGTCAGGTAATGGCCCCGGCCCCGGGCGGGCAGCGGGGTTGGCGACCAGAAATGGCCGTTCTCTTCGTCGCGCAGGTAGAAAGCTTCGCCGCTGCGGTCACAGATGGGATCGTTGTCCCAAGGCGTGAGACGGTATTCGTGGGCGTTTTCGTACCAGGTGTAGGCTTGGCCGCTTTCCGAAACCACCGAGCCGAACATCGGGTTGGCCATCACGTTCGACCAGGGCGCCGGGGTGATCTTGCTTTCGTTCATCGCAATCACATATTCGCGGCCATTCTCCGAGAAGCCGCCGAGGCCGTTATAGAACTGCAGCGCGGCAATGTCGGGCAACTGCGGCGAATGCAGGTTGCGCGGCAAATTATCCACCGTCGCCAGTTTCGACGAGGCGGTCACCGGCGACAGCGGTTGCTGCAGGATCTGTGGCAACTGCAGGCGCTGGTTGAGCTGCTCGGTTAAACCGCCGCGTCGATCGTCGAGATAAATACGCGCGACGCTGAGCAGCAGACGATGATCTTCCGGTGACATATGTTCGCTGGTGCGTACGAAGATGCCGCCCGGCTTATCGGTTTGGGTCGACTCCATGCCGGCGGCGATCAGGCCCATGATCTGGTTTTGCAGATCCTGACGGTAGCCGCCGATGTCTTCGTTGAGGATCACCAGATCCACCTGCAACCCTTTCAGACGCCAGTAGTTGTGCGCCTGGATCAGTTGCCGAACCAGCTCGATGTTTTCGCCGTCGGTCACGGTCAGCAGCACAATCGGCAGATCGCCGGAGATTGAATATCCCCACAGCCCAGACTGGCCACGGCGGTTGTTAATGATTTCGCTGCTGGCGGCGCGCATTTCCTGCGCCGGGAAGACCACCGCGCTGGCCAGACGATTGAACAGGTTGGCGTCATCCTCATTGGCGTTCAGTTGACGCAGTACCACCTGGCTGTGCGACCAGGCCAGTTCAAACACCCGGTCTGCCAAATGGCGATCGCGGTATTTTTCCAGCATCGCCAGGCTGCTGGCGCGGTCTTCACTGACGCCATAGAAGATATCCAGTGTGAGCGGTACATTTGGTTCCAGCACCACGCGCTGACGGATAGCGATGATCGGATCAATGACCGGTCCGGCGCTGTTGCTTAACGGGGTATTTTGATACAGCGCCTGCGGATTGGCTGGGGTGCGGCCGCGGCCGATAAATTTGGCGCGGTCGGTTTCGAACGATGTCTGGCTGGTGCGGCCTTGCACCGTCATCATGTGCAGTAACCACGGGCATTTTTCTTTCGGTTCGCGCGGGCGGCGGTGGCACAAAATGGCGTCTTGATCCGGCAACAGTTCGGTTTGTACGAACAGGTTGCTGAACGCCGGGTGGGCCAGATCATTGCCGGCCGGTGCCAGCACCACTTCTGCATAGCTGGTGATTTCGATGGTGCGCGGTTGCTTGCTGCGGTTGACCAACGTTACGCGGCGCAGCTCAATATCATCTTCCGGCGATACCACCACCTGCGTTTTCACCGACAGCGACCCTTGCTGACGCTGGAACTCGGCCCCGGCGTCGTTGAACACGGCACTGTACCCCTTGGCGGCACCACCGATCGGCTGCCAGGTATTGCTCCAGACCTCACCGGTTTGCGGGTCGCGCAGGTAACAGAAAGCGCCCCAGTTATCGCAGGTGGCGTCTTCGCGCCAGCGGGTCAAGGCCAGATTCTGCCAGCGGCTGTAGCTGCCGCCGGCCTGGGTGAGCATCAGGTGATAGTTGGCGTTGGACAGCAACTGCACTTCGGGGATCGGGGAGTCCACACGGTTGAACTCGCGTGCGGCGAAGCTGGCCGGGGTGATAGTCCCCTCGTGGGTTTCGAAATGGCGACGGGTGCTGTACAGCTCGACCGCATCCGGCACCCGTTCCTGCAGCAACAGCCGCGCTGACTGGAACGCCGGATACTCAGCGAAGCGCGCTACCATAGGCGCATCCAGCAACAGATGCGACAGGGCAAGGAAGCTCATGCCCTGGTGGTGCGCCATATAGGAACGGATGATGACATACAGTTGCCCCCGGCTTAGGCGAGCGGTGGTGTAATCCAGCGCTTCGTAGAAACCGTAGCGGCCTTTGGCCCCATTTTTCTCCAACGTAACCAGGTTATTGCAAGCGGCGTCCGGATCGACAATCAGCGCCATCACCGTGGCATAAGGCGCCACCACCATATCGTCACCCAGCCCGCGTCTCAGGCCCAGACCCGGAACGCCAAAGGCGTGATACTGATAGTTTTGGTCGGCGTCGAAACCGAAATAGCCGGATTCGGAAATGCCCCAGGGAACGCCGCGCTCCTTACCCCAGGCAATCTGCCGCTCCACCGCCGCATGGCACATCTGCACCAGCAGTGAATCAGGGTAGGCAGGCATCACCAACTGTGGCATCAGGTACTCAAACATCGACCCACTCCACGACATCAGCGCGGGTTCGTGGTCGATCACGGTGAACAGGCGGCCAAGTGCAAACCAGCTGCGCTGCGGCACCTGATTGGTGGCGATGGCGACGTAGTTGGTTAAACGAATCTCGGAGGCCAGCAGGTCGTATTTACTGCTGTCCATCTTGTTTTGATCGCAGTTAAAGCCAACGGTCAGCAAATGGGTTGATTCGTCATACAGGAAGTTGAAATCCATTTGCGCCATTTTTTCCAACCGCTGCTGCAGGCTTTGCAACTGCGTCAGACGTTCCTGCGCCAGCGCACCCGCCGCGCTCAGCTGATTTTGCTGTTCCGGTGACAGCGTCAACTGGCCAGGCGGGTTAGCCAGCCAGTGCAGGCTGGGCACCTGCTCCAGTTCGGGCATGCCGTCACTCAGCCAGCCGAACCACTGCGCCCATTCGGCACACAGTTCGTTAAGCTGCTGGTGCAAGGCTCCGGCCCAGCGTTTGGTTTCCTCATCATGATTTAGCGCCGGTTCCTGCAGCCCGTTGCTGTAGTTGCGCATGGCATTCAGTTCCGCCAGCAGGGCTGCCGGATGGCTGTGGTGGGCCTGCTCCCAATGGTTGCGCAGCTTCGACAGGTTTTTCGGTGCGGCGTCGCCCCAGTGCTGTTCCAGCAGTTGCAGGCTGTCACCAAGACCGGTCAGCACCCGCAGCGGATCTATGGCCGGCTGGTGGGCCAGTGCCGGCAAGCCGGCGCTGAGTGTCAGCAGGTGACCGGCCAGGTTACCGCTGTCGACGCTGGAGATATAACGCGGGTTCAGCGGCTCCAGGGTGCGGGTGTCGTACCAGTTGTACAAATGGCCACGATAGTGTTCCAGCCGATCCAGAGTGTTGAGCGTCAGTTCGATGCGCCGCAGCGCGTCGCTGAGCGTCAGATAGCCGAAGTCATAGGCGGTGAGGTTGGCCAATAACGACAGCCCGATATTGGTCGGTGAGGTACGGTGCGCCACCACCGGCTCCGGTATTTCCTGGTAGTTATCCGGCGGCAGCCAGTTTTCCTGCTGGTTGACGAAGGTATTGAAGAAGTCCCAGGTTTGGCGGCTGGTTTGGCGCAGAAAGCGCCGTTGTTCATTGTTGATGGCGGTTTTGCTGCGCTGTGGCTCCTGGCTGAGGTAGTACAGCAGGAACGGTGACAGGATCCACAGAGTGGCGAACGGCAATGTGATAATCAGCGCCATTGGATTATGCAGAAAACTGAACAACAGCAGCGCGGCACCGGCGACCGGGTTGATCCACATCGCGCGATAGAAGTTTTCCAGCGTGACCTGCTGGCGAGCCTTGGATTGATCGTAGCTGGTCCACTCTTGCAGATTTCGCTTGCTAATCAACAGCCGCCACAGTGTCACGGCAATCGCTTTCAGGCTGTACAGCGCTTCATGCGGCAAGGTCGCCAGCCGCAGTCCGATTTGTGCCAGGCGATGCAGCGAACCGTTTAACGCCAACAGCAGATGTTGCAAGACGGGCCTGCGCGGCGGTTTACGCAGGATGTCCTGCACCAACGCCAACAGGGTCGGTAGCAGCAGGATAAGGGCGAACACCCCGAGCCAGTAACGTGTGTTTGGCAGCCAGACAAAACCGCAAAACAGTAACAGCAACAGGCTGGGGGCAGCCAGGCTGCGGCGCAGGTTATCGAACAACTTCCAGCGCGACAGGGTGCTCAGCGGATTGGCGGTGCGGGTACCGTCCTCGGTTTTCACCCGTGGCAGAAGCCAGTTGAGCAATTGCCAGTCGCCGCGGATCCAGCGCGTGCGGCGCGCGACGTCCACCAGGTAGTTGCTGGGATATTGCTCGTACAGCAGCACGTCGCTCAGCAGGCCGGAGCGGGCGTAACAGCCCTCCAGCAGATCGTGGCTCAGTACCAGGTTCGCCGGGCAGGTGCCTTTCAGGCTGTGGGAGAACACGTCCACGTCGTAAATGCCTTTGCCGATAAACGAGCCTTCGCCAAACAGATCCTGATAGATATCCGAGGCCATCAGCGTATAGGGGTCATTACCCGGCGTGCTGCTGCACAGGGCGGCATAACGGCCCTGGCCGTAGCTGGGGATTTCTTCGGCCATGCGTGGTTGCAGGATGGCATAACCTTCAACCACCCGTTGCTGGCGCGCATCGTATTGAGGTTGATTGAGCGGGTGCGCCATCGCGGCGATCAGCTGATGGGCGCTTTCGCGCGGCAGGACGGTATCGCTGTCGAGCGTAATGACATACTTGACGTTTTTCAGCACCTCCAGCCCATCGCCAATCTGCGTGCAGAAGGCGTTACCTCGGTTGCGCAGCCAGTCGTTCAGCGCATTCAGTTTGCCGCGTTTTCGTTCCAACCCCATCCATACTCCCTGTTTTTCATTCCATTCGCGGTCGCGGTGAAACAGGAAAAAGTGGCTGGGCCCTTCGCAGGGATAGCGTCCGTTCAATGCTTCCATCTGTCGGCAGGCGTAATCCAGCAAGGCTGCGTCGTCCGCATGCCGTTGTTGGGGCGCATCGTTGAAGTCGGTGAGCAGGGCAAAGTGCAAATGTTTCATCGCGTTGCCCAGATAACAAACCTCAAGCGCATTGATCAGTTTATCGACGCCGCTTTTGCTGTCGATTAACGTCGGGATCGCCACCAGGGTGCGGAATTCAGCGGGAATACCGCAGGAGAAATCCAACCGCGGCAAGGGTTGCGGCGTGCGGCTGCGGGTAGTGACCTCGCTGAGTAAATTGAGCACGAACTGACTGACCACGATAGCCATGGGGAAGAACAGCAGTACCAGTCCCCAACTGATGCCGGTGCTGTAAGCGTGACGCAGCAGTTCCGCGCAGATGGCGGTAGTGATCAGGCTCAGGCTGCCGAGCCAGGAAAGCAGCGGCGCCTGACTGAGCGCATGGCGCAATTGGGTAATGCGTCCGAGTTTTACCTCTAATTGCTGTTCCAGCTCGGGGCGACCATCGTCAACCAGGTAGTAACCGATGTGATTGCGGCGTGGATCGCTCGACGGGTCTTCAGCCGCTACGCGCGCCATATTAAGCACGTGTTGAGCGACCTGCACTTCATTGTGCGGACAGTGGCGCGCCAGCATTTCGATCACGTGGCGGTAGTTGTCGCGGGTTGTGAAATGCATCAAAGGGTAAACACCGGCGGGATCTTCACGCAGGGTCTGTTCGACCTGGCTCATGGTTTCGACAAATTCTGCCCAATCCATTTCGCTTAGCTGGCGCAGGCCGGAGATGCTATTGCTGACCGACAGCTGGCTGACGGCCAGTTGCTGGTTAAAGCGGTGGATCAATTCATCTGAGGTCAGGCTGACTTCCGCCAGACGCTGCTCTACCCAGGTGAGTGGTAGCGCCAGCATGGTACCGTGCCCCTGCAGACGGCGCACCAGCTCGGCAACAAAGGCGCTGGTGCGTGGGGGATTGGATCGCGCCATATCGGCGATCACCACGATCAGGTTGGCGGGATCGTTTTCCGCCGACTCCAGCATTTTCGTCACCCAGCTGTCGGCCAGATTGCGTTCCTGTTGGGCCTGCGCGACTTCCACGCTGACGCGGCGCAGGTTTTCGATCAACGCCAGGCGCAGCATGCCGGGCAGCGCCCAGAGTTCGCCGAGCGTCAGATTGACTTCTTTTTGATAGGCGGCGATATACCGCGTGAGGCTTTCGGCGTCCCAGTGGCCGTCACCGTGCGCGATGGCTTCGGCAGCCACGTCATAGATCCGCGGACAGTTATGTGGCGGCGCCAGCTGCGGCAGACCGCGACCGAAGGTTTTCGGCAAGTGGTGGCGCACAACGCGGATTTGTTCTTCAATCAGATAGTAATTGTCCAGCAGCCATTCGCCGGCGGGAGTCATGCTGGCTTTCTTGCCGTTGCTGAGCTGGTGGCAGCTTTCCGCCAAAATGCGTTCGTTGTCGTCCAAACGCTTCAGCAGGTAGTAGGGCGTTTTGCGCGTTGCCAGCTTATGGGAACGCGCCAGGCGTTGCCCGTAACGCTCCATTTGATCGACAGAAAACAGTTCTGCCTTAATGGCACCGCCGCTGTTGTCAGGAGCGTCTTTTTGACGCCGCAGCGGCAATGATTTAATTTTCGAATTTTTACGTTGTTTTTTTAACCAATTGATTAGTATTTCTTTCACACAAAAGCTCCTTACATCTGACCCAAAGGACAGCCGGTGAAACCGCTGGGAGAGCGTGAACATCCTGTTTTTAGCACCAGTAAGATCTGGCGTGGGTTCACAGCAGGCAGGAACATGCTTTCTCAGTATAGTCGTACAATGCATTCTTGGCCGCTTTTTGAGCTGATTGTTTAATTTTAATAAACAATTTGCAGGCCCTGCCGTTGGCGTTATGACGCTATTTTTCCGCCGTTGATCCTTGATTTACCGTATAATTCCCTACATTAAGTTTGGTTATTGAGGTGGCCGTGGAACAACTTTCGGCATTGCTGCGGCTATTACGCCGGCAGTTTGAACAACATTTTCCCGTGGCGGGCGGCTTCCGCCAGCTTGCACTTCCCGTTCCCGCGCCGCTGACCAACCCCTTGCTGGCATGGTTAGCGGCACAGCCGACATTCCCTCAGTTTTACTGGCATCATCGCGACGGGCATGAAGAGGCCGCGGCCTGCGGTGCACTGCGCCTGTTTACCCAACCGGAACAAGCACAGGCATTTCTCAAGGCGCATGAAGGTGCGCGGGTGTGGGGGCTGAACGCCTTCGATGGCACGGCGCATTTATTTTTGCCACGCCTGGAAATTTTGACCCGCGAGGGCGAAACACAATTAATGCTGAATCTGTTTTCTGAAAGTTCGCTACGCGACGATGCGCTCGTCGCCGAGTGCTGGCTGGAAAATAGCGTGGCTGCACGGCCTATGACGCCATTAAAGGCGAAAGTGAGAAAGGTGCAGCATCAACCGGAACGTGCCGGGTGGGAAACCATGTTGCACGAAGCGCTGAAGGCGATAGATCGGCAACAGATGGAGAAGGTGGTGTTGGCGCGCAGTACGCTACTGACGCTGGATGGCCCGCTGTTTGCGCCGGCGATGATGGAAGCCAGCCGCAGAGTGAACCACCGATGTTACCACTATATGCTGCGATTTGATGCAGATTCCGCCTTTCTCGGTTCCAGCCCGGAAAGGCTGTATCTACGCAAGGGGCGTCAACTGCTGACGGAAGCTCTGGCGGGCACCGTGGCTAATCACCCCGAACACCAACAGGCTCAGGCCCTGGCGCAATGGTTGCTGCAGGATGGCAAGAACCGGCGTGAAAATCTGCTGGTGGTGGACGACATCTGCCAGCGCCTGCAAGGGGGAGCTAATGCCGTGGATGTGTTGCCGCCGGAAGTGGTGCGTTTGCGTAAGGTGCAGCACCTGCGGCGCCGTATTGAAGGCCAGCTGAAACGTGAGGACGATGCCGATTGTTTGCATCGGTTACAGCCTACGGCGGCGGTCGCCGGCTTGCCGCGTCAGGCAGCACGCGAATTTATCCTGCAGCATGAACCCTTCTCCCGCGGCTGGTATGCCGGTTCTGCCGGCTATTTGTCCGCGTCCCGCAGCGAGTTTTGCGTATCGCTACGCTGCGCGCAGTTAGACGGCGACCGATTACGGCTGTACGCCGGGGCCGGTATCGTGAGCGGTTCCGACGCCGCCGAAGAGTGGCTGGAGATCGAAAACAAGGCTGCCGGGTTACTGACGTTGTTACAGCCAGACGCTTTGCCCTGAATTTCCCTGCTTGGGTTACGGATTTATTGAGAGAACGGCGCGGTGAGTGTAAACTGCGTGTGATTTTTATGTTTATTTTTTGTTCTAAATCAATTAATTGTCTACCATAAAGTCACCGGGATGTACGGCGTTTTTGCGCTGGCGCAAAAGTCGTAAAGATAACTACTCATATAATGCAGAACATCATTTTGGCATGCCGCCGATCGGCGGGTGCCAGAGGCAGATTCTGTTAACCGACTTGTGAGCGAACTATGTCGACAAGTGTTTTTAATCGCCGGTGGGCGGCGTTGCTGTTGGAAGCGCTGGCTCGCCATGGAGTGCGGCATGTTTGTATCGCTCCGGGATCGCGCTCTACGCCTTTGACGCTGGCTGCGGCGGCCAACAAGTCTTTTATCTGCCATACCCATTTTGACGAGCGCGGGCTGGGCCATTTGGCGCTTGGCCTGGCGAAGGCGTCGCGGGAGCCGGTGGCGGTCATCGTCACTTCCGGCACCGCGGCCGCCAACCTGTACCCTTCCTTGATCGAAGCCGGGCTGACCGGCGAACGGCTGGTGTTTCTCACGGCCGATCGTCCACCTGAGCTGATCAACTGCGGTGCCAATCAGGCCATCCGCCAAAACGGCCTGTATGCCAGCCATCCATCTTTGAGTCTCGATCTGCCGCGCCCGACGCCGGATATTTCCGCCAGTTGGCTGGTTTCCACCCTCGACAGCGCCATGGCACGTTTGCATCACGGCGCGCTGCATATTAACTGCCCCTTTGCCGAACCGCTGTACGGCGGCGATGAGCAGCAGTACGACGATTGGTCCGCGACGCTTGGCGACTGGTGGCAAGGCAGCCAGCCCTGGCTGCGTGAAATGGATCCACACGTGGTGCTCAAACAGCCAGACTGGTTCTTCTGGCGGCAAAAACGGGGTGTGGTAGTGGCGGGCCGCATGAGTGCGGAGGAGGGCGAGCTGGTGGCGCAATGGGCCGCCATGCTCGGCTGGCCATTGATAGGCGACGTCTTGTCTCAGACCGGGCAACCGCTGCCCTGTGCCGATTTATGGTTGGCTCAGCCGCAGGCGCAAAAACGGCTGGCGGATGCGCAACTGGTGGTGCAGTTCGGCAGCAGCCTGACCGGTAAACGCCTGCTGCAGTGGCAGGAGCAGTGCCAGCCGCAGGAATATTGGTTGATCGACGATTTACCGGGGCGACTCGACCCGGCGCACCACCGGGGGCGGCGCATTCGTTCCAGCGTGGCGCAGTGGCTTGAGTTGCATCCGGCCCAGCCTCGCACCCCTTGGGCGGATGAACTGACGCAGCTGGCGGATAACGCGCTGGACGCAGTCTCGGGCCACCTGGTCAACCGCTTTGGCGAGGCGCAGTTGGCGCACCGCCTGCCGGAGCTGCTACCGGAAAACGGCCAGCTGTTTCTGGGCAACAGCCTGATCGTACGCTTGATTGATGCCTTGACCCGCTTCCCGGCGGGTTATCCGGTGTTCAGCAATCGCGGTGCCAGCGGCATCGACGGCCTGATCTCTACCGCCGCAGGCGTGCAGCGGGCCACCGCCAAACCAACGCTGGCGGTGGTGGGAGATCTTTCCGCCCTGTATGACCTGAACGCGCTGGCGCTGCTGCGTCAATGCTCTGCGCCAACGGTGCTGATCGTGGTCAATAATAATGGCGGCCAGATTTTTTCATTGCTGCCAACGCCGGAAGAAGACCGGCAGCGCTTCTACTGCATGCCGCAGGACGTGGAGTTCAGCCATGCCGCAGCGATGTTCCAACTCGCTTACGCCCGCCCGGAAAACTGGGGACAGTTGCTGCAGGCGGTGGAACAGGGGTGGCGCCACAGCGGTGCCACGCTGATTGAGCTGCAGGTGCCGCCGAGCGATGGTGCACAGACGTTGCAGCATCTGGTGCAACAGATGGCGGAGCAATAATGCTGGCGACAAAAGTCTTGCAACAGGGCGAAGCCGATCGGCCCTGGTTAATCTGGCTGCATGGCCTGTTGGGCAACAACAATGAATGGCGGGTGATCGCTTCCCGCTGCCCGGAGTGGCCGTCGCTGGCGATCGACCTGCCGGGCCACGGCGATTCCGTTGCGGTGACCTGCAGCAGCTTTGACGATATCAGCGCGCAAATCAGCAGCACCTTGCAGATGCACGGCATCGAACGCTATTGGCTGGTGGGCTATTCATTGGGGGGGCGCATAGCCATGTACCACGCCTGCTGCGGCGACACTACCGGCCTGCAAGGGGTAATTATTGAAGGCGGAAATCCCGGACTGGCCGATCCGGCCCTGCGTGCTCAACGTCTGACGCACGATGCGGCCTGGGCGGAACGTTTCCGCCACGAACCCATTGAACAGGTGCTGGCGGACTGGTACCAGCAGCCGGTCTTCGCCAATCTCAGCGCGGTGCACCGCGATGCGCTGATCGGTGCCCGCAAGGACAATTCCGGCGCGGCAGTGGCGGACATGCTGGAAGCCACTTCGCTGGGCAAGCAGCCCTGTCTGGTGCCGCAATTGCAACAGCTGGCGATACCGCTGGTGGTGTTGTGCGGTGCCGACGATCACAAATTTCAGCAGTTGGCGCGTGACGCCGGGTTGCCGTTACGCATCGTGCCGCAGGCCGGGCATAACTCGCACCTGGCCAACCCGCAGGATTTCGTCGCCGAACTGCGCACTTTTCTCGTTAACCCTGGTTAAAGGAACAGAACATGCTCTATCCGAATGAAGAACAGCTGTACGCCGCCATCGAGTGGCAGGATTGCTCAGGCGATTTCGAAGATATCCTCTACCACAAGTCCAGCGACGGCATCGCTAAAATCACCATTAACCGTCCGCAGGTGCGTAATGCCTTCCGGCCGCACACGGTGAAAGAGATGATCGAAGCGCTGTCCAATGCCCGCTACGACGACGGCATCGGCACCATTATTCTCACCGGCGCCGGCGACAAAGCCTTCTGCTCCGGCGGCGATCAGAAAGTGCGCGGCGACTACGGCGGTTATCAGGATGAAAGCGGCGTACACCATCTGAACGTGCTCGACTTCCAGCGGCAGATCCGCACCTGCCCGAAACCCGTGGTGGCGATGGTTGCCGGTTATTCGATCGGCGGCGGTCACGTATTGCATATGATGTGCGACCTGACCATCGCGGCGGATAACGCCATCTTCGGCCAGACCGGGCCGAAAGTGGGGTCGTTCGACGGCGGTTGGGGCGCTTCTTACATGGCACGAATCGTCGGCCAGAAGAAAGCGCGCGAGATCTGGTTCCTGTGCCGTCAGTATGATGCTGCCGCCGCGCTGGACATGGGCCTGGTCAACACCGTGGTGCCCTTGGCGAGCCTGGAAAAAGAAACCGTACGCTGGTGTCGTGAAATGCTGCAAAACAGCCCGATGGCGCTGCGCTGCCTGAAAGCGGCCCTGAATGCCGACTGCGACGGTCAGGCCGGTCTGCAGGAGCTGGCGGGTAACGCCACCATGCTGTTCTACATGACTGACGAAGGTCAGGAAGGGCGCAACGCGTTCAACGAAAAACGCCAGCCGGACTTCAGCAAATTCAAGCGTAATCCGTAATGAATGCTCCGATCCGTAACGCCGCCGTTTACCGTTACAGCCTGCCGATGGAGGCTGGCGTGGTGCTGCGCAACCAGCGGCTGAAAACCCGCGATGGTTTGCTGGTCCATCTGCAGCAGGGCGGGCAGGAAGGTTGGGGTGAGATAGCGCCGCTGCTAGAGTTCAGCCAGGAAACGCTGGCGCAGGCCGAGCAGGCTGCGCTACGCTGGGTACAGGACTGGCAAGGCGGGACCTTGCCGTCAGACAGCCCGTTGCCTTCGGTAGCGTTCGGCACCAGCTGCGCGTTGGCGGAATTGGAACAGCGGTTGCCGCTGCAGGCAGATTACCGCAAAGCGCCGCTGTGTACCGGCGATCCTGACGAGCTGTTCGCGGTATTGACCGCGCTGCCGGGAGAGAAAGTTGCCAAGGTGAAGGTTGGGCTATATGAGGCGGTGCGCGACGGCATGATAGTCAACGTCTTGCTGGAAGCCCTGCCCGATTTGCGTCTGCGGCTGGACGCCAACCGCAGTTGGACTCGTGCCAAGGCGGACGGGTTCGCTAAATACGTGGCACCGGCGCTGCGTGAACGCATTGCTTTCCTTGAAGAGCCTTGCAAAACCCGTGATGAATCGCGGGATTTCGCGCTGGCGACCGGCATTGCTATCGCCTGGGACGAAAGCGTGCGCGAGGCAGATTTTGTGGTGCAGGCCGAACCGGGCGTGGCGGCGATCGTCATTAAACCAACCTTGACCGGCAGTCTGGTTCGTTGCCGTACCCTGGTGGAGCAGGCCCATGCGGCGGGGTTAACGGCGGTGATCAGTTCCAGCATCGAATCGAGCCTGGGGTTGACGCAACTGGCACGCATCGCGCACTGGCTGACGCCGAATACCGTACCTGGACTGGACACGCTGGATCTGATGCAGGCGCAGCTGCTACGCCCTTGGCCGGACAGCGAACTGCCGCTATTGGATACATCAGCGCTGGAGTGTTTATGGCGCAGCTAAAAGACTGGCCGTGGCGGCAGTGGGCGCAGCGACGGCCACAGGCGACGGCGGTGACGGTGGGGCACCAGCCGGTGAGTTGGCTGGTGTTGCGCCGTCAGGTGGATAGGCTGGCGGCAGATTTTCAGCATCAGGGCGTCGAGCCCGGCTGTGGCGTGGCGTTATGCGGCAAGAACAGCTACCCGTTGCTGTTGGCTTATTTGGCGCTGTTGCAGTGCGGTGCGCGGCTGCTGCCGTTGAATCCGGCGCTGCCCGCGGCCCAGTTGGCGACGTTGCTGCCTGATCTGGATATTGATTTTGCTTTCAGTCCGGACCTGTTACCGACCTTACCGGCAACGATCATCCCTTTAACCCCTCCCTCTACTGAAGCTCGCTGGCTGAATCCACCGCGTTGGGATGCGCAACGGCTGGCGACGCTGACCTTGACCTCGGGCTCCAGTGGCAGACCAAAGGCCGCTGCGCACAGCTATGCCGCGCATCTGGCCAGCGCCGAAGGGGTACTGCGGCTGATGGACTTCCAACCTCAGGACCGCTGGCTACTGTCTTTACCGCTGTTTCACGTTTCCGGCCAGGGCATTGTCTGGCGCTGGCTGGCGGCGGGGGCTGGGCTGGTGGTGCGTGATATGCATCCTCTGGCTGACGCATTGGCAGGGTGTACCCATGCCTCGCTGGTGCCGACACAGCTTTGGCGTTTGCTGGCGCAGCCGCTGGCGGCGCTGACGTTGAAGAAAGTGCTGCTCGGGGGCGCGATGATCCCGCCAGAGCTGACCGCGCAGGCGGAGGCGGCAGGCATTCGCTGTTGGTGCGGCTACGGCCTGACCGAACTGGCTTCCACGGTGTGTGCCAAGCGCGCTGACGGGCTGCCAGGCGTTGGGCTGCCATTGGCCGATCGGGAAGTTAAGCTGGTGAATGAGGAAGTGTGGATCCGTGCGCTGAGTCTGGCGTTGGGATATTGGCAACGCGGTGCGTTGCTGCCGCTCGTCGATGATCAAGGCTGGTTTCATACTCGCGATCGCGGCGTCATGGAACAGGGTGAACTGCGGATCATTGGCCGGTTGGATAACCTGTTTTTCAGCGGTGGGGAAGGCATTCAGCCGGAGGATATCGAACGCGTGCTGGCGGCTCACTCGCAGATCTTGCAGGTGGTGGTGGTGCCGGTGGATGACGCCGAGTTTGGCCAACGACCGGTGGCAGTGATCGACAGTGAGGTACCGCTTTTGCTGGAAGATCTGCTGGCGTGGTCGCAGGATCGTCTGGTGAATTTCCAACGGCCGGTTGCTTTGTTGGCGATGCCCGCCGAGTTGAAAAGCGGGGGGATCAAGGTCTCCCGCCGTCAACTGCAGCAATGGGTGGCTGAACAGCTATCCCATCGATAAAAAAGGCCGCCCAAAGGTGGCCTCAGACTGCTGACAAACCTGCGAAACGGCTAAACCGGTAGGGGTCGAACATGTTCGACCCGATTTAACCCATTGATTATGCTATTGAGCGCAGCATGCAGCGCCCCTACCATTAAACAACAGAGCTCTTTGTCAACGGCTTCGGTGACTGCCGACGGTTATTTCAGGCCCAGCGCTTTGGCTACGCCAGCGCCGTAATCCGGATGCACTTGGGTGAACAAATCGACCTGACGGCGCTGGATCTGTTCCGGCACCTGCGACAGCTCACCGGCGATACGGGTGAACATACGCTGATGTTCTTCCGCGCTCAACAGGTTGAACAGCGCGCGCGGCTGGCTGAAGTAATCCCCGTCTTCACGGTGATTCCAGTGGTCGGCGGCTCCTTCAATGCTCAACGGTGGCTCTCTAAAGTCCGGTTGCTCCTGGAACAGGCCAAAGCTGTTTGGCTCGTAGGTGGCGCCGTTACCGCTGTTGCCGTCCACGCGCATCGCGCCGTCGCGGTGGTAGTTGTGGAACGGGCATTTTGCGCCGTTAACCGGGATTTGATGATGGTTAACGCCCAGACGGTAGCGGTGGGCATCCCCGTAAGAGAACAGGCGACCCTGCAGCATTTTATCCGGCGAGAAGCTGACCCCAGGCACTACGTTGGCTGGGTTCAACGCCACTTGTTCCACTTCCGCGAAGTAGTTTTCCGGGTTGCGGTGCAGCTCGAAGAAGCCAACGTCGATTAACGGGTAATCGCCGTGCGGCCATACCTTGGTCAGATCGAAGGGGTTGTAAGGTGTCTGCGAGGCTTCGTGTTCCGGCATGATCTGAATCTGCAGTTTCCAGCGCGGGTAATCACCCCGTTCGATGGCTTCATACAAATCGCGCTGTGAGCTTTCACGGTCTTTGGCAATGATCGCCTCGGCTTCGTCATCCATCAGGTTTTCAATGCCTTGTTCGCAGCGGAAGTGGAATTTAACCCAGAAGCGCTCGTTGTTGGCATTGATAAAGCTGAAGGTGTGGCTGCCGAAGCCGTGCATATGGCGGTAGGATTTCGGGATGCCGCGGTCGCTGAAGTCTATGGTCAATTGGTGCAGGCTTTCCGGCGACAGCGAGAAGAAATCCCATTTATAAGTTGGGTTGCGCAGATTGGTACGCGGATCGCGTTTGACCACGTGGTTAAGATCGGGGAATTTCAGCGGGTCGCGCAGGTAAAACACCGGGGTGTCGTTACCCACCAGGTCCCAATTACCCTCCTCGGTATAAAACTTCATCGCGAAACCGCGAATGTCGCGTTCGGCGTCGGCGGCCCCGCGCTCACCGGCTACGGTGGAGAAGCGGATAAACATGTCAGTTTGCTTGCCGATTTCAGAGAAGATTTTTGCGCGGGTGTACTGGGTAATATCGTGGGTGACGGTAAAAGTGCCGTAGGCGCCGGATCCTTTGGCGTGCATGCGGCGCTCGGGGATCACTTCACGGTCGAAGTGAGCCAGCTTTTCCAGGAACCAAACGTCCTGCAGCAGCATCGGGCCGCGTTTACCTGCGGTGATCACGTTATTATTATCGACAACCGGGGCTCCGGCTGCGGTGGTCAGTCCTTTCTTGCTCATCACTTGCTCCTTATCGTATTGCAATTGAGTGAAGACTTGGGCGACTCAAGCTTTCATCATAATCCGCCAGGGCGTTCTCACCCTGACCCTAATCAATGCCACTACTAGTTGTAGACCTATTGAACGCACTCGGCAAATAGGTCTGGGTTATCGTTGCTATTGCCACCCGGGAGGACGCTTTTCCTTGCAAAACTTTACATTCATTTGATTACAGAAGAATTTTTTCGCTTTTATCCCTTAAGAACTGGTTGTGGTTTGGTATAGACTCGTGACGGTATTATTACGGGTTAACTCATATCATTCTTAATGGATGAAGTAGCAAGAGGGATAGACGATGAAAAAGACTTTGGTCGCCTGCGCGGCAAGCATGCTGTTTATGACCGGTGCGGCGAACGCGCTCAGCCTGTCTGGCGAAGCCGGCAAGCATTACACCAACCTCGGCTTCGGTCAGGACACAGGCACCAGCGGTTTGGGTTTAACGGGTAACTGGGCCCGTAGCGATCATAACGGCAACGTTGGCAGCCTGGGGCTGAACTTCGGCCTGCCACTGGGACCGTTGACTGCGACGTTAGGGGGCAAGGCGCTGTATCTGAGCCCGAAGGACGGTAAGAGCGGTGGGGCTTTGGCACTGGGCGGCGGTCTTGACTGGGCAATCACGCGTTCTCTCAGCCTGCATGGCGAAGGCTATTTCGCTCCGGAATCACTGACCAGTGGCGTTAAGGCTTACAACGAAGCCAGCGGCGGCCTGCGTTGGACGGTTTTCCGCCCGCTTAGCGTAGATGTGGGTTACCGCTATATTCAGATGCAAGGGAAGGACGGGCGTCGTGACAACACCTTGGCCGATGGCCCTTATGTTGGCGTGGGTCTGAGCTTCTGATACAAACAGCGAAGGGGCCAATTGGCCCCTTCGTTTTATCGAAAAATCTATTAGCCTACGGCCGGCAGGATACCGCTGGCGATACCCACCTGAATGGCAATCACCGTCACCCCGCAGACAAACACCACCGCCAGCGCCGGAGTTCCCCCCCAGACGCGGTATTTCGCCTGATGCTGTTGACGCGTTTTCCACACCAGCATTGACGGTAGCAGCAACGCCAGCACTGCCAGCGCGATGGCGGCGAAGCCCAGCGCCAGCACAAAGCCACGTGGATAGAACAACGCGAAAGCCAGCGGCGGCAAGAAGGTGATGGCACCGGTCTGCAGACGGCCTCGTACGTTATCCTGGCGCTTGAACAAGTCGGCCAGGAAATCAAACAGCCCGAGCGCTACCCCCAGGAAGGAAGTGGCCAGCGCCAGATCGGCAAACAAATGCACCGCCAGTTCGACATGTGGGGAAGCCACGACGTCGCGCACCGCCTGCAACAGGCCGTTCAGACCGGCTTGCTGTGCCAGGATACCGACGAAAGTGGTGGAGCTGATGCTGCCAAGCGTGGCCAACTGCCAGAAAATATAGGCTATCAGCGGAATGGCGCTGCCGATAATAAACACCCAACGCAGCTTGCGGATGTTGCCGCCCATGTAGTTCACGATGCTTGGCACGCTGCCGTGAAAGCCGAACGACGTGAAGATCACCGGAATGGCCGACAGCGCCAGCCCTTGCTCCAGCGGGAGCGTCATCAGGTTGGTCTGGTGGATATTGGGCAGCATCAGGCCCAGCATGACAATCAGAAACACCACTTTGGCGCTGAACAGAATACGGTTAAACAGATCGACCGAGTGGGTACCGATGCAGACTACGCCGCCGGCCACCAGAGTAAACAGCAATACGCCAAGCGTGGTGGGGAAGTCCTGCGACGTCCACTGGCTGATGCTGGCCGCCAGCAATTCACCGGCGCCGCTGATATAGGCGGCAGTCAGGGCATACATCAAAAACATCATGCTGAAGCTGGTCAGCCATTGACCGCCGCCGCCGAGGTAGCGCTTTGCCAGGGTACCGAGGCCGGTATCGGCCTGTTCATGTTGATAGACTTCGACCAGCAGCAGCGCGGTATAACACATCAACAGCCACAGGCCGACTAACAGAGCCAGGGTGACGCCGAAGCCTACACCGGCCGCCGCCAACGGCATTGCCAGCATCCCGGCGCCGATGGTGGTTCCTGCTACGATAAATACACTGCCAAGCGTGCGATTTTTCACGTTTTTCTCTATCAACCAAAGATTTTGGAAAATTATAGGTAACTGATTCTAAGTGCGGCAGGATAGTTGATGGAATATTTCGTGTCAAACGGGCGTTACGGGTGCTGTTAACTTATCTTTACGATATTGCAGGCTGCGCTATCTCGCAAAAAAATGCCTTTAACCGAAATTAACTGGTGGTGCCTAGTGAAAACTTATTTACAGGCTTCTATAGTGGAAAGATCGGAAAATGTGGGAGAGATCAATGTTAAGGGTGGAGATGCTCAGCACCGGTGATGAGGTGCTACACGGGCAAATTATAGATACCAACGCCGCCTGGCTGGCAGACTATCTGTTCCAGCAGGGCATGCCGATGAGCGGCCGTGAAACGGTGGGGGACAGTCTCTCCTCTCTGATCGAAACATTACAGGAACGCAGTCATATCGCCGACGTGCTGATTGTTAACGGCGGTCTGGGGCCGACCAGTGACGATCTCAGTGCTCAGGCGGCCGCGACCGCCTGCGGCGTCGAGCTGGTTGAACATGCTGAATGGATGGCGCGTATCGAGGCGTATTTTGCTGAACGCGGCAGGCCGATGGCGGCCTCAAACCGCAAGCAGGCGCAGATCCCCGCTAACGCAGAGATGCTCGACAATCCGGTTGGCACCGCCTGCGGTTTTGCTTTGCAACTGAACCGATGCATGATGTTTTTCACGCCCGGCGTGCCATCTGAATTCAAAGTGATGGTCGAACAGCAAATTGTGCCGCGCCTGCGTCAGCGTTTTACCTTACCGGCACCACCGCTGTGCCTGCGGTTAACCACTTTTGGTACTTCGGAAAGCGATCTGGCTGCTGAGCTGGACGGCATGCCGCTGCCGCCGGATGTGGTTCTGGGTTATCGTTCCTCCAGCCCGATCATTGAACTGAAGCTGACCGGCCCGGTTGCCCAGCGTGCGGCGATGGAGCAGGCGTGGGAGCGGGTTCGTCAGGTTGCGGGTGATAACACCCTGTTTGAAGGAACCCTTGGCCTGCCGGCAGTACTGGCACAGCGGTTGAATCAGCAAGGGTTGAAGTTGGCGCTGAGCGAACAGTTCAGCGCCGGGCTGATCAATCTGCAACTGCAAAGCGAAGGGGCGCCGTTGGCCGGTGGTGAATTGTTGCCGTCGCACTGCGTGGAAACGCTGGAAACCACGTTGGCGCGCGCTCGTTCGTTGGCGGAACTGACCGGAGCGCAGCTGGCATTGGCGGTCAGCGCCATGAGCGGCGATCGGGTGAGCATTGGGCTGCATACGCCAAAAGGCAGCATCGGGCAGACGGTACGTTATCGGGCTGCGCGGCATAGCCTGCGGTTAAGGCAAGAGTCGGTGGCGATGCTGGCGCTAGACATGCTGCGGCGGTGGCTGAACGGTGGGCCGGTATGCGGCAGGAATGCCTGGCTGGAGACGCTGGAGATTATCGAATAGGGAGGCTTGAGACTGTTGGTCTTGGGCATTGTGTGGCAAGGCGGATAGATGAAAGCCCCAAACTGTATTGACTCTCAATCAGAATGGGGCTGCACATACCGCCTAGACACCGTTACGCTAGCCTCTTCACAGCAAGGAGGCAAGCATGCAGTTAAAGCAGGTGTTTCACTCGTTAGCCGTTGTATCTATTACGATTTTGGTATTTATACCCGTCGTCTTTCAAGCTGCAGCGTTGTTGGCTGTAACTCGAAAGTCATAGGGTATATTCAGGTGATGGAAGGATGTTCTTGAAAATCAGATTTCCAACTCGATATCCGTCAGCGGCATGCAACAGCAAGGCAGGATTTCACCCTGGTTGATAAACGCCAATGGCTGTTGGCGGTAGGTCACTTCACCTTTTACCAGCTTCAGGCGGCAGGCGCCGCAGTAGCCGGAACGGCACTGATACTCCACCTCAACGTCGTGCAATTCGAGCACGTCGAGCAGGCAATTTTCACTTTTGGGGCAGGCAAGCTGCGTACCCGTGGTACGCAGCGTCACGATTGATGATGCCATCGCTTAGAGTTCGAAGTCGCTCAGGTCGTCGGCATGGACTTCCGAGTCGATCTGCCCTACCAGGTAGGAGCTGACTTCCACTTCCTGTGGTGCAACCTGCACGTTGTCGGAGACCAACCAGGCGTTAATCCATGGGATTGGGTTAGAGCGGGTGGCGAACGGCAGGCCAAGGCCCACTGCCTGCATGCGGATATTGGTGATGTATTCCACGTACTGGCACAGAATGTCTTTGTTCAGGCCGATCATCGAGCCGTCACGGAACAGGTATTCCGCCCACTCTTTTTCCTGCTCGGCCGCCAACACGAACAGATCGTAGCACTGTTGCTGACACTCAACGGCGATTTCTGCCATTTCCGGGTCATCGGCACCGGAGCGCATCAGGTTCAGCATGTGCTGGGTACCGGTCAGATGCAGCGCTTCGTCACGGGCGATCAGCTTAATGATTTTGGCGTTGCCTTCCATCAGTTCGCGTTCCGCAAAGGCAAATGAACAGGCGAAGCTAACGTAGAAGCGGATGGCTTCCAGCGCGTTAACGCTCATCAGGCACAGATACAGCTGTTTTTTCAGCGCGCGCAGGCTAACGGTAACGGTGTTGCCGTTGACCTGATGCGTGCCTTCACCCAGCAGATGGTAATAGCCGGTCATCTCGATCAGATCGTCGTAGTAGCCGGAAATGTCCTTCGCACGCTTGAGGATCTCTTCGTTGGTGACGATATCGTCAAACACCAGCGCCGGATCGTTAACGATATTACGGATGATATGGGTGTAAGAACGTGAGTGGATGGTCTCAGAGAATGACCAGGTTTCCACCCAGGTTTCCAATTCCGGGATCGAGATCAGCGGCAGCAGCGCCACGTTCGGGCTGCGGCCCTGAATCGAATCCAGCAGCGTCTGGTATTTCAGGTTGCTGATGAAAATGTGTTTTTCATGTTCCGGCAACGCCTGATAGTCGATACGGTCGCGGGAAACGTCAACCTCTTCCGGGCGCCAGAAGAAGGACAGTTGTTTCTCAATCAGTTTTTCGAAAATTTCATGTTTTTGCTGATCGAAACGCGCAACGTTAACCGACTGGCCGAAAAACATCGGTTCCAGCAACTGGTTGTTTTTATTCTGAGAAAATGTGGTGTAAGCCATAAGCCTGAGTCCATCGTATCGTGGCTAAATGAAGGGGCCGGAAGAGTTCCGGCCCGCTGTTTCAAACTTTAGATCTTGCAGGCGCCGCTTTCGCAGTCATCATCGCCGCCCTTGGCCGGCAACAAATCTTCCTGGACGTCTTCCGCGCCGTCGCGGGTGTTCTGGTAGTACAGCGTCTTGACACCAAACTTGTAGGTGGTGAGCAGGTCTTTCAACAGCTGCTTCATTGGCACCTTGCCGCCCGGGAAACGGGTTGGGTCATAGTTGGTGTTGGCAGAGATCGACTGGTCGATAAACTTCTGCATCAGACCGACCAGTTGCAGGTAGCCGTCGTTGTTCGGCATTTCCCACAGCAGCTCGTAGTCGTTTTTCAGACGTTCGTACTCCGGCACCACCTGGCGCAGGATGCCGTCTTTCGACGCTTTGATGCTGATGTGACCACGTGGCGGCTCAATGCCGTTGGTGGCGTTGGAAATCTGCGAAGAGGTTTCCGAAGGCATCAGCGCCGACAGGGTCGAGTTGCGCAGACCGGTTTCCTTGATCTCTTTACGCAGGGTTTCCCAGTCGTAGTGCAGCGGCTCCTGGCAGATGACATCCAGATCTTTCTTGTAGGTGTCGATCGGCAGGATCCCCTGCGAATAGGTGGTTTCATTGAACCACGGGCAAGCCCCTTGTTCCTGAGCCAGACGGTTTGAGGCCTTCAGCAGGTAATACTGGATAGCTTCGAATGTCTTGTGAGTCAGGTTGTTGGCGCTGCCATCGGAATAACGCACGCCGTTTTTCGCCAGATAGTAAGCGTAGTTAATCACGCCGATACCCAAGGTGCGACGACCCATGGCGCCACGGTGTGCGGCTTTGATTGGGTAGTCCTGGTAATCCAGCAGGGCGTCCAATGCGCGCACTGCCAGGGTAGCCAGCTCTTCCAAATCGTCCAGGCTTTCGATGGCGCCCAGGTTAAAGGCGGACAGCGTACACAGGGCGATTTCGCCGTTTTCGTCGTTGACGTCGTCCAGCGGTTTGGTCGGCAGGGCAATTTCCAGGCACAGGTTAGACTGGCGCACCGGCGCGATCTGCGGATCAAACGGGCTATGGGTGTTGCAGTGGTCAACGTTCTGGATGTAGATACGGCCGGTAGAGGCGCGTTCCTGCATCATCAGCGAGAACAGTTCGACCGCTTTCACGCGTTTCTGGCGAATGCTGTCGTCTTGCTCGTACTTGGTATACAGACGTTCGAACTCGTCCTGGTCGGCGAAGAATGCGTCATACAGGCCCGGGACGTCAGAAGGACTGAACAGGGTGATGTCCTGGCCCTTGATCAGGCGCTGGTACATCAGGCGGTTCAACTGCACGCCGTAGTCCATGTGACGAACGCGGTTGCCTTCAACACCACGGTTGTTTTTCAGCACCAGCAGGCTTTCAACTTCCAGATGCCACATCGGGTAGAACAGCGTCGCTGCACCACCGCGTACGCCGCCCTGAGAACAGGACTTCACCGCGGTCTGGAAGTGTTTGTAGAACGGGATGCAGCCAGTATGGAAGGCTTCACCACCACGGATCGGGCTGCCCAGCGCACGGATACGACCGGCGTTGATACCGATGCCGGCGCGTTGCGAAACGTATTTCACAATGGCGCTGGAAGTGGCGTTGATGGAATCCAGGCTGTCGCCGCACTCGATCAGCACGCAAGAGCTGAACTGGCGGGTAGGGGTGCGCACGCCGGACATGATTGGCGTAGGCAGTGAGATTTTGAAGGTGGAGATCGCGTCGTAGAAACGTTTAATGTAGTCCAGACGGGTCTCACGCGGGTAGTTGGAGAACAGGCACGCGGCCACCAGGATATACAAGAACTGCGCGCTCTCGTAGATCTCGCCGCTGACGCGGTTCTGCACCAGATACTTCCCTTCCAGCTGCTTAACGGCCGCGTAGGAGAAGTTCATATCACGCCAGTGATCGATAAAGGAGTCCATCTGCTCGAACTCTTCAGTGCTGTAGTCTTCCAGCAGATGCTTATCGTACTTGCCCATTTCTACCATGCGCGTCACGTGAGCGAGCAGCTTTGGCGGCTCGAACTGACCGTAAGCTTTTTTACGCAGATGGAAGATGGCCAGGCGCGCGGCCAGATACTGGTAATCCGGCGCGTCGCGCGAGATCAGATCGGCTGCTGCTTTGATAATGGTTTCATGAATATCAGCAGTTTTGATGCCGTCATAAAACTGAATATGGGAACGCAACTCTACTTGAGAAACGGAGACGTTGTTTAACCCTTCCGCGGCCCAGTCGATGACACGGTGGATTTTGTCGAGGTTGATGCGCTCTTTACGCCCATCGCGTTTAGTAACAAGCAGACTTTGGTTCATGTGGTGTTTTACCTGTCCGTATGGTGCCCCTAAGCAGAAGTGTAGTAGCTCTGCTCAGTATGTAAACACTATATATAGGGGGTGTATGTCGGTGAGGTAACAAGATAGTGAGAAAACAGGGCGTTTGCAAGTGAACAAAAGTGGCCTAATTTGTGGATAACTTGGGGGTGAAATGTGACTTGTCTTTCGCAGTGCGCGCTGTGACTGGTGCGACAAGCTTGTCAATAAGCGGGATAAGATTTTCCCTATAATCAGAAAAACGTGATCGTTTGCCGCTTTATTAAACGTTAGAAAAAAACGGCATATTGTTAGCCATCAAAGTTCTAAAAATTCATAAACAAGAAGAACACTGGGCTGGCGCAATCTTTTGTCCAATGTCTGCCTGTGTGATTCCACGCAGCTACGTTACCCCAAAATGAGGACTGCCATTAACCACGGTTTCTCGTCCGTGCGATGGGGGCGATGGATATCAGACCAGAGATTGCGGGTTCCAGCCTTTGCTTTCGCAATAGAGCGTTTGCGCCACAATAGGTTTACGGGAGCTTTCATGTCGCCTCACTCCCGTAAATTGATCATTTTTAGACATCGACTGACGGCGGTTGATACGGCTAGCTTTCGCATCGCGTGGGGATCAGCACCTCTTTGCTTTGATATTTATAAGGAATAAAATATTCTTTATGGCCCTGTTCCTCACTTTTGCTTTTTTGCCCGGCTGCAATCGCCACCATCAATTGAGCGATTTCCAGAGAAAGCTGTTGTTGCGATATGGCCCCGCTTAGCAGCCGGCCGGCATCCACATCCATATCATCAATCATGTTTTCAAACGTTTGGCTGTTGCCGGTGATTTTTATCACGGGGGCAACCACGGAGCCCACGACGCTGCCGCGACCGGTGACAAAAAAGATAATATGGCTACCGCAGGAGATAAGATCCATCAGCCCTTCATTATCATTAGGGTTAGTGATGCCAAATTGCATCCAGTGAGGATCTGGCGTGCTATCAAGTAACCATAGGCCTTTTCGCTGGGGACAACCGCTGACTTTAAGCACGCCTTGGATGGGGCGAGAGCCGCTCTTTATTACGGCGCCCATGCTTTTTTCTTCGATTGTGGATAGTCCACCGGCAAAGTTTCCTGGACTGACCGAGTATTGCCTCACCGATTTGCAGTAATCGAGCGCCTTATTGTAGGTAGCAACGATTTCATCCTTAGCGCTTTCGGTTGCCGCGCGCTGGGACAAAATATCAATCAAGCCTATGGCTTCCACGATCTCTTCAAAAATTGCCGTCCCGCCCGCATCGACCAACCAATCAAAAAAGTTGCCCACCGCCACATTGCCCGCCAGCCCGCTGGTATAGTCGCTGCCCCCACACTCACTGCCGATAATCAAGTCTGCAAAGCCCATAGGCACTCGGCTGGTGCGCGTTAATTCTGTCTGCATTCTCCTGACATGCTCAACGCCTAACTCCACGCTGCCTTTTGTGCCGCCGGTTTGCTGAATATAGAACCAGGCCGTCGGCTTTCCTTCTTCTTTTGCGATATTGCTAAGCCACTCTGGCTGGATGTACTCACACCCTAACCCTACGGCAAGGACACCACCGACATTAGGATGGCGAATTAATGAGATCAGCATTCTTACGGCGTACTCATTGTCGGTACAACCGGAAAACCCAACCGCTTCAACTTCGGCGTCATTCACTTTTTCGGTTATCTTATCGGCCACAAAATGAGCGCATTCCACGGTGTAAATAACCAATATTTTATTGCGGATCCCCTTGGTGCCGTTCTGGCGCTGGTAACCTGACCACGTCACCGATTTCAGGCTTTCTAACTTATTCATATTTGACATCCTTAGGGGCACCGGTCACCAGATCCAGATGGGATGAGCGTTCGTCATAGTTGCTATGCATAACGTGCAGGTGAACCCAATCGCCGGTTTTTATCGCTTGGGTCGCACTGCCTATGTTGATGCCGTATTTAATGATGGGGTCGCCCATGGAAATGGGGCATAACGCTATTTTATGGCCGATATTGATATTCTCATTGGCGATGACGGTGTCATTCCCACAGCCGCGAACCGAGACTTTGCCCGTTTGTATGGGCGTTAGCGCCGTAGCGACATTATCAACGTCATTAATCTTGTATGCGACTTGCTCCATAATAGCCCTCCTGATCTTATTATTTAGACTGGATATTCAGTGCTATCACCAAGCAATAGCACTGGCTAATCAATCAGAAACCAATCAGAGCGCCACCATCAACCACCAGAACCTGACCGCTGATAAAGGCGGCTGCCTCTGAAGCCAAATAAGTAGCGGCCCAGCCAATGTCTTCTGGCTTGCCGAATTTCTTCATCGGGGTTCGTCCGAGAATTTTATTGCGGCGCTCATCATCTCCTTCAATGGCCTTCCGCAGCATGGGCGTGTCGATCCAGCCCGGGGCGATGCCGTTGACGCGTATGCCTGCTCCAGCCAGTTCGGTGGTCAGCGCACGGATAAGCCCCAGGTAGGCCGATTTCGCCGCCGCATAGCCGGCGACATAGGGCTGCCCGAGAAATGACGTCATGGAGGCGGTAAACAGAACGCTGGCATTGCCATGCCGCTTCATGTGCGGGACTAACGCTTTGGTCAAGGCAAACGCTGCGACAACGTGAACATCAAGAACGGATTCAAAATCCTCAACGCTCATCTCCTCGATGGGCTTTTTGCAATGGTTGCCCGCGTTGTTGACCAGGATGTCGATCTGCCCAACCTGGTCGAGCAAACCGTTCACCCATGCCTGGGTTTTGGTGGTTTCACTGACGTTAAATTGACTGTAGGTTGCCATAGGACCGAGGTTTTCAGCAGCCTGCTGAGCGAGTGGGCCATTGAGGTCGGCTATGATGACTTTTGCGCCACTGGCCACCATGCATTCAGCCATTGCGTAACCCAAGCCGCTGGCCGCGCCAGTAATTAATGCCGTTTTACCTTCGAGTGAAAATGCATTTTTTAACATAGTTATAATCTCTGATTAATTGCGGTTAAAAGGCGATAAGTATTTTAGTCACGGCACCAGGATCGGCTGCCCACGCCATAAAGGCTTCACCTGCCTGGTCGAGCGGGTAATGAGTGGTGATAATTGAATGCAGGGGATAGCGCTGTTGTTCCATCAAGGCCAGTACGGCGCGAAAATCTGCCACCGTGGCGTTTCGTGAGCCGCGGATATCCACCTCTTTCAGCAAAAAAAGCGCGCTGTTGTAGTTAACCGGTTTTTTTGCGTAGCCGACGTAAACGATGCGGCCAGAAAAGGCGACCAGTTCGAGAGATTGCTCGATTGAAGAGGTTTGCCCGGCGGCCTCAATGACCAATGCCGGGCCACGGCCTTCGTCGATCCTGCCCAGCTCGTCGGCGAGGTCGACCTTTGCCCCATTGAGGAATGAGCAAGCGCCGCAGGCCAGAGCCACGGCCTGTTTGCGATCGTCTATGTCTATGGCGATCACTCGTGCTCCCATTGCTGCGGCGGCGGCTATGGCCCCCAGACCAATGACACCGCAACCTATCACGGCCACCCATTCTCCAACCTGAATGGCACCACGACGGGCGGCGTGCAGCCCAACGGCCAGAGGTTCAACCAGAGCCAGTTCATCAAAGCTCAGGGCATTGCAAACAAGAATTTTATTCGCTGGGATAACCAGCCTTTGCGCCATACCCCCCTGACGCTGGACGCCGAGCGTTTGATTGTGCTTACAAGCGTTCGGCCTGCCAGCAAGGCAACTGCTGCAAACCCCGCATTCTGTGCAAGGCAAGACCACCACACGATCGCCCGGTTTGGCCGTCGTGACATTGCACCCTGTGCGGATAACTTCGCCGCTAATTTCATGGCCGGGGATGCAAGGGTAGACAACCAGGGGGTTAAACCCACGGTAGGTATTTAAATCGGAGCCGCAGAGGCCGACGCGCTGGACATCAATAAGAACATCATTATCACCGCATACGGCCTCAGGGATATCGACGAACTCGGTATGGGAATTTTTATCAATGGTTAATGCTTTCATTATTATTGTTTCCTCAGGTTTGTTAAGGTGTCCGTGAGAGGTTGTGTTTTTTTATTTGAATTAATGGGTTTGACAAATAACGCTACGCTTAATGCGCCGAAAATACCTACGACACCGGCTAATACGAAGGCTGAAATAAAACTGCCACCGCTGTATTGAACAATAAAACCGGTCAGAATAGGGGCGATCATGCCTGAAGTATTCGCCAGCAGGTGAACAAAGCCGCCCACGCCACCCACTTTATCTGCGGAAATACTGTCGGAAATAATAGACCAGGGCGATGATGCTGCCAGATACATAAAGAATATGCCGAATGACATCATAATGACGGCAAAGGTCACGGAGTCGACGATCCCGGCAATACAGATGCATACAGACGAGGCAATTAAACCGACAACAATAAGCAGCTTTCTGGAAAAAAGTAATCTTCCGCTTTTCTTGTAAATATAATCGGAGACAGCGCCTCCCATGACCATGCCCACACTGCCGAGTAACCACGGAATCGAGGAGGCAATGCTCATTTCAGCAATGTTCAGCCCTTTTGCCATTGAGAGGTAGCTGGGAAACCAGGTCAGGAAGAAATAAAGAATATAGTTGATGGCAAAGAACGCCATGCCGGTCGCCAAAACCAGTGGCTGTGTCAGATAAAAGCGAAACGGCAGCTTGGTCTGGGTATCATGGTTTACCGGCGCATTGTGCAGAGCCGTTTCAAACTCTTCAATTTCAATAGGTTGGGTTTTCGGGTGATCTTTAGGGTGGTCAGTAAAGTTTTTCAGCCAGAAGAAGGTCCACACAAAGCCAAGTGACATGAGGATGATAAAGGCCACTCGCCAGTTCCACATAATGATCAGGAATCCAACGATGGGGCCCGCGATAGCCCCTCCAAGTGGGTTGCCTGCATTGGCAATACCAATGGCGCGTGCGCGCTGGTGAATCGGGATCCAGTGGGTGATGACCTTATTGATGTTGGTGCTGACCGGGCCTTCGCTCATCCCAAAAATGACTCTAATAATAAATAGGATGATGTAGCTGAAAGCGACCCCTGTCAGACCACAGAATAACGACCAGGTAAGCATGGCAATGGCCATCACTTTGCGCGGGCCGTAAATGTCAGACAGGTACCCCCCGACGAAGTTAAATAAGGCATAGCCGAAAAAGAAGCTGCTCAGCATTACACCAATTTCAGCAGGAGAGAGTTGTAGATAATCTTTTATATAGGGCATGGCAACAGAAAATGCAGCCCGATCCAGGTAGTTAATAATGCTGGCTATAAACAAGAGTGTTATTATTTTATTTCTCTGTTTCATGATTGCATACTCATATTGTATGACTAAATATAAACCCACCTTGCCAATCAATATTATGGGCTTGGTGAAATCACATTACGCCAAAGGTTTCGAATGCCTCTACCGTGCTCATGCCATTGCTGATGGCCGTCCTGACGCGATTCTCTGTGGAGACTTTTTCTAATGCCAAACTAATGGCGTCACGTTCAACTTCTTGCGGGATGATTAATACACCATCGCGGTCGCCATAAACGATATCGCCTGGGTGTACCCTTATTCCGTTAAATTCAATAGGAACGCGATAATCGATCACCTTTCCTCTGGGGCCTTGATCTTGTGCATAAGTGCCGTGCGAGAAAGTGGGGAAATTTAATTCCAGAATTTCATTGCTGTCGCGTACATAACCATCAAGCACGGCGCCAGCCGCTTTCAGATGACGAGCCCGGGTTGACATCAGGCCGCCCCAAAGCGCGTAACGCAGAGAACTTCCCGTGGCGATGTACACCTCGTCTTCTTTCAACGAGTCCAGTGCTTCAAACATTAACCCAAAAGGCTGTTGGGTGATTTCGTTATGCCCAGAGCTGGATTTGAGCTCGTAGACATCGGCTTCGAGCACCGGCATCGCTCTGCCGGCAACCACCATATTCATCTGAAGCGGTTTAATGGAGGGGGCAAAAAACTGATGTAAAAATCCCATAGTATCAAGAATATCCCCCACAACGGCGGGGAACAGCTTGGTGCGCATCAGTTGGAACAGCTCTTTATCATTCGACCACATTTTTTTCTCCTGAAAAGACAATTTCTATTTGGCCTTAAGAGCAGGCTCGGGTGTTTGCACAGGAAAAATTACGCGCAACCTATCAACCTGTCAAACAGGTTGATAGGGATGATTTTATATATGATATTAAGCTCACATTTTTAGTAAAATGGCGGCGAGAACCGCCCGGAAGGGGCCGTTGATGGTGTTGAATTGTGGTGGTGGTCTGAGAGAAGAAAATATCGTGATGTTTTCTGCTTTGCTTTCATCTAGTTCATTTGAAGTTGTAAATTTTGGAGTCGTTTAAAATGGATACAAAGATGCCGATTCAGAGCCACACATTGTCCTCGCAAATCAAGCATTACGTGCTGGATATGATAAGCCAGCAACAGCTGACACCGGGGATGGCGGTTCCAAGCGAAGTAAAATTAATTGAGGAACTGGGTGTCAGTCGAGGGGTGATCCGTGAGGCATACCGTTCGCTATCCGCTCTGGGTATTCTGGAGATAAAAAGCGGTAAAGTCCCGCGGGTGAAAGCGTTCGACAGCAGCGTGCTTGAGCTTATTTTTGGCTTTGCCATCGCTTCAAACCAGGTGTCGGTCTCCCAGATTTTGAGCGTGCGCCAGTGGCTTGAAATCGGCAGTGCCGGCATGGCGGCGACCAACGGCAATGAGGAGGATTTTCGCCAACTGCAAGATGAGATGAAGCAGATTGAGGCGTGCATCTTTGACGCTGAAAAATTTATTCAGCATGACATTAACTTCCATCTCATTATTGCCAGGGCATCTCGCAATCCTCTGTCCGCTATTTTATTGCAATCCCTGCATGAACAACTCAGACGTTCTATCCATGCCGGTCTCGAAGCGCAAAGTGGAACCGACGCCGAAAGAAAACAGATTGTCTCTTTGCATCAGGATATTTGCGATTGCGTTTGCGCCAAGGACGCGGAAGGAGCGATGAAAGCGATGACGAACCATTTTAATACGGCGGTCAACTCTTTGATTGAAAAGGGCGAGAAGGCCAATGACGGGGCCTGAAGAAGGGCATTTATTTTTGTGCGGCGAGCGCTTAAACACTCACCGCGTTTGAGGGCAGCATCAGCCTTCGTGTTGAGTATGTACCATGTAGTTCACATCAACGTTGCCGCCCAGCTTGAAGTGGTCGGTGATCGGGTTGTAATGCAGGCCAATCATGTGTTTTTCGCGCAGCGGCGTGTGGTCGATCCAGCCGATCAGTTCAGAAGGGCGGATGAACTTCTTATGGTCGTGGGTACCCTGAGGGACCATCTTCAGAATATATTCCGCACCTATGACCGCCATCAGCCAGGCCTTGGTGTTGCGGTTGATGGTGGAGAAGAACACATGACCACCCGGTTTGACCAGGTGAGCGCAGGCGCGCACCACCGAAGCCGGATCGGGAACGTGCTCCAGCATTTCCATGCAGGTCACGACGTCGTATTTTTGTGGGTTGGCCTGGGCGTGGCTCTCTACCGTTTCCTGCACGTAATTCACATTCATGCCGGTTTCCAGCGCGTGTAATCGGGCCACTTGCAATGGCTCGGCGCCCATGTCCAAACCGGTCACTTTGGCACCTTCACGCGCCATGCTTTCCGCCAGAATGCCGCCACCGCAGCCCACGTCGAGGACGGTTTTATCAAAAATGCCGCCTGAACGTTGCAGGATATAATTCAGACGCAGCGGGTTGATACGGTGCAGCGGTTTGAACTCACCTTCCAAATCCCACCAGCGAGAGGCCACGGCCTCGAACTTGGCGATTTCCTGATGGTCTACGTTTTGCGCTTGGCTGGATGATTCTGCATTCATGGGCGTATTTGGCTCCTGGTTCTCGTTGCGCGGATTATACATGTTCCGGCGCAGCGCCGTCTGCGCCGATGCATTTTTAGCGCACATATATGCACAATTTCAGTGAATCGGCGGCGGTTATTTTCCCGTAAAGCGTGCTTTGTGATATAGTTTTACACCTTTGCCACTATGGCAGCGGGCAGATGAATCATTAGTAGAGGGATAGCAGCTCCATGAGCGACCTTGCCAGAGAAATCACACCGGTAAACATCGAAGACGAGTTGAAAAACTCGTATCTGGACTACGCGATGTCCGTAATTGTCGGACGTGCGCTGCCAGATGTTCGTGATGGACTGAAGCCGGTACACCGCCGCGTTTTGTACGCGATGAACGTACTGGGTAACGACTGGAATAAACCATACAAGAAATCGGCCCGTGTCGTCGGGGACGTCATCGGTAAATATCACCCACACGGTGACAGCGCGGTTTACGACACCATCGTGCGTATGGCTCAACCTTTCTCACTGCGCTATATGCTGGTGGACGGTCAGGGTAACTTCGGTTCCGTCGACGGCGACTCCGCCGCGGCAATGCGTTATACCGAAGTGCGCATGTCAAAAATTGCTCACGAACTGCTGGCGGATCTGGAAAAAGAAACCGTCGACTTCGTGCCTAACTACGATGGCACCGAGCAGATCCCAGCCGTCATGCCAACCAAGATCCCGAACCTGCTGGTTAACGGCTCGTCGGGTATTGCCGTGGGTATGGCCACCAACATTCCGCCGCATAACCTGTCAGAGGTTATCAACGGCTGTCTGGCCTATATCGATGATGAAAACATCAGCATCGAAGGCCTGATGGAACACATCCCGGGGCCGGACTTCCCGACTGCGGCGATCATCAACGGTCGCCGCGGTATCGAAGAGGCCTACCGCACCGGGCGCGGCAAGATCTATCTGCGCGCACGCGCTGAAGTGGAAGCCGATGCCAAGACCGGTCGCGAAACCATTATTGTTCACGAGATCCCGTATCAGGTGAACAAGGCGCGTCTGATCGAGAAGATCGCCGAGCTGGTGAAAGAAAAGCGCGTGGAAGGCATCAGCGCACTGCGCGACGAGTCCGACAAAGACGGCATGCGTATCGTGGTTGAGATCAAACGCGATGCGGTTGGCGAAGTGGTACTGAACAACCTGTACTCACTGACGCAATTGCAGGTCACCTTCGGCATCAACATGGTGGCATTGCACCAGGGCCAGCCGAAGTTGCTGAACCTGAAAGACATTTTGCAGGCGTTTGTTCGTCACCGTCGTGAAGTGGTCACCCGTCGTACCATCTTTGAACTGCGTAAAGCTCGCGATCGCGCCCACATTCTGGAAGCCTTAGCTATCGCTCTGGCCAACATCGATCCGATCATCGAACTGATCCGTCGTGCGCCAACCCCTGCGGAAGCGAAAGCCGGTTTGGTCGCTCAGGCGTGGGATCTGGGTAATGTAGGCGCCATGCTGGAACGTGCGGGTGATGACGCGGCTCGCCCTGAGTGGCTGGAGCCGGAGTTCGGCATCCGTGACGGCAAATATTACCTGACCGAGCAGCAAGCTCAGGCAATTTTGGATCTGCGCCTGCAGAAACTGACCGGCCTGGAGCATGAAAAGCTGCTGGACGAGTATAAAGAGCTGCTGACCGCCATTGCTGAGCTGATCTTTATTCTGGAAAACCCAGACCGCCTGATGGAAGTGATCCGCGAAGAGCTGGTCGCAATTAAAGAGCAGTACAACGACGGCCGCCGTACCGAGATCACCGCCAACACGTCCGATATCAATATCGAAGACCTGATCAACCAGGAAGACGTGGTAGTTACGCTGTCGCACCAGGGCTATGTGAAGTATCAGCCATTGAGCGACTATGAAGCGCAACGCCGCGGCGGTAAGGGCAAGTCTGCTGCACGTATCAAAGAAGAAGACTTTATCGATCGTCTGTTGGTGGCTAACACCCACGATACGATCCTGTGCTTCTCCAGCCGTGGCCGCCTGTACTGGATGAAGGTGTATCAACTGCCTGAAGCCAGCCGTGGCGCACGTGGTCGTCCAATCGTCAACTTGCTGCCACTGGAAGCCAATGAGCGTATCACCGCCATTCTGCCGGTGCGCGAGTATGAAGAAGGGCGTCATGTGTTCATGGCAACCGCCAGCGGCACCGTGAAGAAAACCGCGTTGACCGACTTTAGCCGTCCACGCAGCGCCGGCATCATCGCCGTTAACCTCAATGAGGGTGACGAGCTGATTGGTGTTGACCTGACCGACGGCAGTAACGAAGTCATGCTGTTCTCCGCCAACGGTAAAGTGGTTCGCTTCCCGGAAACGCAGGTGCGTTCAATGGGCCGTACGGCTACCGGCGTGCGCGGTATCAACCTGGGTGAAGGCGACAGCGTTATCTCCCTGATTGTGCCTCGCGGTGAAGGCGATATTCTGACCGTTACCCAGAACGGCTACGGTAAGCGTACTGCGGTCACCGAATACCCGACCAAGTCACGTGCCACCCAAGGGGTTATCTCCATCAAGGTGAGCGAGCGTAATGGTCAGGTAGTGGGTGCGGTGCAGGTGGATACCACCGATCAGATCATGATGATCACCGATGCCGGTACGCTGGTGCGTACTCGCGTTTCGGAAGTCAGCGTGGTTGGCCGTAATACCCAAGGTGTTACGCTGATCCGTACTGCGGAAGACGAGAATGTCGTCGGCCTGCAGCGCGTTGCCGAACCGGTAGAAGACGAAGAACTGGATAGTCTGGAAGCCGGCGCAGAAGCCGTAGAAGAAGACGCTACGCCGCTGGACGAAGGCGACGACGATTCTGAAGCGGTAGACGACGCGGAAGATGACAACGCCTAAGCCATAATGGGCGACTAACGCCACTATTGCACTGAGAAATACAGGGCCTGGCAGCGATGCTAGGCCCTTTTTCAGTTATATGGTTTAATTAGCGAACTCAAGCCAACAGCTCCCGGCTCTGCTATGAACGCGCTGGTCACCACTCACATTTGTATGGTATCCGATTGAAATATTTAGCCTCTTTTCGCACCACGTTAAAGATTTCCCGCTATCTGTTCCGGGTGCTGGCGATAATGCTGTGGTCGTTGGGGGCGTTGCTCACCACTTTCTATATCCTGAATATCCTGCATCAGAAAGAGTCTGACATTCGGCAGGACTACAATCTGAATTTTGATCAGGCGCAGGGCTACATCCGCCATTCGGCCGATATCATTCGTGATATCAAATATATGGCAGAAAACCGCCTCAATGGCTCGGTCAGCAGCCTGGACATGTTCAGCGGCATCTTTCCCGGCAAGAGCAGCCCGCCAGAGTTTTTCCCGCTCTATCCGGAGTCCAACTGTTCGCTTAATAGCACTTACCGCAGCTCGCTCAATTCGCTGAGCGGGTTGATCCAGTATTGGAAAGAGAATTTTGTCGCGGCCTACGATCTCAACCGGGTGTTTTTTATCGGCGGGGATAGCCTGTGCATGGCGGAGTTCGGCGGCAGCAGCGGCGTAGCCAACCGCTCAGATGCGCTGAAAACGCTGCATGAGCGCATCCTTAAATATCGCAACGCCAAGAACCAGGATAAAGACAATAACCTGTACTGGATCAGCCCAAGCCAGCAGCGGCCGGATGTCGGCTATCTGTATGTACTGACGCCAATCTATATTGGCTCCAAGCTGGAAGCGTTGCTGGGCATTGAGCAGACTATACGTCTGGAAGACTTCGTGACTACCGGCAACCTGCCGATCGCCGTCACTCTGCTGGATGAGAACAACGAACCGATACTGCAGCTGGCGGATGGTGAGCGCAATGCGCAAGCGCCCGACAGTTATCCGCTGGAACAAGCCTACTTTGGTTACGTCGATAATTACCGCGACCTGATCATGAAAAAGGCGTTGCCGCCATCCTCGCTCAGCATCGTGTATGCGGTGCCGGTGAAGACGGTGGTTGAGCGCTTCAAAATGCTGATCCTCAATGCGGTGCTGCTGAATCTGCTGTCCGCCATCGTGCTGTTCACCCTGGCCTGGCTGTTTGAACGCAAAATGTTCCTGCCGGCAGAGGATAACGCCTTCCGGCTGGAAGAACATGAGCAGTTTAACCGTAAAATTGTCGCCTCGGCGCCGGTGGGCATCTGTATTCTGCGCATCAGCGACGGCACCAATATCCTCAGTAACGAACTGGCGCACAATTACATCAACTTACTGACCCACGAAGACCGTGACCGCATTACGCGCATCATCTGCGAACAGCAGGTGAATTTTGTCGATGTGATGACCAGCAATAACAATAACCTGCAGATCAGCTTCGTTCATTCTCGCTATCGTAATGAGGATGTGGCGATTTGTGTGCTGGTGGATGTCAGCGCCCGCGTGAAAATGGAAGAATCGCTGCAAGAGATGGCCGCCGCCGCGGAACAGGCCAGCCAATCGAAATCGATGTTCCTGGCGACCGTTAGCCATGAGCTGCGTACGCCGCTGTACGGCATTATCGGCAACCTCGATTTGCTGCAGACCAAGGCGTTACCGCAGGGCGTTGATCGACTGGTCAATGCGATGAACAACTCTTCCGGGCTGCTGCTGAAGATCATCAGCGATATTCTGGACTTCTCGAAAATTGAATCCGAGCAGTTGAAGATTGAGCCGCGGGAGTTCTCCTGTCTGGAGGTGATTACCCACATCGCCGGCAACTACTTACCGCTGGTGGTGAAGAAGCGGTTGGGGCTGTACTGCTTTATCGAGCAAAACGTGCCTGAGCGCATTTCCGGCGATCCGGTACGGTTGCAGCAGGTGTTGTCCAACTTGTTGAACAACGCCATTAAGTTCACCGATACCGGCTGCATCATCCTGCAGGTCTGCACCCGCGGCAATTATCTGGAATTCAGCGTTCGTGACACCGGCGTTGGTATCCCGGAGAAAGAAATTACCCGCCTGTTTGACCCGTTCTTCCAGGTGGGCAGCGGTGTGCAGCGCCATTTCCAGGGTACCGGGCTGGGGCTGGCGATTTGCGAGAAGCTGATCAACATGATGGATGGCGACATTGCCGTTGAATCCGAACCGGGATTAGGCAGCCTGTTCACCATCCGTATTCCTCTGTTTAGCGCCCAGTTCCCGATCCCGCAGCCGAGCGATACCTGGCAGGGCAAAACGCTGTGGCTGGATATTCGCAACCAGCGGCTGGAAAGTTATCTGATGGAAATCCTGGGCGGTTATGGTGCGACGGTATTACGCCATCAGGGGCAGGACACCGCCGAAGGCGAAGTGATGCTCAGCGATCACCCGTTGATGATTAGCACGCCGCTGCTGGCGCAGATCCAATTTTCCATTGAACACATCGGCCCGTCGCAGGAAACGCGCCCGGGTTACTGGATGCACAGCACCTCTACGCCGCGTGAAACCCTGGTGCTGCTTAACCGGCTGTTTGGCACTCAAGCTGAAAGCGGCAATACCCTGGCACAATTGCCGTTGCCGGCCAAGGCCAGCTTGATCGACAACGGTGATATTCATTTACTGGTGGTGGACGACCATCCGATCAACCGTCGGTTGCTGTCCGATCAGCTTAGCTCGCTGGGCTACCAGGTGGTGACGGCCAATGATGGGGTCGATGCGTTGGATGTACTCAGTCGTAACACCGTCGACATCGTACTGACCGACGTCAATATGCCGAACATGGATGGCTATCATCTGACTCAGCGCCTGCGTGAAATGCAGTTTACTTCCCCGGTGATCGGCGTCACGGCGAATGCCCTGGCTGAAGAGAAGCAGCGCTGTATTGAGGCCGGCATGGATAATTGCCTGTCGAAACCGGTGACGCTGGAAACGCTGGAACAAACATTGGCGTTTTACAGCCAGCAGGTGCGCTATGTGCGCGCCGAGTCTGAAGAGGCCTAAAAGCAAAAGGGCGCAGCAAAATGCCGCGCCCTTGTTAACTACCGAGTTATTTATTCTTTGTCCAGCGGTGCCATGCTGACGGAAGAGAGGTAGTTGAGCAGCGCAATATCGTTCTCGACACCCAGCTTCATCATCGCCGATTTCTTCTGGCTGCTGATGGTTTTGATGCTGCGGTTGAGTTTCTTGGCGATTTCGGTCACCAGGAAACCTTCGGCGAACAGACGCAGTACTTCGCTCTCTTTTGGCGACAGGCGTTTGTCACCGTAGCCGCTGGCGCTGATCCTCTCCAACAGCTTGGAGACGCTTTCCGGCGTGAACTTCTTGCCTTTTTGCAGTGCGGCCAGCGCTTTCGGCAGGTCGGTAGGCGCACCCTGTTTCAGTACGATACCTTCGATATCCAGATCCAACACGGCGCTCAGAATGGCCGGGTTGTTGTTCATGGTCAGAACGATGATCGACAACTGCGGATAATGGCGCTTGATGTATTTGATCAGCGTAATGCCGTCGCCATATTTATCGCCCGGCATTGAAAGGTCGGTGATCAGTACGTTGGCGTCCAGCTTGGACAGATTGTTGATCAGTGCTGTTGAGTCTTCAAACTCCCCAACGACATTCACCCATTCAATTTGCTCAAGTGACTTCCGGATGCCAAACAGTACGATAGGATGGTCATCAGCAATAATTACGTTCAGGTTATTCATGTTGTTGGCTACCTTGCTCCAGCAGTCTGCTGACGAAAAAATCAATCTGACTGATGTTATTCTCGATCTTGAGCGCATCACCGTCTGCGATGTGCTGTTCTAACGATTCACACAGTTGCTTGCCGGGAAGCAGATTTAACATGGCAAACACGCCTTTCAGGCGGTGTGCTGTCTGTGACAGAGCATTGAAATCACTGCTGCCCGCCTCAGTATACAGTTTTTTGATATCGTCGGGTACTGTATCAACAAACAGGCCATAGTAATCACTTGATTTCAATTGTTTTTCATAGAGTTGGATATCATCGGCGGTCAGCGAAAGCGGACTTTCCGGCTGTTCCAACGCGGCCATTTGCTGCTCAATCAGCATCAGCACGGCGTCTATCATTGCGCCACTCAGGTTATAGTTTACCCGAATATACCGTTTTTCAAGCTGTTGCCATCCGGCCTCATCGCTGGTCAGCAGCAGGGTATAATCGTCAGCCCTTTGCGGGTTGTCGGTCAGTAGAACGTCGTAGTCGCGGTTAACCTGGCGTTCATCGGCAATGATGCAGCTCGCGCCATAGGCGTGCAGCAGATGGGTCACAATGCCGCGCACCTCTTCAGAAGTGATGTCCAACAGCGCGGTCACGCCGTCGAGCAGTTTTTCCTGCGCTTCCGTCTCCTTTTTCTCCATTTCCATCGGTACGCGAATGGTGTAGCGGGTGCCGATGTCGACCTTGCTGCGAATATCCAACTGGCCGTTGAGTTTTTTGCATAGCTGGTTGCACAAGAAGAAGGTCAGGCCGGAACCATGATTAAAACGATCCACCAGCGTCTGGCTGAGGAACGGATAGTTGAGGTTACTGATTTCCTCGTTGGAAATACCCGAGCCGGTATCATTGATGTGGAACACCAGGCGATCGGGGTGCTCGGGTTCATGATCAACCACCAGCGAAATCTTGCCGCAGGCGGTAGTGATAATCGCGTAATGCACCAGCAGCGAGATCACCTTGCGTAGCGCGTTAGCGTCACCGATATATTGCTGCTCGACATCAAGCTGGAAATGATTGAACAGCGACAGTCCTTTTTGATTGATGGAAGGCAGGGCTTCACGCAGTAATTCATCTATCAGGGCCAAAGGGCTGAACGGGTGGCGCGAAGGTTGCCAGTCCTGAGTTTCCAGCCGGGTGAGCAGGGTGATGTTTTCAATCAAGCCCAGCACCGAGGATGACTGTGTGGTCAACTCTGTTAGCAGCGCTTGCTGTTGTTCTTCATCCGGTTGCGTACGCAGGCGATCGGCCAGATCGTGCATTTGGCGCACCGGTTGGTTCAGTTCGATCCCCAGATTGTGCAGCATCAGTTTGCGTGCCTGTACATTTTTGTCGTACTCGCGCTGTGCCTGCTGCAACCGCTTGTTGACCATGACTTCCTTGTCCTGATCGTTTAACAGGAACAGGTAAGTTTCCGCTGAGAGCTGGCTGCGGAAAATGCGAATTTCATACACCTCATTGTTGACCGTCGCTTGAATCACCCCGTGGTGCTGTTCGGCCATATGAGCGATTTTTTGTAGGCTGAGGTGAGGCAGCAGATGTTGGGCAATCTTATTGCTGGCGATCACCGTATTGCTGGCAAAGTTGTACACCAGCAGGCCGGAAGGCAGGCTGGCGATAATCTCTTGATTCAGCGCGCGTTCGGCCTCCAGTTCAACCGCCATGTTCTCGCTAGGGCGAATGTATTGTCGACGAATAAAGTAAATGCCTGCCAGCGACAGCGCCAACAGCAACAGATTGATGGCGATTAACCAGATATTGTTACGCAGCAGGTCGATCGCCAGGCTGATGGCGGAAACCCGATAAACCACTTTCAGCGGTGCGTTAGGCAAGGAGGCCGTGAAGTCGACCCAGTTGCCGCTCATCGTTATACCGGCGTTGGGGGTGCCTTCAATCGGCAGAGTTCCATCGTCCAGATTGCTGTTATCGGGCAGCAGCATAAAGTTGGCACGTGCCATATTAATCGGGATGATATCGTTAATCGGCAAATCGAAGGCGATCACCGTGGCCAGATGCCCCGGTTGATTAAAGGTCGTACGGATTGAAAACGAATAGGCGTTTTGGAAACGTTGCTTGCGTAAGGCGGAAAAGCTTTCGCGCTCGTCGAGCATGTTCGCCTGTTGCAGCATTTCGGCGCGACGATCTTCCGCCGACGTCGTCAGGTAGTTTTCCTTGAAGCGAGAGGCCAACTCTTTTAACGGCTGAGTGGTGATCAGACTCAGGCTGTTGTCCTGACCATTAAGGTAATACATGGCGTAATTTTCGGTCTTGGCACCCCAGCGGGCATCCAGATAGTCTGAAATATTGGCGATCATCGCCAATGTCCCTTCTTCATGGCTGCCAAAAATGACCGCGTCGGTTTTCTTATGCGGTTTTTCCAGGTAGTAAACGTCCGGCCGCAGTCGGGTTTCCTGCAGGCTGGGATCGACGTTCAGGGAGGCCGCATTGCCGAATTTATCGTAGATCTGATAGGTGACGTAGCGATAGTTGTCGATGCGCTTTTGCAGCCCATTGGCGATGCTGTTCAGCGCATATTTTTTCTCCGCCAGCCAGGCGTTGGTATAGTTGTAGCCGTACAGGCCAATGGCAATCGTCAGCAGCACGGCAAATAGCAGGAAGCAGCGGGTAATATTGCTTGAGCTAATGGTCAGTTGTTTGTTTTGCATAGTTGGCTGCGCATTCCTGAATCAACGGGTTATCGCCCGGGCGCTGGCGGTAACAGCCAGGAGTAAGACGGCAACGCAGGCAAAGGCGACCGTCAGGCTGGAGAACTGGGCGATAAAGCCGATTAACGCCGGCCCGGCGAGAATACCGGCATAGCCTACGGTAGTCACTGAGGCGATAGCCAGATTGGCCGGCATATCATGTTGATTGCCTGCGGCACTGAACAGGATCGGCACCACGTTAGAGGCACCCAACCCTACCAGCATAAACCCGATCAACGAGACCATGGCATTATCGAACACAATCGCCATGCTCAGACCGATAGCGGCACACAGGCTGCCGAGCAGCAAGACCTTATACCTGCCCAGGGCGTTGACGATGCGGTCACCGTTCAACCTGCCGAGGGTCATGGTAATGGAAAACAGCGCATAGCCTAATCCGGCCTGGCTGTGGTCAACCCCCCGCAGGGTAGTGAGGAACAGGGCGCTCCAGTCGAGCATCGACCCTTCCGCCAGGAACATGATAAAGCACAGAATGCCGATAAACATGACCCAACCGCGTGGCACGACGAACATCGGTCCACCTTCTTCACCGCCGCTTTCGCGCAGCAAATTGCGGCTGGCTACGGTTAGCAATGCCGCGATGGTCAATACGGTGACACAGGTCGCCAACAGAGGTGTGAGCCCCAGCCACAGCATGATGCTAACGCCCCCGGCACCGGCAATGCCGCCAACGCTGAAGAAACCATGAAAGCCCGACATCATTGCCTTGCCGCTGGCACGCTCGACCACCACGGCCTGTATATTCATTGCCACATCGATCATGCCAATTGCTGCGCCAAACAGCAGCAGTGCCAACGCCATGCCCAAGGTGGTATTCATCAGCACCAGCAGCGGTAAATCGATGCACAACGCCAAACCAGCAAGCAAGATCACCGGCCGACAGCCCAATCTGCCGGTCAGAAAACCGGTGAGCGGCATCGCCAGCATCGAACCAGCACCAATGCACAGCAGCAACAGACCGAGAGAGCCATCATCAATGCCGATGCGCGCTTTGGCGAAGGGAACCAGGGGCGCCCAGGCGGCCATGCCGAAACCGGCGACAAAAAAGGCCAGCCGCGTGGCGATCTGAGCCGGTACCCCGGGTTTTTGCTGTTCATTGCATAAGGTGGATGTCATGTGGGCTTTGGGATCTATTGTGGAAGAGGGACTGAAAGTTATGGAATGTTTTTATCACAATCCGCGATCCGGGTCGAAAGGAATTGCGCCGTCATTGGCCTTCGGTGCTGCGCGACGTTCCAGCCACAGGCCAATGACCTGCACAATATACTGCTTTTGCTGTTCGCTCAGTGCTTGCCCTTGCGGAATGTTATGCCACTTGGCCAGGCAACCACGACAACAGGTCGCGGTGGCGTGCTGGGCGACAAACACCGGATGGCCGCGCATGGGGGTCTGCTTGCCGTCATTGTTCGGAAAAGGCGCAGCCAACCGTTGATCGATAAAATCTCGTGCATGGCTGAGGATCAGCGGCAAGCCTTTGGTTTCAAAATAAAGCTGGTCTTTGGGATTCAGACGAAATTTGGCGCGGAAAGGGGAGCTTTGTAGCCGACGCCATAGCGCTTCGGGTTGAAATAGCATGGTTCATCTTCTTCGGGGCATTTTGTGCAGGTTATCAAAATAGCAACCGTGCGACCAATGTGTTGGTTCAAAACCCTGCAGCACGAAGCGAAAGTTATTTAAGCAATAAAATGCTTTCCAAATTAGTGCGCTTAATAAGTAGTCTAAAACAGAAGAAAAGATTAGCTATTAGTGCGGAAGTTAATTGGGGGGATAATATCTTCAAGTGATTATTTTTTGGCATAAAGTGCGAATTAAGATGAAATGTGAGCTAAGTATGAGGAAATAAAAAACCGGCCATAAGCCGGTTGAAGTGTACAGAATGTACAAAAAATTATCTTACAGATAATGAAGGTAATAATGAAAATAATGATGATAGCGGGATTATTATAACGTCAGCGTTATGGGATTCTTTTGGCACAATGTGCTTATTGATAGTGACTTTTGTATGGCTATCTTTTTTTTCTTAAGTTTTTGTATAACTACATGATTTTATATCTATAAGTGTGTTTTTTGTCATTGCGTGCCTTATTTTTTATGTCTGTAATGTTTTGTGGAAGTTCGCTCAATTTTACATTTGGAAACCTTTAATAATCACACTGAAACACTATCGGATACTTGGTATCATTTTCTTTCTGGATTAATATTACCCTTGTTACCAGAATGGTAATGCACAGTCGTGCTAATAATGCTCAAAAGGGCAGTGGCCATAGCTCGACATAATAAACGAGGATAATAACAATGAAACTTCGAGTTCTTTCTCTGATCGTCCCCGCACTGCTGGTTGCAGGCACCGCAGGTGCGGCGGAAATCTACAACAAAGACGGCAATAAACTGGATCTGTACGGCAAGATCAATGGTCTTCACTATTTCTCTGACAACAATGGCTCCGATGGCGACATGTCTTATATGCGTTTCGGCCTGCGTGGCGAAACACAAATCAGCGACCAGTTGACCGGTTTTGGTCAATGGGAATATCAGGCAAACCTCAACCATGCTGAAAGCCAAGACAACAAGAACTTTACCCGTTACGGCTTTGCCGGCCTGAAGTTTGGCGATTACGGTTCATTTGACTACGGCCGTAACACCGGCGTGCTGTATGACGTTGCGGCTTATACCGACTTGCAGCCTGAGTTCGACGGCTCCACTTACGGTGCCGACCAATTCATGTTCCAACGTTCCAGCGGTTTGGCAACTTACCGTAACACCGACTTCTTCGGTCTGGTTGACGGCCTGAACTTTGCTCTGCAGTACCAGGGTAAAAACGGCAACGGCGAAGAGTCTAACAACGGCCGTGAAGTTCTCAATCAGAACGGCGACGGCTACGGCATGTCGGTGAACTACGACATCGGCTATGGCATCAGCGCGGCAGGTGCCTTCTTTAGTTCCAAACGTACCAGCGAGCAAAACGGCGGTGGCGCATACAGTGGCATCATGGGCCGTGGTGACCGTGCAGAAGGTTATTCTGGCGGTCTGAAATATGACGCCAACGACGCTTACCTGGCCGTGATGTTCACCCAGTCTTACAATGCCGCACGCTTTGGCTCTACCAGCAGTGATGCTTACGGTTATGCCAACAAGGCGCAAAGTATCGAAGCTTACGCACACTACCAGTTTGACTTCGGTCTGCGTCCATTCGTTGGTTATAACCAAACCAAAGGTAAAAACCTGGGTCTGGCCGCTAACGGCAAGGATTACGGCGACGAAGATCTGGTCAAATTTGTGGATCTGGGTGCGACCTACTTCTTCAACAAAAACATGTCCACCTACGTTGACTACAAAATCAACCTGTTGGACGACAACGACTTCACCAAGTCTGCCGGGATCAACACCGACAACGTGGTTGCCGTGGGCCTGGTTTACCAGTTCTAAGCAACAGAGTGTGAGTGTCACCACGCGGCCTTCGGGCCGCGTTTTTTTTGCCTGCGGTTTGGCACGAATTGGCATGAATGAGGCACGGATTGCCATTCTGAGATCCTGCGGCTTACCTAAACTTTCTACACAGAGATAAATCAGGAGGTTAGCATGGAACTCAGCATAAATCGGGTGGTTGAAACCGTACTGTACGTCAAAGATATCGAACGCGCCGCTGCATTCTATCAGCAGGTTTTAAAACTGCCGGTGATGGTGGCGAACGAGCGTTTCCGCGCTTACAACGTCGGTGAACAAAGCGTGTTGCTGTTGTTTATCGAAGGGGACTCGCTGAAAGGCGCGCATTATCCAGAAGGGTATATCCCCCCGCATGACGGCAGCGGGCCACTGCATATCGGGTTAGCGGTGGCGAAAGAACAGTTGCCGCATTGGGAGCAACATCTGACGACTCAGGGGATCGAGATAGAAGGGCGGATGAGCTGGGATCACGGCGGTGAGAGCATCTACTTCCGCGATCCCGACGGTCATCTGATGGAGCTGGTGACGCCGGGGATTTGGGCCAATTACTGATGATGCCAAACTTCGGCTAAGGCCTTCAGCGTTTCCCTCAACAGCAATAAGGCATTCTGCGGTTGCTGCTCTATTTGCACCTTGACGATCGCCCCGTCAATCAGCATCGCCAGCATCTCTGCCCGTTGTTCTCGTTCCGGGCCAAGGGGTAGATAGCGAGCGATCTCTTCGGCCATTTGCTGCTTGTGTCGGCGGGCGATGTCCAGGCTTTCCGGCAACATATCCGCCAGTTCAACCGCCGTATTGATAAAAGCGCAGCCGCGGTAGTGCGGATCGCTAAACCATTCCTCAAGACAAGGCACCAAGGCAGGTAAGACATCCCCGAACTGCTCGACATACTGTGCCAGTGACTGACTGAACCAGCTCAACCATTGCTCATGGCGGTAAGCCAGAAACGCCTCAATCAACTCGTTTTTGCTGGGGAAATGGCGATAAAAGGTCACTTTTGCTACGCCAGATTCGCTAATGATGCGATCGATACCGGTCGCGCGTACTCCATCGCGGTAAAACAGATCGTGGGCTGTCAGCAGGATACGCTGGCGCGGGGGAAGAACCTGAGGGGGAGCGGACATTGAAATATCTCCTGAGCATTGATTTTAACGATTGTAGACAACTCTGTCTATATGCGCTAGCTTAATGATGTAGACAAACTTGTCTACATCAATTTAACCTCCGAGGTAAGCTATGAGCATTAAACCCCCCTTGCCGCCCTTTACCCGTGAATCGGCGATTGAGAAAGTCCGTTTGGCGGAAGATGCCTGGAACAGCCGCGATCCGGAAAGGGTAGCACAGGTCTATTCGGTCGATACCCATTGGCGTAATCGGGCGGAGTTTGTCGATGGCCGTGAGGCTGTCTGCGCTTTTTTGCAACGCAAGTGGGCAAAGGAATTGGAATATCGGCTGATCAAAGAATTATGGGCATTTGACGGGGCGCGCATCGCAGTGCGTTTTGCTTACGAATGGCGTGATGACTCCGGCAACTGGTACCGCAGTTTTGGTAACGAGAACTGGGAGTTCAATACGGATGGCCAGATGATCAACAGACACGCCTGCATCAACGATATGCCGATCCGCGAGCAGGATCGGCAATTCCACTGGCCGCTCGGTCGCCGCCCGGATGATATTGCGTCCCTGAGCGAGTTTGGCTTCTGATTACCGTTAGTGATAATAGGGTTTGAGTTCCGCATGGAGAGAGGAGATCAGCCGTTTTTTCCACTCGATTTCACCCTGGCGATAGTGTGAAAACAGATAACCAATCGCCAGATCGTCCAGGATCGGCAGGGCGTACAGTCCCTGCTTGTCCTGCTGTGCGTTGAACCAGGGTTGCGGAACTACCGCCATCAGTGGCGCTGCGCGCAGTACCGGTGGCAACTGCGCGTAATCGGCACAGCTGAGCTGGATCCTGCGTTGTAAACCCTGGCGTTCCAACTGACGGTCAAGTTCGTTCTCTGCCTGTGGCCAGGGATGGCAGTAATAGTGCGGGTAGTCTGCCAGTTCACCAAATGTCAGCCCGCTTTTGTGACCTAATACCTGGCGCAACGGCGATCCGAATACCGCCACCAGGCGGGTGCTGCCAATAAGCTCATAACGCAGCGCGCTGGTGCGCTGTTGGTGATCGCCAACGGCAATCACCATATCTACCGCGCCTTCCAGCAGCTCAGTGCGCCATGAACGTCGCTCAAAGTTTTGGCAGCGGATATCGGCATTGGCAAGCGTGCTTTTCTGCGCCAGCAACGGCAATAAGATCGGATGCAGTGCCGGCGGCACAACCAGGGTGAAATGCCGTGGCGCGTCCGGCACATAGCCGAACAATTCACTGTCCAGCGAAGAGAACAAGGGCGTTAGCGTTTCTTTAAGCGACAGGGCAAACAGCGTCGGCACCTGGCGATGCCCTTCCCGCCGGAACAGAGGCTCATCCAGCACCTCACGCAAGCGGGCCAGGGCGTGACTGACGGCAGAAGTGCTGATACCGAGCTTATCCGCCGTTTTCTGGCTGGATCCGGTGCTGGTCAACAGGTAGAGCACTTTCAGCAGGTTCATGTCCATTTGCAGGATATTCATTAATAGCCTTTTAAATTGAATACGTTTCAATATTAGGCTGAGTATACTTCAGCCCTGTTTTTCCCCGTAGAGCTGAAACATGAAAAAAAACATGGGTTATCTGATGGCTATGACATTCTCACTGTGCTTTAACGCTCAGGCACAGCTCGATCCTGCGCAACCGTTGTCCAGTGCGCCGCCCTATTCACTGTTTGAGCAATGGGCGCAGCCGGTGGCGCCATTCCAGATTTTCCCTCAGGTGTATTATGTCGGCACACGCAACCTTTCTTCCGTGCTGTTCAGCACGCCGGAAGGATTGATTCTTATTGACGCGGGGTTGGATGCCAGTGCACCGGTGATAAAATCCCATATTGAGGCATTGGGTTTCAACATCAAGGACTTGCGATTCATTCTTAACAGTCACGCACGTCTCGATCAGGCTGGAGGCATCGCTCGTTTGAAAGCCTGGAGCGGGGCGAAAGTGGTTGCCAGCGCCGCCAATACCCAACAGTTGGCACGGGGAGGAAAACAGGATTTTGCCTTGGGAGATGCACTTGGTTTCCCTCCGGTGAAGGTCGACATTATCGTCGGGCAAGGGGATAGCGTTACTTTGGGCGGGCTGAAATTTACGGCGTTAATGACGCCGGGGCATTTGCCTGGCGCCACTTCATGGACGACCACGCTGCGGCAGAGCGGGAAAACCTATCGGCTGGTCTATGCCGACAGTTTGGCAACCCCGGACTACTATCTGGTCGATAACAAAAACTACCCGAGTCTGGTGCAGGACATCCGCAGCAGCTTTAGGCTTTTGGCCCAGCAGCACGCGGATATTTTTATCGCCAATAAGGGAACGCGCTTCGATCTGGAAAATAAAATGGTGCGACTTCAGGCTGGCGATCGGGAAGCTTTTGTCGATCGGCTGGGGTTACAGCAATATGTGCAACAGTCTCAACGGGATTTTGAGACGCAGTTAAAACAGCAGCAAAGTAAAGATTAAGTTATCTTTCTATTTTATTTTGGCGCAATTAACCCTACCCAATAAAATAAGGCATGTGGTTTAGATATATTTAATAAAATTAATGAGGATGAAAGGTGGTGCCCGGGTTTGATAAGGCGAAAAGGCAGAGGGGATAATAATGTGAAAAAGATTTTGAATAAGGGATGGCGCGCGTTGAATATTGATCGCCGGGAGTGCTGACGGCAAAATGACCAGTGGCGGGCTATGATGAAACAGGCTGCAGTAGCCACAGAAGTTAAAACAGTCGCCGGTGCTCATGTCCGCCATGTTGTGCCCTGCCGGCGGGCTATCGGCGAGGTTCTGGCTCATCATTGTCCTGTGTCCAGCATGCTCCGCACTCATGGGCATGCCGGTCATCTCGCTGTTATCCATGCTATTTTTTGCAAGATGGGTGGAGATTGATGGCGCGATGAATATCATCAACATAGCGAACAGGCCCAGCCAGGCTAGCGTGCGCATATGTTGAATTGACAGTTTCACCAGGAGCGTCCTTGCAGGGTTAAAGCGTAAAGGAATGACAATGTCAGCAGTTGTTCCACTATTGTAACATTGATGAGAATTAAGCTAAACAGAGAAGAAATCTGTTTGTTAAATGAATTTAATTCGGGTAGATTCCGGGTAATTCCATTTGACCACGGATGACTTATCATGTCTGAACGCAATATTGCGTTGCCTGCTGCTGCGCAGAATATTAACCCGCAGGTGACCACTCGTAGTTGGTTTATTCCGTTGGCTATGCGGATTCATTTTTATATTGGTTTTTTTGTTGGGCCGTTTTTACTTATTGCGGCATTGAGTGGCATATTTTATGCCTTGACGCCGCAAATTGAATCACGGCTTTATGCCCCGCAGTTGTATAACGACAATACCGGTCCGGCACTGCCGTTAAAACAGCAGATTATGGCCGCTCAGGCGATAGCGCCATCAAAAGCTTCTCTGTCGGCAGTGCGTCCTTCTCCGGCGGAGGGCGAGAATACCCGGGTACTGTTTAACGTCGCAGGGCTTCAGGCTTCGGAACGTTTGGCGGTGTTTGTTGATCCGGTTACGGCGCAGACGCACGGCGTAATGACGGTTTATGGTACCAGCGGCGTATTGCCGTTGCGCACCTGGCTGGACCAATTTCACCGCAGTCTGTTGCTGGGGGATGTAGGGCGCAATTACAGCGAGTTGGCAGCCTCCTGGCTATGGATTGCCGCGCTGGGGGGGCTGATCCTCTGGGGGGCGCGCAGGCGTAAGAAGGTAACGCGTCAGCGTGGTGGTTTACGCAGGTTACATGAAAAAAGTGGCGTACTGCTGCTGGTCGGCCTGCTGTTCTTTTCTGCCACCGGGCTGACCTGGTCACAGTGGGCCGGGGAGAACATCAGCGTGCTGCGCCAGCAATTCGGCTGGTCGACGCCCTCGCTGTCTACGGCGATCAACGGGCAGGACGCTGTGCCTGCCGGCGATCATGCGGAACACCATGAGCATATGATGGTCAGGGCGGAACCGCCTCAGGATGGCGCCATGTATGACAGGGCCCTGGTCGGTGCACGGCAGGCCGGTATCGACGCCGCCAGGGTTGAAATCAAGCAGCCGGCGATGGCGGGGCAGGCCTGGACGGTCATGGAGATCGATCGCCGTTGGCCGACGCAGGTTGATGCTGTTGCTATCGATCCCGTAACCCTGGCCATTACCGATCGCGTCAGTTTTGAACAATACCCGCTCGCGGCAAAATTAACGCGCTGGGGAATCGATTTGCATATGGGCGTCCTGTTTGGCCTGGTCAATGAGCTGGTGCTGGTGGTCTTTGCCGCCGGGTTGGTGGCGATGGTGGTGATGGGGTACCTGATGTGGTGGCGAGGTCGGCCAACGCGAGTAGTACGTAAACCTGCCCGTTCCCCCTTTATGTTGCTGCGCAAAACGCCAAAAGGGCCGCTGTTGCTGATTGTCTGCCTGACGCTGCTGCTGGGCTTTTGTTTACCGGTGATGGGCGTCAGTTTACTGATGTTTCTGCTGTGTGATTTGCTGTGGTATCTGGCTACGCGGCGGCGTAAACCGCACCTATCGACAAAGTGAAATTTGTAGAAAAGCCTTTCCTCTTCTAGACTTAGAGTACAACAAACGTACTCCAAGAGGACAAGTCATGACGAACAAGCTGATTTTAGCCGTTTGCACAGCAGCGACATTTTCTATTCTTGCCGGCTGTACGGCTTATGACAGGGCCGCCAGTTACGTTCAGGAGCCTGTGGTCAGTGATGTCAAAGTAGGGATGACCAAACAGCAGGTTCGTGCCATTGCCGGTCCACCGTCAACCACGGCGACTTTGGTTCACGCTCAGGGGACTTGCGATACCTATGCGGTAGCGCCGCGTGACGGGAAAGTGCAAACCTATTTTGTTAGCTACAGCGATACCGGACATGTGATGAACAAAGGCTATCAGACCTGTTCTGATTACGACTCACAGCCTAAATAATCCCCGATTAAGTGAGCAATCCAGCCCCGCTTTTGCGGGGTTTTTCATTTTTTAACCGTTAGCGGCTTGAAGTTTAAGCAAACGCACTTTTTCCTGCATTTTTTTTCATGAAACGATAGACATTTCATAACGGTAGCGCTAATATCTGCGCCCATTGGAAGGATGGCCGAGTGGTTTAAGGCAACGGTCTTGAAAACCGTCGAGTGTAACAGCTCCCAGAGTTCGAATCTCTGTCCTTCCGCCAAATTTAGCCGGCTTAGCTCAGTAGGTAGAGCAACTGACTTGTAATCAGTAGGTCACCAGTTCGATTCCGGTAGCCGGCACCATATAAGCAGTACCGACGCTCAAAGCGTCTACGGACCCCAGTAATCTTCGCGATTGCTGGGGTTTTTCGTTTTGGCTCCTATAGTTAGTACCTAATGCCAGTCTCTAAGCGCGCATAGCCCAACAATGGGGGAATATAACCCCGTAGCGGCCAGGCGTGAGAACAGGCCGATTAGATTAAAGGAGCCAATTTCGTAAATGACAGACGAAAAAAAACCTGCTTTAAAGCAGGCTTTTCTCATTAATTTGGTCGGCATGAGAGGATTCGAACCTCCGACCCCCGACACCCCATGACGCCGCTTTCAAAGCGCTGAAAGTCGCGCTATAGCTGGTGGTGTGAGGTGTTTGTATGTACAAACAAACAGTGCATTTTTAGCATAATCCTCTATATATAGATCAAAGAGTTAAATTATGTTTTACCCCACATATCTAAACAATCGACAACATTTAGAATGTTAAACAATTGCCACAGAACTATGCTTGACATATCATTGAAGCGAAACCTCAAGCTTGTCAGGAGGCTCTTATGGCAAACAATAAAAATCATATCTTTGGAGTAGTGCAAAAAGGTTATGCTCGCATCAGAGTCGGTGACCGGGGGGGCGCGTACATTCCATCTGAGGAAATTGCAATGCTTCCTGAGGTTCAGGACATGCAAAAACGTGCTGCAGCAATAGTGGGTCGTAAGATCATGAATAATAATGCATACAGTGCAGGGTTTGAGGCAGGTCGTAGGCGTGCATCCTTTGCAAAAAATGCAGATGTTGCAGCTGTTAAAGAACAGGCTTTAGAACAAAAAGATAAAGCGAAGGCATAAGAAATTGTTTGCATTACTACTGATACCTATTCTTGTTAGCGGCTATATCCTTGTAGTCGCTAACTTATATCATTATTACCAGTTGCATCGTTATGATGGGCAGCTTTTATATTTAAAAGTTGCTGCTCATGGAACAATGAGTGTCGTTTTTGTTTTAGCAGTAGCATTAATTACGAAGTTTATTTTTCCAGATTACCATCCAATTGCAATAGTTTCTGAAATATTGAATGTCAAAAAAACAATTGATAAGAATAAAGTGGAAACATGGCTTGCGTTAATATCTATAGCCTCCATAATTACATCTTTACTTTGGGTGTTTATTGTTTGGTTTAAGAATGTAATATTAGGATTCTTTTGTGAGAAACAGCACCATGAAGATATATTTCACGCAAAAAAATTGCGAATCCTAAGAAAAACCATATCTAACTCAACGCTTGATAGTATGTTGTTGGATGCTATAGAGAGTAGCCCAAAGAAATCAATTTTGGTTACGCTTTCTTCAAGAAAGGTATATGTTGGAATCGTTAATGGCATTCAAGAACCTACTGAAAGCGAAGCCCCAAATGGCTACATATCTATCTTTCCTATTATGTCTGGTTATAGAGATAATGATACACTTTCTATAACATTTACTAATTCCTATCCCTCAGAAGTATCAGTCTCTTCTGCAGCGACTGCTGATTCCAAGAAAATTCATAAAGTAGCTAACATGGACATTCTTATCAAATCTGACGAGATTTCCCATTTATCTTGGTTTGATTTTGCAGTTTTCGACGAGGTTAATGGCTCCTTTGAGCAAGGAACCATCGATCTGAGAACTGATGCAGCTGATGCTACTTAAAACTTTTATCCTCTTGCAATTTTGATAATTTCCTCAGTAGGAATGAGTACCGACTCAATATTATTTTGAGTCGGTACTAATAGCTTTAATCTCTCCATGGGGAACCATTACCCAGTTGATATGGTTACTGGTATATATCTTGGTTGATTTGGCGTCACTGTGTGCCATCCTTCCTTGTGGATCTATACCTTGAATATCAAACTGGTATGCTGCAAGAGCTCGTATTTCGTGGAACGTTGGTCTTTCTTCCATCCTTAGATGATTGTACAGCCCAAGTTTATCACGCAGCGAAGAAAACGAACGACTCAGATAATCTGGTGCGACCTGCGTTGGATGTGAAACCTCTTTGCTGCGTTTAACCTGCCGATCTGGAATCCTGTGAACAACAAACGGACTGGCCACATTATCACGACTATCATCAATTATGCGTTTTAGCTCCTTGCCAATAGGGATCGCAACATGTGAAGCTTCCTTTTTTTGTACCTTTTGGCGGTGGATATACAACGTTCCGTATATGCCATTCTCTGGCTGTTCAAACCAGACACAACCACATATTCCATTTTTGGGTTCGCGGATTGAATACCTAATCCTTGCTACTTCGAGTCTGGCATGTGTCGTTTGTAAGGCTAAGTCCATTGCAGTTCTTAACCATGGGGCTGCAGATCTGCGAATGGCCATAAAATTGTCGAAAGACAAACGCTGCCTTTTTTTCTCTTCAATCCTGCGCATTTTCTTACGGGTGGCTGGATTATCCAGCATCAGCGATTCATCGACCGCATAGCTGAAGAGCTTCTTCAGAAAACTGACTTTCCGGTTTTGCACGTTTGCAGATGCATCAGCGTGGTATTCCTTTATATATGCGTTGACGTGTTCCAGCTCGATATCGCATGCCGGGATCTTGTCGAAAAACTCTTTTACACGGATCGCATCGTTATTCCAGTCATCCCGGGTGCTCTCAGACGGTTGTTCGTCTTTTATTGTGCGCTCCATAATGCGGTCGATATGTTCAGCGAAAGGCAATGCCTCACCTTGAATTCCGCCAGACTCCCGTATTAGTGAGTCGATTGATACTGACGTTTCAGGGCGCATCCTGTTGTTATATTCACGCGCGATAGCGATCGCCATAGCGCGATCACTGCCGAGTGATTTACGTTTTCCAGTTACAAGAGTGAAGCGATAAACTCCCGTCGCCTTATCAAAATACAGTAAATCAGGAAGATGCCGATTTTCCCGTCGGCGCGGGCGGGCAGCCATTATGACTCCCTGATAAGTTGATTAACGGCCAGAGAAACTTCAGATTGAATCCCCCAACGCTCAGATGAATAAACCCATGACATACCGTCTATTACCTTTCCTCGAAGTTGTCCGTGCTCGATCCAGCGTTTAACGGTTCGCTTATCAGGAATCGAGCCCTCTTCAAATTCACGCTTTAGCCATTTGCTGGCTCGCATTAATTTATCTGCCATGGTTGTAATCCTCCACACGTTAAGCCCGCCGCATACGGGCATGAATTCAATCGTGACATGTCACACTGTTAACTTTGTTTCGTGCCATCCGTATGTTTGCCAGCACTCAGAATCACCGAGGAAGTAACAACCATCAGGATCGCCCGGTAGCTTGTCCTTGCACTTACCGCAGCACCGGTTATCACGAGCCGCCAACTGCTTTTTTAACTCGGCATTATCCTTCCTGATCAGCATGGTGATGTACTCGTCCATGTCATATGGGTCACGCTGCGGCCGCCGGGCCGCGCAGTTCTCCCGCAACATATCGATCTCCTGCTGATCCAGCTTTAGCTCAAAAGGAACAACTCCCGCTTTCCGCTGACGCTCGCGTTGTGCGGCTTTACGTTCAGCATCCGTCTTAGCCATCGATTACCTCCTAAACGAAACACATTCCAGAATCGCAGAATTGGACAAGGTCCATCTGTGAGCCCTTGCCACCGCTAGCTATTAGTGGCGCCTCAGCGAGAGGTACTCCGTACTTTGTTAGCCACAACCAGGGCCACGTTTTCTGGATTTTCCTCTCATGGTCACAGGCGCGTTGGAAATCCTCTGGCACGTTCTCTTTCTTGAACAGCCACAGGTCATCGTCACGGTTAGGGCACATCCAACAAAGCGAAGCTGGAGGAGTTGGAAGACCGTAATCCTCCACGCACTGGATGCACATTTGCTTTGTTAGCATCATCTCGATTAGCGGGTACCGGCGTCGCCACTTCCCATCATTGACCTTCATGCGTCGTGCTGCTTCCTCGATGCTGATCCCCATCCACATATCAACACCGCGCTTGGTGAGATACTTTTCGCCGTACTTATAATTTAGGAATCGCTGAATCACCTCGCGCTTCCACTTATCACTGCAGAACGCAGGTTTCTTGCCAGTGCACCACCCGTTATCGTCACGCCCGTTCCGCGTGGAGAAGTATCCCGGCAGTGGTTCATCTTCGTTAGGCCCGACAATGTCGTAAGTCGCATAAAGGCTTTTCGGAACGATGTGATATTCGATGCCAATTTCATCGCACAGCGTCTTGATATGCTGGGCCTGGTACGCAAACACATTGCTAGCTTCACGCTCAGTATCTGACATAACAATCACATCAGGCTTTGGCAGCGCTCCTGCATGTATAAGGCAGATAATGGCGTTGCTCTGAGTGCCGCCGCCGCTGGAAAGCACATTCAACCGCTGAGGGTTGTGCTTGAATTGCCGACGCGGAATGAAGGTTTGCATGAAATTAGCCATGCTGGGCCTCCACGGCGTCTTTGAAGAACGCGATCCAGTGAGTATTAGCTCGCTTGCCTGACGGGTGACCAAAAGTTGGTTTCTGGTCTGTCAGTGCGAGAATTTCACTGGTTTTAATCTGCGTTTCGTTCCACTTAAAAATCAGCGTTCCCATGGGTTTCAGCACCCGGAATGCCTCGCTGAAGCCTTTGGCCAGATCGTCTCGCCAAGTCTCTCGGTTGAGTACGCCGTACTTTGCGCGGAGCCAACTGGTTTCACCGGCAAACTCAAGGTGCGGTGGATCGAAGACAACCAAACTGAATTGTTCGTCATTGAACGGGAGTTCGCGGAAGTCCAACAGCACATCAGGTTTGATATGCAAAGGGCGACCATCACAAAGCCTGAATGACTCATCGCGAATATCACCGAACACTACGCGCGGATCGGTACGGTCGAACCAGAACATGCGGGAGCCACAGCACATGTCGAGAATGCTTTTGCCTTCGAGTTCTGGCATCACTGGGCGCTCTTTCATTTGGCCTCCACTTTATCCATGAATACCGCGCGCGATGGCGACCAGTCGCAATAGGTGTCAGTTTCAACGTGGCCGAAAATTGCCTTGCAGCGGCGTATATGAGCGCAGTCTCCGCAGGTCTTGCCAGCGGGTAGTCTCATTTTGTCTGGGTCGGATGGGTCAAAGTTGAGCTCTTTCATTTGACCTCCCGCAGCTTGGTGGAGAATGCTTGCAGTTCGTTAATCTGAGCGCGCAGAGACTCGGCTGCAGCGCCAAATGCGTGGGTATCTGGATGCATGTTGGCAAGCTGTTCCATCTTCAGATTGATGAGCTTCTCCACTCCCTGCGCCTGGAGAGCGGCAAGTTTGGCACCTACCTCTTCAACAATGTCGTCCAGGTATACGTGCCAGTTGCTCCACTCTGGAAGCTCTCCGGTCGCGGTCTTGTATATTGAGGCCAGCGCATTTCGTGCAGCATCGCGCTCCACAGCCAGTGCATCGCACCTCACCAGCGCTGCTGCAGCATCAGAAAAGTACCCTTTGCATTTGGCTTCAGACATTAAAAGCTGGCGTTCCAGCGCATCGCGCTCAGCCTTCACAACTTCCAGCTCAGAAAACAACGTTGCATAGTCACCGTGCGCCACGTAGCCGCCCTCCGGGGTTTCACGCATGTAAGCGAGCTCATGAGAAATGCTCAGGGAAAAGTCAGGGTTAAAGCGCTTGATCATCGCAGGCCTCCTGGGCAGCGTTCTGTTGCCTGTACTCGTTGAGGATTTTGTTTATTTCCTCTCTGGTTCCCGGTGTCAGCAGCAGAACGTCACCCTCTTCACGGAGCATAGGGGCAGCGTCATAAAGCAGTTCGCATAATCTGCGTGCGCGGTTGGCGCTGAATAGGGGAGTGATAAAGGACTTGGTGACCTTCTTCTTGCCTGCCTTCTTGGCCTTTTCGACGTCACCGGCAAGCACTTTTCCTGCAGCTTCACCGTGCTCTTTTACGCGGTCTACAGCGGCGTCAACGGCAACAGAACCCTCTCTAACAAGCATCTGAACGTCGTGATTGGCCTGACTGAATGCCAGTAACTTATCGACCGTAGCGCGGCTCTTGCCGACCAACGCGGCGATTTCATCAGGAGAAAGGTTGAACCCTGCCAGCTCTTTCACGACGAGCGACTGCTCGTAAGGGGATAGGGGGAGCTGGGTGTTACTGTTCATGATGCGAGCGATACGCTCTACATCATTTCCAGTGAACGGAATGATCTGTATGCGCTCTACTGGCTTACCTGCGTCACGACAGCGGCTATAAGCACGGCGACGGCGGTGGCCTTCGACAACCCAAACACCACCCTCGTCACGAACTCTTACTTCAAGCGGCGGCACTGGCTTACCGCTCATCAGATGCTGAAAGAGTTTTTCATCTTCAGCCAGGGTGTGTTCGTTCTCGACGCGTTTGTTAAAACCTTCCTGAACATGGATATCGTCCAGGTTCATAGTCATGCGCCCATCAGGACGTTTTATCGTGCCGTCCTTTGCCATCTGCTTAAATGAGTTAGCCATCTGTTATTCAACCTCTCCGTGGATTGTGCTTTCGCTGTGGTGCTGTAGGCGACTGCTTGAAGGGCGGGTAATGGCATACGTCAGGACATACGCCGAACCGTCTTTAAAACCCGTCCAACGTGCGCAGGCGCTGACTATCTGGCCCTGAACATCCTTACCCCGGTGATCTGAGTAATTCACGATGGTGCCAATGTGGTAACGCGGTTCGCACAGGCTCGGCGGGAGAGGTTTCTTTTCCATGATTAACTCCAAACAGCGCCAGCAGTGAGCAGGCACAGGGTAAAAATAAGCAGATAGAAGAGGTGCTTGCCGTGGTGGCGTTTAGGGGCAAAATCGCCCCCGGTGAGGTCGTACTTATGCTGGATGCGAGCGTTGAGCGTTACCATGCTGGCCTCCGCTGCATTGTGTGCAGGCGGCGCTGCAGGGTTTTAATGTTGTTGCGGGTGACATAGAAGCTGGAGCAAGTGTCGGCGCAGACGAGGATTCTCACGGTCTTATATCTGCCATCTTCGTAGCGTTGAATGCTTACGCCTTTCTTCTCTACGTCGCGTGTCTTACCGCAGTGCTCACAGCATTGTGTGGTGGTTTGCATAACATGTCCTCTCAATGAAAATTACATGGATAAAGGCACTGCCTGAGTTGATGCGCGCGCTCGGTTTCCCTACGTTTCCAGCACTCTGGAGCGGTGGGCAGCGCCTTTATTGATGTAAAAAAGAGCCCCGGCTAGCGGGGCAAAGGATGACAATGGAGGTGTTACGGAGCAGGCTTGTGATGACTCACGCACCTGGTGGCGCATCGAACCGGGGATTTATACTGTGTAGGTTAAAATTAGAACCGGAATGATGCGCCACCAGATAAGTGAGACGCCGGTATTACCCGGCGATGAGAATGCCAATTACCGACCAGAACGCGACGCAGAAGACAACCACGCCAGTCCAGACGATTTGATTAGAAGTCATGATTGCCTCAGTGCGCCCCGTAGGGCGCGGTGGGTGTTAGCTGACCAGCCACTCGTCATAAGTTTTCAACGGCTTGCCGGTCATGAATTCGTTGCCTTTGCCGTCATCAGCGCAGGCCAGGTAAATCTGATATTCGCTGTCGTTGTCGCCGCGAGCTTTGGTCTGCCAATTGGCGTTCTGTTCGAGTTGCATCGTGTAACCTCTGCTATAGTGGTTTTGCCGAAGCCCTCGCACGCAAGGGCAGCGGTAAAATCACTTAGCGGCATTCAGTTCTTTTGCTGCCCATGACATCTTGCGGCGCATTGTTGGTGCGCGGTCGAATGCTCGATCCAGCCATTTAAAGCGGTGATACCAGCGGCGTCCGTACTCACCAGAAACTAATCGTATGATTGTAATTTTCATCGTGTAACCCTCTGCTGTTAGTCGGCCATCTGGCGAGCAAACCAGCGTTTTGCGCCTGCTGCAGTTTTAAAGTCGCGGCTCTTGGTGAATGTCATCGCGGTAAACGTGCCGTCTCCGTTGGGGAAAACGCCTGTCTTTACTGTTTCGTTGTTGCCCATATCGTGAGTAGTGTTCATCGCTAATCCTCAGTGGTTTTATGCCTACCGCCCCGTATTGGCAGCGGCAGAGTAAATCCACTCGTCATTTGAAGCTGCTGATGCGTTCGCCGGGCGCTAACCGGTTACTGAGTGATGCTTTACGCCTCCTTTCCCTCACTGCGTCGCCGTGGGAACCCGACCTGTAACACCGTCGTCGCGCGGCTGGCCCGCTAGGCCATTAGCCGCTTTACTGCTTCATTGGCTTGATCTCCTTTGTTGATAAATCGTCACCCAGTGCTGTCCGCCGCATGCCAGCTGTGCCATACCCCCGTAAGGGCTGGGTACTGCCGGGTACTGAGTTATGCAGATCTCTCTGCTCAACGCTGGGTGACTAAACCTGATTGTTAAAGAGCGTCCCGGTGGTTTGGGGTGACGTTGTTGCTGTCGATGGAATGAATAATAGCCATGAGTATTTTTAATAGCAATAGGTATTGGTGATGATTCAATAGCAATGGGTATAATTCGTTGTTTCGAAAGTGAATTTAGTTGATAAAAATTGGTATTGAGGATTTGTATGCGATGTTTTGTGGGGAGGGTGGCAGGGCAAAATGGATTGATTTTCTTTTAAAAAGAGTTAATTATAAAAATAACTGTATATATAAACAGTATTTTAAGGCTTGACAGCTATTTTTGATCCCGGGGGAAGTATGGTTGAGATGTTGGTTCGTAGTTCTGCGGGGGTCTATAAAGCAGAAACCCTGCCAGAGCAGGGTCTTAGTGGTTACATCCTGAAGTCACGGAGTAGTAAAACCACGACTCCTATCAATGAATCTGGCGTTAATTCGATGAGCGGTACGCGAGAATCATCCACGGATAAGAAGCCGAAAGCACCACCATCCAGGAAGCGATAGGCTGATACCGAGTTATTTACTTTGGCTAGAACTAAATCACCTGTACCTGGAGCGATGTTGGCGTCAGCAATAACAATAGAGCCTGCTGGAGCTTCAGAACACCCACTGTTTCGCTTGAGAATATAAGCCTTCCACGACGGGAGTGGTTTCCCTTTTGGCGAGATAACAAAGTCATCCGTTTCACCATTTTCATCCCATACCGGTATCTGGCTAGAACGATCAAGCCTTGGCGAAGGAGGGCTATCAGTGCCTGTCATCTCACCAACGCCGTTAGCTAGCCAATCGACATTTACGCCAAGAGCGTTCGCAATGTCTACCAGCTTACCTGATGTTTTTGCCTTCCCTTTCGTCAATCGCCAAATCGTAGGTTGTGCAACGCCAGATGCCTCAGCAAGTGCTGCCTGAGTCATGTTGTCACGAAAGGCCATCGCCTGGTTAAGGCGTTCTGCAAGTGTCGTTTTCATACCAGCGAATTTATAGCCGTGCGTATTAAGCGTCAAATTCGAATTGCTATTGCTAATTAAAATACTCATTGCTATTATCCATGATGATTAATACGTTTAAGGATTAAGTAATGAACGAAGCTATTCAAAAGGCAGTAAGCATCGTTGGAAGCCAACAAAAACTCGCATCTCTTTGTGGCGTGAAACAGCCAACAGTTTGGCGCTGGCTCCACGGTGGCGGCATTGATGCTCGTTACGTAAAGCCAATAGTTAATGCCACTGGCGGACAGGTTAAAGCTCTTGAAATTCGTCCTGACTTGGCCGATCTGCTGGATGCAAACTGATGAGGGAATTATCAATGGAAAACAATGCAATAGCACGAAAGTTAGAACCGCCAATTATCAACGCAGTTGAGATTGAAGGCGTATTGCTCAACCGGCTTGCATCGGTAGGGCAAAAGGCTTACGCGGAGCACTTAGGGATTAGTGAGTCGACTGCAAGTCGCCGTAAAGGAGAGGGGCATTTTGCAGCGATGGCCAAGGAGCTGGCATTCCTGGGAATTCAGGCTGCACCTCCTGAAGCGGTTTTGGTTTCTCGGGATTATTTGGCGTCGGTCGAAACATTGGCTGATATCGGATTGAAAGCTGAGCGCAGCCGACCAGGGCCGCTGGGATGGGACTAAATGGCCTGGGACACTTTTGTTTACGACAACATCAAGCGGCAGCTGGTGGCTGAAGGGTTCAGCGAGGCAGTCGCTCAGGGGGGGGGCAAATTATGGTGCTGATCACTATCGCCGTATGTCGCAGGTGAGCCGCAAGGGGATGGCATTCAACGACTGTCTCACCCGTGCCAGGCAGTTTGCGCTTGCGAGCTGTACGAAGGAAGAAAAGCCAGAGAAGGCGGGTAAGAAAGCAAAAAGCCGAGCAGTTACAGCTGCGCGGCCTTCACTAATCTGATTTGGAGTTCTGCTATGAACAACCTGATTGTGATTGAAAAGACCGCTATTCGTCAAGATGCCGTTGGGCGTTACTGCCTGAATGACTTGCATCGTGCTGCTGGTGGCGAGGAAAGACATAAGCCGAAATATTGGTATGCGACGCAGCAAACGCAGGAGTTGGTGCGCCTTTTGACCGAGGGGGGAATTCCTCCCTCGATTGAAAATCAACCAATTAACGTTATTCGTGGCGGATTAGAGCAGGGCAGCTATGCCTGCAAAGAGCTCGTTTATTCGTACGCCATGTGGATTAGCGCGACTTTCAACCTGAAGGTGATCCGCACGTTTGACGCCGTGCAAGCCCCATCTGCTCTATCTGAAATGGAAATGATAGCCGCCATGGCTACGAACGCTGCTCAACAACAACGCCAGATGCAGGCGCTGCAGCAGCAGGTCAATGGCGTAACTCAGCAGATAGAGGACATCTCAACCGGCGCTATACCACCTGGCTGGCAGACGGTTCGCAACTTGGTGGCTTTGTCTGGGCTGTCTGATAGCAAAGTTAGGGCTCTAATCTGCTCGTTTCATGTCCCCAGCAAGAAAATCCCCTTTAACGCTCCTGGCGGAATTCTGACGAATGCGACGGTAGCCAAAGAGGATGACTTTCTTACTGCACTCAGTGAGGTGCGGAAGACGTCCACGCGGGCCTGCAGAAGCAAATACTGGTATCACCCGCGCCTCGGTCGTTTCGAGATGAAAGAACTCCATGACAACTAATCACTCTGTGCCATTAAACCGGAAATACCTTGATGACCACGGTAAACGCGTGACCGTCATTCTGTGGGATCGGGCTGCGCAACAAGTGATTTTTATGCGAGAGGGCTACCCGTATGAATGCATGCAGCCACTTGAGCGATTTAGAGAAAAATTTAAGCGAGTCGAAGTATGAGCATGAACCTGATGGCGCAGGCTATGAGCATCAAAGTGGGTAACCCACTGCGCAAGCTGGTGCTGATCAAGATAGCCGACAACGCTAACGACAAGGGCGAGTGCTGGCCTTCCTATCAGCATGTCGCTGACCACTGCGAGTGCAGCAAAAGCGCTGTGAGGGCGCACATTGAGGCGTTGATTAAGATGGGTTTAATCACCAAAGAGAACCGTTTGGGTGTTAACAACGGCAAAGGTAACACCTCTAACCTGTATTACCTGACGCTGGATACCCCTGTGTCGTCAGAAAGCATAGCCCCCTGTGCCGTCAAAAAGCATAGCCCTATGCCGCCAAAAAGCACAGGGCTATGTCAGCAGGTGGCACCCCCTGTGCCGTCAAAAAGCACACCCCCTATGTCACCTGATGGCACCAGAACCAGTCACTTTCTTGAACCAGTCATTGAACCAAAAGAAAAACCCCCTAAAGCCCCCCAGAGCGAACAACCTGCGGCGGATACATCGGGCATGGCTGGGGAAGTGCTGGATTTTTTGAATGAGAAAATCAACGGCAAGACACCGAAGCGGGTTAACACCCTGAGAGAAATCACAGAGCGCCTGGTTGAGGGAAACACCGTGGATGAGTTGAAGCTGGTAGCAGAACACCGTGCCAGCCTGCTGCTGAGCAATCCTGCAATGGGGCACATGCTGAGTGCAAAGATGATTTTTGACCCGGTTCGTTTCAGCGGCTACCTGGCTGCGGCCAACACCTGGAATGTACAGCGCACTCGCAAAGCAGCTATGGCCGATGCCGTCGAACAACAGCGTCAGGAACTCCCGGCTGGCGATGCTCCAGAAATAGATTTTGATGAGTCTTTTGACCGCTTAATCCGTGATGCCGCGATGCCAGCTAACGCTGCAGAAAAACGAGCTCAGCAGCAGGTACGCAAAAACGGCTTTGGCAATGTTGACGAAAGTAAGGCCCGCCAGATGTGGCGTCCAATTTTAACCCGAGCATACGCAATGGCAGGAGCGCAGGCATGAGAGCAATAGTGAAATCTAACGTACAGCGCGATCTGGGCATCGCGATGATCAAGGCTGGTGGTGAGTTGCTCTCACACCTGACAGGCCGCGTGCTGGTATCAACACTTCCGGACGAAATGAAAGACCTCCCAGACGGAATTTTACCGAAGGTAGAGCATGAGATAGCGAACGACCCGCGCCTGCAGCCATTCTTTCAGCATGAACGGGTTATCAACGCTGCTGGTGGTATCAACTCGATGGAAGCCTGGGCAACGCGTTTCACCAAATGCCAATACTCCAGCGAAAGCCACTCGTCCAACCTGACCACGCGTCGTTATGGTCATGCTGCCATGCGTATCTGCTGGAGCTGTGACAACAGGACTGACGGGCATACATCGCCAAAGCTTGATGCAATAGCGAACGTGAACATGGCGCGCTGGGTTGTTGAAACAGCGAAATGGCGGCTCAAGTCTGAAGGTCAGTTAACCATTCCGGAGCTTGTTCTATGGGCGACCATTTCTGGCGTGGTTGATCTGATACCGAATGAGATATCAGCGCATCTCTTGGCGTTACCGAACCCGGTAAGGGTATCTGGAGCACGCAAGGAATCCGAAATGGCTGTTGGGCCTGCACCTACAGAAATTCTGGCAAAGACCGCAATGAAAGTTTTTAAGGTTGATGAAGGCGTCCCTGGTGCATTCGTACTGCTTCCGAAAAGAACCCGAGCAGAAGACAGCAAGTACACCCGATGGGTAAAAACGCGTCCGTGCTGCGGCTGCGGTGGCCGCTCCGATGACCCTCACCACATTATCGGACATGGACAGGGTGGAATTGCAACCAAGGCCCACGACTTTTTCACTATCCCCATGTGTCGAAAATGTCACGACGCGCTGCACAAGGATGTTGCTGCGTGGGAAGCAGAGCATGGCAGCCAGGTAGAGCTGCTGTTTGAGTTTCTGGATTTCTCATTTGGCATTGGGGCTATCGCATGAAGAATTACCTCATCACACCAATTCCTAAACCGCGCCAAACACAAAAAGACCGGTGGGCCAAGCGCCCGCCAGTTCTCCGCTACAGGGCATTCTGCGACGAAGTGAGATTGCACCGCATATCGTTGCCTGAGAGCGGCTATCACGTGACGTTTGTATTACCCATGCCAGATAGCTGGAGCAAGAAGAAACGCGCTGAGATGGCCGGCAAGCCGCATCAGCAGAAGCCAGACAAAGACAACCTGGAAAAGGCTCTGTTGGATGCAATTTTTGAGGACGACTGCCGGATCTGGGACGGTCGAGTAACAAAGGTTTGGGGCGAAGTAGGCCAAATAATTATTGGAGAAATAGCATGAGAATAGAGCACGCACTTTTAGCCAGCAGCCCGAAATCTCCTTCGATTATGAGCATGGCACCGGAAACCAAACCTCAATCAAAATTGACGACTGATAAGGACGGCGTACAGCAGGAACGGCGTGTGGTTCGCGCATCACAATGCCATGCTGGCGGGCAAGGAGGCTATACCGATGTCATGGTAGCCCTGGGGATCACGCAGTCAAGGGAGGCTCAGGGGCTTAGTCTTCTCTATGCAAAATTTAATAAAGACAAATCAGAGAGAGAAAAAGCGATAGAGCGATTGGCACAACATGCGATTAAGCAGGCCCCAAAGCTGGTGGGAAAGGCTGCGGGTAGACAAATGGCTCGCTGCATGGTGTTGCTTTCGAAACTGGCAGTGGATGACTTCTGTAGAACGGCAGACATTGAGCGGGCTAGGTGTAGATGTGGCGGTAGTGGAAAGGTATACGACATAGCGGGCACAAAGGCAGGAGGCAAGGCCGTAGAAAAAACCTGCAGTAGATGCCACGGAACAGGATTGAAGCCAACCACGACAGCCCCAGCTTACAAAGTGGTGAAGGGATTAATACCTGGCCTGAGCCAGCCGACATGGAACAGGAACTGGCAGCGCTTCTATCAGATGTTGATCAGTAAGTGTTACCAGGACGCTGAGGCGGCTGAGGGTGTGCTGGGTAGAGTAACTTCAAATGTGCATAATTAAAAAAGATAGCGGCATGTTTTAAAATTTTATCAACCAACTCTTGCATTATTGAATAAAAATGGCTAGATTTACTCTTAATGATGGGATTTCAATGCCTACGGGCTGACAAATCACCACCGCCATATCAAAAGAACCCGCCTCCGAGCGGGTTTTTTGCATTTAATATCACTGGACTAAGGCCCCAATTTCAGCCGGAAGCTCTACCAAAATCTCATAGCTTGGGCTTTGAGTACTTTGCTGAGTCCAATATTTTTCAGCCAACGCAAGTGTTTCCACCATGTTTACGGAAAAGTGAAGGAGATTCATGTCTGCTTTGAATGTTCTTGCCCTTGGATGGACCTCATAAATGTTAGCGGGCCCATTTCCATGATCAACTCCGAATGCTCTTGCCTCTTGTGCTGTTTCAGTTGCGAACATACAGCACATTCGTGATGGTGCCTCTGGTGCGTAAATTTGGCGGGCCATTTCATAAGTTGCTTCAATAGAGCAGCTAACGTCCACGAAGGTTTTGAGGTTGCCATTGCCAAAATTGACGGTGCGATGTGAGTTTTGGAGTAAATAATTGCTTCCATGGCGAGATATGCCGAATGGGTAATACCGTGCAATGAACCCCTGTAATTCAATATCACTAGCCTTAAGCTGTGTATTTAACAAGGATACATCTGGCAATGGGGTGGGGTTGATGATAAGGCCACTTGAAAGTTGGCCAGAACGATCTGCAGTGTAAAAAATAGGCATGATATGGTCACATATAAAAGACTGATAAGCTTAGCTTTCCATCATATGTAATAAATTTTTATTTTTCTAATCCAAAGGCTGCCTTCGTGTGGCCTTTCCCATATTTAGCGCCCAATGCCTCACACACTGACATATGTCGCCCCGCATTCGCGGCGCTAACTCCTTTTCTTCACCCGATGATCGGGCTATGCCCCGGCAGGGGGAGGTTATGAAAATGCCATGGAAAAATGAACCAAACATCCTCTCCATGCTGATTGCCTTTGGCATGACGTTGCTGGGGGCGGTTGCCAGCTATTCGTTCAAGGTGCTCAACGGTGAAGCCTTCAGTTGGCGGACATTATTCTTACAGTTGTTCGTGTCCATTTTTGCAGGTCTGACAATGGTCATGATAGCTCTTCATTACGAATGGCCTTCGGAGATCATGGGCGGTGTGTGTGGCATGGCTGGTTGGTCTGGTGCATCGCTGATCAAGGCGCTTGAACGCCGTTTCCTAAACAAAGCATCAGGTGAAGCAAATGCGGATTAGCAACAAAAGACGTGATTTCATCAAGGGGTTTGAATCCCTCCGCCTGGTGGCTTATCCGGATCCTGGTACTGGTGGTAAGCCGTGGACGATTGGCTGGGGCCATACCAAGGGAGTGAAGCAGGGCGACCGCATCACCCAGGAGCAGGCAGAGAAATTCCTGTCCGATGACTTGGCCGTATTTGAGCTGACGGTAAACAGTGCCATTAAGCGCCCAATGACGCAGAACCAGTTCGACGCGATGGTATCGCTAGCGTTCAACATCGGCGGGCCTGCATTCGCACAGTCCACACTGGTGAAGAAATTCAATGTGAGTGATGTGCAAGGTGCTGCTGACCAATTCCTGCGCTGGAAACTCAGCGACGGCAAGGTTATGCCGGGATTGGTGAAGCGCCGCGCGGCAGAGCGTGAAATGTTTCTCTCATGAATACCTCGTTCAGCTTTCGCACGATGGCAATTGGCTTGTTGCTGGTGGCACTGATTATCGTTGGCAGGCTTGCGTTTTACTTTCACGGTAATGCAGTAAAGGCGGGCGAGAAGGTCAAACAGCAGGAAACAACGCTGGCGCAGCAGTCAGGACTAGTCTCAACCCTGCAAGAACAAGACCGGAAGAACAGAGCCTTAGCAGCAGAGCAACAGCAAAGAGAGCAGCAACTGCGCCAGCAGGGTGAACGCTACCAGAGGGTATTACGTGAAGCACTTAAAAACGACAAATGTGGCAATAGTGCTATGCCTGCCGCTGTTGTTGAGCTCCTGCAGCAGAATGCCACCGACACCCCAGCAAGTCGTCCTGTTACCCCCTGAAATAGTATTCACACCATGCGAGCAGCCAAGTCTACAAGGGAAAAACTGGGGTGACGCGGTGAGTTACACGCTGAAACTACAATCAGCGCTCAGCATCTGCGCAGGACAAGTGGAAACACTTCAGAAGTGGAGGTCAGTTATCCACAATGGCGAACGCTTGAAGTAAAACGTATTTTGGATATTATCTTACTGTTAGCCCACGGAAAGTTCATGGAGGTCTATTTGACCCAGTTTTTGGACTTCCCCTTAAGCAACCGCTGATCGTGACATCAGGGTTCCTGAGCCAGGGGTAACAGAATAGAGAGGATAGTGAGCAGGGAGATCGGCCAAGGTGGGTAACCATCTTGAGAGCATTACCACCCGCGTCTGGGACGCTGGAGTCTTCCGCCTTGTTGGTCACGCGATGAGGTTAATACATGAAAAGCCAAGGGGCTCAGGTGACGCTGCCATTCTCGAACCCCACGCTGGCCACGGTGTCAGTAGGGATACTTGGAAATGACGGTAATCCGCAATTAGCTTGGCCTGCCTTTCACCTACACCAACCGCCTACGGGCGGTTTTTTTATTGCCCATCACAGAGCATCTATCCAGGTGCTGCGTAATGCGCAAGCAAAGTTACAAAAAGTCGAAAGGTGGTAAGCAGAATCCGTTAACGTCGTGGCATTCGAAAAGACGGAAGTAGCGAGGCAACCCCGCGAGGCGTGGCTGATACTGCGGCTATTTCCGGATAGGTAATTTGTAGCGGATGTAGTGAAGTGCGATTTTTGCAAGCTCAGTTAATAGCTTTAACCCTTGAACGATAGCGTTTAAGATATCGGAATCTGACATAAGGCCTCCTTAGGTTATTGTTTCGTAATGTGTTTTATAGATTTAACTAATCAGCTTTCAGAGATTCTGAGCGCTTTTCGTAATCTATTCTGTCGGCTATTGCCTATAGTCAGGGTTTATCCAAATACCAGCGCTTATCACAGAACGGCTTTCCGAGGCTGTTGCGTGATGATGTATAATTCTCCCCAACAGGAGGACCCCAATGACCAAATCATTCAACCTTGCCAACCTCTCTAAAGAGGACATGGACAAGACAAACGTAGACCTGGCTGCTTCAGGCGTAGCGTACAAAGAGCGCATGAACCAGCCAGTGATAGCTGACCAGGTGGAGCGAGAGCAGCCTGAGCATTTGCGTGAATACTTTCGTGAGCGTGTGGCGCATTACCGAGAGGTGAGCAAGAGGTTACCAAACGGCTCTGCGCCGGTTTATCTGCAAATGGCTGAGACCAACGGGAAAAGATAAGCAAATAAAATCGCGCAAAAAATACTGTTCGACTTAGTCGAGTCAGCCAGGAAAGTGCCTTTTTTTAGTGTTTCAGCCATACCTATGCCTCGCAGACTAAATAAGTGCGAGGATGGATAAACTCTCCATCTATAGTTGCAAGGAGACACCAATGGCCGGGAAGACAGATTTCTACCATTTGAAGCCTTGGGAGATTCCAGTAGAAACTGATGCCGCTGAGCTCATTTTCTGGGACCCCGAGACAGGCTTCACCATTTTCCGCTATCGCTGATAGCGGGAGACAACAAACCGCCGATTACTATGGCAACTTAACTAAACCCGCTACGGCGGGTTTTTTTAATGGGAGGAATTCATGGAAAAGCCCGCGCAGAACGAGGGCCATGATAGGCGACCATCTCCGCCCCTGCAGTTCATAGAGTCCCATCAGCTAATGCCATACATCGGCCTTGTTCCAGCAAACGAAGTTAAAGAGTGGCTCATAAGCCAAATCCTGAGCGACACCGGCAGCCTGCACAACCCTGACCACGGTCACCTTGACCTGCTCCCCGTTGATTAATACACCGCGATGTTAGTAATGTCTTCATAAGCCACATGAGGACACCCCCATGAAGAAGCGTTTTTCCGACGAACAGATCATCAGTATTCTCCGCGAGGCTGAAGCCGGGGTTTCTGCCCGTGAGCTCTGCCGCAAGCACGCCATTTCCGACGCCACCTTTTATACCTGGCGCAAGAAGTATGGCGGCATGGAAGTACCCGAGGTTAAGCGCCTGAAGTTGCTTGAGGAAGAGAACGCCAGACTCAAGAAGCTGCTTGCCGAAGCTATGCTGGATAAGGAGGCACTTCAGGTGGCACTGGGGCGAAAGTACTGACGACAGACCAGAAGCGGGAAGCCGTTGAGTTTATGTGTGATGCGATCGGTCTGTCGCAACGTCGTGCCTGCAGGCTTACAGGTTTGTCCCTGTCGACCTGCCGCTATGAGGCTCAGCGTCCGGCGGTTGATGCGCATTTATCAGGGCGCATCACTGAGCTGGCACTGGAGCGCAGGCGTTTTGGCTACCGCCGCATCTGGCAGTTACTGCGCCGTGAAGGCCTTCATGTTAATCATAAGCGCGTGTACCGCCTTTATCATCTGAGCGGGCTGGGCGTAAAACGCAGGCGACGTCGTAAAGGGCTGGCAACAGAACGTCTGCCTCTGCTCCGCCCGGCGGCGCCCAACCTGACCTGGTCGATGGATTTTGTCATGGACGCACTGGCCACCGGTCGCAGGATCAAGTGCCTGACCTGTGTGGACGACTTCACGAAGGAGTGTCTGACAATTACCATCGCATTCGGCATTTCAGGCGTTCAGGTCACGCGAATTCTGGACAGCATTGCACTGTTCCGGGGCTATCCGGTGACGATAAGAACTGACCAGGGGCCGGAGTTCACTTGCCGCGCACTGGATCAATGGGCTTTTGAGCATGGTGTTGAGTTGCGCTTAATCCAGCCGGGCAAGCCAACGCAGAACGGATTTATTGAGAGCTTTAACGGACGATTTCGCGATGAATGTCTGAATGAGCACTGGTTCAGCGATATCGTTCATGCAAGGAAAATCATTAATAACTGGCGGCAGGATTATAACGAGTGTCGTCCACATTCAGCACTGAATTATCAGACGCCATCAGAGTTTGCAGCACGGTGGCGGAATGGAAAATGTGAAGATAAACAAACCGACATTACTAACTAACGGTTGTATCTAATACTGGGGGCAGGTCAACCTGATGGATGCTGATATCCAGTTCATGTGGGCATCATCTGCTTTCGAAAAGAAAGGGCGGTACGTGCTCGGGCAGGCCGAAGAGGTAACCATGCGTGCAGGTGGCTGGCAGAAGGCCAGAATGGAACAGCAGATGCATGAATGGTTCGGCGAAATTCCGAAGTTCATCATCACACTGGCTGCGGATTACTGCTCACAGTGTTCTGATCTGGAGTTCTGCGCATTGGTTGAGCATGAGCTCTACCACATCGCCCAGGCCACTGATGATTTTGGCGCGCCGAAGTTCAACAAAGAAGGCCAGCCGGTGCTCAAGCTGCGTGGCCACGACGTTGAAGAGTTTGTTGGTGTGGTTCGGCGGTACGGTGCCAGCGTAGAAGTTCAGGAATTGGTTGATGCGGCAAACAAGCCTGCGGAGGTGGCACACCTAAACATTGCCAGGGCATGCGGTAACTGCATGTTGCGGCTGGCGTAAATTTTGGAATGCTTTGGAAGAATGGTGATTTATGGCTGCATTAAAACCAGATGTAAAAGCCTTCATCATTCAATCGCTTGCGTGCTTCGATACCCTGTCAATTGTGGTGGAGTCCGTCCAAAAAGAGTTTGGCATCAAAATTACCCCGCAACAGGCCGAGTCGCATGATCCAACTAAGGCTAGCGGGAAGGGGCTCGCAAAGAAATGGGTAGGGCTATTCTATGAGACCAGGTCACGCTTTCAGAATGAAATAGCCGACATACCTATAGCCAATAAAGCTTATCGCTTGCGTGTCCTTGATCGGATGGCCGCCCACACCGAGAAATCAAAAAACTACGGGATGACAGCCCAGCTAATGGAGCAGGCGGCTAAAGAGGTTGGTGACGCGTATAGCAACAAACAAAAGGTAGAACACACTAGCCCTGACGGGAGCATGACGCCAAAACCGACCGTGATTCAGCTTCTCCCTATTGAGCCAAAATCATGAGTGAAGTCGTACAACTACCGATCCCAGCAAAACTAGCTCCATTATTCATTGCCATTAATAAGCGTTATCGCTGCTCTCATGGTGGCCGTGGAAGTGCAAAAACGCGTACGTTCGCCCTCATGACAGCGGTGAAAGCCTACCAGTCGATGATGAACGGCGAGAGCGGTGTTGTGCTTTGCGCACGTGAATTTATGAACTCACTGGAAGAGTCGAGCATGCAGGAAGTGAAGCAAGCGATTCTGTCTGTTCCATGGCTGGCTGCTAACTTCGATATCGGTGAGAAGTACATTCGCACCATCGACAAGAGCGTGAACTACGTATTCTGCGGCCTGCGTCATAACCTCGACAGCATCAAGTCTAAGGCGCGGATCCTGCTCTGTTGGGTTGATGAGGCTGAGTCAGTCAGTGAAATAGCCTGGCAGAAGCTCAGCCCCACTGTGCGCGAAGAAGGATCAGAGATTTGGGTTACCTGGAACCCAGAGCGCGACGGTAGCGCAACAGATAAGCGGTTTCGGAAAGAAGCCGGTGATGACTGCATAACAGTCGAAATGAACTACACAGACAACCCATGGTTTCCTGACGTGTTAGAGGGTGAGCGCATTAATGACCAGCGCCGACTCGACCCTGCAACGTATGCATGGGTATGGGAAGGAGCTTATCTCGAAAACTCCGATAAGCAGGTGCTGGCTGGTAAATACCGAATAGCTGAATTCTCCGATAACCTCTGGAAAGAAGCGGAGCGGCTGCATTTCGGTGCGGACTTCGGCTTCGCTAAAGACCCAAACACCCTGATCCGCTCGTTCATTCTGCACAATCGTCTCTATATCGAATATGAGGCATATGGCGTTCACACAGAATTGGATCACATGCCGGATCTCTACGACACCATACCCGGCGTGCGGGATTGGCCCATTAAAGCAGACTCAGCTCGACCAGAAACAATCAGCCACCTAAAGCGGCAGGGGTTTAACATTTCTTCCGCCGAAAAGTGGCAGGGTAGCGTTGAGGACGGGATAGCCCATCTTCGCGGTTTTGACGAGATAGTCATTCACCCTCGCTGTAAGAATGTGGCGCGTGAAGCGCGGCTGTGGTCTTACAAAACAGATCGCATTACTGGCGAAGTATTGCCAAAGCTTGCGGATGGCAATGAACACTGCTGGGACGGTATTCGGTACGGTTTGGACGGGTATATCAAACGTAAGCCTCAATCAATGGGAGTAATGCTCCCTAAACGCCTCCGGTAATAACTCCATAACGGAATCGACATGAATAAAAACCTCCAACTGGCCGTCAACCACGCGTTGAACGACGCCAGGATTGAGCGTGCCCGTATGGGGATGCTGGGGCCATCGATGGGCCTGGACAATAAGCGCGGCTCAGCATGGTGCGAATACGGTTTTCCTGACCAGATCACTTATGAAAACCTCTATTCACTTTATCGCCGTGGCGGCATAGCTCATGGCGCAGTAGAAAAGCTGGTAGGGAAATGCTGGCAAACAAACCCGGAAATTATTGAGGGTGATAAGTCAGACGAGAAGCGCAAGGAAACATCCTGGGAGAAAAAGCTCAAACAGGTATTCACTAACCGGTTATGGCGTGCTTTTGCCGAGGCTGACCGCCGGAGACTCGTCGGACGTTACTCTGGCATTCTGTTGCATATTCGCGACGACAAAGCCTGGAACCTCGAAGCCACGAAAGGGCGCGGGCTGGAAAAAGTGACGGTGGCCTGGGCGGGTTCGTTGAATGTTAGCGAATGGGATGGTGGGCTTAATTCGAAAACCTATGGCAAGCCGAAGATGTGGCAGTACACCGAACGCCTGTCGAATGGTTCGACCCGCCGTGTTGATATTCATCCTGACCGAATATTTATCCTCGGCGACTACACCGACGATGCTATTGGCTTCCTGGAGCCAGCGTATAACGCTTTCGTCAGCCTGGAGAAAGTAGAAGGCGGATCTGGCGAGTCATTCCTGAAGAACGCAGCGCGCCAGCTTGCACTTAGCTTCGACAAAGAGATCGACTTTGGAAGTCTCGCGTCAATGTATGGCGTGAGTGTTGATGAGTTGCAGGACAAGTTCAACGAGGCTGCCCGCGAGATGAACCGCGGTAACGACGTGCTGATGAGTCTCCAGGGGGCTAATGTAACTTCGCTGGTTTCGCCAGTATCAGACCCCAGCCCGACCTATAACGTAAACCTGCAGACGGCTTCTGCTGGCGTTGATATCCCGACGCGGATACTGGTGGGGAACCAACAGGCTGAGCGCTCAAGCACAGAAGACCAGAAGTATATGAACGGTCGCTGCCAGAGCCGCCGCGGCGATCTGTCGTTTGAAATTGAGGACTTCTGCGACAAGCTGATTGACCTGAAAATTATCGACTTAGTTGGACAGAAGACGGTTATTTGGGATGACCTCAATCAGCAGACGCGCGCTGAACGCTTGGCTGACTCCAAAACTATGGCTGAGGTGAACAAGGCCATGGTGGAAAGTGGAGATGTGGCCCCATTCAGTGGTGACGAAGTTCGAACTGCTGCAGGATTCGAGACCGAAAGCGGTGGTCCGCTTGGAGAAACAGGGGATGACGAGGAAACCTAAGCCTCCAATATTGCCGAGTAACATTAAAGACCCCACCGGAGTCGATAAGCTTGAGCGAGGTGCCATGCGTGAGTTTGCAAAGCGCATGAAGCTGATAGCGAAAGGCTACATCGATATTCTTAACCGGATCCCCTCAGAACCTGTAGTCAACGAACGTTATACCTTCCGGCTTGATCAGGGCCTTCTCTCAATGTTGCTGCAGAACGGAGAGGCGCTGGTGGATGACATTCTGTTGGAAGGCGGAGAGTTTAACCTCTGGCTCTTTGGGCGCTACGTCTCCGTGGCATACCAGCGCGGCACCGCTCAGGAATATTACAACCTTTCCCAGCAATCCTCTGCTTATGCTGCCGGTCAGCAGGATGTACCCAGCATCCTGTTAAGCGAGCCGTATCAGCTTCGCATGATTTTGGTTAGAGCCCGTGAATTCGAAATGATGAAAGGGCTCAGCGCGCAAGTAAAAAGCGACATGGCGCGCATTCTGACAGACGGTATTGCCAGGGGGCTCAACCCTCGGGACGTGGCTAAAAACTTGAACGAGCAAACCGGCATTGAAACCCGGCGTGCTAATCGCATAGCCAGAACCGAAATCACCACCGCTCTCCGGCGCGCTCGCTGGGACGAAGCACAAGACGCACAAGACCGCTACGGCATCAAAACAAAGCTGCTGCATATCTCTGCACTAAGCCCCACAACCCGCGCCACACACGCCGCCAGGCATGCGCATCTGTACACACAAGATGAGGTTAGGGAGTGGTACACCAAAAACGGCAACGCCATCAACTGCAAGTGCTCTCAGCTTTCCGTGCTGGTGGATGACAAAGGAAACCCTCTCACCCCTTCGATCATCGATAAAGCTAAGCAGACGCTAAGTGACATGAAGGAGAGAGGCTACAAATGGGCAGAGGGCTAATCAATGAAAGTTCAAGTTAACGTAACCACGAAGGTAAATAGTCAGGCTATTCGCCGTGAGACGTACAACGGGCGCGAACATCTTATTTTGCCAAGCTACACGCTACCGGCAAACGTCGTCATGAATGATGGGCTCTATACGGCCAGCGAAATCGATGCTCATTACGCAGGATTGGAAGGCACCCTGGCACCATTGGGGCATCCTCAACTCAACGGTGCATTCATCTCCGCCTTTTCTCCTGAAGGTATCAATCAGGGCCATATCGGGGCTTGGAACCGGAACGTTAAAAAGTCAGGCAACCGAATTTACCTGGAAAAATGGGTTGATACCCAGATCGCCAATCAAAGCGAAGGCGGCAGGGAACTGATCGAACGTGTCGCTGCAATTGAGCGCGGTGAAGATGTTCCGCCGATTCATACAAGCGTAGCGGTATTCCTTGATCAGTTAGAGCCAAACGAGCAGCAGATGTCTACCGGTGCCAAATGGGTAGCGAAGATTCACGGCATGGATCACGATGCCATTCTGTTGCATGAGGTAGGCGCAGCGACACCGGAGCAGGGTGTTGGCCTAATGGTTAACGCCGACCTTGCGATGCCACTCAAGGCAAATTCCGGTGCGCTGGTAGGCGAGTCTTATCGTGATCGAGAGTTGCGACTTGATAGGGCCGCAAAAGCAAAATTTGCGCCCGGTGAAAATGAGTATGCCTGGGTTGCTGACTTTACCGATTCGCAAGTTGTAATCATGCGTAATGGCGGATCCGCACAAGTCTACGGTTATTCCTCTGACGGCGGGAAGATCACCTTTGACGATGCCGGCACACCGGTAGCGCGCCAAGAGTCCTGGGTGACGGTCGTCGCCAACAAAGTTAAATCCTTATTCACTCCGCAGGGACAACCTGCACCAAACCACCAAACGGAGGGCGACATGCCTTTAACCACTGAAGAGAAACAAGAGCTGATCACCGAAATCGGCAAAGGCCTGGCTGCCAACTTCGCCGATGCGCTCAAACCGATCACTGAAAAAGTTGATGCATTACAGGCCAACCATACTCAACTGGCCGAAACACTGACCGCAAACTCTCGCGCTGAAGAACAAACCAAGCGTGAAGCTGTTGCTAAGGTTCATGGCGACGTCGTAGCCAACGCGCTCAAAGGTGACGCTCTGGACGTAATGTTCAAGTCTCTGGGCGAAGCCGCTCCTCTGGCAGGTAACTCCGGCCAGCATCAGCAAGAAACCGGCGCGCCTGTTGCCGATACATATTTCAAATAAGGGGGCAGCCAATGCCACGTTATCGTCGCGTAAATATCGACGGTCAGTCTCTGTACAAGACCGAAACCCGCACCACTGCCGCGGCACTTTTGCCAGGCACTGCTGCTGTCATCAACGCCAGCGATGAGTTTGCTCAGGCAGCCGCGCTTAAAGGCCGTATCTACATCATCGACGTTGCTTACCATCAGGGGCTGAAAATCACGGAAGCTGTCCCTGCCGGGGACTCTGCAGTAGGTAATTACGTGGAAGAAGGCCGTGAACTGGCTCTGCTGTGCGTACCTGGTGCGTATAAAAAGGACAGCCCGATCAAGCTCGGCGCAAATGGTCAATTCACGCTGGCAACCGCTGATACTGACTCAGTGATCGGCTATAGCCAGGATGAAGCAACTATTGCGGCTAGCACTACCGATTTCATTCGCGTGCGTATGCGCGTTGGCACCGTCGCAGCAGCGCCTGCACCGTAAAAGGAAAATTTATGTATTTCTCCAAAGAAACATTGGCTGCAAACAGCCGCCTTGGCGGTCACTGGAATGAGCTGTGGGCGAACCGTAACATTTGGAACGCCACCAACAATTCCATGATCGCTGTAAACCGTGCGCACATGACGCCAGAGATGCTGGCATGTAACGCTGTTGGTGGTTTTGCTCGTGAGTTCTGGGCTGAAGTTGATAACCAGATCCTCCAAATGCGCGATCAGGAAGAAGGGATGGAAATCATCAATGACCTGATGGGCGTTCAAACAGTGCTGCCAGTAGGTAAGACAGCCAAGCTCTATAACGTGGTAGGGGATATCGCTGATGATGTTTCAGTCAGCATTGATGGCCAGGCTCCATTCTCGTTTGACCACACTGAATACGATAGCGATGGTGACCCAATCCCGGTATTCACCGCGGGCTATGGTGTTAACTGGCGTCATGCGGCAGGTATGAACTCCGTTGGTATCGATCTGGTTCTGGATTCACAGTCGGCCAAGCTGAAGAAGGTGAACAAACGCCGGGTAGCCTATTACCTGTCTGGTGATTCCAATATTCAGGTGCAAGGTTATCCAGCCCAGGGCATGAAGAACCACCGTAACACCAAGAAAATTAATCTTGGTGCAGGCGCGGGCGGTGCGAATATCAACCTCACTACCGCTACACAGGCTCAATTGATTGAGTTTTACGGGAAAGGTGCTTTTGGTACTACAGCACGTACTAACAAAGTTGCCCAATATGATATCCAGTGGGTGAGTCCTGAAATCTGGGCTAACTATGCTCAGCCCTATGTCGTGAATGGGGTAATTACTGGGACTGTGCTGCAGGCTATCCTGCCATTTGCACCGGTGAAAGAGGTTCGTCCCACGTTTGCACTGTCTGGTAACGAGTTTATTGCCTATCAGCGCCGCCGCGATGTTATCTCACCTCTGATTGGTATGGCTCAGGGGGTTATTCCTTTGCCGCGCCCACTTCCGAACGTTAACTATAACTTCCAGATCATGTCCGCTGAAGGTCTGCAAATCACCGCAGATGATCAGGGCCTGTCCGGTGTTGTCTACGGTGCCAATCTGGCGTAAGGGGTGAGTATGGCTAAGTACGAAGTAATTCGCCCCTGGAATGGCGTGAAAGTCGGTGATGTGTTGGAGCTGGAAAAAGTGCACCCAGCATTGAAAGCCAACGTTCGTCCGATGCTTGGTGAGGCTGGTGGTGAATTGACACCGGCAACCCCTGGCGCGGGTAACGAAACCAAGTCTCGGAAAGAGACTATTGCGACCCGGCTGACTGAGCTGGGTATCGAATTCAAGGGTAACCTTGGTGCGGATCGGCTTGCCGAGTTGCTGCCTGATGGTGAACTTGAAAAATTGTTCCCTGCTGAATAACAGCCGCCGCTAAAGGCGGTTTTTTTATGCCCCGTTTCGGCGGGGTAACTCTTTCCAGGAATCAGCCATGGTGACTATCGAAAGGGCCAAAGAATACTTGCAGTCACAGGGTATCACTCTGCCTGATTTCGTCCTGTCCGCGCTGGTGGATCAGGCTAACAGCATTCAGGCGTGTCTGGATGAGCATTATCCTGAATCGACAGCGTTGCTCATTCAACTCTATCTATTAGCGCTGATGGGGTTGGGCCAGGGTGATAAATACATCAGCTCGCAAACAGCGCCAAGTGGCGCGTCACGTTCATTCCGTTATCAAGCATTCTCCGACCGCTGGAAGGGAGCGCTGAACCTACTGCGCGGGCTCGACAAATACGGTTGCGCTGCATCGATAACTCCACCTGACCCAACAAATAAAGCCTTTGCTGGACTCTGGATTGGGAAGGGCGGCTGTATGTGTGGGGGCAAGTGATGATGTGGGTTCCGGTAGCCGAACGTTTACCAAAGCCGTTTGAACGAGTCTGGATAAAAACCGACACCAATAAGCAAGCCACTGGCTTCGTGAGCAGTAGCGGTGAATGGACAATCAATTGCCCTCGAATCGCAACTGAACGGCCATCAGTGGTTAGTTGGAGGGAGTGACATGTCTTCTGTAGCTGATTGGTCGTATACAGCAGAGGCCACTTTCTGGCGCAACCTTGGCAACAGTGAAGCGGGCGATCCACTTGGATGGGCAATGCCTGAAATCATCATGTGCGATTACGAAGGTGGGTTATCGAAAAAACTGAGCAATATCGGTTCTGAGATAACGGTAAAAAATACCGTCTGGACTGAGTTTGTGGGGGCTAAGGCTGGCGACTACCTATTAATTGGAAAGTCTACAGCTGTAGACCCGATCGCTGCAGGTGCTGATGAAGTCATGCAGGTATTGCGGTATGCCGATACGTTTGAACGCCTCGCTGAAGATATCGCCATCCTTACTGGAGCGTAACCATGGGGGTAAAGATAAAGGGCATCAAGGCAGCACAGCGGCGTTTGGATGCTGTGGTAGAGGATGTTCGGACACGTAAAGCGGTTAGGGCAATCAAATCCGCAATGTTCATTATCGGTGCAGAGTCAGCACTGATGACGCCGATGGATACCGGCACCCTGGTGAACTCACAGTTCCAAGAAACCATGATTAACGGTACGCGCATTACTGGCCGCATTGGGTATTCCGCTAACTACGCCGTCTACGTTCACAACGCCAGTGGCATCATGAAGGGACTGCCTCGGCCAAACAACCGAGGTAATTATTGGGATCCGTCTGGCGAACCCAAATTCCTGACAAAAGCGGCCGAGAAAACTCGACGCCAGGTGGATGACATAATCCGGAAGGAGATGAAGCTGTGACCCCTCCAATGTATCGCCGCCTCCGTGACCACTTCGAAGATGCAGGGCTTACTGTTGGTTTCACCATCCAAATTCTGATGTGGAATGACACAGGCAAGCCATCCGATGCCTTCATTGTGTTCCGCTCAGGCGGTGGATCTGACGTTCAACATGACCGTGGTGGTGATTTTTTCGTGATGGTCGATGTAGTTGGCGCGAAGGGCAAGAACGCTGAAGCTGATGCTGCAGCGAACAGAATTGCTGATTTCATCAGTGACCAGGAAGGCGCTGATAGTTGCGTTGGGGCCATGAGGTTACTTGGTGGGCTTCCTGCACCTATTGTGTCGGCAGAAGGCCGTATCATTTACCGACTGCTGGTCTGCTGCACCTACGGCGAATAACCGCACATATCTATCCATCTGGCTGCCTACGGGCGGCCTTTTTTATTTGAAGAGGTAACACATGCAAGGTTGTCCAAATGACACCGGCAAGCTGATCGGTAAAGTTGCCGTTCTTCGTGCTGCATTCGGCTGTGCTGATGCACTGCCTGCTCTAAGCGACTGGAAGCGCCTTGGTGCGCTGACAACTAAAGGGTTCGACTTCTCCCCTAACACGGTGACGTCAGAGGCGGACGACACCAAAGGGCTCGTTGAGAGCCTTGTAACGAACATGGATTTCACCATTTCTGGGGAGGGTGAGTTCCGTAAAAAGGACAAAACCACTGAGATCGGTGCGATTCATATCTCTAAGTACATCTTTGATGAAGTGCAGGCGGGGCGGCAGCCAACCTTATGGCTTCGTTTCGACTTCGTAGGCGAAGATTCTGGTACCTACATCATGGGGTACTTCAACACCACATCCTGGTCTGGTGATTTCGGCGGCACTGATATCTCCACTTTCTCTGGTGAGTGGAAAGTTGCCGATGCCGATACCGTGGTGTTTGAAGTTGGCGATGATATTCCTGTTACTGGCGTAACTGTTGCTCCATCAACCGCCAGTATTGCCGTCAGTGCCACGCAACAACTTACTGCCACGTTTGCGCCTGTTGACGCCAGTGATAAAACCGGCACCTGGTCATCTTCTGCTACCGGCAAGGCCACGGTTAACCAATCAGGTCTGGTTACTGGTGTTTCCACTGGTTCGGCGATTATCACTTTCACCTCTAACGATGGCGCTAAAACATCGACCAGCGCGATCACTGTCACCGCGTAACTATCACAAAGGGCATGCACGTGCCCTTGATGATAATTATTCGAGGTTTAATCAATGATACCGTTCACCGAAATTGGCGAGATGCTTATCTCCGATACAGACCGCGATTACTTCTTTAGGCCGTCGTTCGCCAACATGTCGCGTATAGGTTCGCCTGCGGCGATTGTAGAGCGTTTTGCTGAGCTGCATACCAGTGACGCACCGCGATTGCTTGAGGCTGCCATAGGGGCATATGGCGAGGTCCCTGGGTGGTTACTTACCCATATTAACGCACCTTCTTTCAGTAGCGACGCCATCTTTGCGGGAATGATCGTCATGCAGGCATGCTGTGATGAAGATATCAGTGCGCTGGTGGGGGAGCTAAGACCGAGCAAAAGAGGAAAGCGGGCATTTGTGTTTCGCCATGGAAAGATGCCGGTAAGCGACATCATCGTGCTTGGGCAAGCCCTCATTACTCACGGCATTATCGGAAAGGCAAAGGTACGCAAGCTGCAGCGTCATGAGTCGAACAGTTACGTGAACGAGTTCAATGCGTTTGAGTACATAAGCGCCGCTCGGAACCACTTCAACATGCCGAGAGTGGAAGCTGAACAGCTCACGATGACTGAGTTCCAGCATCTTCTTGCTGCCAAATATCCTGAGCAGAAAGGCTTCACACGTGAAGAGTATGACCAGGTTATGGACGAAGATGAGAAGCGCTGGAAGGCGATGATGAAAACGCAAAAAAATCGATAGCCAAAAAACGAAGTCAAATCCATTTTGATGACGGATTTTCATGAGTATAGGGTGGGTCGCTTGATTTTTTCGATGTACTACAAGGCGAATAGAAGGCAATAGAAGGCAATAGAAGGTAAGAAAAGGCGCTGTCGACATTGAAACAATATGACTAAGGTAATACACTTCTCGGTAAGTGACGTGGCTGCAACCACGCATGCAGCCATCGATGAAGCAACATGTCGGTGGTTTTTTTGCAGTTATCTAGAGGTAAATATGAATCCATTCAATGTCATGACATTAGCTACACTATGCGGTGCGCTTGCGCAACCTGCGGTTATGGCACAGGAATTCATTTTGCACCCTGCTCCTGTGCTGGGTAGTTCGTTTGAAAACGATTCGGTATCACCAGATGGTATGGAAAAGTTTGCACATGAGCTTTCAACAGGAAAAGAAGCTGTTCTTAAACTGACTGAGCAGGCAGACTTTTACTATGTTGCTCTGATAAACGCAAAATCTGATGAGGCCAGAACTCTCGTTGCCGAAAATGGCACTGAGACTACAGAAGCGTGTGAAATGTTCTTGCGCGCATTTGAAGTGGCTGTGAAAAAAATTGCAGAGCAAAGTGACTTGCCTACTTTTGTGATCACAGAAATGCGCAGTTACTGGAGAGCAGTTGCTAAGGCGCGCTCTGCTGTGACTAGGCTGAACAAGTATACTAAGAGTCTGGTTGAAACTCCTAAAGTCTTCGAGGGAAGCACGAACCTTGATCACCTACGTATCTTGGCTTCGATGACAACCGAAAAGCTTGGTTCAATGTCGTTTCATTAAGAAGCGGGAAGAACGTGCATATTGATGCCTCTATAAATCAACAAACTAAAAGCGCTTTCTTTGATGACGTATTCACTAAGTTTCCGAGTTTAGAGGCTACGATTTTAGAAGACTTCATTAGATACAAAGCTACTGGAGATCTTCCTCATTACTTTGGAACTGACGTTGCGTATACGCAACCTCACGCAGCATTGAAAGCAGGGGTTATGCATATTCATTTATGCCTACCACCAAACAGTTTCCCAGCAAAGCGTCCACAAGCTGATAGAAAATGCCGCATGGGTGATCCTCTGAACGATGCTTGTCTGGTATACGTGCAAGGTGAGCTATATGAGAACAAATACTCTCTACTGGCAATCATGCACCCGGATGCTCATTCAATGGCAAGGAGGCATGAAGTAATGTCGTACCTATGCCGAGTAGCGACTGATTTTAGAGATCAAAACTAACCCACCCTGAGGTGGGTTTTTGCTTTCTTGCCCTCTCGTTTTCGTTGCCAGCGCCGCGCCCTCTGCTACCATCTATCCAATAATTACTTATGGGGATAGGGATGTGAAGAAACTTGTAATTCTCGCTTTGGCGATCATGCCTCTTGGCGCACTGGCTGCAGATACATTTAGCTGTATTTATTCTAAAGCGGCTGTAGTCAACGGGAAGATGGGGCAGATGATTGGCAGAGAACACGCAAAAGTTGAAGTGAATAATGGTGCTATGAAGGTTTATAGGCCAAATGGTACTTATCTTTTAAGTCCTCAGATGAAGGATGACATTAAAACTGCTTGGAAAGTTTCAGATGCCAGCAAAGCATATGTAATGAGCCAGGACTTTAAGAGCTTTGCTGTTTCTGACACGATTGCTAAAACAACTGAGCAGTGGGCCGAGTGCTCTTTAGATAAGGCACCAAGCACAGTTGCAGAGAAAAAAGTTAAGCCAACAAACTGGAAAAAAAGAAATATCACTCAAGCAGAAAAATCATATGTTGAGAAGGCAATTAAAGGGAGTCTAAAAGACCCTGATAGTGCCAAGTTTAAGCATTCGTACTATGTCTCAAATGGTGATGGGGCTTATTGCGGATTGGTTAACTCCAAAAACTCCTATGGAGGGTATGCTGGTGATACTCCATTTATGGCAATGATAATGCATGACAAAAAAGGGAATGCTACAGGGGCTGGTGTAATAGCTGTTGGTGGCGATCAATATGAAGTGCAAGCAACAATAGAAACCTGCAGAGATAATGGGTATTTCTAAGATATCCAATACTTGTAAACCTCGCTGCGGCGGGGTTTTTTTATGCCCGGAGATAGGTAAATGGCGAGTGGAACCAACGAAGGCAGCATTGTCTACCAGGTGGAGCTTGAGTCGCAGGCTTTGCTGGTGGGCCAGCGAAAAATTAACGCTAACCTTGATGAAATGGAAGGGCGATTTCTTGCTACTGGGAAGTCAGTTGGTGTTGCCGAAAAATCATTCCTATCCCTGTCTCGTGTAGCTGCAAGTCTAACTGCCGCGCTGTCAGTCCAACAGGTTGCTCAGTATGCCAATGCCTGGGTTGATGTAAGCAACAAATTGGTAAACGCAGTACGGCCTTCTGAGCAGTTAGCAGATGTCACACAACGGGTATTTGATATTTCCCAGAGTGCGCGATCGGGACTTGAAGCAACCGCGGCGCTTTATGGTCGTTTAGAGCGGGCTACACGAAGTGCGGGAACCAGTACGGAGGACCTCGCAAAACTTACCACGACAATAAATAAAGGGCTGGTGGTATCAGGCGCGACGGCGGAAGAGGCCAGTTCAACCATGATTCAGCTATCGCAGGCGCTTGCCTCTGGGGTTCTTCGTGGTGAGGAATTTAACTCCATTTCAGAAAATGGTTCTCGCATTGCAGTGGCATTGGCCGATTCACTTGGCGTTACAATTGGTCAGCTCAGATCGATGGCGGCGGAAGGTAAGTTAACCACCGATGTAGTTGTAAAAGGACTTCTTGGTCAAGGGGATGCAATAGCCAAAGAGTTCAGCAACACAGTAATGACTATGGGGCAAGCATTCCAGGTAGCGGGTAACAACATCACCAAGTTCGTTGGTGAATCAACATCAGTACAGACAGGCCTGAAAGTATTCAATGATACGGTTATTTCGTTAAGTGAGAACATTGATATTGCGGCCAGCGTGGTAACTGCTTTTTCTGCGGTTCTTGGTGGTCGGTATGTTGGTGCGTTGGCTTTGGCGACTCAGGCAAAAGTAAGTGACATGCTGGCCGCGAGGGCTCAGGCAGTAGCTGTGTCCTCTTCAGCAGCAGCAGCAGCGAATGCTGCGACCGTAACGGCAAGGAAGGCATTGTTAGATAAAGAAGCAGCATTATCATCGCTAGCTTTGGCGCAAGCTGAATATAACGTTGCTAAAGGATCGTCCGCCGAGGCATTTGCTTTAGAAAATCTCAACGCAACAAAGTCTATTGCCATCCAGCGATCAGCTGCATTTGCTGAGGCTCAGTTGGCACAATCAGCCGCCACGAGAACAGCAACCACGGCGGCAGCGATGGCAACCACGACTATTGGCGGGTTAGCTAGAAATGCACTGGCATTAATTGGCGGGCCCGCTGGGTTCGCAATGATAGCTGGGGCGGCATTATTCTATTTCTACCAGAAAACACAGCAAGCAAAACAAGAAGCTATCGATTTTGCAGACAAGCTTGATGGTGTGATCGCGAAGATGCGAACTATGAGCAATGTCCAGCTCGCTGCTGAAATTGATAAGGCAACAAAATCAATAAATGTTCAATCTGGCGAAGTTAAGAATAGCGAAGCGAGATTGGCAGGCCTCACAGCTAGGCTTGAAAATGCTAAGGCAGCTGTATCGGGGTTGTCTCAAGGGAACCTATTTTATTCAGATGCCATATCGAAGGTTAATCAGCTTGAAAGCGAGCATATTCAATTAACCGCACAGGTTGAGTCCGAACAATCGAAGCTAAGTCAGACGGTAAGCAAGGCAGGGATATTACGCGCACAGCTCAATGGCACTCTTGTGCAAGGTATTGACCTGCTTAAACGCGACGGGCACGAAGCTAGCGTGTCTGCTGGGCTGTTTAATCAGCTCGGAAATGCCTTGGATATTGCATCGAAGGCGAAGGATAAATTTAATTCATCCAGCATCAAGATTGAGCGCCCACAAAACATTCAGGATTATCTTGATAAGCAAGAGCAGCAAGTCGAACTTCAAAGTGAGCTTAACGACAGGAAAAGGGCGCAACTTAAAGTTGAACAAGATATTCGGAACTTGGCAGGAAAAGATAATACTGATGGGGCAAGCAAGGACCGTCTTGAGCAGGATATCCTGCTGGCTCGTCAACGCGCTGGAGCGGAGTTCGATGCTACCAAAGCAATTCAGGAGCAAAAGAAAGCCACCAAGGAAAGCACGGCCGAAGGGACAAAAGCAGCAAATCAGGCTGAAAGCATTGCCCAGAAGCTGGCAAACCTGAAACAGCAGTCGGACCTTGCTGCAGGATCCATTAGTGAATTAGGTCGTGAGCAGGCGATCCTGGCAGCGCAGCAATCACTAGGAAAGGGAGCGACGCAAACACAAATCTCCCTGGCTGGCGAATATGCGGCGAAAAAGTGGGACACGGCAAACGCCATCAAGGCGCAGGCCGCCGCCGAGAAACTACTGCCGGAGGCGCGAGAGAACGCCAGCTATACGCAGGACGTCAAGGATTTAAATACCGCTCTTGCTGCGAAGAAAATCAGCCAGGAACAGTACAACGCCACATCTGAGCAACTTGAACAGCAGCATCAGGTTGCTTTGGCACAGATACGTTCCGGACAGGCTGTGACACCACAGCAGGAGGCAGCAGGTTCAGTTGACCCAGTACAGGCGCTGGCAAATGAGAATGCCAAGAAATTAGCACTTATCCAGCAGTTTGAGACTGCCGGAACGTTGTCGCATGATCAGGCTATAGCTTTGCGTGCCGCTGCAGATCGGCAGTATGAGACTGACCGTGTTAATGCTCAATGGGCGCTGTTCACTCAGCAGAGTATTGGCTATGAGGCTCTCGGAGCTGCTGTTGACTCGTTTGGACAAGGTGCTAGTTCGGCGCTATCCGGCATCATCACGGGGACGCAATCAGCCTCTGATGCCATGAGGGGGCTTGCTGATACCGTTCTGAGTAGTGTCATTCAGACGTTTGTTGAAATGGGATTGCAGCAGGTTCGTGCTGCGATAATGGGTACAGCAGCCCAGACGTCAGGGATAGCGGCAGTAACGGCTGCGCAAGTCGCAGGGACGGCTACGACGACTGCAGCGAGCACTACTGCGGCTGCGGCCACTACAACGGCGTGGACACCGGCAGCCATCGTTGCCTCTATCGGTTCATTTGGTGGAGCAGCTGCGATTGGTATTGGTGCTGTAATTGCGGCTATGGCGTTATCCAGCGGTATAGCCGGTAAGCGTAAGAATGGCGGCCCTGTGTCTGCTGGCAGCATGTATCAGGTAGGTGAGGGTGGCATGCCTGAAATCTACCAGGCATCGAACGGCAGCCAGTACATGATCCCCGGCGATAACGGGAAGGTGATCAGCAATAAGGACATGCAGGGCGGCGGTGGCGGCGGCGGAGTAGTCATCAATATTCAGAATTACACGTCTGGAACGGTGGATGCTCAAGCAACCAACACAGCCAACGGCGTCACTATCGATGTAATAGTTGCTGACCTGGACAACGGAGGGCCGATAAGCCAAGGCATCTCACGAAACCATCAGGCCCCTCGCAGGGCGACAAGCTAACGACCCGCTCCGGCGGGTTTTTTATTACCGGGAGAAAACCGTGGCAATACCTTATCCCGACTGGCTATCCCTTCCTCAGAAGGCCAACAAGAGCCGCACGATTGATGCGGGGTTTCGCACTGACCAACCTGCAGTAGGCGCTCCCATCTTCCAGCGGCTGACCGATGACCTTAAAACCACCTGGTCACTGAACTGGATTTTCACGCTGCAGGAAGACCGAGCATTTGAGCAGTGGTATCGCAGCCCTCGCTATCTCGATAACGGCAACCAGTGGTTCACCATGCTGTGCAATCTTGGTGGTTCTGGTCTGCAGATGCAGGAGCTTCATTTTGTGGCCCCGCCGGTACAGACAAGCATCAACGGCAACACGACGACCTGGACGGGTAACGTTATCACCCGGAAGGTTTACAACCCGGATGATGAATTCTCAGACGTCATTGTAGAGCTGCCTCCTTACCAGTGGGGGATCATTGATGAAGTGGTTAACCGCGACATGCCGGAGTTTTAAATGCCAACGTTACGCGAATTTCAGTCTCAGCGGCCTAACCGCATCCTGTACGACACCATGACGTTCTATCACTCGACCTTTGGCTATATCCGCCTGGTGAATCGCCAGATTTACCCGAAGACGTTTGCGGGGCAGGTCTACACGCCATGCCGGATGGATGTATCAGAGAGCCAGCAGAGCAACACGCCGGTGATCAACGCCACAGTGAAGTTTGGCCGCCTGGCGCAGGACTTTAAGCAGCAGTTGAAACTGTGGCGCACCTTTTCACGGATAACGCCAATATCGGCCACGTACCAGCGATTTGATGCCGCTGACATGAATACGCCCCTCAAGCCATGGACGCTCTACGTTAAAGACGTGTCGATGGATGAGAGTGATGTCACGTGTTCGCTGACGCTGCAGAACCCGCTGAACAACAACATCGCCTTCCTCTACAACACAACTGACTTCCCAGGGCTAGCCAATGCATAAAACTGACTTTGTGGCCGCCATGGAGGGTAAGCCGTGGCGCGATCGGGCGTGTTCATTTGAGGCGGCTGATTGTTGGGGGCTCGTCGTTTTGTATTACCGCCATGTGTTGGGTATTGAGATACACCAAACGCCGGACTACGAAGCCGGTAGCGACTTCCTGACGTGTTTCGCGGGTGATGTTGTGTTCTGGCGGCAGGCAGAGAAGGCCGCCGACAGTAGCATATTTATCGCGTATTACGGCGCGGAGCCAAAGCATGTTGGTTTGGTGGTGAATGGCCAAGCATTCCATAGCCGTGGCGAGTCTGGACAGGTGCGTTTCGACAAGCTTCGGACGTTAGAAAAAGTGTTCACCAAAGTGGAGTTTTACGACTATGCCGTTGATCGAAGTTCAGCGCGTGCCGGGGATACCGAAAGAGCGACATAACCTCGCTGCAGGCAGCATGTTTTACCCCTGGCTGAAAGCGGCCAACCTGCATTGTGATGTTGAGATACTGAGGAACGGAGTAAAGCTTAAACCTGATGATGAACTTAACTTTCCGCTGAACCAGGGCGATATCATCAGCGTGTTTGACCAGCCAAAGAGTGGCGCACTCGGCACAATCTTGAACCCACTTGAACACTTCAACCCGATAAAGTTTACCCAAAAAATCCTTTCGTCACTCATCAAGCAGCCCAGCGCCAACGCAGCCACAAACAACTCTAAGACTTCACCGAATAACAGCCTGAAAGGGCAAACAAACATTGCCCGTAACGGTGAGGCAAAGCCTGATAACTACGGTCAGGTGAGGGCGTTTCCAGACCTGATCCAGGAGTCTCTATTCGAGTACACCAATAACATCAAAAAGGTGACCGAGTGGATGAACTTTGGCCTGGGCAAGTATGACGTGACGTCTGTTCGCTACTCAGAGTCGAATCTTGGTGCTCTAGCGGGTGCCTCATACCAGATCTTCCAGCCAGGCCAAAACATACCGGTCATCAATGAAGGTTTTGCGTTCGATGATATCGACGGTCAGGAATTGCCAGGGCCAAACGAGAGCGAAGACTTCCCTGCTGAAACGGCTACGACAACCACGGATATGGTTTCAGGAGAATTCGTTGCCGGTCAGGCCAAGGTGAAAATTAAGCAAAATAGTGACTTCGACTACTTCTATGATCTGCCGAAACCGCACTCAGTGTCATTCGTGGTTAACGTCACCTACAACACGGTATCTGGCCCAGTAACGCGGGATATCACTGTGTTTGCTGACCTAACCAATGCTACGACTACCGATGATGGTGCTCCGATAGATCCACAACATTTTTATGAGTTTACTTTTTCAAACTTGGGCGGCAATGACATTGGGCAGATACCAGGTGATGCGGTTATCAACACGACGATATTCACGCTGAATGATAACGAGCCTCTGGTGATCGGCCCGTCTTTCTCTCCAGTGGCCGGGGAGCAGCTCTGGATACACCTTCAGGCTCAGTTGGGTCATGGTGATTATGCCAGGACAACAGTGACGTGGTGGAAAGTTGATGATGACAATAACCAGCTACCCGGCACATCTGAGCTACTCAACATTGGTCTGAACAACGATGATGAGAATTCAGACACCAAATACGGAACATTTAAGATAACTCCGGCCGCTGGCTATGGGCGTTATGCATTGCAATTTGTCAGAACGAATAACAGCAATGATCACTCCGTCCTTAAAGTTGAAGCTGTTCATATTGTCAGAACGCGAAACAACGTCACTTACCCAAATGACACACTGGTTACGGTCACTGTAACAGCGACGGAAAGAGCAACAAGTTCACGCGACCGGAAATACAACGCGCTCATCACCCGTCACGTTATCAGTTATGACCTTGCAACCCAGACTGTCGATTACACCGAAAGGCCGTCACGCTCGTTTGCAGATGCAGTGTTGCACACTTGGTTAAAAATGGGTGGGCAGGCTGAATCCAGCATCGACATTTACGAGTTGTATTCGATAGCCGCATCCCTCCCGGATCCGCGGCTAGGCTACTTCGATTACACGTTTGACGATGAAGATATATCTCTTGGGGCAAGGGTGCAGACCATTTGTGACGCGGCCACGGTCACTGCGTTCTGGGATGACGGTGTGTTGTCGTTTACGCGTGACGAGCGCAAGCCTAACGCGGTTACGGTGTTCAACCGTGCTAACACCAAGGCGGAGGATTACAGCCTCTCATACGACATGACACTCCCTGGTGGATTTGACGGTGTGCAGGTCACTTACAAGAACCCAACAACAAACAAACAGGCATTCATTCGCTATCGGATCACCGGTTCAACCATAGAAGAGGGCGAGCCAGTCAAGGCGAAGAAGTTCGACATGCTTTATGTCAGGGATGCTTATCAGGCGCGTGATAGGGCGATGAAAGAGGTTAGGCGGTTGCTTTATTCCCGACAAACGATGTCGATAAGGGCCTTGTCTGATGGGGAGTGGGTAAACGTAGGGCAGATGGTCCAGGTACCTGACATCTACGATGCCAATCAGCAGGATGGGTATATCGTTGCCAGGAATGGGAATGATTTTGACACAAGCGAACGCATTGAATGGCAGGGAGACATGTTTGTCATTGTCACCGATGCAAATGGAACCCCTACTGCGAGAGTCCAGGCATTTCCACGTAGCGACACGATATTCGGATTCACCGCAGCAGTACCGGCAATAACCCTCAATATCTTTGATGGCTACAACGTGCAGTCACCCTCCCGCTATGTCATCGCCACGCAAGTGGAGATGGATGCGACCAAGTGGACGATCACCGAAAAGAAACCCAATGGCGACGGGACTACCTCGTTAACCATGTCTGAATATAACGATGAAATGTATAATTACGAGGTTACAGCGTAAATGACTACACCTACCAGCAAACCAATACCAAGTAATGATGTTACTGATTTAAAATTTAACGCTGAGAAAATTGATGAGGTAGTTAACTCTGGCGCTGAGAAGTACGTAGACAGATTTGGGATTGAAAGATTTACTCTGACTGGCATCCGTAACAATCTATCACCGCTTGGGAAAACATACACTGCAGAGCAAGCTGCAGCGGCTATAACTTCAGGCGAAATACAAGAGGGGGCTTTCTTTTTTATTTGGTCAGCAGATGAAAATATTGTTGCTGAAAAATATCAAAACATTGGTGGGATAATCACTCCTACCGGGGTTAAAATATCAAGTGAGCAATTTGTACAGATGGTATATCAACAGGCTTTAGATAACCTTGCTGCCATTTCTCATTTAAATAACAAAACAAAAACTCTGAAAAATTACGCATCTTCTGATTGGCAGTGGTCTTTAGAAGGTGCTGGTGGGCCATCAGAAACAGCTATGGCACTCGATAATGACTTCGGGTTGTGGCTTGCAGGATTGAAATCGTCTATTCAGGATTATATTGAGCAACTGATTCCGAAGAATATAGCGAACCGTTATCAGAATATGCAATACGTCCTCGTTGCTAAAAATGGCATTGATGGACTGTTGACCATTAATGATAACGGTGATCTTCGAATGGTTGGTATGGATGACATCCTGCAGGATCGGCTGGATGCTATTTGCTCAACCACATTCTCGCGCCGTGTCGTAGGCTTCCAGTTTGTCATTTTCACTTCAGATATGAAAACGGCACTCTTTGCGATTGATGACGATGGCGGCTTGCATGTGGCAGGAATTGAAGGGCCTCTACAAGACAATCTCGGAGAGTCGTTAGTAACGATAAAAACTGTAGGCGGGGTGCCAGCAGCGGCATGGCGTGGAAATGTAGTTTGGTCTGAGCGGCCGGTTCTCACTGCGCAGAAGCTAACTACATCAGGGTTTGTGCTCAGCTATATGCCAGGCGGTGAGGCGACAACAGGCTCAGGGGTTATGTATGTCCCATCAGTAAGGGAAATGCCGCTAGAGGCGCAGGAAATTCACGGTGGAGGTTCTGCAGGGCAGTCGCTCAATACACCGTACGACCAAGCTGGCTCCAATATTGTGAACCGTGACCCTGCATTTCGTGGGAGGGCGTTAGCCGGTGCCAATGGTAAACCTGAGGGGGAAGGTACAGACGCGGTGGTAGAAGAGGATTTAACCAACCTGAACGATTTGCAATATCCGACATACCGTCAGGGAAACGTATTGCCGCTTTATAACGCGTTGCTTTCCGAAAATCCTGGTAATCAGGTTTTCATTCATTCACCGTTCGCTGCTGGTGGGCGTTCGTTTGCTCAGATCAGCAAGGGAACAATTCCTTATCAAAACGGTGTCAAATATGTTCAGTTAGCGAAGAATGCCGCCGATGGAGTAGGTAAGCCTTATACCTTCAAGTTTTTGACGTTCGAACATGGTGAAACCGATAACGACAACGGTAGTTCACAAAACCCTGGTGACTACTTAGCGAAAATGAACCCCTATTTTTCTGGCCTTCAGGTGGACTTTAAGGAGATATCTGGGCAACAAGAAAACTTTATCACTGTAATTGGTCAGCTTGGCAGCAGGATTAACACGAAAAACCAGCCAGTCGATGAAGCTGGAAACCCTATTGGTACGCCGGTAGTAGTTCAGCCGTATTCGGTTGCAGCCACAGATCAACTCAATTATGTACGGCAGAACGCATCTACTGCAATAATGTATGGCCCTAAATACCTTCTTAATTGGTTATATGGCGTAGATTTGAGCCATATCAACGCCAATGGGAAAGTATTGCAGGGGGAGTATACGGCTCAGGCAATTTATTGGCATCTTTATGACCCTGCAAGAAAGGGAACCTGGACTGGGCTGAAAGTTAAATCATTAACACGTAACGGTTCTACTGTTGATTTACTCTGTGATGTGCCATTCGCACCAATTGTTATCGATTCAACATTCATTGCCGATTGCCTAAATAAAGGAATTGGACTTGAAAATAATTCGGCTACAGTACAGAGCGTTTCTGTTGTTGATGGCAATATAATTCGTGTCGAATTTGACCAAGCCCCTGCAGATAGCGATATGCTGCTTATTGGCTTCACCAATACCACACCGCATTCAAATGGTTCAATTTATCCGCTGACATGCTTTAGGGATTCATCCCCACGAAAATCGCGCTGGATTACAAAAAACGGCCAGCCTTTCCCGCTTTATAACTGGGCATGCCTTGATCGCCTTCCACTGACCGGAGAATTTTAAATGACAGCAGCAATTAACACAGGTAAAGCCTATGCGGGTTTCCGCCCAGCCCTCGATTTATCAGCATCTATACTAGACCCGCAGGCACTGTTCAATGCCTATAAGGCCCGCGTAGTTGCTGATGGAGGAACTATTCCAGATGAAACAGGGTGTCTGGCGCGTTTTAATTTTCTCCTGAGTAACGGGATGTATGACCGTGCAACTGTCTGCGCAGTTCCAGCTTTTGGCCTTAAAGTTGATGGCTCAGGGAATGTTCAGGTGGTATATAACCTGCTTGGTGCCTCCGGTGATTTGCTCGCAGGTTCCCAGGGCACTCCGCCACGCGCTATGACTTACGATGCAACCGCTCGAGCAGTCATCATTCAGATCACTTCTGGCGGTGGCTGGTTCCTGAAAAGTCGCGCTAACCAAATTATTCAAAAAGGTAAAACGTATCTGATCGCTGGGCGCATGAGTGATCTGGATCGGGCTGATAATAATGGCATCCATATGGGATACAACATTAACAATCTGTCATTGGCATTCATGCGCACAATGATCACGAACAATCAGGCGACAACAGAAGCATGGCGTTACGGTACGCGTGATAGTGCTTGGCCAGCAGGAACTGGCGGTGCGATTGCGGCGGCCACAACACTTTATGCGGACTATATCCCTTCATCTGGATTGTTTAAGGTTTCCTCAGGTGTTATTGAGGGATATGAGAAAGGGAAATTATCAGCACAATCACCAGTAGCCACTACAGGTAAGCTCGCAGACTTGAGCGGTTATACTGCTCCTTTACTTGTTGGAGGGCAGCAGGGTGCCGGTAGCGTTGGTGCTTGCTATGGAGCATTTATGGACGCGCTATATCTGCATACGGCTGATGAATCTGATGCTGTGCTTGCTTCACGCCTGGGTATGTAGTCCATTATGCCGGGATGGACCCCGGCTATTCATCAAAACTATCTTTCTTTACCGATCAATATCCTACCTTTCTAAGAGATTTCCGAACTTTCCCCCGCCAAAAACTTGCGTTTATACTGTATAAAAACACAGTAACAAGGCAAGGCTATGACATTCTTTTATCCAACACCCAACCCAACCAAACTTGAACTTCCTCTGTACTCTGACAAAGTACCGGCGGGTTTTCCCAGTCCAGCAGCAGACTACGTTAGCGCTCGCATAGACCTTAACGAGTACTGCATTAGTCATCCTAACGCGACTTATTTTATTTACGCTACCGGTGACTCAATGCTTGAGGCCGGTATAACTGAGGGATCTATGCTCGTCGTGGATAGGAGTATCGCCCCTGCGCATGGTGATATTGTGATCGCGAGTATCGCAGGAGAATTCACAGTGAAGCGTTTGTGCTTACACCCTTGCGCTCAGCTTGAACCAATGAACCCCAAATATGAGCCGATTGTTCTGCAGGATGCCGGCGATGACCTTGAAGTTGTAGGCGTCGTTGTGTCATCAATAACGAGGCTTAAATAATGTACGCCCTGGCCGATGTGAACAGCTTCTATGCGAGTTGTGAAACGCTGTGGCGTCCTGATTTACGTGGGCGTCCAGTCGTGGTTCTGTCTAATAACGATGGATGCGTGGTAGCCAGGAGCAAAGAGGCGAAGGCGTTGGGCCTGAAGATGGGAGAGCCTTATTTCAAAATTAAGCGCGAATTTGAGAGCGTCGGGGGCATAGCGTTCAGCAGCAATTATGAACTCTATGCTGACATGTCACAGCGAGTGATGGCCGTTTTAGAAGAGATGGCGCCACGTGTTGAGATTTACTCGATCGATGAGAGTTTCATGGATCTGACTGGCGTGCGTAACTGTATCGACCTTGAAACCTACGGCCGCCAGGTGAGGGCTAAAGTGTTACGTAATACCGGGCTAACTGTCGGGGTTGGCATTGCCCAAACCAAGACACTGGCGAAGTTGGCGAACTTTGCGGCTAAGAAGTGGGACAAGACTGGCGGGGTTGTTGATCTGTCCAACGAAGGGCGCCAGCGCAAACTAATGGACTTACTGCCAGTGAATGAGGTCTGGGGGATCGGCCGGCGGATATCGAAAAAGCTTAATATGATGGGTATCGAAACCGCGCTGCAGTTGGCCGACGCCAGCACTACGATGATCCGAAAACACTTTAGCGTTGTGATTGAGCGGACTGTGCGTGAACTACGTGGCCAGCCTTGCCTTGAACTCGAAGAATTTGCACCGACGAAGCAGCAGATCATTTGCAGCCGAAGCTTTGGTGATCGCATCACAGAATATAACCAGATGCATCAGGCGATCTGCATGTACGCGACGCGCGCGGCGGAGAAGCTCCGTGAAGAGCGGCAATATTGCCGGCATGTCAGTGCCTGGCTTAAAACCAGTCCGTTCGCCATCAATGAGGAATACTACGGCAATACGGCCAGTATAAAATTGAGTACGCCGACGCAGGATACCCGGGACATAATTGCCGCGGCTATGCGCTGCCTTGATGCGATTTGGCAACCCGGTCATCGGTATCAGAAAGGCGGGGTAATGCTGCAAGACTTCTTCAGCCAGGGTGTTGCCCAGCTTGGGCTGTTCGATGAATATCAGCCGCGGCATAACAGTGAGCAGTTGATGGGCGTACTTGACCGTATCAACAACTCGGGTAGGGCAAAGCTATGGTTCGCAGGACAAGGAGCAGACCAGGCGTGGTCAATGAAGCGTGAGCTGCTTTCACCGGCATATACCACCCGACTCAGTGATCTTCCCCGTGCGCGAGTGTATTAAACCAGCGGGCTTGAGATTGGTTTTATCAGTTCGGCATTATCGTTACGGATGTTGCCGACTGATTTACCTACTGGATACCATGAAAAATCATCGGGAGGCGTGGCCGCTTCCTTTGCCAGTTCTTCAGCGCGCTCTGAGCTCGTGCTCGGGTCCATCCATTCGCGCGCTGCCGCCGGCGGTAAAACAACGGGACGCCGATCATGAATATCGAGTAGGCCAGATTCACTAGAGCTGGTCACAATGACAAAACCGTCATCATCAGGAGGATCATTTTCATCGGGGTGAAGGCGGCTTATTGCAGCGAAAAATATCGGCGATTTCGATTCATGATAGATGAAGTAAGGCTGCTTTACTTTGGCGTCGTGCTTGTCTTTCTTCCACTCATACCAACCATCTGCCATCACCAGCGCCCGGCCGTGATCCCATAATGGTTTAAACATTCTGCTGGTGGCTGCGGTTTCAACTCTGGCATTGATAACCGGCTGGCGTTTCATTTCCCGCCACCAATCCGGGCCGTAACCCCACTCAATAGGATCGAGGTGCAATTTATCGTCACGTTGATTAAGTAAAAGCACGCGGGTTCCTGGCGCTACGTTAAAGCGAGCGATCGGAACGTTATCCAGCGCGCTGGCAAATTCAAGATCGGAGGCGAGTACGTCTAGATAGTCGGCGCGGGTCTGTACTTGGGCAAATCGGCCACACATAACCAAACCTTTTTGATGCTGATTTAGGTAAGTATAGGAGATTAAAACGGAGTGTTTGGGGGAGGTTTTACCATGGTTTTACCATCAGTTTACCATGGTGGAATTCTGGCAATAAAAAAACCAACCGCAAATGGTTGGTTTCTCTAAGGATTTCTGGTCGGCATGAGAGGATTCGAACCTCCGACCCCCGACACCCCATGACGGTGCGCTACCAAGCTGCGCTACATGCCGACGCTGTGGGAAATAATACTACCCTTTCCCAATCTCAAAGCAAGAGCGAATTCGCCTGACTGCTTGTATTTTAAGCGATTAGTTGGCGATAAAGCGCTTCACGTCGGTCAATACCTGCAGCAACAGAGCGAGCTGTGGTTTTTCGTCTTTGATCTCTTTGTCGTTTTTATCGTACGCATGGTAATTGCCGCTGCTGTCCAACACCAGGGTTTGCGTTGGTGTGGTGATCACCAACAGGCTGTTATCACCGGTAGCCACCCAGTTGTTTCTGCGTTGGGCCGTAAACAGGTCTTCACCCTGCGAGTAGTCTTTCGGGGACGTTTTCACGTGCAGCAAACGCTGCATTAGCGTACGCATTACGTCATTGTGACCGGTCAGTTTATTGATGGTCTGCGCTGGCGTACCCGGCCAGTGGATAATCAACGGCACCTGTAGCTGCTGTTGGCTGAAACTGCGGCCTGCGCCCCAGTAACCTTTACCGGTGTCGTTAAATTCAACGCCGTGCTCTGCGGTGATCACCACCACGGTTTTATCCAGTACGCCACGCTCTTTGAGCGTGTTGAGCACCTGGGCAATCTGCGCATCCACATCCTGTGCGCCGGCCCGGTAGCGCTGAATAAAGTCAGCCGGGGCAGGGGTTTTCTCATTGGCTGCCGGTTCTGCACCGCGGAAGTTGATGTAAGAGAACCACGGAGCGTTGCTGTTTTGATCGGCCAACCAGCGTTGCCACTGCTGCGTGGTCACCGCATCATTTTGCTGGACAGGTGCCGGCAGCGTGAAATCGGTCAACAGCGCCTGGCGATACAGGCTGGCGTTAAAGCCGTCGGATGAGAACAAACCAAATTGATAACCCTGGGCGCTTAGCGCACTGATCAGAGCGGAAGGTTTGCGCGCGGCAAGAATGCTGTCCAGATAGGTCGGCGAAATGCCGTAGAACAGGCCAAACAGGCCGGTATCTGCATGATTGCCAGAGCTGTAGTGATCGCTAAAGCGAATGTTTTCCTGGGCGAAGCGGCTGAGGGCAGGCATATCCTGCTTCATATCCTGTTGACGTACGCCGTCTACCACGATCATCAGCAGGTTATAACCGCTGCCTTTGTCGTCGTAGCTGAGGTCGTTAAGAGGATATTCCACCGCAACGGCTTCCGGATTCCCTTGCTGCACCAGCCGACGTTCATATTCTTGCGAATCGAGCAGGCCGTGTTTCTCAAGGAATTTACGCGCGGTCATTGGATACGACAGCGGCAGGTTCGCCCGCTGCATGGTGATCGGGCGATAGAAATTGGCATCGGCCCAGATATAAATCAGGTGCGAGGCAAAGAAGGCGCTGATAAACAGCACCGCCAGAGGCTTGCCGAAACGTTGGCGGTTCAGGCTGCGCAGCTTTTGCCAGCTCCAGGTGCCAAACAGCATCTCCACCAGGAAGATCACCGGCACACAGATAAACATCAGCTGCCAGTCGCGCGCCAGCTCACTTTGATCCGGGTTGACCACCAGTTCCCACACCACCGGATTAAGGTGAAGGTGGAAATGCGTAAAGACCTCGCTGTCGACCAGCAACAGCGTCAGGCCGGTGGTGGCCAGCGCGGCGGAGATAAATCGCAACAACCGCTGCGACATCACCACAAAGGTGAGCGGGAAAATAACCAGCAGGTAGCCGGCGAAAACGATAAAGCTGAAATGCCCCAGTAAGCTGACCAGGGCATAAACCCGGCCCAACAGGGAAGAGGGCCAGTCAGTGACAAACAGGTAGCGGCTACCCAGCCCGAGGGCGAGCAGGATATTGAATAAGGCGAACCAGTGCCCCCAGCTGATCATCTGGGAGACTTTTTCACGATAACGCTGACGGTTTGTCACCATAAGTATTTATTAATGCGCTTTATCTTCACGAATAGAAGCTTGCAGAGCCTCTGCAAACGATCTGGCCAACGTCTTCCGCTGAACCGGAGCAACGCTGGTATTGATCAAATTAGTCACCATGTTGCCCAGCACCATCAAAGACAGATCGGTGGGAGTATGGTGTTTTTCCAGAACATTAACCAGCTCGGAGAGCAGTTGTTCGACGTGTTCGTCACTGTAACGGGATGATTGTGGCATAAAAATTGCGCTCAAAGCCTGACAAAGTCCCATATCTTACCGTATAGGACAGTGATTTTCTGCTCTTTTATCGATTCCCTTTGTCTTTCAAACCCTAGCGTGGCGAGAGGAGCCTGCGGGCCATATCAATGATTCTGCGCGATTGCCGGTGTATAGCCTGTAATACGTCGGTGAATCGAGGTATTTAGCGCCTGTATGGATGGTGGAAATATATTGATCGTCGACGGGTTGAACACTGCTTTAAAGTTGCAGCGCGGGGGCCTTCAGTGTTTGAATACGCGCTAAAAGAACAGGAGGATTTACCATGAGTCTGGATATCGACCAGATTGCTCTGCACCAGTTGATCAAACGTGACGAACAAACGCTGGACGTGGTGCTGCGCGATACTCTGCTGCCCACCAATGCGGCGGTAGAAGAGATGATGGAAGAGCTGCATCGTGTCTACAGCGCCAAGAGCAAGGCTTACGGCCTGTTCAACGAGGGCAGTGAACTGGCGGACGCGTTGCGCACCTGCCGTAAGGAAGACAAAGACTTTCTGGCTTTCAGCCGTGCAGCGACCGGCCGTCTGCGCGATGAGCTGGCCAAATATCCGTTTGCCGAAGGTGGCGTGGTGCTGTTTGGCCAGTACCGCTATTTGGCGGCGGAGTATTTATTGATTGCGGTCCTCAACAGCCGCAACAGTTCGCGCGTTAACGAAGAACTGGATATCAACACCACCCATTATCTGGACATCAACCACGCCGACATCGTCGCGCGTATCGATCTGACCGAGTGGGAAACCAATCCAGAATCGACCCGTTACCTGACCTTCCTGCGTGGACGTGTGGGCCGTAAGGTTTCCGATTTCTTTATGGACTTCCTGGCGGCGGCGGAAGGGCTGGACACCAAGGCGCAGAACCGCGGCTTACTGCAGGCGGTTGACGATTATTGTGCCGATGCGCAGCTGGACAAAAATGAACGCCAGTCGGTGCGCCAGCAGGTTTACAGCTATTGCAACGAGCAGCTGCAGGCCGGTGAAGAGATCGAGCTGCAGGAGCTGTCGAAAGAGATTGCGCCGGTGGGCGAGAAAGATTTTCTGCAGTTTTCCAGCGAGCAGGGCTATCAGTTGGAAGACAGCTTCCCGGCCGATCGCGGTACGCTGCGTCAGTTAACCAAGTTTGCCGGCAGCGGCGGCGGCATCAGCATGAATTTTGACGCCATGCTGCTGGGGGAACGTGTATTCTGGGATGCGGCGACCGACACGTTAACCATTAAAGGCACGCCGCCGAACCTGCGCGATCAGTTACAACGTCGTTTGGGCGGCGGCAACAAATAATTTCGCCGGATCGCAGACAATAAAAAACGCCGCAATTGCGGCGTTTTCTACTTCGGCGTCCCGAAAAGCTCGAATACGTTGCGATTACGCGCGAACGAAGTCGATGTGGGTCAGCTTCGGCTTGAACGGGTGACGCTGTACAGCCTGAACTTTAACTTTGGTTTCTTTACCGTCGATAACCAGAGTTACAGCTTCGCTGTAGAATTCTGCTTTAGCTTCCATGTTCTTAACAGAATCATGGTCCAGCTCGATGGAAACTGGAGCTTCTTCGCCACCGTAAACGATAGCTGGGAATTTATTTGCTGCACGCAGGCGGCGGCTCGCACCCTTACCCTGGTCTTTACGTACTTCTACATTGATAGTGAACATTGTTTTTTCTCTTAAAAGAAAATTTACCCTGCTACAGGCGACCCAGTAGCAAGTTCGATAACCTGCTTTAGCACCGGGCGAACCCAGGCAAAGCGGGCGGCATTTTAACGGAAAGCCGCCCACAGGGCAATGGAAACCTGCCTGATTTGCAAGGGGCAAAGATCAGTACAGCTCATTGGCGCGGCGGAAGCGTCCTTGATAATCGAACACTTTTTCTCGTACCTGCCAGAATTGCCCGCGTTTGCGCGCCACAACAAAATCCGGATGACGCAGCAGCGCTTGCTGGGCCAGCACGTCGGCGGCATTTTGCCAAGCGAACGGCACCCCAGGCGCACGCTGATGTGGGCGCAGGAACAGCATGTCGAAGGCTTTGCGCTGAGCCGGCGTTTGCAAACGAAAACGTTCGCTGGTGCTGGTGCCATCTTCGTCGTAATAGGTCGCCTTTAGCCACTCGCCTTTTTCATCGCGGCCGCTTTGCAACTCCATGCCGCCACAGCGTAATACCAGAGCGTCTTTCAGCTTCAGCGCCGCCTTCAGCATATCGTCGGGATCGACCAGCACCTCCTGACACTGATGGCAGCGGCGGGCGGCAATGTCGTTCTCCGCACCGCAGTGCGGGCAGCTTTTGAAACGAAAACGGTAATCGCACTGCTCGCGATGGCCTTCATCGTCCTCCAGCCAACCCTGACAACGGCGACCGTAATGTTCGATGATATCGCCATTCTCGGTGCACTTGCCCCAGAACAGGTTGGCGAAGCCGCAGCCGGGACAAAATACCTGCACCGGTTGGCTATCGCTGTGCGGCTTGCTGACCCCCACCTCCGGCGTGAACAGGTCATGCGGGTTCCCGGCGTAGTCGAGGATCAGACAATCCTCTTTGCCGGGGGCCAGCCGCAGCCCGCGGCCGACGATTTGTTGATATAGGCTAACGGACTCTGTTGGGCGCAGGATGGCGATCAGATCAACATGCGGTGCATCAAAACCGGTGGTCAGTACCGCCACATTCACCAGATAGCGCAATTGCTGCTGTTTGAACGCTTCAATCAGGGCATCACGCTCGGCGGCAGGGGTTTCTGCGCTGACCAACGCGGCCTCGCCTGACGGCAACAGACCGTGAACTTCACGGGCGTGCTCAACGGTGGAGGCGAAAATCATCACCCCCTTACGCGTTTCGGCGTATTCCACGATTTGGCTGATGATATGCGGAGTGATGCGATTTTGCTGCTTCAGTTCGCGGTTCAGGTCCACCTCGCTGAACAGGCCGTTGCTTCTGGCCTCCAGACGGCTGAAGTCATACTGCACAATCGGCATGTCCAGCCGTTCCGGCGGCACCAAATAGCCGTTCTTGATCATGTAACGCAGCGGCAGCTCATAAATGCAGTCGCGGAACAGGCTGCTGGCATCGCCGCGGGTAAAGCCGTGATAGTGATACTGATAAATCCAGCCTTTTCCCAGCCGGTACGGGGTGGCGGTCAGTCCCAGCAGCCGCAGCTGTGGGTTGGTTTTCTGCAGATGCTGAATAATCTGTTGGTACTGGCTTTCGTCGTCGTCACTGATGCGGTGGCATTCGTCGATGATCAGCAGGGAAAATGCGCCGTCGAACAGCGACAGATTGCGCGCCACCGATTGAACGCTGCCAAATACCACCTTACCGGCGCTGTCTTTTTGCTGCAGACCGGCGGCAAAGATATCCGCCTCCAGTCCGTAAGCGCGATATTTGGCGTGGTTTTGCGCCACCAGTTCTTTCACGTGGGCCAACACCAGGACCCTGCCGCGCGCGCGCTTCGCCAGCTCGGCGATCACCAGGCTTTTACCGGCGCCGGTCGGCAGCACAATCAGCGCCGGCTGCGGGTGCTGGCGGAAATGTTTAATGGTGGCTTCGACCGCTTCCAGTTGGTAGGGGCGCAGAGTAAAGGCCATAAATTAACGCCGTGGATTGAGAAGGGCCATCGGGAACAGGTTTTGTAACATCTGAACCCACAAAAACAGTGACATTCTACTCCCCTGATGGCTAAAAAATTTCTATTATTATGCCTTCTGAGCGCGCGCGGTGCGAGAAGCGTGGAAATTACCTCTGTCAGGGGGCCGTTTCCGCCGCTATACTCGTGTGACAGTAATCGCTGTTCCCCCCTCTTCGAACCTGCCCTGTTGCACCTGGTGCAACGGTGGGTGTCATATTTTAGCAATACGATCAATGCGATCATAACAACGACAGGCAAAGCAGATTCAATGCGACTGGACAAGTTTTTATCTCAGCAGTTAGGTGTTAGCCGTGCGCTGGTAGCGCGTGAACTTCGGGCCAAACGCGTCACCGTCGACGGTGAAGTGGTTAAGAGCGGAGCCCTGAAACTGACTCCGGAGCAGGTGGTGGCGTTTGACGGCAACCCGCTGCAGCAGCTCACGGGCCCGCGCTACTTTATGCTCAATAAACCGCAGGGTTACGTGTGTTCTACGGACGATCCCGATCATCCGACGGTGCTGTATTTCCTCGATGAGCCGGTTGCCTATAAGCTGCACGCCGCCGGTCGTCTGGACATCGATACCACCGGCTTGGTGCTGATGACCGACGACGGTCAATGGTCGCATCGCATCACCTCACCGAAACACCACTGTGAGAAAACCTATCTGGTGACGCTGGAGCATCCGCTGGCGGAAGACACCGCGCAGCGCTTTGCCGAAGGCGTGCAATTACATAACGAAAAAGATCTGACCCGTCCTGCGCAACTGGAAAAGATAGAAGACAACCTGGTGCGTTTGACCATCAGCGAAGGGCGTTATCACCAGGTGAAACGCATGTTTGCGGCGGTCGGCAACCGGGTTATTGAACTGCACCGCGAACGTATCGGTGCCATCGTGATGGATGAGGATCTGGCCGAGGGCGAATACCGTCCGCTGACCGAAGAAGAGATTGCCAGCGTGGGCGCACCGCACCTGCAGGATTAATTCATTACTCTACTACGGCTGATGAAGGAGTCGTTGAACGTGCAACAGAACCGGTCATCTCACCTCGGTTTGATTTTTATTCTGGGCCTGCTTTCCATGCTGATGCCATTGGCTATCGACATGTATTTGCCCAGTATGCCGGTGATTGCCAAACAGTTCGGCGTCGAGGCGGGCAGCGTGCAGATGACGCTCAGCGCCTATATGCTCGGCTTTGCTTTGGGGCAGCTGTTCTACGGGCCAATGTCAGACAGTATCGGCCGCAAGCCGGTGATCCTGTGGGGAACGCTGATCTTCGCGATTGCCGGCGGCGCCTGTGCGATGGCGCAGTCGATCGACCAGTTGATCAACCTGCGTTTCCTGCACGGGCTGTCTGCGGCGGCGGCGAGCGTGGTGATTAACGCCCTGATGCGCGATATGTTCACCAAGGACGAATTCTCACGCATGATGTCGTTTGTCATCCTGGTGATGACCATCGCCCCTTTGCTGGCGCCGATGATCGGCGGTGCGCTGCTGCTGTGGTTCAGTTGGCATGCGATTTTCTGGACCATGGGCGCGGCGGCGCTGATCGGGTCGTTGCTGGTGGCGTTCTTTATCAAGGAGACGCTGCCGAAGGAGCGACGGCAGAAATTTCATCTGCGAACCACGCTGGGCAACTTCGCTTCATTGTTCCGACACAAGCGGGTGCTGAGTTACATGCTGGCCAGCGCCTTCTCGTTTGCCGGCATGTTCTCGTTCCTCAGCGCCGGGCCGTTTGTGTATATCGAGCTTAATCACGTATCGCCGCAGCATTTTGGTTACTATTTTGCGCTGAACATTGTGTTTTTGTTCCTGACGACGCTGGTCAACAGCCGCAATGTGCGGCGGCTGGGGGCGATCAAAATGTTCCGTTTGGGCCTGTTTGTTCAATTGGCGATGGGGTTGTGGTTACTGGCGGTTAGCGCAATCGGCCTGGGCTTCTGGGCGTTGGTGCTGGGCGTGGCGGTGTATCTGGGCTGTATCGCCATGATTTCGTCAAACGCCATGGCAGTGATCCTCGACGATTTCCCGCATATGGCGGGCACCGCTTCCTCTCTGGCCGGTACGCTACGTTTCAGTATTGGTGCGCTGGTGGGCGCGATACTGGCGATGGCGCCCGGCAAGAGCGCCTGGCCGATGGTCTCGTCGATGGCGTTGTGCAGTATCGTTGCGGTACTGTTCTATTTATACGCCAGCCGGCCGCGCCATAAAGCCTCACCGAACACGCCGTAGTTCTCCTCCCTGACTCAGGCTCAACGTTACGTTTGGGCCTGAGTGGGTTGCACCTTCCGTTATGCCTCCCTGAACTTCAATGACGTCAGTCGGTTTATTGCTAAGCCTCCACGCGCCAATCAACAGGTTGCCGTTCATGCTGTGTGCTTTTTGTTAAATAAATTGCTCTGCCTGTGGCAAGCGGCGGCGGGTATTTACACTCCGGGTTTTGAAGGGAAATCGGCGGGTGTTTAGGTTAGGGTCATTGATAATCAAGGCATTAACTTAAGGTTGAACTCGGCGTCAAGAAGTTAAATGTTTCCACAATGTAAAATTATAAAGAGCGAAAAGTAACCGCATTGAGAGAAAAAAGAGTTGAGATTGCGGCGGGAAAGGGTTACATATAACGCAAAAATGCGAGCTGAGTCGCAAAATGCTGTGAAACGACAACGCAGAGTGTCTGAAAACGGCCGGACATCAGTAAGCGCAGGGGTAAGTTAACTGTTTGTGACATTATTTACATTTAAATAACATTCATGGGCGGCAGAGTCGGGACGCAGCGGCTATAACTTAGTTACCCTGTCAGGTTAAAAGCGTTTCATTTTTCAAACTAGGGATTTCATGTGGAAAGTATCCAACTTTCGGTAGTGCATCGCTTGCCGCAAAGTTATCGTTGGCTATCAGGCTCTACCGGCGTCAAGGTCGAACCGATTCCGATCAGCGGAATAGACGAAGATAACAACCTGATTGGCCTGAAACTGCTCAGCCATGAAGGGGCTGACGCCTGGCAGGTCATGCAGCAGCTTAATCTGTCTTTGCAGGAGATTCAGGTCGACTGCGCCATCGTGGAGTGGGAAGGGGAGCCTTGCCTGTTTGTGCAACGCTGTGACGAAAGTACCACCCTGTGCCGGCTCAAAAACGTCGGTGCCGCTATCGCCGAACCCATGAGTGCGCAATACCCTTTCTGACTCCCGCCGCTAGTCCGCCAACTGCAACAGCTGCTGCGTATAAGCGGCGGCGGGCGAGTTAAAGATCGTCTGACAATCGCCTTGCTCAACCACCTCTCCCTGTCGCAATACAATGACCTGATGACACAGCGAACGCACTACCTGTAAATCGTGGCTGATAAACAGATAGGCCAGCCGGTGGCGTTGTTGCAGTGATTTCAGCAACGTCAGGATTTGCGCCTGCACCGATTTGTCCAGCGACGAGGTTGGCTCATCCAGGATCAGCAACTGCGGTTGTAAAATCAGCGCACGTGCGATGGCGATACGTTGGCGTTGGCCGCCGGAAAACTCGGTTGGGTAACGGTGGCGCAAAGCAGGATCCAATCCCACTTCTTGCAACACCTCAATCACCCGCTGTTCTCGCTGCTCGGCACTCAGTTTCTGGTGTACTTCCAGACCTTCGGCAATAATTTGCAGCACGTTCAGCCGAGGGTTCAGCGCCGAGAAAGGATCCTGGAACACAATCTGCATCTGACTGCGGTACGGCAGCATTTGCTTCATGCTGAACTGGTGCAGTGGCTGGCCGTTAAACCACATGGCGCCTTTGGCACTCAGCAGACGTAATAGCGCCAGCCCGGTGGTGCTTTTCCCCGAACCAGATTCTCCTACCAGCCCAACGCTTTCCCCGGCCTTCAGCTCAAAACTCAAATCCTTCAGTGCATAATGATGACCGACCGTGCGGCGCAGCAAACCGCGCTTGATTGGGAAGCTGACCTGCAGGTTTTCCACCTTCAGCAGCGGAGCGGCATCCGCCGGCAATGGCAGCGGATCGCCCACGTTCTCCGCCGCCAGCAATTGCTGGGTGTAAGGATGCAGCGGCTGGCTAAACAGGCGGACACGGTCGTTCTGCTCAACGCATTGGCCCTGGCGCATCACCGCCACGTTGTCCGCCAGGCGACGCACAATATTCAGGTTGTGGGTGATAAACAACAGCCCCATGCCCATTTCCTGCTTCAGCTCCTTCAGCAGCAGCAGAATTTGCGCCTGGATAGTCACATCAAGCGCGGTGGTGGGTTCATCCGCGATCAGCAATTTGGGCTGGGTCAGCACCGCCATGGCGATCATCACCCGCTGCCGCTCGCCGCCGGAAAGCTGATGCGGATAGTCTTTCAACCGTCCTTTGGCATTGCGGATACCGACGCGATCCAGGCATTGGATGATCTCGCCGCGTGCGACGTCGCGCCGCATGCCGCGATGCAGCGCCAGTACTTCGGCCAGCTGTTTTTCAATGGTGTGCAGCGGATTGAGCGACACCATCGGCTCCTGGAATATCATCGAAATCTGGTTGCCGCGCACCTTGCGTAGCTCGCCCTCTGGCGCATGCAGCAGCGAATTGCCGTTGAACTGGATATCGCCGGCGGTATAGACCACCGGAGGCGAGGGCAGCAGGCGCAATACCGACAGCGCAGTGACGCTTTTGCCTGAACCGGACTCACCCACCAACGCCAGCGTCTCTGCCTTTTCGATCTGCAGCGAAAGGCCGTTGACCACCGGGTTCAATACCTCTCCCTGACGAAAAGCCACGCCGAGATCCTGAATTGAAAGCAGAGGAGTGCTAGCCATATTAATGCGCCTTGCTGGGGTCAAAGGCGTCGCGTACCGCTTCGCCGATAAAAATGAGTAAAGACAGCAGCACCGCCAGCACCAGGAAAGCGGTGATGCCGAGCCACGGCGCCTGAAGGTTGTTCTTGCCCTGCAGCAACAGTTCGCCGAGCGACGGGGAGCCTATTGGCAGGCCGAAACCCAGGAAGTCGAGCGAGGTCAGGGTCGTGATGGAGCCGCACAGAATAAACGGCAAGAAAGTCAGCATCGCCACCATCGCATTGGGCAGCATATGGCGATACATAATGACCCGATCCTGCACCCCCATGGCGCGTGCGGCGCGGATATAGTCGTAGTTGCGGGTACGCAAGAACTCGGCGCGCACCACGCCCACCAGGCTCATCCAGCCGAATAAAATGGTGATGCCGAGCAGCCACCAGAAATTGGGTTGTACGATGCTCGACAACAAAATGATCAAAAACAGCGTCGGCATGCCCGACCACACCTCGATAAAGCGCTGGCCCCACAGGTCTATGCGCCCGCCGTAGTAGCCCTGTACGGCACCGACGCAAACGCCAATCACGCTGGAGAACAGCGTCAACGCCAGTCCGAACAGCATCGAAATACGAAAGCCATACAGCACGCGGGCCAGCACGTCGCTGCCGTTGCCGTCGGTGCCCAACAGATTGTGGCGTGAAGGCGCGGAGGGGAAGGGCACTTCGGTAGCGAAATTGATGGTGTCATAACTGAAACGGATCGGCGGCCAAACAGCCCAGCCGTGGCTGTCGATCTGTTTTTTTACGAAGGGATCCTGATAGTCGGTGGCGGTGTTCAGCTCGCCGCCGAAGGTGGTCTCGCTGTAGTCGATGATGAACGGCAGATACAGGCGCCCTTCGTAGCGCACCAGCAGTGGCCTGTCGTTGGCGATCAGGTTGGCCCCCAGGCTGAGGACAAACAGCACCAGAAAAATCCACAGCGACCAGTAGCCGCGGCGGTTGCTGCGAAAACGTGCCCAGCGCGCCTGGTTAATTGGGCTTAAGCGGCTCATTGGCGGGCCTCGAAATCAATACGCGGATCGACCAGGGTATAGGTGATATCGCTGAGAATATTCAACAGCAGGCCAATCAGCGTGAAGATATACAGCGTGCCGAACATCACCGGATAATCGCGCTGCAGCGTGGCGTCATAGCCCAACAGGCCCAGCCCGTTAAGCGAGAACATCACCTCGATCAGTAAAGAACCGGTGAAAAACATGCTGACAAAGGTCGCCGGGAAGCCGGCGATCACCAGCAGCATGGCATTGCGAAACACGTGACGATAAAGGATTTTGTTCTCGTCCAACCCTTTGGCGCGGGCGGTAACCACGTACTGTTTGCGGATCTCGTCGAGGAACGAATTCTTGGTCAGCATGGTCAGGGTGGCGAAACCGCCAATCACCGTCGCCAGAACGGGCAGGGTGATATGCCACAGGTAGTCGGTGATTTTGCTGTACCACGGCAGGGTATCGAAATTGCTGGAAACCAGACCACGCAGCGGGAACCAGTCGAGATAGCTGCCACCGGCGAACAGCACAATCATCAGAATGGCGAACAGAAAAGCGGGAATGGCGTAACCGATGATAATCAGGGTGCTGCTCCAGGTGTCGAAGGCGCTGCCGTTATGTACGGCTTTGCGGATCCCCAGCGGGATCGACACCAGGTAAATGATCAGCGTACTCCACAGCCCCAGCGTAATGGAGACTGGTAGGCTATGACCGACCAGCTGCATCACCGACGCGCCGCGGAACAGGCTGTCGCCGAAGTCGAGGCGCATGTAATTCCACAACATGGTGAAATAGCGCTCGTGCAGCGGCTTGTCGAAGCCATAGCGTTTGGTGATTTCGGCGATCACTTCCGGATCCAACCCGCGGGAGCCGCGGTATTGACTGTCCGTGGCACTGGCAACGCCGGTGCGCGCATGCCCCAGGCCGTCGCCTATTCCGCCGCCGCCGAAGCCGCTGCTCTGGCCCATTTCGATAGTGGCGATGGCCTGATCGACCGGGCCACCGGGCGCAATTTGCACGATAAAAAAGTTAATGGTGATGATCGCCCACAGGGTGGGGATAATCAGCAGCAGTCTGCGAATTAAATAAGCCGCCATCGCAGATTCCTTATTGTTGTTGAGTCGGCAAACGCGCCGCCTTATTGACGTCAAACCACCAGTTATCGAAGCCGATCACATAGGCCGGGCGGATAGGCGGCGTGGAGAATTTGTCCCAGTACGCGTAGCGATCGTGATTGGAATACCACATCGGCAGCATGTACCTGTTCCAGGTCAGTACCCGATCCAACGCCCTGCCCAGCGGCAGCAGGGCTTTCTCGTCGCCCTGGTGCGCGGCGATCTGCCTGACCAGGCTGTCGACGGCCGGATCGGTGACGCCGGGGGTATTCCAACTGGAGTTGATGTATTTGGAATCCCAAAGCGTCTCAAGGCTGGAGCTTGGGAAGGGCATAGCCAAATAGACCGTCGGCATCATGTCGAAATCACCGTCTCGCATACGCTTAGTGAACTGGGATATGTCGATCTCACGGATCTGCATATCGATGCCCAGCCGTTTCAGGTTGTGCTGGAACGGCAATACGTACTGGAAGTTGCTGCCGCTCAGCAGCATCAGTTCGAAGCTGAAGGGCTGGCCGGTTTTGCTGTTCACCAACCGCTGGTTTTTCACTTCCCAGCCGGCCTGGTTCAGCAACTGCGTGGCTTTCAGCAGGTTCTGGCGATCGTTGCCGCTGCCGTCGGAGGACGGTGGCTGGTAGATACTGGTGAAGACTTCCGCCGGTACCTTGCCCTTCAGCGGTGCCAGCAGCGCCAATTCAGCCGCGTCAGGATAACCGCTGGCGGCGTAAGGCGTATTTTGGAAATAGCTGTTGGTGCGTTGATAGGCATTGTAATACAGCGCCTTGTTCATCCAGTCAAAATCAAACGCCAGCGTGATCGCCTCGCGAACCTTGGGGTCGGCAAACAGCGGGCGTCTCATGTTGAAGGCCATCCAGCGGGTATTTTGCGCCGACTGGTTGGTTTCGTCCTGTTTGATTATATAGTTGCGGGCGAAATTGCCCCCCTGGTACTGGGTTGCCCAGTTTTTTGGCGAGCCTTCAATGCGGAAGTCATAGGCACCGGCCTTAAAGGCTTCCAGCGCAACTTTATCGTCCAGGTAGTAGTCGTAGCGTATGCTGTCGAAGTTAAAACGGCCACGGTTAACCGGCAGGTTAGCCGCCCAATAATCTCGCACGCGCTGATAGGTAATATATTGGCCTAGCCGGTAGCTGGAAATCTTGTACGGCCCGCTGCTGAGCGGCGGCGTGCTCAGGGGGTCATTCAACTTGTGATCTTTCCAGAAGCTTTGCGGCAATATGGGGAGACTAAACAGCCCCAGCAGTTTGTCTTTATCCGGCTGCGGGAATTCGATACGTACCGTCAGACGTGAGATAGCCTTGACCGTAATGCCTTTGTAGGCGACGCGAAACTGCGGTACGCCCTCGGTCATAAACTTGTTAAAGGTGAAGGCCACGTCGGCGGCGGTGATGGGCGTGCTATCGTGGAAGCGGGCGCGGGCGTTGATATCGATCTCTACCCAGCGCATGTCGGCCGGGAAGCGAGCAGATTCGGCAATCAGCGGGTAGTAGCTGCCTATTTCATCGTCCGAGGTAGTAAACAGAGAGTCATACAATGCGTCGGTGCGTTCGCCGGGCACGCCGCGGGGGGCGTAGCGGTTGAAGTTATCATAGGTGCCAATCGCTGCCAGCCGCACATCGCCACCTTTGGGCGCCGCCGGGTTAACGTAGTCGTAATGGCTAAAATCGGTGGAGTACTTGGGCTCACCGAGTTGGGCGAAAGCATAGCTTTCATTGAGGGTTTCAGCCTGCAGACCGAAACTCAGTGCTGAGAGCACCAGGGCAGCAAAAACGCGCACGGACATCTTGACGGTAAGCTCCTGCTGTAAAGTCAATTAAGCCTGCGGCCAGCATAACATTTGCCGCCGCGCCGCAGGGTAAAGAAGTTAAAAGATCAGCCCTTTAGCGCCTGATGATCCATTACGGTATGGGCATTGCAGAAGGCCACGAAGTTGTCGATGCTCAGTGGTCTGCTGTAATAATATCCCTGCATGAAATTCACGTCCTGTTCCTGCAGAAAGCTCACCTGTTCTGCGGTTTCTACGCCTTCCGCTACGGTTTGCATCTTCAGCTTTTTCGCCAGCGAAATCACCGCGTCCAGGACCGGGGCGGTGACCGTGTCCTGGCCGATGGAGTTAACGAAACCACGATCTATTTTCAGATAATCCATGCTAAAGCGTTCCAGATAGATCAGCGCGCTGTGGCCGGTACCGAAATCATCAATGGCGATCTCGATGCCCTGCTGGTGCAGCCAGTCGAACTCCGCCAGCGCATTGCCTTCTTCCACCATGCCGCGCTCGGTAATCTCAAAGACCAACGTAAAGTAATCGCCCGGCAGTTGCGCCAGCAATTCATACACGTCGTGATGGAAGGAGGGGGCGCTAAGATGGGAAGGGGAGATGTTCAGACCGAGCTTGGCCCCCTGCGGTAGCGCCGTCGCCAGCTTGGGTGCATCTTCGGCAATCAGGCGGAACAGATGGCGCGTTAGCGGCACAATCAGTCCTTCGCTTTCGGCATAGGGAATAAACAGATCCGGCGGGATGCGGCCTTCAATCGGATGCTGCCAGCGGATCAAGGCTTCCAGCCCGCCGATGGTGCCGCTTTGGGTATGGAACACCGGCTGATATTCGATAAAGAATTCGTTGCGCTTGATACCGCGCATCAGGGCGCGTTCCGGGCTCTGGCGCAGCAACAGCATGTAATAACAGAGCACGCCGATCATTAATGACAGTACCAGACTGCCCATCAGAGTCAGACGAATATCGTTGGGCGTCAGCTTTTGGTTATAAAACAGAATGGTCATCGGCGTGCCGGCGATAGAGATGCGATCGGCTTTCTCGTTCGGTAACTGGTTCACCGGCATTAAATTCGGACTAAAGCTGGTCAGCGCACGATCGCCCAGGATAATAGCGATCGCCGGTGCCCGCTCCGGGCGAGAGGTAAACAACTGATAGGGCATAAGCGCGATATCCAGCGTCGCCAGCACACCGGTGTCTTCTTTTCCAGGTTGACGTAACCAGACGGCTACTGCCGGTTTCCCCGGTACCAGCGGCGTTCCCTGCTGCAATTTGAGATCCAACGACTGATGTGGGTCAATCTCCGGATAGATGTTTTTCAGCGCCAGCATCATTTCGCCGGTGGCCGAAGAGCAATAGGCAAAGCCATTTTTTACCAGCATAAAAGTGCGTACGCCGGAATGGAAAGCAGCCTGGTAAGTAATATCCGGTTGGCTGGCAGAACAGGGGCGGTCAATCAGCGGCATTAACTGCTGCATGATGGTTGTCAGATCATTAAGCGTATCGGCTGTGAATTTTTGCGTGCGTTGCTCGACCCGATGTTGATATTGCGTGCGCTGGTGGTCAATCAGAGAGAGTGTAATCGCCATGAACAGGATAAAAAAGACCAGGGCTACGATGGCGCTTTTAGCCAAACTGCGTCGTCTGTGAGAGACGTGGCGTGCAAATGCCCTTTTCAAGCCCATAAACCTGCCCCCTGAGCACGGCGTATCAATTTGTTTTTGTTATAGAGTGACTGCGTAATATATCCCAACGGCGCTGTTGCAGTCATTATTCATCGATTATTTAACGGTTGTTAATCGTTTAAATCAGGCATGACTACCATTATCCCATTTGACGATAATAGGTGAGTTTTTCATCGGTGCGTAGTTTCCTACAAATAATATCGCGAAATACTGGGGTAGGGGCAAAGCGCGGCGAACGGATAATAAGATCTCAATCCGGAGCAGACTGCAGTGCAAAAAAAAACGCTGCCCGAAGGCAGCGTTCTATCGCTCGTTTGGTATTCAGGACAATCAGGTCATGCGCCGTCAGCTGCTGGTAAGCACCCGGCGGGCTTCGCGATAACGTTTATTCCAGTAGTTATCGCTCAGTTTCGAAATCATCACGCCGTTGCTGGTAGAGGCATGAACGAATTGATCGTTACCTAAATAGATGCCGACGTGGCGCCCGGTTGAACCGGCGCGAAACAGCACCAGATCGCCAGGACGCAGTTTGGTGCGCAAGATTTTCTTGCCCATGTCTTCCTGTTCGTAGGTCGAACGCGGTAAGTCCATGCCAAACTGTTCGCGGAAAGTACGCTGTACAAACGCCGAGCAATCGATGCCGCGCTTGGTTTCACCGCCTAAACGGTAGCGAACGCCTTTCCAGTCTGCATACTGATCCATAATCTTTGACTTGACGTCAACGTTACGGACCATTGCTTCGAATTCATCCTGAGAGGCTTGCAGTAAAAGACCGTCTTTGTCATTAACTGCACGCATCTCAGTTTGTGCGTTATTCAAGTTCGAAGTGTGAGTCGTGCTGCACGCGGAGAGCATTACCGCTGCGGCAATTGCAGGTACTACCCGCAAAAAATATCTCAGAAACGGTTGAGATTTGACCATTGTTATTGTTTTCCCTTGAAGTCCTTAACGACGTCAGTCGCTACCTGAAAAATGCCAAACGGAACGAGACTAATCTGCAGCTGTTTTAACGACAATCAGTTACCTCTGAAAACGTGCTGGAACGCACATTTTTAGTGGATTTGAAGCTGAGTCAGGTTAAACCAGGCACAAACGCATCCGAGATTACCGTAACGAATTGGGGATTGCGAGCCTTTTTCCACCCTTTTTTATATGAATTTGTGATGTAACATAATGTAAATCTTCATATAAAAAACGCTGATTGTCCGTTGTGATGGTTTTGCGTGAAATCAGGTGGCGAAAGCGTTAACGCGCTGATGGGGAAATAAACGAAATGCGGTGGGGAAATAATCAGGAGGCCGGCGGGCCTCCTGGGGATCATAACCAATAGTTATGACTATGCTGGACGGTGTTTACCGGGTAGCAGGCGATTCAGACCCCGGATCAGCACATCGCTAAACGGCGTCATCAGACACCAGCTGGCGCCAACCAGCACCACCGACAGCGAGCCGACGGCAATATCGGTAAACCAGTGGGCACCAATCATCACGCGCGGCAATGAAAATACCACCGTAATCAGCAGTGCGACGGCGAACGCGCGACGGTTGAAGTAACGCAACATAAAGCAGGAAAATATCATCAGCATCATGCCGTGATCGCCGGGGAAGCTGTCGCCTGAAGCGTCTTTAGTCGGAATACCGGTCAGTTCGCTGACGCGGTTAATATTCTCAAAGCTCAGCGACGGGCTAGGGTGTTTGACCGGCAGCAAATGCCCAAGCTGGTTCAGCACCACGGCGGTCAGCAGCATAACAACGCCGGTAATCAACAAGCGGCGACGGCCGGCGCCATCCTGCTGCAGGTAAAAGCACAGGTACAGAAGCCCCATGGCCAGCAGCGAAATGACGTCAAAGGCGCGGTTATTGGTGATAGCCACCAGATGTAAAAAACCGGGATCGGTAGCCAGATGACGATTAAAGAAGAAGAAAATTTCCGAATCCAGAGTAAACCAATAACCGTGATTCGCCGGCAAAAACCAGGACAAGAACAGCACAATGCCCAATATATTGAAGAAAATGATGAGGGGTAAGTTGCGGCGAGTCATGGCATAACCTGTAGTCTGTCTAAAGAGTAAAAGGGCATTAACGGTAAAGATCTCAACTTAAACGAATACTAAACAGCTTGGATTGCAACGCGTTCCAGTCCGCATTCTCGCTGTGAATCAGTTCAATTCGGCTGTCCAGCGGTGTAACAGGGCGCGTTTCGATATTGAGATCTTGCCCCTGACGGTTGATTAAAAGTGTACCTTCAGCAATACGTACCACACCTTTGGCGCGTTCGACCGGCGCCAGACGTATCCACTCCATAATGCCAACGGTGTCGAACACCGTATCGGCGTCAAAAATCCAACCACAGCTGTTAAAACCCTGGCCCTGGTTGAGCGCTCGACGCCAGCGGGAAGTTTCCGGCAGTCGCAATGCGGCCAGGCCCTGCGTTTTGGCATGACTATGATGATGTTGTGCATCGGGTAATTCTGTACGATTAGTGCGAGGTTGGTCGAGCCACGCGACATCGGCCTGACCGCGTTCAATATGATAAAGCGGACGCTGGTGGCCATCCTGTTCCATCCATTGCTGCAGGGCCATCAGATCTTGCGGCTGATAGGTGTCGCTTTTGCTGGCCAGAATAATGTCGGCGGCCGCCAGTTGATCGCGGAAGTTTTCGTTGTCGCGGTAGCGCGGTTCGCTGAGTTGGCGTGCATCCAACAGGCACAGCGTGGCCTGCAGATCGATCCAACCGGCGTAACTGTCTTGCGTCAGCAATGACAGGATCTGTTTCGGATGACCGAGCCCGGTGGGTTCGATCAGCAAGCGATCAGGCTTGTTTTGTTGCAGCAACATGTTCAGCCCGACCTGCATCGGCAGCCCGTTCACGCAACACATGCAGCCGCCAGGGATCTCCTTCAACACTGCGCCGCTGTCAGCCAGCAGCGCGCCGTCGATGCCAATTTCACCGAACTCATTCACCAGCACCGCCCAGCGTTCATGTTCCGGCTTGTTAGCCAGCAAATAGCGGATGGTGGTGGTTTTGCCGCTGCCTAGAAAACCGGTGATCAGGTTAGTTTTAGTCATTAATTATTCCTGATGTTAATGAATTTAAGGGCAATAGTTTGGCCATTCTACTTCACCAGGCAGGATGGCGCTGCTCTCCCTGCGTTAAGTCACAAATCCGACAGATTGAGATACGTCATTTTAAAGCAACAAAATGGCGATCATCATTAGGAAAAATCCCAGCAAAAACCGGATATTACCTAAGGGAAATAGTTGTTAGTAGCTTGTTTTAACTTTGTTAATTGCCCGATTACCCGCCAAATAAATGCCCTTACCTTGCGATTATTCCTAAGAAGATCCTCTATGTTTAAATTGGCTTAACAAAAAATGAGGTTGCCATGAATGTCTTTCGGTTATTTTTGATCGCAGGAATGTTGTTTTCATGGACGGCAGTAAGTCATGCAGGAACCACTGGCGGAGTTATTCGTTTTGTCGGATCTATTGTGGAAAGCCCCTGTACGGTGAAAGTTACCGCTTCAACGGCCAATACGCAATGTTACCGAAATGGGCAGCACTATCAAGACCAACAGGCCCTGTCGAAATTTGATGCTACACGCAAAGAACTGCCGCTGAATTTAGGTTCGACCGAAATGAAGTGGGTGGATCAACAGAAAAAACTTGCAGTGATGACGGTAGTTTATCGTTAAGTCGTTCGGCGATGCCGGATGATATCCGGCATCGTCATTTTCCCCGTTTTACTTCTTGTTCAATGGCTAAGCCAACTGAGTCGACACCCAGTTTTGCACCGTTTGACGCGCACCGCGATCGCGTAATGACAAGTAGGCGCGGGTGACCGCCGTGACAAATTCCTCGTTGGCCGCCAACGGCTCACCAAAAATAGCCGTTAGACCCAACAGGCCTTTTACCCGTTGTTCATCATCCGGCGTTGAAGCCACTGTCTGTTGCAGCGTAGCCAATAACGGATCGCGGATGTCTATTGGCTGCCCGGCCTCATCCACGCCGCCGACATAGCGCATCCAGCCTGCTACCCCGAGAGCCAGACCGGCATAGCTGCCGCCATGCTGCAGATGCCAACGCACCGAGTCCAGCATACGCTGCGGTAATTTTTGCGTGCCGTCCATGGCGATTTGCCAGGTACGGTGTTGTAACGCCGGGTTGCTGTAGCGCTCAATCAGCTGTGCTGCATAGGCGGGCAAATCGATACCGCTAACGTTCAGCGTCGGCGCCTGTTCAGCCAGCATCAGGTGGAGTGCGGCGCGGCGATAAGACTCATCGCCCATACAGTCGTTGATGTACTGATAGCCCCCAAGATACCCGAGATAGGCCAGGAAAGAGTGGCTGCCGTTCAGCATGCGCAGTTTCATCTGCTCAAAAGGCAGCACGTCATTGACCAACTGCGCACCGGCCCGTTCCCAGGCCGGGCGGCCGGCGACAAATTTATCCTCAACGACCCACTGGATAAAGGGTTCGCAGGCGATGGCGCATTCATCACGAACGCCACCGAGCGCCTCGGCCACCTCATCCAGCGTCTCTGGCGTAGCGGCGGGAACGATACGGTCTACCATGGTGCTGGGGAAGCTCACCTCGCGGGCAATCCAGTCGGCCAGCGCGCCGTCGCGCGCTTCGGCCAAACCGACGATCGCGTTACGCAGCACGTGGCCGTTTTCCGGGATGTTGTCGCAAGAGAGCAGGGTAAAGGCGGGCAGCCCACGTTCCAGACGCAGGCGCAGCGCTTCCACCAGGATCCCCGGCACGGTGGAAGGCTCGCCGGGATTCGCCAGATCGGCGTGGATCGCCTGATGTTGAAGATCCAGTTTTCCGCTGCCGGGTTCAATGCAATAGCCTTTTTCGGTAATGGTCATCGAGACAATCGCCACCTGTGGCTCCGCCAGCTTTTCCAATACGGCGCCAATCCCTTCCAGCTTGCGGTGTACGCTCTCATGCACCGCACCGATCACGATAGCCTGATTACTCGCCGCGCCTTTTTCCAGCACGCTGTAAAGATGGTCCTGCTGGCGCAGCGTCCGGAACAAATTATCACCGCCGAACAGGCTGATTTCGCAGATCCCCCAGTCGCCGCCCTGACGATTCAACACTCGATCGGTCAGTAGCGCCTGGTGGGCGCGGTGAAAGGCGCCAAATCCAATGTGCACCATGCGGCTCTGTAATGCGCTGCGATCGTAACCTGGCTGCTGGACGGCATCCGGAAGCGGCGTGTTGGCGATAGTCTTCATGCAAAGCTCCAAGGCTGAGTAGATGTGTTGGCGGTTAACTTTAAAAGTTATCAGACCAGTTTTTTTGTGCAGAATACGGCGCTCCTTCTACCGGGGATGCACGAATTTTCTGCCGCCAGTGTAAGGCTGTAAGCGCACTAATTACATGCGCGCGTGCAAAATAAGCCAGATCCGTGAAGTGGATCAACCAATCGCGGTTTCACTTTTGACAGCAATTGGCGAAAGAGTAAGGTGAAAGATAACCGATATCTATTTTATTTTGGTATAACAAGATGGCCGGAGCAGGGCGATCTTTATCACTTCCGCGATACTGGGCAATTTTTACAAGGATAAATAATGGAACAAACATGGCGTTGGTATGGGCCGAACGATCCGGTCTCTCTTGATGATGTGCGCCAGGCCGGCGCCACTGGCGTCGTCACCGCCTTGCACCATATCCCGAATGGCGAGGTGTGGCCGGTCGAAGAGATCAAGGCCCGTCAGGCCCTATTGGCGGAGAAAGGCTTGGTGTGGTCGGTAGTGGAAAGTATCCCGGTGCATGAGGAGATCAAAACCCACAGCGGCCATTACCGGCAGCATATCGCTAACTATCAGCAATCGCTGCGTAACCTCGCGGCCTGCGGCATCGACACCGTGTGCTACAACTTTATGCCGATCCTGGACTGGACGCGCACCGATCTGGAGTATTTACTGCCGGACGGGTCGAAAGCGTTGCGTTTCGATCAGACCGCCTTCGCGGCTTTTGATCTGCATATCCTGCAACGCGCTGGCGCAGAGCAGGATTACACGCTGCAAGAACAGGAGCAGGCTGCAACCTATTTTTCCGCGATGAACGAGGCGGAGGTTGCCAAGCTAACCGGCAATATTATCGCCGGATTACCGGGGGCCGAAGAGGGCTATACCCTCGATCAATTCCGCGCCCGCCTGGCGGAGTACGATGGGATCGACAAGGCGCAGCTGCGAGAGAATATGGCGGTGTTCCTGCGCGCCATTGTGCCGGTGGCGGAGGAGGTTGGCGTGCGTTTGGCGGTGCATCCGGACGATCCGCCGCGGCCGATTTTGGGGTTGCCGCGCATCGTCTCTACCATTGAAGATATGCAGTGGTTCAAGCAAACGGTCGACAGCCGGTATAACGGCTTCACCATGTGTACCGGCTCTTACGGCGTTCGGGCCGATAACGATCTGGTGCGGATGATCGAAACCTTCGGCGATCGCATCCATTTCACCCATTTACGTGCTACCTGTCGCGAAGAAAACCCGAAAAGTTTCCACGAGGGTGCGCATCTGCAAGGCGACGTGGACATGGTGGCGGTGATCGAGGCGATCCTCACTGAGGAGCAACGGCGCCATCAGGCAGGCGATCGCCGGCCGATCCCGATGCGTCCCGACCATGGACACCAGATGCTGGACGATCTGAAGAAAAAAACCAACCCGGGCTACTCGGCGATTGGTCGTTTGAAGGGGTTGGCGGAACTGCGCGGGGTGGAGCTGGCGCTTAAACGCCGCTTCTTCCCGGATTTGCCTTAAGCCATTAAAAAGGGGCCACACTGGCCCCAGAGTATCGACTAGTCAGCGCGGCTCATGTAGCGGCGCTCGGCAATATGAATGCGGATTTTGTCACCGGCGCTGAGGTATTCCGGTACCTGAATGGTCAGGCCGGTCGCCATGGTGGCCGGCTTGTTGCGGGCACTGGCAGAGGCACCTTTGATGCCCGGTGCGGTGTCGACAATTTCCATATCCACGGTCTGCGGCAGTTCCAGCGCCAACACCTGGCCATCCAGGGTCAGTACCTGCATGCCCGGCAGACCGCCTTCAGGAATAAACAGCAGTTCATCTTCGATCTGGTCTTTCTTAAAGATATACGGGGTGTAATCCTCGTCATCCATAAACACGTATTCTTCGCCGTCGATATAAGAGAAGTTCACCTTGCGGCGTGACAGGCTAATGGTGTCCAGAATATCGTCGCCCTTGAAACGCTCTTCAACCTTCAGCCCGGTGCGGACGTCAGAGAAGCGCATTTTGTACAAGGTGCTGGCACCGCGCGCGCTTGGGCTTTGCACATCAATGTCTTTCACCAGCAGCAGTTTGCCGTTGTAGTTGATCGCCATGCCGCGCTTAATTTCGTTAGCTTTTGCCATATAAAATAACCTGCAATGAAGAGTATTTGGGAAGTTGCGACAAGTTACTCGCGCCGCTGATTTCAGGCAAGCAGATCGAGCAAAAACAGTGACAGAAAAAGGGGACGGCGGCCGCCATCCCCTCAAATTGCTGACAACGTCCTTTGCAGTTAAAAGTTCTGTTCTGGGGGCAAATAAAAACAAAGGATGGTGTCTTCTGATTTACCTCAAACATCCGAAAACCACGTTTTTCGGGTGTTTGTCATCAGACTAAGGGGACGGCTGGCGCCATCCCCTACGGTATTACTGGAACACCGGTAACAGACCCAGCAATGCCAACACGTGCGCGACGGCGTTGATCACCCCGAACAGAATGATGAACAGGATCATGCCGTAGCCACCGGGAGCGCGATATTGCGCTTCGGTAAAGCGGCGGCGGCTGGCACGCGCCATCATGGCCGGCACTATTACCGCCCAAACGGTGGCGGCCAGGCCGGCGAAGCCGATGGCGTAAAGGAAGCCGTTCGGGAACAGCAGGGCGGCAATGGTCGGCGGCGCGAACGTCACCAGCGCGGTTTTGCTGCGTCCGACGGTGTCATCGCTGAATTTGAAGAAGTCTGCCAGGTAATCGAACAACCCCAGCGACACCCCGAGGAATGAGCTCGCCAGCGCCATATAAGAGAAGGCGTTCAGTAGCTGGCCGACGGTCTGGCTGCTGGAAACGTTGCCCATCTGCTTGAGCAGGCTGCCAATGTTGCCGCCTTCGGCAATCACCTGTTTGAAGGCATCGCGGGCGATGTTGCCCTGAATCACATACTGCCACAGGATATAGATCGCCAGCGCCAGCAGGGTGCCGTACACCAGGCTGCGCACGACTGCGCCGCTGTCTTTGTGGTAGTACTTCACCAGTCCCGGCACGTTGCCGTGGTAACCGAAGGAGGTCAGCAGATAAGGCAGCGCCGCCAAGGCGTAAGGCAGGTAACTGGCCTGGTCGTCACCGCGGTTGAACAGTACTGCCGGCTGCACATGCGTGAACATGTCGCCCACCGACATCACAAAGGTGATCACCATACCGCCGATCAGGATCGTGCTCAGGCGATCAACGGCGCGGGTGGAGAGCCACACGATAAACGCGACCACCACGGCAAACACCAACCCGGCGGTGGACTGCCCGACGCCGACGATACCTTCCAGCGTGTGGGCGATAATCGAGCCACCGGCGGAGATATAGGCATAGGTGAGGATGTACAGGACAAAGGCGATGGAAATACCGTTAATGGCGTTCCAGCCTTTACCCAGCAGATCTTTGACGATGGTGTGGAAGCTGGCGCCGCTTGGGTAGTGCAGGGCGGCCTCCAGGATCATCAGGCCGGAAATCAGCATGCAGGCCCAGGTATAAACCAGCAGCGCGACGGAGCCGCTGAACCACACGCCAGAAGTGACGATGGGAATGGAGAACATGCCAGCGCCGACGGCGGTGCCTGCAATGATCATCGCGCCGCCAAGCACTGAAGGGCGGGAAAGCTTCTGGATGGTGTCCGCGGACATTTTTGCTCCTGATTGGCCTCGTCGGCCGTGGATTCTTTTGTACTAGCTCAATGGTACATGTGCGGTTGGCGCATGTAAAGCCGCTAATACGCTTGTTTCATGCATTAATTGGCGGAGGAAGGGGAGCTTATGGCAATTTGCGGGCGGGTGAGAAAACGGGGCGATTCACGATTTAAAACGCGAGATGTAAAGATTCGCGCGCCAACACGGATTATGCTGGCGGCCGATGAGCGCGACTGATATTGTCGCGCTTCAATTCCGCCAGCCCACCGGGAGACTCGCTGATGGACTGTCGTACCGACTGTGGCGCCTGTTGTATTGCGCCTTCAATATCCAGCCCGATCCCCGGCATGCCTAACGGCAAGCCCGCCAACACCCGCTGCATTCATCTGAGCGAGCAGCTGCGTTGTGGCCTGTTTCATTCACCGCTGCGGCCCAAGGTCTGCGGCAGCCTGCAGGCCAGCCGCGAAATGTGCCATGACCACCGCGACCAGGCATTGGTCTATCTGATCAAGCTGGAAGCGGATACTGCACCTTAAGCGTCTTTCAGTTTCCACAGGCACAGCACCGCGCCGACCACCATCGCCAACGCGGAATAAAACACCGCGTGATAGTTCCAGACCTCCGCCACCACGCCGGCGATTGAACCGGCAAAAATCCAGCCCACGCGCGTAGTGTTGGTAAACAAAGTGGTTGCCGCGCCGGCCTGACCGGGCATCAAATCTTGAAAATAGAGCATACCAATGCCTGCCAGCACGCCAATAAACGCCGCGTTGAGCAATTGCAGGGCAATCAGTTGCCAGGTGCCGGTGATAAACAGTAACCCGAAGTAAAACAGCAGGCCCGCCGCCACCGCGCAACGCATCAGGAAACGTTTACCGAAGCGCTTCGCTACCATGCCGGCCAGCAACATGGTCGGTATCTCCAGCCCGGCCGCCGTCCCCATCAATATTCCGGCCAACCTTTCCGGCAGTTGCAGCTCATGCACCATATACAGCGGCATATTGATTAAATACATGCTGTTGGCGGTCCACATAAAGGTGCAGGCTAAAAACAGCAGCAGCGTATCGCGGCGATTTTTCCGCGGAGCTTCCAGCGTGGTGCTGGAAGCCACCGGCGTTTTACGCATCGACGGCAGCATTTTCCACACCAGCACGCCACACAGGATAAACGCTGCTGCGGCGGCCAGATACATCACCTTAAAACCGAATCCCAATGCCAGCGCGAAGGCGATAGGCGGCCCAATAACCCAGGCGAGAGAAACCTGAGCCCGCAGAATAGAGCTGAACATCACCGCTTCGCGGCCGGTGCGGTCGGCGTGTTCGCGCGCCAGAGCGAACATCTGCGGGTTGGCGGTGGAGCCGAAGCTGGTCAGCATTACGCCGACTGCCAGCAACAGATAATAATTACGGTTCCAGGCGAACAGTACGCAGCCCAGTGCCCCTAACATGCAGCAGAGGAAGATCAGCGTTTTGCGATCCCCTTTTTGATCCGAACGTCGAGCGAGAAACTGGCTGACCAGGATGCCGATCACCGCGCTGCCGGTGAAAAATAATCCAACCATGGAAGGGCGCACCTTCACCTCGGTTGCCAGGAACAGGCTCAGCGTCGGGGTTTGTAACGCACCGGCAATCCCGGTGAGGAACGCCACCACTAAAAAGGCCAGCGAAGTCAGATCGGGCGAGCGTCGCGTTACCGCAGTTGAAGTAGGCATAGAGGTCAGCAAATAGCCGTAAATGAGGGAGTCGCGCGCATAATACGCCTGTTTAAAAAGAACAAAAACCGGTTTCATTCTGCTTAATGGTAAAAAGTTCTTTCCTGCATAAGGCTAAAAAAAGGGCGATGTCACCATCGCCCTGGGTATGACAAACTTCGACGTTAGGCGCCAGCCGGCACGTCGTGCGCGGTGTTTTTCAGCACCTCGCCCTGATACTTCTCGATCTGCAACTGTGCCATTTGCCCGCAGTTACCCTGAGCCAGGCTGGAGGAGCCGACGTCGAAGGTCAGGCAGTTGACGTTGCCGTTCTTGCACAGCGAACCCGGCTGTGACGGATCGGCCGGATCGAACCAGGCACCTTCGCTGATGCGCACCACGCCAGGGCGCACGTCTTCGCTCACCACCGCACCCACCAGGATCTGGCCGCGATCGTTAAAGGCCCGCACCAGATCGCCATTGGCAATGCCGCGTGACTGGGCGTCCTGCGGGTGGATCACAATCGCTTCCCGATCGGCTACCGCGTATTTCTTGCGCAGTGGCGTGTTGTCGAGCTGCGAATGCAGGCGGTTGATCGGGTGCGCGGTGTTCAGCGACAGCGGGTATTTCACCGCTTCCGGGCCGCGATACCATTCATGCGGTGGCATCCAGGTCGGAATACCTGGGCAATCCTGATACTTCATTTTGGCAATGGCGTCGGAGTAGATCTCGATTTTACCGGATGGCGTCCCCAGTGGATTGAGCAGCGGGTTTTCGCGATAGTCGGCGAAACGCACCCATTGGGTATTGGCCTCCGGCACCGGGAAGCGCACGTAATTGTTGGACTCCCAGAACATGTCGAACGGTGGCAGGGCTACCCGGGCAGCACGTGCCTGAGTTTTCATGTCATCGTACATGCCTTTCAGCCATTGAGTTTCATCTTTGCCTTCGGTAAAGGCGTCCTGCACCCCCAGCTTGGCCGCCATGGCCGCGAAAATATCGAAATCGCTGCGTGATTCATGCTGCGGCGCGACGCACTGATGCATCGGGAACACATACAGCTGTGAGTAATCGCCGCCCATTTCGAGATCGTTGCGTTCGTAGCTGGTGGTGGCCGGCAGAACGATATCGGCATGCTTGGCGGTGGCGGTCCAATAAGGTTCGTTCACCACGATGGTGTCCGGCCGCTGCCAGGCCTTGACCAGATTGTTGGTGTCCTGATGCTGGTGGAAGGTGTTGCCGCCCGCCACATACACCATTTTCACCTCGGGGTAGGTGACCTGTGCGCCGTTGAAATTAATTGTCTTGCCCGGGTTGGTCAGGCATTCGGCGATGCGCGCCACCGGGATCGGTGCCGGTGAGTTCTTCGGTGCGTTACCGGCAGAGATACCGGAAATAATGCCGCCTTTCGCCGTCGGGCTGCCGCCGGAGGAGTAGTGATAGCTGAAGCCGAAGCCGCCGCCCGGCAGGCCAATCTGGCCGAGCATCGCCGCCACGGTAACCAACAGCCAATGCTGCTGTTCGCCATGATGCTGGCGTTGGATCCCCCAGCCGCCCATGATCATGGTGCGATTTTTCGCCATGTCGCGTGCTAACTGACGCAGCACGTCAGCATCGACGCCGCACACATCGGCCGCCCATTCGGCAGTTTTCGGCGTACCGTCGGTTTCACCCAACAGATAGGCCTGGAACTTGTCGAAACCGGCGGTGTAGGTTTTCAGGAAGTCCGGGTTATGCAGCTTCTCGGTCAGCAGCGTGTGGGCGATGCCGATCAGCATGGCGCCGTCGGTATAAGGACGCGGAGCGATCCACTGCGCATCGACGAATTTGGCGCTGTCGTTGTGTACCGGATCAATGCTGATCACTCGGGTGCCTTTCTTCTTCAGCGCCTCAAAGCCCGTCTGGCCGTAGTGGTCCGGGACGTTCCAGCTGTTTTTCAGCGTGATCATCGGGTTACAGCCCCACAGCACCACCAGTTGGCTGTTTTCAATCACGTTCGGCCAGGCGGTCTGCTGTTCGTAAACCTCCATGGAGCCCACCACGTGCGACATGATCACCTGCGCGGCACCGGTGGAGTAGTCGCCCGCGTAACCGAGGAAGCCGCCGGTCAGGTTCATCAGGCGTTGCAGCAGCGTGCGGCTGTTATGCAGCATCCCGACGCTTTTCCAGCCATAAGAACCGGCATAAATGGACTGCGGGCCATGGTCTTTCTGCAAGCGGGTGATCTCACCACAGACCAAATCAATCGCCTTGTCCCAACTGACGCGTACCCACTCGTCACGACCACGCAGTTCGGTACGGCTGCCAGGGCCGCCTTCCAGCCAACTTTTGCGCACCATCGGGTATTTGATACGGTTTTCGGCGTGCACCTGATAGGGCGCCATGGTGATCAGTTCGTTCGGATAAGGATCGTCTTTGACCGGCTGCACGCCGACCATTTTACCGTCCTGGACGATGGCTTCGAAGGCGCCCCAGTGCGCGCCGGTCAAAATGCCTTTTTGCGCCTGACGCAACACGACGAATTGCGGCAGCGCCTGGCTGATGGCCTGGGCCAACGCTGACTTGGGCCACAGGCCCGCCAGGAGCGGTGCTGCGGCCAGTGCGGTCGCGCCAGTCAGGAAGCGGCGGCGGCTCATTTTTAACGCTTGTTGTTGATATTTGCTCATTTCGCTTCTCCCTTAAAGCTTGGCTGGTGCGGCTGGCTGCATGTCACTGGCGTGTTTCTGCACGTACTGTGTCAGAACGCGCAGCTGTTCCTGCGTCAGCGAAGTGCGTGGAGCCATACCTTTAATTACGCCGATCCACTGGTTGGCGTTGAAGCGATCGAGGGCCGTGAGGCCGTGACAACCGGTGCAGTTGGCCGACATCATATCTGCCGTGTAGCGCCAGATCTTTTGCTGATCGTCGATCAGTTGTTTGCGTGGCAGCCAAACTTGCAGAGAAACCTGATGCCATACCAGACCGGTTTCGGCATCGGTCATGGTGGTGCCGGTTTTCAGCAGTTTGCGAGCGTCTTCACCCAGCAGCACGCTGAGGATGCGTTTGCCCTGCGCGGCGTAGAACACTTCAGCGACACCGTCTTGCTGCCAGCCGGTGACGTTGGCCAGCACTTTGTCGCCTTCCTGTTTCACCACCTGCACTTCGGTTGATGGCATCAGGTTGCCGGCATTGTGGCTGTCGTCCGGTTTGAGGAAGAAGGGTTCTGTGGCAATGGTGTACAACGTGGTGGCGGTTGGCGAGGTTTCAGCGGCGGCTTTCGCCAACTCGGCGGCACCGGCCTGGGCTGCACCGCTCATGTCCGGCAGGATATGCGCGACCCCTTTATGGCAGTCGATACAGGTTTCACCCTGTTTGATGGCCACCGGATGTTGGATACGCGCTTCAGGCCGTTGGGCGGTGATGTCCATTGCGTCAAAGCTGTGGCAAGAGCGGCAGGTGGCGGAGTCGTTTTCTTTGAGCGTTTTCCAGACCGACTGCGCCATGGCCAGCTTGTGCGCCTCGTATTTCTCAGGCGTATCGATGGTGCCCACCATCTCGCCATAAATGTCTTTTACCGCGCGGATTTTGGTCCACAGGTAGTCGAGGGGCTCATGGGGAACGTGACAGTCGGCACATTCAGCGCGAATGCCCTTGGTATTTTGGAAGTGAACGCTGCCCTGATATTCGGCCAGCGGTTGTTGCATGGTGTGGCAGGAGACGCAGAAGGCGGTGTCGCTGGTTTTATGGAATACGGTGGCGGTACCCGCCAATAATGCTGCCCCGAGGATAATTCCGAGCAGCAAAATCCACAGCCATCCCCAGCGGTGCTTTTTTATCAAGCCAGTGAGTTTATTGGTCATATTGAATCCGCTTATAATTATGAAATACCAAGGAAAACCTTGCCAAAAAAAAGTGCCGGACGAGCGCCGACATACCTGAGGAAGTATAGGTACTATTGGTAAAGTCATCTAATACTATAGGGGTATTTTTAGAAGAAAAATGGTCGTTCGGGGGATTTTTCAGCGTTATATTCTGGATTATATAACGCATTTTTCATGTGGATTTATCAGACTATGAGCGAGATCACGGAAGGGAGAGAGAAACCGTGATTGAAAACAGCTATTTTGCCGGTAGGTAAGTTTGGCCCGTCAGCCACAGATGAATGGCATTACGGCTGGCTTCAAAATGCGGTTCAGGTAATGCTTCCGGCAGGCACCAGCGCCATTCGGCACATTTTTCCGGTTCTTTCAGCTCGGCTTCCCCGCCAGGATGGGGCGTCAGCAAACAGATGGAAACCGTATGCTTTCCCTCGACGCGCCAGGTTTGCAGATTATTGCTGATGCCGACAAAGCTCGGTGGTGCGATGATCAGCCCGGTCTCTTCGGCGATCTCGCGCTGTGCGCACTGTTCAAAGGTTTCGCCAGCATCCAGATGCCCGCCCGGGATGGACCAGAAGGGGGCGTGCTTGCCGCAGCGTTTGCCCAGCAAAATTTCCCCTTGTTCATTGACAATGATTACGCCTACGCCCGCCACTACAGTCATGTTTCCCTCCGTCAGCAAAATTTCAGCACAGTATGTCATTTTAGCGCTGCAACGGGTAACCCTTCTGGAAAAGTGTGCGTAAGGTCAAAAATCTATCACGTCAAAATTGAGAAAACTTGCTTTCGCTCATGGGGCCTTACACACTCCTTGAAACGTTTCAGCGTTATGGGCGCGATAATGTCGTACCGGTAACGCTCCTTTTTCCCAACGAAGCTGAAACGATTCAATTCAGCAGGAGAGGAGAATCATGTTCCAGTTGTCACAGCAAGATATTCACCTGGGTGCTACCGCGAGTAACAAACAGGAAGCCATCCGTCAGGTGGCTGCCGCACTGACCAAGGCCGGCTGCGTCAGCGCGCCTTACGTGGACGGCATGTTGCAGCGTGAGCTGCAAACCTCCACTTATCTTGGGAACGGTATCGCCATCCCGCATGGCACTACCGATACCCGCGATCTGGTGCTGAACACCGGCGTGCAGGTGTTTCAGTTCCCTCAGGGTATCGAGTGGGGCGAAGGCCAAACTGCTTACGTAGTGATCGGCATTGCCGCACGTTCCGATGAACACCTGGCGCTGTTGCGTCAGTTGACCCACGTTCTGAGCGACGACAGCGTAGCCGAACAGCTGGCGAAAACCACCTCGGCAGAAGAGTTACGCAGCTTGTTGATGGGCGAAAAGCTGACGGCGGAATTCAAGTTCGACGCTTCCTTGATTGTGCTAGACGTGGCCGCCGACAGCCTGATGACGCTGCAGGCGCTGAATGCGGGCCGCCTGCAGAAAATTGGTGCGGTTAACGCTCAATTCGTCAGCGACGTCATCACCCGCAAGCCGCTGAATCTGGGGCAGGGCATTTGGCTGAGCGACAGCACCGAAGGCAACTTGGCTAGCGCGGCTACGGTAAGCCGTCCGGCGCAGCCGTTTGACGAAGAGGGCGAGCAGGTTGCGCTGTTGCTGACGCTGTCGGTGGCCGACCAGCAGCCGCTGGCGGTGCTGAATTACCTCAGCGATCTGCTGTTGGCGAACAAAGCTGAACGCTTGCTGAACGCGGATGCCGTCACCCTGTTGGCATTGCTGACCAGTGAGGTGGAAGAAGAAAACACCACGCTGAGCGCTGAGTACGTGATCCGTAACGAACACGGCCTGCATGCCCGTCCGGGCACGGCGCTGGTCAATGTGATCAAGCAATTCAGCAGTGAAATTACCGTCACTAACCTGGATGGCAGTGGCAAACCGGCCAACGGACGTAGCCTGATGAAGGTGGTGGCGTTGGGCGTGAAAAAAGGACATCACCTGCGTTTTACCGCCAAAGGTGAAGATGCTGAAACGGCGCTGAAGGCGATCGGTGAAGCGATTAACGAAGGACTGGGCGAGGGCGCAGCATGAGCAGAAGAGTAGCAACAATTACCTTGAATCCGGCTTACGATCTGGTGGGCTTTTGCCCGGAGATCGAGCGCGGTGAAGTGAACCTGGTCAAAACCGCCGGCCTTCACGCCGCCGGGAAAGGCATCAACGTCGCCAAGGTGCTGAAGGATCTGGGTATTGATGTGACGGTGGGCGGCTTCCTGGGAAAAGACAACCAGGACGGTTTCCAACTGCTGTTCAGCGATCTGGGCATTGCCAACCGCTTCCAGGTGGTGCCGGGACGCACTCGTATTAACGTCAAACTGACCGAAAAAGACGGTGAAGTCACCGATTTCAATTTCTCCGGTTTTGAAGTCAGCGGGCAGGACTGGGAACGTTTCGTGACCGATTCCCTGAGCTGGCTGGGCCAGTTCGACATGGTCGCGGTCAGCGGCAGCCTGCCGGCGGGGGTCGATCCCGACGCTTTCACCGACTGGATGATCCGTTTGCGCGCCCAGTGCCCGTGCATCATTTTCGACAGCAGCCGTGAAGCCCTGGTTGCCGGCTTGAAAGCGGCGCCGTGGTTGGTGAAACCTAATCGCCGCGAGCTGGAAATTTGGGCCGGGCGTCCGTTGCCGCAGCTGGCTGACGTGGTCGAAGCGGCGCATGCGCTGCGCGATCAGGGCATTGCCCACGTGGTTATCTCCCTCGGTGCCGAAGGCGCGCTGTGGGTCAACGCGTCCGGCGCCTGGATTGCCAAGCCACCGGCCTGCGAAGTGGTCAGCACCGTGGGTGCCGGCGACTCGATGGTCGGCGGCCTGATTTACGGCCTGCTGATGCGTGAATCCAGTGAACACACTTTGCGTTTGGCCACCGCCGTGGCTGCGCTGGCGGTAAGCCAGAGCAACGTTGGCGTGACCGACCGTCCACAGCTGGCCGCGATGATGGCGCGTGTCGATCTGAAACCTTTTAATCAATAGCAGGAGGCAGAATGAAAACACTGCTGATGATAGACAATTCGCTGGGGCAGGCACGTAGTCACCTGGCGAAACGCATGCTTGGCGCTGCTGCGGTGAAAACCGGCCTGACGTTGGTTGAGGCAGCCGCCGACGCTGAACTGGTGGTGGTGGCAGGGCAAACTGTACCTGCTGACGCCGCGCTGAACGGCAAACGGGTTTATGTGGGTGACGTGGCGCATGCGGTGCGTGAGCCGGAAGCCTTCCTGGCGCAGGCGATGGCCGAAGCGAAAGCCTATCAGGCACCGGCCGCGGCAGCCGTCGAACCGGCTAAAGCCGCCGGTCAAAAACGTATCGTGGCGATCACCGCTTGCCCGACCGGCGTGGCCCATACCTTTATGGCGGCCGAAGCCATTGAAAGCGAAGCCAAAAAGCGTGGCTGGTGGGTGAAAGTTGAAACCCGCGGCTCCGTCGGCGCCGGCAATGCCATTACGCCAGAAGAAGTGGCGGCGGCCGACCTGGTGATCGTGGCGGCGGACATTGAAGTGGATCTGGATAAGTTTGCCGGCAAGCCGATGTACCGTACCTCTACCGGCCTGGCGCTGAAAAAAACGGCGCAGGAACTGGACAAGGCGCAGGCCGAAGCCGAGATTTTCCAACCGCAAAAAAGCGGTGCGCCGGCCACCGCCGGTAAGAAGAAAGAGAGCGCCGGCCCGTATCGTCACCTGTTGACCGGCGTGTCTTACATGCTGCCGATGGTGGTGGCGGGTGGTTTGTGTATCGCACTGTCGTTCGTGTTCGGTATCAAGGCATTCGAAGTCAAGGGCACGCTGGCAGCGGCGTTGATGCAGATCGGCGGCGGCTCAGCCTTTGCGCTGATGGTGCCGGTATTGGCCGGTTTTATTGCCTTCTCGATCGCTGACCGTCCGGGCCTGACGCCAGGGTTAATTGGCGGCATGCTGGCCGTCAGCACCGGCGCCGGTTTCCTCGGCGGTATCATTGCCGGTTTCCTGGCGGGCTATGTGGCCAAATTTATCAGCACCAAACTGCGTCTGCCGCAGAGTATGGAAGCGCTGAAGCCGATCCTGATCATTCCCTTGGTCGCCAGCCTGATTGTCGGCTTGATCATGATTTTCATCGTCGGTACGCCGGTAGCGAAAATTATGGAAGGCCTGACTCACTGGCTGCAATCACTGGGTACCGCCAATGCGGTACTGCTGGGGGCGATCCTCGGTGCCATGATGTGTACCGATATGGGTGGTCCGGTTAACAAGGCGGCCTACGCTTTTGGTGTGGCGCTGCTGAGCTCGTCGGTATATGCCCCTATGGCGGCCATTATGGCGGCCGGTATGGTGCCACCGCTGGCGATGGGGCTGGCAACATTACTGGCGCGTCGCAAGTTCGAGAAGTCCGAGCAGGAAGGCGGTAAAGCAGCGCTGGTGTTGGGCCTGTGCTTTATCTCCGAAGGCGCCATTCCGTTCGCCGCCCGTGATCCGATGCGCGTGTTGCCATGCTGCATCGCGGGTGGCGCATTGACCGGCGCACTGTCGATGGCATTCGGCGCCAAGCTGATGGCACCGCACGGTGGGTTGTTCGTTCTGCTGATCCCTGGCGCTATCACACCGGTGTTGTTGTATCTGGTGGCGATCGTTGCCGGTACGCTGTTGGCGGGGGTGTCTTACGCACTGCTGAAACGCGCTGAAGTCCCTGCGGCTACGGTAGCTTAACGCTGGCGCAGGCAATAAAAAACCGGAGCTCAGGCTCCGGTTTTTTTATCTGGCAATTATTGCTGTGCCTTCAGCCAGGCGATCTCTTCCGCCCAGATATCCGGGTTTACGGTTTCCAGGATCAGCGGGATATTGTTGAAACGATCGTCACGCATGATATAGCTGAATACTGTTTTACCGATCTTGCCTTCACCCAGGCTGTGGTGACGGTCGACGCGGCTGCCAAACTCGCTCTTGGCGTCGTTCAGGTGCATGCCGCGCAGGTACTTGAACCCCACGATGTCGCCGAGCTCTTTAAACGTCTGCTCGCAGGTTTCTTCGGTACGCAAATCGTAACCGGCGGCAAAGGCGTGGCAGGTATCGATGCAAACGCCGACGCGGCTCTTGTCTTCCACGCCATCGATAATCGCCGCCAAATGTTCAAATTTGAAGCCCAGATTGCTGCCCTGACCGGCGGTGTTTTCGATAACCGCCGTCACGCCCTCGGTCTTGTCCAGCACCATGTTGATGGATTCAGCGATGCGTGCCAGGCATTTGTCTTCCTCAATTTGCAACAGGTGGCTGCCTGGGTGGAAGTTCAGCAGGGTCAGCCCCAGCTGTTCGCAGCGCTGCATTTCATCAAGAAAGGCTTCGCGGGATTTTTCCAACGCCTCGGTCACCGGGTGGCCAAGGTTAATCAGATAGCTGTCGTGCGGCAGGATCTGCCCTGGGCCGTAGCCGTACTGCGCACAGGCGCTTTTAAACTTATCGATCACGTCGGCAGGCAGCGGGGCGGCCTTCCATTGACGCTGATTTTTAGTGAACAGGGCGAATGCGGTCGCCTCCAATTCGTGCGCGCGGATAACCGCCTGATCCACGCCGCCTGACGCGCTGACATGTGCACCGACAAACTTCATTTTCATTCTCCTGTGTAATCGGCGTCATTATGGCATTGATAGCGGAAGGATTGAATGGCAGGAAAAGCGCAGGCCCGCGGTTGCGGGCCTGAAGGGAAGCAAATCAGATAAAATACTGCACCAGAAGGTTAATGGCGCCGCCGCCAACAATCAGCCAAGCGAACAGCAGCGTGGCGAGCAGGATTGGCTTAACCCCGGCCTGGCGCACCGCGCTGATGTGGGTGGTCAACCCCAGCGCCGCCATGGCCATCGCCAGCATCCAGGTATCGGCGGTAATCAGGTGTTTTACCAGCGCCGCCGGGATCAGGTCGAATGAGTTCAACCCGGCAACGGCGATAAACAGCACCGCAAACCACGGAATGGTTATCGCGGATTTTTCCGCCTGGCTACCGGTGCTTCCTGCGCTACGGCTGCGGCTGATGTAGCCTGAGAGCAGCAGCAGGAAAGGGGCCAGCATCATGACGCGGATCATTTTGGCGATGACCGCGGCGTTTTCAGCATCCGGCCCGATAGCGTGCCCGGCAGCGACCACCTGCGCCACTTCATGAATGGTTGAACCGGTAAAGATGCCGAAACTTTCCTGATTAAACGGCAGCCACTGGAAATGCTCGTTCAACTGATACAGCCACGGATAAGCGAAGATCGCCAGCGTACCGAAGACCACCACGGTGCTTACCGCCACCGCCACCTTGTTGGAGTCGGCTTTCAACACCGGCTCGGTCGCCATCACGGCCGCCGCGCCGCAAATGCTGCTGCCGGCGCCGATCAGCATCGCGGTCTGGCTGTCGATACCGAACACTTTTTTACCCAGCCAGCAGGCGAGCAGGAAAGTGGTGCTCAGGGTCAATGCATCAATGATGATGCCGGTGGTGCCTACGTCAGCAATTTGCTGAAACGTCAGGCGAAAACCGTAAAGGATAATACCCAGACGCAATAAACGCTGTTTGGCGAGCTGAACACCGCCGTGGCAGCTCGGCTGTAGCCAGGGATACAGCGTATTGCCGACTAAAATACCGAGCAAAATCGCCAGCGTCAGCGCGCCCAGTCCCAGCCCGGCTACCCAGGGAATATCACCTACCCAGACCGCCAGCGCAGTGATGGCACCGGTTAGCAGCAGCCCCGGCACCAGCCGAGGTAGACCGAATAGCGGAAATTGCCGCGTTGGAAAATCGTGTGTGGTATTGGTCGCCATAAGTCAGCCCTTGTCATCAAATCCTTGAGCCAAAGACTACGTGCTGGCGACATAAAAGAGAAATTGATTATATATTTATAACCTATCTGAATAAGTGGTTAGTCTGCGGCCTGAAGCATGAGTGACCCCCATGTCGATTTCTGCAAACGTGATAACCTTAGTGTTATTCACCCTGTGCGTTGCTGCCGGCCAGTGGCGCAGATTTAGCATTAGTTTCAGTGGCTTTACTGACAGGCCGCTTTTTTGTATATCGAGAAGTTTATGCATATCACCTTACGTCAATTGGAAGTTTTTACCGAAGTGCTGAAAAGCGGTTCGACCACGCAGGCCTCGGTAGTTCTGGCGTTATCGCAATCGGCAGTCAGTGCGGCGCTGGCCGACCTCGAAGGGCAGCTGGGCGTGCAGTTGTTCGATCGTGTCGGTAAACGTCTGGTCATCAATGAGCATGGGCGGCTGCTGTACCCGAAGGCGCTGGCGTTGCTGGAGCAGGCCGGAGAGATTGAGCAACTCTTCCGTCATGACGGTGGTGCGCTGCGTATAGCGGCCAGCAGTACCATCGGCAACTATATGTTGCCGGAGATGATTGCCCGTTATCGGCAAGATTTTCCCGCCACGCCGCTGGAGCTCAATGTGGGAAACAGTCAGGACGTGATTGTCGCGGTCGCAGATTTTAGGGTCGATTTAGGCCTGATCGAAGGCCCTTGCCATATGCCGGAGCTGGTCACCCAGCCGTGGCTGGAGGATGAGCTGGTGGTGTTCGCTGCACCGGACAATCCGCTGGCGGGCCAGCCTTTAACCTTGGCGATGTTGGCGAATGCGCCGTGGATCCTGCGTGAACGGGGCTCGGGCACGCGTGAAGTGTTGGATCATCTGTTACTGGCGCATCTGCCGCACTTTCAGCTGGTGATGGAGCTGGGGAACTCGGAAGCGATCAAACATGCGGTTCGCCACGGCATTGGTATCAGTTGCCTGTCGCGGCGGGTGATAGGGGAACAGTTGGCCAGCGGCGCGCTGGTGGAACTGCAACTGCCGTTGCCGCCCTTGATGCGAACGCTTTATCTGATCCATCACCGGCAAAAGCACATCTCCAATGCCCTGCAGCGTTTTCTCAGCTACTGCACGCTTGCGTCCTGAAAATGCCTCCGCAAGCAGAAACGAAGCATAAAAATCTGCACCCTGTCACATTAATGACAGTAAGTAAGGCCTAGAGGGCCGTTGCTAATAATTAGCCCTGAATTATGAAGCTATCTTATATCAGTGCAATGTTACTAGTTCGCCGGCGGGTATTTGTTACAATCCGCCCTTATTTTTTTTGACCAGCAGATAGGGTAAGAATGGCTCAGCAGGATATAAAAACATCGGGGCAACCAGCACCCGGATTGCGGCGCGAGCTGAAAGCGCGGCACTTAACCATGATTGCTATTGGTGGTTCTATCGGCACCGGTCTGTTTGTCGCCTCTGGGGCGACCGTTTCGCAGGCAGGCCCAGGCGGGGCATTGCTGTCTTATGCGTTGATCGGGCTGATGGTGTACTTCTTGATGACCAGCCTGGGTGAACTGGCGGCCTTTATGCCGGTATCCGGTTCTTTCTCCACCTACGGCGCCAAATATGTGGAAGAAGGCTTTGGCTTCGCGCTGGGTTGGAACTACTGGTACAACTGGGCGGTGACCATCGCCGTTGACCTGGTAGCGTCGCAGTTGGTCATGACCTATTGGTTCCCGGATACTCCGGGTTGGATCTGGAGCGCGCTGTTCCTGTGCCTGATGTTCCTGTTGAACTACATTTCGGTTAAGGGTTTCGGCGAAGCAGAATACTGGTTCTCACTGATCAAAGTGACCACTGTCATCATCTTTATCGCCATTGGCGTGCTGATGATTTTCGGCATCCTCAAAGGGGGCGAGCACGCGGGGTGGCAGAACTGGACCATCGGCGACGCGCCGTTTGCCGGAGGGTTCTCGGCGATGATAGGCGTGGCGATGATTGTCGGCTTCTCGTTCCAGGGTACCGAGCTTATCGGCATCGCGGCCGGCGAATCTGAAAATCCGGGCAAAAATATCCCGCGCGCGGTGCGTCAGGTGTTCTGGCGTATCCTGCTGTTCTATATCTTCGCGATCCTGATTATCAGCCTGATTATTCCTTATACCGATCCGAGCCTGCTGCGCAATGATGTGAAAGACATCAGCGTCAGCCCGTTCACCCTGGTGTTCCAGCATGCCGGTTTGCTGTCGGCGGCGGCGGTGATGAACGCGGTGATCCTGACGGCGGTATTGTCTGCCGGTAACTCCGGGATGTACGCCTCAACCCGTATGCTGTTTACTCTGGCGTCGGAAGGCAAAGCGCCGCGTATCTTCGCCAAACTGTCGAAGGGCGGGGTGCCACGTAATGCATTGTATGCGACGACCGTGGTTGCGGGCCTGTGCTTCCTGAGTTCGATGTTCGGCAACCAGTCGGTTTACCTGTGGCTGCTGAACACCTCGGGTATGACCGGCTTTATTGCCTGGTTGGGGATTGCCATCAGCCATTACCGCTTCCGTCGTGGCTATATGATCCAGGGGCATGACCTGAACGACTTACCTTACCGTTCCGGCTTCTTCCCGCTGGGCCCGATCTTTGCCTTTGTGCTGTGCCTGATCATCACGTTGGGTCAGAACTATCAGGCATTCCTGCAAGATCGAATCGACTGGTACGGCGTGACCGCGACCTACATCGGCATTCCGCTGTTCCTGATCATTTGGTTCGGTTACAAGCTGACGCGCGGCACCCGTGTCGTGAAGTACAGCGAAATGGAATTCCCGAAAATGGACGTGAATTAACGTCTTGTATGAAACGCGGCGGGAGCCCGCCGCGTTATCCTTATCCCCTGACTAGCTATTCCTTCCCTTTTACCGTCAGCGCCCGCTGCGCCGCGGTCATCAAAATGTCAACCGATTGATAATCCTGGGTTAACGCCAATACGCCGGTATTGAGCTGCAGCGATACCTCACCGAATGCGCCAAAAACGTAGGGGGCTTCCAGCGCCGGAATGAAGCGTGCCAAAAATTCACCTTCGGAACCGTAAGGCAGGTCGTGAACCAGGATCAGAAACTGGCCGCCGGTATAGCGGCAGACAAAATCACTGGGGCGCACCAACATTTTCAGGCGTTCGCCGATGGTGCGCAGCACGTCATCGCCGATCTGCACGCCGTGGCTCTGATACAACGCCGCCAGCGGGGTAAAGTCGAAAATAAACAGATGGGAAAGCGGATGCACCGTTGCCGAAGGACGACAAATATCCTGCATCACGGCTTCACCCCCTGCACGGTTGAGGAAACCGGTCAAATGATCCTGATGGGCGGCTTGCTGTTTTTCCGCGCTCAGGGTGACGCGCTCAGCGAGCTGACGATGATAAGACGTGGTTAACCCATGGGCCAACACTAGCCACAGCGGGATGATATCCGCCAGTAAAAACAGGTTTTGCACGCGTGACAGCGGCGCGGCCAGCAAATAGGGCAGCGTCAGCACCATGATTTCCAGCAGGGCAAAACGCGGTGCTGCGGCGTGGCGTTGCATCAGCCAGAAGGCCAGTCCGGTAATCAGCAAGCCGGCAAACAAGATGAGCACCATGCGGCCAGAAAGCATGGCCATCAGGGCGACAGCGCCCACCAGTGCGCACCACAGCAGTACCGTCACCAGCATCGCGTTGGGCCAACGGAGCGGATTGGCTCGCGCCAGCCACCAACGTCCGCCGGTTAGCAACAACAGCAGCAGCAACAGACCCACGCCGATCGCTTTGTGGCTCAGCCAGATATAGCCCAGCAGCAGCAGCGCCACCCCGGCGGCATTCAACCATGGCGTGGCGGGAGAAGGCACCAAGGTAAGCCGCATCTGGCGTTGTAATTTGGCGTCATCAGCCAGCCGTGGGCTTTGCACCAGCCAGTGCAACAGGGCGGGTTTTTTAGGCGTTAACGCAGGTGTTCGACTTCTCATTGCAGCCTCTTTGATAAGGGTCCCGAAAATCGGCCCTAAATATCCGGCCCGGCGCGGGCGCCAGTGACCAGTCAGGATTTGGATTCTATGTGGTTTTATTGCAATTTGTCACAGCTGTGCAGAGTGGGGCGATATTTTCGGAATTGTTAACCCTGGGCACTGCGGCGAGGGTATGGCAAGGGGTCGGTTAATAACGTTATAAAATAAAGTGTTACATCTTTATATGGCAGGTAATAGCTATTGATATGATTGATAAGTATTATCGTTTGCTTTATTGTTAGCGGCTGCTTATTCCGTTCAGGCGGCCGTTTCCGCGCCGCTGTGGTCATTGTCGTAACAGGTATCCGAAATAATGAGCGTATCCACCGATCCTATGCCTGACGCCAAGGGTAAACCCGACGTCAACGCCATGGGGCGTTATCACCATATTCTCCGCCACCGTTTATTGATGATGGGGGTGTTGGCACTGGCGATTATGGGTTCGCTGCTGCTGGATTTTACCATGGGCCCATCCGGGCTCTCTTTGTCTTCCCTGTGGCAAACCCTGATTGATCCTGCGGCGGCCGACGCCGGCACGCGGGTTATCGTCTGGGATATCCGCCTGCCTTACGCCTTGATGGCGGTGGTGGTGGGCTTTGCGCTTGGCCTGGCCGGTGCAGAAATGCAGACCATCCTCAACAACCCACTGGCCAGCCCCTTTACCCTCGGCGTCTCTTCTGCCGCGGCTTTCGGTGCGGCGCTGGCTATCGTGTTGGGGATTGGCGTTCCGGGCATCCCCGATCAATGGTTTATTTCCGCTAACGCGTTTATTTTCGCCCTGTTCGCCGCATTGATGTTGGACGGCATTACGCGTTGGACACGGGTGGCCACCTCTGGCGTGGTGCTGTTCGGCATCGCGCTGGTGTTCACCTTTAACGCCCTGGTTTCCATGATGCAGTTTATTGCCAGCGAAGACACGCTGCAGGGGCTGGTGTTCTGGACTATGGGCAGCCTGGCGCGGGCTTCGTGGGACAAACTGGGCATTTTGCTCGGCGTATTCGTCGTGCTGCTGCCATTGTCGATGATGAGCTCGTGGAAGTTGACCGCGCTGCGTTTGGGGGAAGATCGGGCAGTGAGCTTCGGTATCGACGTGCGCCGTCTGCGCCTGACGACCCTGTTGCGCATCAGCATTCTTTCCGCGCTGGCGGTGGCCTTTGTTGGGCCTATCGGTTTTATCGGTCTGGTGGCGCCGCACATCGCCCGAATGATCTTCGGTGAAGATCACCGTTTCTATCTGCCGGCCAGTGCGTTGATTGGCGCGCTGGTACTGTCGATGGCCTCCGTGGCGTCGAAAAACCTGATCCCGGGCATTATCATTCCGGTGGGCATCGTTACCTCCCTGGTGGGCGTGCCGTTCTTCCTGAGCATTATTCTGCGTCATCGGGGGAATGTATGAATCAGGGATTGCGTATTGAAGGCTTCTCCGCTGGCTACCCCAAGCGTCAGGTTATCAGCAACCTGGCGGTTCCGATGCTGCCACGCGGGCAAATCACCGTGCTGCTGGGGCCGAACGGCAGCGGTAAGTCAACGCTGCTGCGCTCGCTGGCGGGTTTAAACCCTGCACAGGGGAAACTGTGGATGGACGACATCGATTTGATGCAGATGCCATTCGCCCGCCGTGCGGAGAAGGTGGTGTATTTGCCACAGTCATTGCCAGCCGGTGTGCATCTGCACGTGCTGGAATCGATCATCGTGGCGCAACGCGCTTCGGGCGGCCGCAGCAATGCCGGCAGCGAGGCCGAGGTAATGGCGCTGCTGGAGCAGCTTGGCATTGCCCACCTGGCGCTGAGCTATCTCGATCAGCTTTCCGGCGGACAGAAACAGTTGGTGGGGTTGGCGCAGTCGCTGATCCGTCAGCCTTCGTTGCTGCTGCTGGATGAACCGCTGAGCGCGCTCGATCTTAACTATCAGTTCCACGTGATGGATTTGGTACGCAAAGAGACGCGCAAACGCAATATCATCACGGTGGTGGTGGTGCATGACATCAATATAGCGCTGCGTCATGGCGATCACGTGCTGATGCTGCAGGATGGCGAATTGATTGCCGACGGTGCGCCGGAAGAGGTGATCACGCCGCAGAGTCTGGCGCGGGTGTATGGCGTTCGTGGGCGCATTGAGCGTTGCTCGCAGGGAACGCCGCAGGTGCTGATTGACGGATTGGTGAACCAACCGTCTATTTGATCCCTGGTGGATAGCAAAAAACCCGGCACTTCACAGCGCCGGGTTTTTTATTACTTCTTGTTCAGCGCCTCGGCGACGCGTTCGACGATATGCTGGCTGGTGATGATGCCGCCGGAAAGATAGACCTCAGCCGCCGGCAGATAAACCACCTGACCTTTCTTGACCGCTACGGTATTTTTCAACGCCGTGGTAGTGAGGATCTTCTGCGGAGCTACCGCGTTCGGACGACCGGTGGCTGCATCGCGATCGATAATGAACAGCCAGTCCGGGTTCAACTGAGCCACTTGTTCCGGGGTGAGTTTATTGCCGCGGACATCGGCGTTGTCGCTCTGCAGCGCAGACTGGAACCCGAGGGCGTCATAGGTAAAGCTGAAGCGGCTCTTGGGCGCGTAGGCGCTGATTTTCCCGCCGGAGAACAACACCACCAGGCCACGCCCGGCTTTGGCCACCTGCGGTTTGATCGCTGCAATCGCGGCGTCCAGTTTGTCTACTGCAGCCTGAGCCTGCGGCTGTTTATCGAATAGCTCACCCAGTTGCAGGGTGCGCTGTTTCAGGCTGCCCAGTTGATCCTGCGGATCGATTGCCATATTTAACGTCGGCGCAATGCCGCTGAGTTCGGCATAGGCCTTGGAGGAACGACCGGCGATCAGGATCAGATCCGGTTTGGCAGCGCGTAGCGTGGCCATATCCGGCTCAAACAGGGTCCCGGCATTGAGGTATTTGGCATTTTGGTACTGTTTCAGGCTGTCCGGTAGCATGGTGCGGTTGCCCGGCAGTGCCAGCGGCTCTACGCCCAGCAACTGCAATGTTTCCAGCGAAGCATAGTCCAGCACCACTACGCGCTGTGGGTGCTTTTTCACTTCGGTGGTGCCGTTCAGATGTTGAAAACTGACGGTCGCAGGGGCATCCGCGGCCGGTGTGCGAACCTTGCCGTTACAGCCGGCCAGCGCGATACAGGCCAGCAGGGCGAGAACCATAGGGGAGCGGCGTAATGTCATTGTGGCTTCCTTGGGTGAGAGAAATAAAAAGGGCGCGCAGCGCGCGCCCAAAGTGGCATCAGAAGTTGTAGGTCATGCCGACGGTGTAACGGCGGCCATCCAGAACGGTATTGTAGTTATCGTAATCGACGGTCTTGTCGAGGATGTTGTAAACCCCGCCGGTCACCATCAGATTTTTATTCGCCTGGTAGCTCAGGCCGGCGTCAACAAAGGTATAAGACGGCGTGCTCTTGGCCATCGAAGAACGGCTCATGTAGTCCGAAGTCTTGCTGCGGAAGTTAACGCGCGACCACAGGCTGACGTCATGCGTGGCCTGCCAGTCCAGGACGCTGTTAACCATATGCTTCGGCATTTGGTTCAGCGGTTTGCCCTGGAAATCCCCGCTCTTCTGTTCGGAGGTGGTGTAGGTATAGTTGGTGGTCAACTGCCAATCTTTGGTGATTTCCCAACCGAAAGTGGCTTCTACGCCGCGCATATTGGCTTTATCGACGTTAGTACGGTCGCTGATAAAGTAATACGGCGTATTGCCGATCATGCACTGCGCGTCGCCGTCGCCGCTGTCACAGCGACGCACTTCGGTGATTTTGTCTTTGAAGTCGGTGTTAAACAGGGTAACGCTGGCGTTCAGACCTTGCAGGTTATCCCACATCACACCGATCTCTTCGCTCAGGCTCTTCTCTGGCTTCAGATCCGGGTTACCGATAATGATTGAAGTGCGGCCACCGCCGGTGATTTGCCCCCAGCCGGCAGAGGATTGGCGCAGATCCGGTGAGCGATAGCCCGCGGAGACGCCGCCTTTCAACGTAAATTGCTCGGTCAGGTGCCAAACGCCATACATGCGCGGCGTCCAGTGGTTGCCGTAGTTCTGGTCCTGATCCATACGGATACCGCTGGTCAGGCTGAAGTCGTTGGTCATCGCCCATTCGTCTTCGGCAAACAGCGCCCAGCTCCAGCGCGTCAGCTGGTTCAGCTTATCGGCTGCGGCTAACTGATTACCGCCATCACTCAATTTTTCGTAACGGTACTGGCCGCCCAGGTTCAGCATATGGCTGCCGAGATCAAACTGGGTTTGCGTATTGAAGATGGTGTTGTACATCTTCATATCGCGGCCGGGGTTGTTGGTCTCTTCGCGCTGAATATAACTGGTGGTGTTGCCGAAGTCGTAATAACCGTTGTGGGTTACCGCGTAGTTGGTACGGGTGTACAGGCTGTCGCTGGCACTGTTCGGCGTACACTTTTTGTTGCGGCAGTTTTCGGTCGCCATGGATTTGCCCGGCGTACTGTTTCGATCCTGCAAAGAGCGGCCGATTTCGAAATCGAAGTCGTTCTGTTCGTTTGGCGTCAGGCTGAATACCGCGGTGCCGCTGCGCATACGCTGTTCATTGAAGCCGTTGAGGATTTGGTCCTCGGCGCGGCGCGACAGCAGGCCATTGACCCGCAGGCCCAGCAGGCCTTCAATCAGCGGGCCGGAAGCGTAGGCGTTGGTCTGGAAAATATCGCCGGAATTGCTGTTTTCCTGGAAGGTGGCGTCACCGTGCAGTGAACCTTTCCATGCCTGAGTAGTGGAGGTTTTACGGGTGATGACGTTGATTACGCCGCCCATGGCGTCGGAGCCGTACAGCGAAGACATCGGGCCGCGTACCACTTCGATGCGTTCAATCGCTTCCAGCGGCGGCAGCCAGCCTTGTTCAATGCCTGCGTTGTCGCTGTTCGGGCGGGTGCCGCGGGTGTCTACGCGTTTGCCGTCGACCAGGATCAAGGTGTATTTGGAGGACATGCCGCGGATGCTGATATCGCTGCTGCTGCCACCGCCGGTAACAACGACGCCCGGCACGTCCTTCAACGCATCGGTAATATCGCGGTAGGCTTTGTCTTCAATTTGCTGACGTGGGATGACCGAAATGGACGCCGGGGAGTCCTGGATTTTCTGCTGGAAACCGGAAGCGGTTACCACCATGGTGTCCTGAGCGTCTGGTTGCGCAGCGACGGCGCCGGCGCTGGTCAATGTAGCAATGATCAATGCGGTTAATTTGTTATAACGTGGCTTTTCCATGAGGCAAACCTTTCCTGGTCTGATGTAAATCGACAAAGTGTCGTTTTAACGTGTTGAATAATAATTAGAAACTTGCCCCGTCATTGCGGGGTTCGCCGTTTCGTCAGGCTATTGTAAGGATTTTCGACAAAATGTAAACGCAAATGATAATTCGTATCATTTGTATGTGTTTAGGCGAGGGGAATCATTAACCGCATGAATATAAGGGAAAAAGGGCGCAGCAGAACCTGCGCCGAGAGAGAGGGGTTAGCGTTTCTGGATGTAGGTGATTGCCAGCGCCAGGGCCAACACCAAACCTTTGATAATGTCCATGGCATAGTAGGGAACGGAGAGCATCACCAGGCCGTTTTGCAACACGCCGAGGATCACCGCGCCCACCAGCGTGCCGAGCGCGTTGGGCTTGCCGGAGCCGGCCAGCGAGAAACCAATGTAAGCGGCAGCGACCGCATCCATCAGATAACCGCCACCGGCGTTCACCTGCGAAGAGCCGATACGTGACGCCAGTAATATGCCGCCAAGCGAGGCCAGAAGGGCAGAGATAACATAGGCGGCAACCCTGTAACGTACTGTCCGAATGCCCGACAGGCGCGCGGCTTCCGGATTACCGCCAATGGCATACATGCGGCGGCCATGTTTGGTCAGCGACAGGAAAAGCTGCACCACTACCGTGACTGCCAGCATGATCAACACGATCACCGGCACCTGGCCCAGTGAGGAAAAGACCTCCGGGATCAGGCCTTCGGCCATATCGCCGTTCGGCAGCAGCATATTCTGGGTGATTGATCCGCCGTAGCTGTAGGTCATCGCCACGCCCTGGATCACAAACAGGCTGGCCAGCGTCGCCAGCATATCGGGGATTTTCAACACCACGATCAGGAATGCATTGAACAGGCCGACCAGGGTACAAATCAGTAACGTCAGCACAATCGCACCGGTGGTGCCGAAGCCGTACCAGACGAACAGCGAAACCACCAGGGCGTTGGCCAGTGAAGCGGTGGAACCAACGGAAAGATCGAAACCGCCGACCGACAGCGATATCGATACTCCGATGGCGATGACAGTGACGATGGCAATCGAACGCAGAATATTGATGATGTTGTTCGGATCGAGGAAGTTGTCCGACGCTATCCCGAACAGGGCAATCAGCGCGACAACGGTGAGTAACATCCCCCATTTGTAGAGAAACTCAAACAGCTGATGGCGCCAGGGTTGCGCAGTTTGCAGGGACAATTCTTTACTCACGTTGGGGTTCCTCCGGTGGAATACAGTAATAGGGTTTCTTCATCAATGTCGGCGGCATTCAGTTCCGCGACGACCCGGCCATCCCACAACACGCAGATGCGATCGCACAGGCCGACCAGCTCCGAGAACTCGCCGGAAGCATAAATAATGCCTTTGCCGTTGCGTGCCAGGCCGTCGATCAGGGTGAACAGCTCTTGTTTGGCCTTGATGTCCACACCTTTGGTTGGTTCGTCGAAAATCAGTACGCTAGCGTCGCCGCGCAGCCATTTGCCAATCGCTACCTTTTGCTGGTTGCCACCGGAAAGCCGCGCCAGCTTCTGCTGCGGGCCGGAGGCGCGAATATTCAGGCGCTGCATGATGTCGCGCGCCCAACGCAGTTCCTGGCGGCGGCTGAACAGGCTCCAGCGGGAAAAGCTGTCGTCGGCGCTGACGCTCAGGTTCATCGGAATAGCTTCGTCGATAAAAATGCCTTCTTTACGCCGCTCTTCCGGCACCAGCGCCAGCCCTTGCTCGACGCTAAGATGTGGAGCGTGGGGGGCCCAGGGTTTCCCCAGCAGTTCACCCCGTTCAATTCGCGCCGGTGAGGCGCCAAATAACGCCTTGCACAGTTCGGTTTTTCCCGCACCGGCCAGCCCGGCGATGCCAAGAATTTCCCCCTGATGCAGTTGCAGGCTGACGTCGCGCAGCTTATGGCGATCGTGCAGGCCTTCCACCCGTAGCAGCGGGCGAGAACCGTGCGGTGGGCGTGGGGGCGGGAAAATATCGTCCAACCGGTGACCGAGCATTTTCTCGACGATCTGCTCGCCGGTCAGGCCCTGCATGGCATCCTCACTGACGTGACGGCCATCGCGCAGCACCGTCAGGCGGTCGCAAATTTCACTCAATTCGTGGATACGGTGGGAAATAAACACCACGCCGATACCTTCGGACTGCAGGCGGCGCACCACGCGAAACAGGCGTTCGCTTTCGGCGCGATCGAGCGGGGCGGTGGGTTCATCGAGCACCAGAAAACGACAGCGGTGGGAGAGCGCGCGTGCCAGCAGCACCTGCTGTTTTTCCGCCAGGGTGCACTCCGACAAACGCTGGCGCAGGTTAATAGTCAAATCCAGCTGTGTCAGTAGCTGCGACGCCTGGCGGTACAACTGCGCCCAGTTAAGCAGATGGCCCGGTTCGTTCAGCCAATCGAGCATGATGTTTTCCGCCACGGATAGCGTGGGGATCAACGCCACGTCCACTTCCTGCTGCACCACGTGGATGCCATATTGCCGGGCCTGCAGCGGGGAATGAATATCCACTTGCTGGCCGTCGATAAAAATCTCGCCGCGATAATGGTCGTGCGCGCCGGAAAGGATCGCCATCAAGGTGGATTTTCCTGCCCCGTTGGCCCCGACCAATGCGTGTGTTGAGCCTCCTTGCAGGGTGAAATCGACGTTTTGCAGGGCATTGAAGCCGGCAAAGGCGATCGAGATATTGCGCATCTCGAGGCGTGAGGGCGTAGGGGTTGGCATAGTGTAATTAAAGACGTTTAGGTGTTTAGATGGCCAAAGTAAGTCTTTTGTAACACAGATTGCGTATTTCGCAACAAACTAAAAGGCATAACTGAGATGAAAAAATTCCTGGCGGATCGCTAGAACCCCAGGCGGTCGCGCAACGCATAATAGGCCGCCCCCAGGGCGGTGAAAGGCACACGCAGTTGGCGGCCCCCAAAGAAGGGCAGGTGTGGCAAGCGAGCGAAGGCGTCAAAACGTTCGGCATCACCGCGCAGCACTTCGGCGATCAGCTTGCCGGCCAAATGAGTGCAGGTGACGCCGTGGCCGCTATCACCCTGCATATAATAGACATTGTTTTCCAGGCGACCGAATTGCGGCATGCGCGAGAGCGTCAGCAGAAAGTTGCCGCTCCAGCGGTAATCAATGCGCACCTGTTTCAGCTGCGGGAAGGTTTTCAGCATTTTGGGCAGGATCAGCGGATCGATATCGGCGGGATCGCGAGCGCCATATACCACGCCGCCGCCATACAGCAGCCGGTTGTCGGCGGTCAGACGAAAGTAGTCCAGCAGGTAATTGCAGTCTTCGACGCAGAAATTATTGGGCAGCAGCGACAGCGCCATATCTTTGGATAACGGTTCGGTGGCGAGAATTTGCGAGCCGCAGGGCATGCTCAATCGGCTGAGCCGCGGTTCAAGCCGATCGCCAAGGTAGGCGTTGCCAGCAACGATCACAAAGTTGGCGCTGACCGAGCCTTGGGCGGTATGCACCTTTGCCGGTTCCGCGTAATCAATGCGCGTGGCGGCTGACTGTTCGAACAGCCGCCCACCGTGACGGCGCACCGCGTCGGCTTCGCCCAGCGCCAGATTGAGCGGGTGCAAATGGCCGCCGTTGCGGTCCAGCAGCCCGCTAATGTAACGATCGCTGGCGATCTCGCGGCGAATAGCCTGCCGATCCAGCCATTCCAATTGGTTATTGCCATAGCGCCGCCAGCGGGCCTGTTGCTGCTGCAGCACGTGGCTTTGTTTAGAGTTCAAAGCGGCGAAGATACCGCCGGGCCGGTAGTCACAGGCGATGGCGTATTGATCGATGCGCTTGCGGATAATCTCTGCGCCTTCGAACATCATGCTGCCGAGCATGGCGGCGGTGTCAGCGCCATAACGCGCTTCAATGACGTCGATATCGCGGCTGTAAGAGTTGACTACCTGCCCGCCGTTGCGGCCGCTGGCACCCCAGCCGATGCGCGCGGCCTCCAATACCACCACGTCATAACCGGCCTCGACCAGATGCAACGCCGACGACAGGCCGGTGAAGCCGCCGCCAATAATGCAGACGTCGCAGCGGATATCCTCGTTCAGCGCCGAGTAGGGCGCGAACGTGTTGGCGGTGGCGGCATAATAACTGGCAACGTGTTCCGTCATGGGGCCTCCGCCGAACAAGGTCAGAAGGTAGTCGGGGTATGTGCGCTGACGATGCGGCAGACGCGCGCCGAGGTATTGCTGAAGCTGTGTGGAATGCCGGTGTTGATGGCATAGCTTTGACCGGCGGTCAGGCAATGGGTCTGGCCGTTGATCGTCAGCATGATCTCACCTTCCAGCAGGGTGCCGATCTCCTCGCCCTGGTGCTTAATTTTTTCGCCGGTGGTGGTGCCGGGCTGATAGGTTTCCAGCATCATCGCCAGATTGCGCGTTGGACTGCCGTTATGCACCAGCTTCATCGATACCCCCTGGCTGCCTATCTCAATCAGATCCTCGGCTTCTATGACCACTTTGGGCTCATTGGCGGCTTCAGGTTCGGCAAAGAAGGCAGACAGCGAAAGCCCATAAACTTTCAGCAGCTTTTGCAGCGTACTGATAGCCGGACTGACTTTATCCTGTTCGATGGTGCTGATTGCGCTGTGGGTTAACCCGGACAGTTCGGCGACCCGGCGCTGCGACAAACCCAATTGCAGACGGATCTGTGACAGGCGCTTACCCGGCGCCAAGCTGACTTCGCTCATAGCGGTACTTCCTTCTGGTAGGGACGACAGGCAGAAATGAATATGGGTATCAGGTGCCTGCCTGAGTGATATCGGCACAGCATGATATCGGTAGTTGTGTCGGAATTGGAAAATATATTGCCCATGACCACCCCCGTTCTGGCGGACGAAATTCTGCACGTAAAAAGAGTGTTAACGCCTTTTCGGTCAATATTTTATCAATTTAGCAGCCGGTGGCGAATAATCAAACAGGATTGTAACATTTGCAAACTATTTGTGTTAAGGCTATGTTTCATATTATGGATGTTATTTTGAGCGCCCGCTGTGGCGCAGTCTACAGAGAAATCAGACCATGTGTTGAACCTATCGGCAGGCGGACGCAGCAGCGTTCTCAAAGCATAATGGCGGGTGATGTATGCAAACCAATATCGCAGCAGTTGAAAATTTTGCGCAGCATAATGAAGAGAGGCGAAGTAGCGCGTTCCAACGTGAAGTTGCTCACTATTTGGAACGCCATCCCTCAACGCAGTATATCGACATCCTTCTCACTGACCTGAATGGTTCCTTCCGCGGTAAACGTATTCCCGTCTCCGGACTGAAAAAATTGGAAAAAGGCTGCTACTTCCCCGCCTCGGTATTCGCTATGGATATTTTGGGCAACGTGGTGGAAGAGGCGGGCCTGGGTCAGGAACTGGGCGAACCGGACCGCGTGTGTATGCCGGTGGCAGGAACGCTGACGCCGTCAGCGGCGGATCCGGACAATATCGGTCAGGTGTTGCTGACCATGCTGGATGAAGATGGTACTCCCTTTGACGTTGAACCCCGTAATGTCCTGAATCGAGTTTGGCAGGCATTGCGCCAGCGCGGCATGTTCCCGGTGGTAGCGGTAGAGTTGGAGTTCTATCTCATTGATCGACAGCGAGACTCTGAGGGGTATTTGCAACCGCCCTGTGCGCCCGGCACCCAGGAGCGCAATATGCAGAGCCAGGTTTACTCGCTGGACAATCTGAATCATTTTGCCGAAGTGCTCAACGACATCGACACCCTGGCGCAGATGCAGGGCTTACCGGCGGACGGTGCGGTGGCGGAAGCGTCACCCGGCCAGTTTGAGGTAAATCTGCAGCATACCGATAACGTGCTGCTGGCCTGCGATCACGCGCTGTCGTTGAAACGCCTGGTACGGCTGGTGGCGGAAAATCATCACCTGCACGCCACCTTTATGGCCAAGCCCTATGAGGAATACGCCGGTAGCGGCATGCATGTGCATATCAGCATGTTGGACGGCAACGGCAATAATCTGTTCGTGCAACCCGATGGCGAAGACTCGGCGCTGTTGCACCGTGCGCTGGCGGGGATGATCACCCTGATGCCGGCCTCGATGGCGCTACTGGCTCCCAATGTGAATGCCTTTCGCCGCTTCCAGCCGGGCATGTATGTACCCACTCAGGCGTCCTGGGGGCACAACAATCGCACTGTGGCGCTGCGCATTCCCTGCGGCGAGCCGGAGAATCATCGCGTGGAATACCGCGTAGCGGGGGCAGATGCCAACCCTTATCTGGTGGTGGCGGCGATCCTGTCAGGCATACTTTACGGGCTGGACAATGAATTGCCATTGCCTGAGCCGGTGACCGGTAATGGTCTTGAACAAGAAGGGGTGCCGTTCCCCATTCGCCAAAGCGACGCGCTGTACGAGTTTGAGCATCAGCAAGCCTTGACGCAGTATCTGGGCGAACGTTTTGCCCACGTTTACCATGCCTGCAAGATGGATGAACTGATGCAATTTGAGCGTCTGGTGACTGAAACCGAGATTGATTGGATGTTGAAAAATGCCTGAAGGGGCGTAAAATGTGTGGCATTACCTTGATGTGCGATAGAACGATAGCGGATTAATTCACCTGTAAGGGTTGTTTTCCGAACGATCGCGAAAAGAATTTGTTTAAGAAGCCTTCCTGATCTTGTCATCAGGAGGGTTTTTGGTGCAAAATATCCCTAATGCAGATAGCCGACGTTTTAACGCGTCGGTTATTTTTTTTGCATTTATGTTCTACAAACTGTGCGTTTCATACACCAAGCGAGGCCGGACACCGATCCGGATAGATAAATAGTTTCGTGCGCGATCAAACAAAACTTTATGGTCGTGACTCATGAGGATAAGAAAGATGGGGCAATTTTTCACTTTAGCACCGGTGCCCGCCGGTTTCCGCTGCGGTCGCAGCGATTATGGAGCAGCCAAGGCAGCCTTGACTCGTTATCCAGCTTCCAATCCCCTTCTTTTTGAATTCAGTCGCAAGTTGCGAAGTTTCCCCGCAACCTTAAGTCTTGGCGTGTCTATATTCCGCAAGGCAGAAGGTAAGGGGGGGCTGCGCAATGTCCGATAACATCATCAGCGCCGCACCGGCTCAACGCGCACAGCTGCGTAAAACCCTGACTTTAGTTCCGGTAGTGATGATGGGCCTGGCTTACCTGCAGCCAATGACCATCTTCGATACCTTTGGCATCGTCTCCGGCCTGACCGATGGTCACGTCGCGACGGCGTACGCCTTTGCTCTGCTGGCGGTTCTGTTTACCGCATTGAGCTACGGCAAACTGGTACGGAAATTCCCGTCCGCCGGTTCTGCTTATACCTATGCCCAGAAGGCCATCAGCCCGCACGTCGGCTTTATGGTGGGCTGGTCATCACTGCTGGACTACCTGTTCATGCCGATGATCAACATTCTGTTGGCAAAAATTTACCTGGAAGCCATCTTCCCGGGCGTGCCTTCGTGGATCTTCGTGGCAGCGCTGGTCGGGCTGATGACGATTTTCAACCTGCGTGGCATTAAGCTGGTAGCAAACCTGAACTCCATTATCGTGGTGGTGCAGGTGGCGATCATGATCGTGTTCCTGTTCCTGGTGGTGAATGGCATTTCGCATGGCGAAGGTGCAGGCACGCTGATCAGCAGCCGCCCGTTCTGGTCTGAGAATGCGCACGTGGTGCCGATGATTACCGGCGCGACCATTTTGTGCTTCTCGTTCCTCGGTTTTGACGGTATCAGTTCGCTGTCTGAGGAAACCAAAGATGCAGAGAATGTGATCCCGAAAGCTATCTTCCTGACGGCATTGATCGGCGGCATCATCTTTATCGTGGTGTCTTACTTCGTGCAGCTGTACTTCCCGGATATCTCGCGCTTCAAAGATCCTGATGCGTCCCAGCCGGAAATCATGCTGTACGTGGCCGGTAAGTTCTTCCAGTCGGTGATCCTGGTGTTCTCCTGCGTAACCGTGCTGGCTTCAGGCATGGCGTCGCACGCCGGTGTTTCACGCCTGATGTACGTGATGGGCCGTGACGGCGTCTTCCCGGAGCGTTTCTTCGGTTATGTGCATCCGAAATGGCGTACTCCAGCGCTGAACGTGCTGTTGGTCGGCGTGATTGCACTGTCTGCGGTGTCGTTTGACCTGGTGACTGCGACGGCGTTGATTAACTTCGGTGCGCTGGTGGCGTTCACCTTCGTGAACCTGTCGGTTATCTCGCAGTTCTATATCCGCGACAAGTTGAACCGTACCGTTAAAGATACCTTCAACTACCTGATCCTGCCGGTATTGGGGGCGCTAACTGTTGGCGCACTGTGGATCAATCTGGAAGCCAGCTCAATGACGTTGGGTCTGGTATGGGCGGCGATTGGTCTGATTTATCTGGCCTTCGTGACGCGCAGCTTCCGTCTGCCGGTACCGCAGGCTAGCGAAGACGTGGCTTAAGCCTTTATCGCTAAGCATTAAAAAGGGCGCCTTGGCGCCCTTTATTGTTTTTGTTACCCCACCAACTCTTTGCCGTATTCAAACAGCGCTTTCAACAGCGCGGTTTTTTCTTTATCGCCTTCATGCAGGTTATACAACGACTCCAGTTGCAGCACGTAGCTCTGCACTCGCTCGGCGCTTAATACTTCCTGGCGGTGCTGTAACCAGCGGCGTTGCTCGGCGTCGTCCAGCGTATTGGGGTAGTTGCGGGCACGAAAACGGAACAACAGCTCCTTCATGCGCCCATCGCTGAAAGTCAGATCCAGTGCCGGCAGGTTCTGCGGCTTGGTTTGCTGGATGATTTTCATCGCAGCCTTGTCGGCATCGCTGAAGAAACCGTCATACAGCCGGGCGTCGACGTCGTCAGAGCCTTTGAAAGGTTCGGCTTCGGCGAACAACGCCACCACTTTTTCGCGCACCTCCGGATGCTGGCGCAGCAACTGCAAGTTTTGCAGGCAGGCCTGACGGTCGATCCCCAGTCGCTCGGCGTTTTCCGGCAACAAGGTCTTGGCCGGTGCCAATACCGGGCACTTGTTGATATGCACCAGTTTGATTGGTACCGGCGATTGTTCGGGCGCCAGATCTTCCCGGCGGGTATACAGCCGTTCGCGCAGTTCATCGGCACTCAGCGTCAGTAATGGCGTCATGTCACCGGCTAAATCGCACATGATGACGGCGTTTTTGTTGTCCGGGTGCCAGGCCAGCGGCGATACCCAACTGGTGTTGCCGCGCGCGGCGCCGAACATGCCGGAAACGTGCACCAATGGCGTCATCTCAGCGATGTCGATCAGGGCGTTCAGCTTATGCTTATTGCGGTGTTGCAGCAGGAAATCAAACAGTCGTGGTTGTGCCTGCTTGACCAGTTTGGCCATGGCGATAGTGGCGTAAACGTCCGACATGGCGTCATGGGCATGCTCATGCTCGACGCCGTTGGCACGAGTCAGGTGTTCCAGCCGGAAACTGGGGAAGCCATCTTCGTTTTCTGGCCACACGATGCCGTCCGGGCGCAGCGCATAGCAGGCGCGCATGACATCGAGCAGATCCCAACGCGAATTACCGTTCTGCCAGCTGTAGGCGTAGGGATCGTAGAAGCTGCGGTAGAAAATATTACGGCTGACTTCGTCGTCGAAGCGGATATTGTTGTAACCGAGAATGCAGGTGCCAGGCACGCTGAACGCCTGATGGATCTGGCGTGCAAATTCGGCCTCGTTGACGCCTTTGGCCAGCGCCAGTTGCGGCGTGATACCGGTGATCATCACCGCTTCAGGATCGGGTAAGTAGTCATCGGCCGGGGTGCAGTAGATGACCAACGGCTCTTCGATAATGTTGAAATCCATATCGGTACGCACACCGGCAAACTGCGCCGGGCGGTCCAGGGAGGGACTTTTGCCGAAGGTCTCATAATCGTGAATATAAAATGTGGCCGGTGCCTTGCTGCTCAAATTCGCATCTCTCAGGTGGCGTAGGAAATATTGCTCTATTGTAACGGCGAGATGTGCGATGCCAAGCAGTCGTTAGCGTTAATCGCCGAAATGCGCGGGATTACGCATTGCGATAGTAGTTCAGGCGCAGACGAAAGTAGGGGCGTAAATAATCGGGCACTTGTTCTTCGGCACTGGCACCGTTGTTGTTGGTGCTGATGCCATAACGTTCGTTATAAATAACGCTGAGAGCGAGTAAATCGGCTTCAATCTTTTCACGTTCTGCTTGCGGTAAGCTATCCAGCTTTCGCCCCATATGATTCTCCCTGTGATTGTAAGGGCATCATAGGATCGTTAACCTGACTTGTCCCTACCCCATTCAGGGGGGAGGCTCATGAAGTGTGTGAGCGTGCCTGCAGGGGCTGGCCTGATGCCGCAGTCCCCTGATAATGCTGAGAGTATTTGGCCGTATATTCCTGCTGATTTTGCATTTGTGCGCGATCAAAGGCTTTATGGGCTGATAACACACCACCAATCACCGCCAGCCAGAAAAGGCTGCACAGGACCAGGACGCCCAACCAGACTTTTTGGTTATAGCTCATAAAAAACTCCGGATGATAAAAGGGAATAACATTTACCAGAGAATTAAATCAGAGTTTATATCAATGCTTTGTCAACGGCGGTGTTTATTATGGTTGTTTTCTTATTAATGTGTTACCAAATGCCGCAGCCATGTTTCAAAACATTCCTTAAGATAATATTAAGAAAAGATAAGTTTGTGCCACTGAGTTTTATTTAATATCCGTTTAATTATCCCCACATACAATCAGCAGCATTCAATACCAATGTGGGTGCACATTATGAAAACTCTGCTGTTAACCGGCGCTACCGGCTTTCTCGGTGGTGCAGTGCTTGAGAAATTACTGAAAGAAAATCAGGCGATTAACTATCTTCTGTTAGTGCGGGCTGATAATGCACAGCAGGGGTTAGACCGTATTCGGATGAATATGGAGAAGTTTAATATTGAAGCCGAACTATTTTCTAAAATCACGATAGAAAATATATTGTTGGGGGATCTGAGTGAGCCAGCTGACTTTTTAGCAGACACAAGGATTAACAATGTAACGCACGTTATTAATTGTGCCGCCGTAGCCTCTTTCGGTAATAACCCCCTTATTTGGAAGGTTAACGTGGAAGGCACTTTGGCATTCGCCAAAAGAATGGCGCAGGTGTCTGGATTAAAACGTTTCCTGCATGTGGGGACGGCAATGTCCTGCGCGCCGGAACCCGGTTCACTGGTAGCGGAGAGCGGTGAATTTGAAGAAACGGCCGAGCATTTGGTGGAATATACCCGTTCCAAATCCACCATTGAGCAGCTCATGCGTCAACATTGCCCGCAGCTACCGCTGGTGATTGCGCGTCCTTCGATCGTGGTAGGGCATACTCGCCTGGGCTGTCAGCCTTCCAGCAGTATTTTCTGGGTGTTCAGCATGGCGCTGATGCTGCGCAAGTTTATGTGTTCGCTGCAGGACAATATCGATGTGATCCCGGTTGATTACTGTGCTGATGCGATGGTGATGCTGTTGAACAGCGAAACGCTGGATAACGACGTTTATCATATCTCCGCCGGTGAAGAGAGCAGCGTTAGCTTCGCGGATATCGATCGCGCCATTGCCGCTGCGCTGGAGAAGCCTCCGCTCGGCGATCACTATGCGCAGGTCAGTTATGAAGCCCTGTTGAAAATGCGCAAGCAGCTCAAAGATATTTTCGGGCCATGTAATGAACGCCTGATGCTGAAAGCGATGCGCCTGTATGGATCTTTTGCCATGCTCAACGTGCGGTTCAGCAATGACAAAATCCTTAAGCTGGGCATGCCGAAACCGCCGCGTTTTACCGACTACATCGCCTGTTGCGTGCAGTCGACCCGGGGCCTGTCCATTCAGCAGCAGATGGTGGTGGATTTCAAATAACAGCACGGCGCCGGTTAGCGGCGCCTGCTGCATCCTCGCATTACCAGGACGAAGACGACCAGAAAACGCGCCCCAGCACCACCAGTTGGTCTTTGCGCTGCGGGTAGCTCAGGTGTTCGTCCTGGTATTCTTCCCGGTTCAACGAACGAATGGTGACGCCACCGTCGGGCTGTTCGATCAGCACTTTTACCCGCAGCAGGTTACCGTGGCGAATCGCGTAGGTTTTCCCTTCGCGGATGCGAGTATCATCGGTATTGATCCCCACTACGTCGCCGTCTTGCAGCCGGGGCTCCATGCTGGATCCTGAAATGCGGATGATCCGCGCGGCATTCACCGCCACCCCCATCTTGTGCAGGTAGTAGCGACGGAAAATCAGCGAAAACTCTTCACGATCGACAATTTCATAACAGCCATCGCCGGCAGAAAAATTGATATCCAGCAGGGGAATTTCCACAAACTCTTCCTTGTCCTGTTCGGTATCTTCCCACACCACCGGCTTGAGGCGGGCAGGTTGAAAATCCGACTCTGCCGCCACGTTATCGAACGGGCGCACCAATTCTTTTTCATGGAACACGTCGAACCAGCCCTTGGGCAAGTTCAGCTTGGCCTCGATCCGCCTGGCGAGATTATCGCCCAGGTTGCGGGAGGACTTTTCACCGCTGATTTGGCTCAACGTGGGCGAAGAGGACTCAACCAGCACTGCAAAGTCGTTCTGGTTAATGCCCTGACGGGCGTAGCTGGCCATCAGCTCGCGCAAATTATTGCGTCTTATTTCTTTGGTTTCCATTGGGCGATGATCGCATTCTTTAGCAAAAAGGTAAATATCGTTTTTGCTAAATTAAGCTTGCCTTTTATTTAGCAATTAGCTAAACATTGACGGGTGGACAAGGTCCATGAAGGAATTGTAGGGCGCTGCAAGTTGCGCCAGTATGAACCGGGGCGAATACTCTTGCCCTTTACAGTGGTTGGATCACAGGTGTTTAACCCACAAGGAATCTACGATGTTCAGTATGGATTACAACAGCTACCGTTCGGTAGCCAGCTTCGGCCACCGAGTGCGCTTTTTGGTGCTGCACTATACCGCGCAGAATTTTGCCGACTCGGTGCAGTCATTGACCGGCAAGTCGGTCAGCACCCATTATCTGGTGCCGGATCCCGAAGATCCAACCTATAAGGCGGCAGGCTTTAGCGGCGTAAGGATTTTCAATCTGGTCGATGAAGTCGAGCGGGCCTGGCACGCCGGCACCAGCCAGTGGGGCAATCGTTCGAACCTCAACGATACCGCGATTGGCATTGAGATCGTCAATCTGGCGAGCGGCGATGGCGAGGACATCACTTTCCCACCTTTTAACCCGCAGCAGATCGCGGCAGTAACTCAATTGACGCAAAATATTTTGCAGCGCTATCCGGATATCACGCCGGTTAACGTAGTGGCACATTCCGATATTGCCCCCGGCCGCAAAAGCGATCCCGGCCCGCAATTTCCTTGGCATCAGCTGTACCAGGCCGGTGTCGGTGCCTGGTATGACGACGCGGTGAAGCAGCGTTATCAGCATGAGTATCAATGCCAGGGTGTACCCGCACAGCAAGATTTACTGGCGCTATTTGCCAGGTACGGGTACGACACCTCGGCGGCGACCAATGCAGAGGGTTACCGCCAGCTGGTTCGCGCCTTCCAACTGCATTTCCGTCAACGGCAGTATGACGGTGTGATGGATGCCGAAACCGCCGCCATTTTACGCGCGCTGGTGGATAAATATGCCGCTTAAGGCTTGAGCGCGGATGAGGGACGCCTTATCCGCCTTTTCTCCCAACCCTTTCCTCCGCTAAACTGATGCTCTTTCTCGCCACTGATAACGGGATGCATCGTGCGCCTCGACAGAAAAATATCCTCGTTCGAACGTCTGACCTATCGCCATTACCGCATTGTGCACGGCGTGCGCATTGGGCTGGCGTTTATCCTGACCTTTATGCTGATCCGCCTGCTCGAAGTGCCGGAAGGCACCTGGCCACTGATTACGCTGGTGGTGGTGATGGGACCGATCTCGTTCTGGGGCAATGTGCTGCAACGGGCGTTGCAGCGTATCGCAGGTACGGTATTTGGCGCCGCCTCGGGGCTGATTGCCCTGTATCTCGAGCTTTACTCATTGCCGCTGATGCTGGTGTGGTGCGGGGTGGTGATGTTTTTCTGTGGCTATCTGACGCTCGGTAAGCGGCCCTACATGGCGCTGCTGGTGGGGATCACGCTGGCGGTGGTTTGCGGTGCGGGGGCAGGTGATATGCATACCGCACTGTGGCGCAGCGGTGACGTAATTTTTGGTTCGCTGTTGGCGTTGCTGTTCACCAGCATTTATCCGCAACGTGCTTATATTTTGTGGCGTATGGAGATGGCGGATTGCCTGGAAAACGTCAGCAAGATCTACGGCGCGTACCTGTCACCAAATATGATAGAACGGCCGCGGCTGGAGCCACAGCTGAAAGACCTGCTCAATAAGGTCGTTAAATTACGCGGCCTGATTGTCCCCAGCAGCAAAGAGACCCACATCCCCAAAGCGGTTTTCGAGGCGGTGCAGACGCTGAGCCGCAACCTGGTTTGTACGCTGGAATTGCTGGCCGACGCTTATTGGGCCTCGCGCGAAACCCACTTTATTATGCTGAATGCCAAAACGCTGCGCAGTGCGCAACTGCTAACGCTGAATTCGCTGCAGTCGCTGGCAGTAACGATGCGTGACGGCCCGCAGACACAGTTGTCGGCAGAAGCGGGGCAACTGAGCGAAATTGCCGCCGAATTGAAAACCCTGATGCAGGAGGCCAGCTTCAGTCAGCACGGCGAAGCGCCAATTTATGGCTACGTATGGTTGAGCATGGAACTGACGCAACAGTTGGAAGAACTGGGCGATCTGCTCAAGGTGTGTACCGCCAGCGGGCGTGAATAGGGGGTCAGATCATGAAGCGGGCGCTTCGGGTTTTTGTCATGACGTCAAAGTGAGTAAGATAGGGCGATGAGTGTTGTGTCTGACCGCCACAAACCTGTATCTTGGTACCATTGTGGCCGTAAGCAAATGAATCTGTGTATTACTAAAGCAAGGGTATGAAGATGGATAATGCAAATAAGCCGAGTTTCCAGGACGTTCTGGAGTTTGTGCGTATGTTCCGACGTAAAAATAAGCTGCAGCGTGAAATTGTCGACAACGAGAAGAAAGTTCGTGATAACCAAAAACGCGTGCTGCTGCTCGATAACCTGAGCGAGTACATCAAGCCGGGCATGAGCATTGAAGACGTTCAGGGCATCATTGCCAATATGCGCAGCGACTATGAAGATCGCGTTGATGATTACATCATCAAAAATGCCGATTTGTCCAAAGAACGTCGCGAACTGTCCAAAAAGCTGAAGGCTATGGGCGAAGTGAAGTAACCGTTTTTATCGGGTCAGGCATTCGCCTGGCCCTTTTATTGTTTTCCCTGTATCCCCAGTCCAGCCCCTTTAGTGGCCTGCGCCGTACACGTCAAAATCAAAGTATTTATCGTTCACCTTCTTGTAGGTGCCGTTGGCGATGATCGCCTGCAGCGCAGCATTGAACGCGTTACGCAGGGCGATATCCTCTTTACGCAGCCCAATGCCGTCACCGATACCGAAATATTTGCTGTCACTGAGTTCGGCACCGATAAAGGCAAAGTCTTTTCCTGCTGGGGTGTGGAAAAACTCACTGGCACTGACGCTGGCCAGCAACGAAGCATCTAAGCGGCCGTTGATCAAATCCTCATTGGCTTCCTGCTGGCTCTGGTAGGACACCACGTTAACGCCGGCCGGCCGCCACAGGGCGTTGGCATAAGTTTCCTGACTGGATCCCTGCTGCACGCCAATGGATTTGCCTTTCAGCGAAGCCGCCGTGGGTTGCAGGTTGCTGCCTTTCCGGGCCACTAATCGTGCAGGCGCATTGGACACCTTGTCCGAGAAGGCGATCTGCGCCTGGCGCTGCGGCGTAATGGTCATCGACGAGGCAATCGCATCAAATTTTTTCGCCAGCAACCCCGGGATCATTCCATCCCAACTGCTCTCAACCCAAACGCATTTGGCCTGCATTTGATCGCACATTGCCTGTGCAATATCGACCCCAAATCCGGTCAACGCCCCCTGTGGCGTTTTAAATTCCAGCGGTGGATAGGTCGGATCCACGCCGAGTTTAATTACTTTTCCGCTGAATTCCCCAGCAGAAACGGCGAAACTTAACGCCAGCGGCAGCAGGAGAACCAGGCTAATCTTTGTTTTCATTTTATGTTCCTCGGCGTAATGGTGTGCAAAAGGGATTAAGCCAAAAAGCGCTCAACCAGCTTGACCCAGTAAGTGGCGCCAATCGGCAGGCACTCGTCGTTAAAATCGTAACCGGCGTTATGTAGCGAATTGCCGGGCGTACTATCCCCATTGCCGATCGAGATATAGCTGCCGGGGCATTTTTCCAACATAAATGCGAAGTCTTCGCTGGCGGTAAAGGGGCGCAGAGACGGGATCAACTGCTGTTCACCCGCCCAGTCCAATGCGACTGTGCGTGCCAGCTCAGTTTCCGCCACGTGATTTACCAAAACCGGATAACCCTGTTGGTAATCAATGTCCGCCCGAGCACCAAAACTGGCGGCTTGCGCTTCTACCAGCGCCGTAATGCGGTTTTCCAGTCGTTGGCGAACGCCCGCATCCAGTGCGCGTACGCTTAGCGTCATGGTTGCTGTGGCAGGGATCACGTTGGCGGCACGGCCTGCCTGGATCGCGCCAACCGTCACGATTGCCGTTTCCTGCGGATCGATATTTCTGGAGACGATGGTTTGCAGACTCATCACAATGGCGGCGCAAACCACCACCGGATCGACCGTGTGCTGCGGCACCGCGCCGTGGCCGCCGTGACCGTGCAGGGTAATATTGACCGTATCGGCCGAACACATGAAAGCGCCGCTGGCAAAGCCCAACTGGCCGACCGGAAAGCCGGGTACGTTGTGCATGGCGAACACCGCATCACAGGGAAACCGTTCGAACAAGCCGTCTTCAATCATCACTCTGGCGCCGCCGCCGCCTTCTTCCGCTGGCTGAAAAATCAGATGCAGAGTCCCGGTAAAATCAGAGTGTTGCGCCAGGTAACGCGCCGCTGCCAGCAGCATAGTGGTGTGGCCATCATGACCGCAGGCATGCATCACGCCGCGGTGGGTGCTGGTGTAGCTTAATCCGCTGGTTTCTTCAATCGGCAATGCATCCATATCGGCACGCAAACCCAGTGATTTTCCCGAGCCTCGCCGCAAGGTGGCGACAACGCCTGTTTGCCCCAATTCCCGTGTAACCTGGTAGCCCCAGTTGGACAGCAGTTTTGCGACCAACTCGCCGGTGGCAAACTCGTTGAATCCCAATTCGGGGTGAGCATGAATATGGCGGCGGATAGCGACCATTTCATGCTTAACTGCCGCTATTTCAGGTAAGACAAGCGGATTGTTCATCGCGGTATCCTGATTGAATATTCGATTTCCGACGTTCGATAAGCGGAAAACAAGATACTCCCGACACTAGCAAACAACCCGTTGGTCGGGGAGCCGCCGTTCGGTTATGCTGACAACAATAGGTTGTCATGGGGGCATCATGAAACTGCATCAGTTACAGGCATTGGTGGCCAGCGCTGACGGCGGCAGTATCCGCGCCGCCGCGAGGCTATTGGGGCTTTCACAGGCAGCGGTTACGCGCGCTTTGCGTGAACTGGAGCAACAACAGGAACTGCCGTTGCTGCTTCGCTCTCCGAGCGGTCTGGGGTTCACGCCGTACGGGAAAACGCTGTTGGCGCATGCCCGGTTGGTGCTGAATCAGCTGGAACAGGCTAATAATGAAATGGCGGGGTTACGCGGGTTAGCGCAAGAGCAGGTGAAAGCGGCTATTACGCCGTGGTTGATGTTGACGGTGTTGCCGACGGCGGTGTTGGCCTTTCGCAAAAAGATGCCCAAGGTGAAACTGGAACTGTTTGAAAGCCTGATGGCCAACGCGCAATCACAACTGCGTGAGGGCACGATGGATTTTGCCATCACGCCGCTTCCGGTTTCGATGGCACCGCAGGAGTTTCATTGCGAACCCTTGCTCGATTATGAAACGGCGGTGATGGTGCGGCAGGGGCATTCGTTGAGCCAAAGCACCTCGATTCACCAGTTGCTGGAGCAGGATTGGGTGCTGAACTACACACCGGAAAATCATGACGATTTAATTCATCAACTGTTCAGCCAACACGGCGCTCACCTCGATCCGAATCGTATTATTCATGCGCATTCCCTGGGCATGCTGCAGGCGATGGTAGAGTCGGCGGACATGTGTACCTGGTGTCCGGCGCCGTTGGTCGGCTTGCCGCAGTTTGCCGGGCGCTTGCAGCCGTTGGTGCTGCGGGAAAGTTGCGATCCGGCACGGCTGAATATCGTGACTCGTCGCAACAGCATTCTCAGTACCGCCGCCCATGCGCTGATTGATAACTTGATTCGCACTCTGCGCCAGCACGCCCGCTCCGCACGACAGGAGGACCGACTGATTTATGATCGAGTGCGGCTGTTGATTTAGGAATAGGGAGTGGTACGAGCGGGTTAGAGGGCCGGATATTCAGGGCGTGAAGCAGACATCTTCATATCGCAAGAAAACGCTATACCGTATTCAGTGTTAGTTAGACGCTATCTTCATTTTTTCGGGGGGATGTGGATACATGAAAAATACGAAATTGCATGTTGTCGTGGCGTGGTAGAGTGTGGGCTGCCCGAAGATCGATTAGAGATTTACGCCATGCAACAAATTGATTTTTACATGATAGATGCCTTTAGCAACACGACTTTTGGCGGTAATGCCGCAGCGGTATGTCCGTTAACAGAATGGTTGCCTGATGAGACATTATTGAAAATGGCCCAGCAGCATAACCAGTCAGAAACAGCATTCTTTGTCGCAAATGATACTGGCTTTGAGTTGCGATGGTTTACCTCCCTGGCTGAAATAAATCTGTGTGGGCATGCCACACTGGCAGCTGCGCACGTTATCTTTGAACATCTTGATTACCCAGGTTCGACTATTCATTTTGCTACCCGATTTGTTGGCCCGCTGACGGTGGTACGCAACGATAAATGGCTGACGCTCGATTTTCCTGCATGGGAAACCAAGCCTGTCATGCCACCGGCATTATTGCTGGACACGTTGGGCATCACAGAATGCAAAGAAGTGCGCGTGGCGCGTGATTACCTGGTAGTAATGGAGAATCGGCAGCAGGTCGAAACTGTACGCCCGAATATCAATGGCATGCTTCCCCTGAGAAAAATGGTGTGTATAACGGCTCCAGGTGACGGTGAATACGATTTTGTTAGCCGTTTCTTCTGCCCAGGCGAAGCCGTAGCGGAAGACCCTGTTACAGGTTCGGCGCATAGCATGCTCATTCCTTACTGGGCTGAAAAACTGAATAAAACGCAGATGTTGGCGCATCAGGGATTAGAGCGTGGCGGGGATTTACGCTGCCAGCTAGTGGGCGATCGCGTTTACATCGGCGGACAGGCAACAACCTATTTGATAGGCAAAGTGCTGTTGCGCTAGACCTATTGAATGCTGCTCAAAATATAAGGTCTGCTGCCACCCTTAGCCGCCGTTCTCCCAATCTCCAAAAGCAAAACGCCCGCTTAAGTTTCCTTAAGCGGGCGTCTTTAATATGGCTCCTCTGACTGGACTCGAACCAGTGACATACGGATTAACAGTCCGCCGTTCTACCGACTGAACTACAGAGGAATCGTGTGAACGGGGCGAATAATAGCGGGGTGGTGCGGCTTTGTCAAAGCACTAAACTGCGAAAAAAGTGCGTTTGCTGTCGGAATGAACATGTTGCGTTGTTTTTCGGCATTTATCCCCCCTGTCAGCTCTGATTATCACTGTAAAACCCCTGGCGTGATGTTGCACCGGCCTTTGCACATTTACGGTGCGAAGGATCTTGCGGTTGATTTGTATGTGGCCAACATCGCCGAGACGTTTTTTCACACAATTGCCGCCAGAGCCCCCCACAGAGCCACCTGACGGCAGTGATTGCCCCGTGTTTTCCCTCTGATATGTAGGATGAATAAACAGAAAATATGTATTGGCCGTCACAATGGCTGGATTTTTGCTTACTTAAATTCGGGTAATGCGACTGCGCTCTCGCGCAAATTATTTTCCCCGTCTACACATAAAGTGACTGCTCCACGCCTCTGGGCGTTTCGCTAAAACAGTGCTGAGGAATACAACAATGTCATCGAAATTGATTAAAAGTCCGCTCGCTGCTCTGCTTATCGGTTGTTTAGGTTCTGCTTTTTATGCTCAGGCCGATATCGTTATCGGCGTCGCCGGGCCGTTCTCCGGGCCGAATGCGACCTATGGCGATCAGTACTGGCGTGGTGCCTCGCAGGCGGCAGCGGATATCAACGCCGCCGGCGGGATTAAAGGGGAAAAAATTAAGCTGGTGCAGGGGGATGACGCCTGTGAACCCAAACAGGCGGTTTCGGTCGCCAACCGCCTGGTCGATCAGGACAAGGTCGCAGCGGTGGTGGGACACTTCTGCTCATCCTCCACCATGCCGGCCTCCGAGGTGTATGACGAAGCCGGTATTATCGCCATCACCCCTGGCTCTACCAACCCGCAGATCACCGAGCGCGGCATGACCAACATGTTCCGCATGTGCGGCCGTGACGATCAGCAAGGGGTGATCGCCACCAATTACATGCTGAATACCCTGAAAGCCAAGCGCATCGCGGTGATCCACGACAAGGACACCTACGGCCAGGGGCTGGCGGATGCCGCCAGGGCGGAAATGAACAAGCGCGGCGTGAAAGAGGTACTGTATGAAGGGCTGTCGCGCGGTGAAAAAGACTTTAACGCGCTGGTGACCAAAATTGCCTCGGTTAAACCCGACGTGGTCTATTTTGGCGGCTGCCACCCAGAAGCCGGACCATTGGTGCGCCAGATGCGTGAGCAGGGCGTCACCGCCAAGTTCTTCTCCGGCGACTGTATCGTGACCGAAGAGCTGGTGACCGCTGCCGGCGGGCCGCAGTACACCAACGGCGTGCTGATGACCTTCGGTAACGATCCGCGCCAAATCCCGGAAGGCAAGGCGGTGATCGCCAAATTCCGCGCCAGCGGTTTCGAGCCGGAAGGTTACACCCTCTACTCCTACGCCTCTATTCAGGCGATCGCCGCGGCCTTTAACGCCACCGGCGGCAAAGACAGCGCCAAGGCCAGCGAATGGCTGAAATCTCATGATGTGGATACCGTGATGGGCAAAAAGGCCTGGGATAAGAAAGGTGACCTGAAGGTATCGGATTACGTGGTCTATCAGTGGGACGACAAAGGCAAATATCACCAACTCTAAACAATCCTCGGCGTCTTTCAAGCCGCAGCGTTGTTGGCTGCCTACGTTCACCCCAGTCACCTAGTGGACCTAAGCTCCTGGGGATTCACGTACTTGCCGCCTGGCTGCAGTTTGAAATCCATTGAGGATTAACCAGCAAGCGGATCCGCATGTGCTGCGGATCCGCGCCGATTCTTCCCTTGGGCCGCGCCTGCTGTTGCTTGCGGTCCCACCAGGCGAGACTGCTCATTATGGACGTTTTCTTTCTGCAACAATTGATCAACGGCCTGACGCTCGGCGCAGTTTATGGCCTGATCGCCATCGGCTACACCATGGTTTACGGCATTATCGGCATGATCAACTTCGCCCACGGCGAGGTGTATATGATCTCCGCCTACCTGTGCGCCATCGGGCTGGCGCTGCTGTCGTTCTTCGGCCTGCAGTCGTTCCCGCTGCTGATCCTCGGTACGCTGGTGTTTACCATCGTGATCACCGGCGTGTATGGCTGGGTGATCGAACGTATCGCCTACAAACCCTTGCGCAACTCTACCCGTTTAGCCCCCTTGATCTCCGCAATCGGCATGTCGCTGATCCTGCAAAACTACGCGCAAATCAGCCAGGGACCACGCCAGCAAGGGATCCCAACCCTGCTGGATGGAGTGTTCCGCCTCAACTTTGACGGCGGGGTGATTCAAATCACCTACACCAAGGTGTTTATCCTGTTCGCGTCGCTGCTGGGCATGGCGATCCTCACTTACATCATTCAACACACCCGGCTGGGGCGCATTTGTCGCGCCACTCAGCAAGACCGCAAAATGGCGTCAATTCTCGGCATCAACACCGATAGGGTCATTTCCCTGGTGTTCGTGATCGGCGCCGCCATGGCCGGCCTGGCGGGGGTGTTGATCACCATGAACTACGGCACCTTCGATTTCTACGTCGGCTTTATCATCGGCATCAAAGCCTTTACCGCCGCGGTATTGGGCGGGATAGGGTCGTTACCCGGCGCTATGCTGGGCGGCCTCCTGCTGGGCGTGGCGGAGGCGCAGTTCGCCGGCATGGTGAACTCGGATTACAAAGACGTGTTCTCCTTCGGTTTGCTGGTGGTGATCCTGATTTTCCGCCCTCAGGGCCTGCTCGGACGGCCAATGGTCGCTAAGGTTTGAGGGGAAAACTTATGTCGCACTCTGAGGTTCACCCAGGGCTGAACGTTAAGCGCAGCCTGCTGGACGCCGTATTGGCCGGGCTGATTGCCCTGATCGTGTTTGGGCCGATCGTCGGCATCGTTCTGAACGGTTACAGCTTTAACTTCGAGCCGCACCGTCTGGTGTGGATTATCGCGGTGGTGATGGCCGGGCGGCTGTTACTGAGCCTGTTTCTGCAAACTGCACCGGGCCGTAAATTACTGACGCGTTTTGACGGCGGTAACGACGGGGTGTATGTCCGGCCGATCGGCGCCAAGACCAGCCTGCGCTGGATTATTCCGTTAATGGCGGTCATCGCGCTGCTGTTTCCGTTTGTCGCCACCAAATACCTGCTGACGGTGGCGATACTGGGACTGATTTACGTGTTGCTCGGGCTGGGCTTGAACATCGTTGTCGGGCTCGCCGGGCTGCTCGATCTGGGCTACGTGGCGTTCTACGCCATTGGTGCTTATGGGCTGGCGCTGGGCTACCAGTATCTCGGCCTCGGGTTCTGGGCGATGCTGCCATTGGGGGCGCTGATGGCGGCGCTGGCCGGCGCGCTGCTGGGGTTCCCGGTGTTGCGTATGCACGGCGACTATCTGGCGATCGTCACGCTGGGGTTTGGCGAGATCATCCGGCTGGTGCTGAACAACTGGATGTCGCTGACCGGCGGGCCGAATGGCGTCTCGGTCCCGGCGCCGACGATTTTTGGCCTGGAGTTTGGCCGACGCGCGAAGGACGGCGGCGTGCCGATTCATGAATTCCTTGGCATCACTTATAACCCTAACCTGAAATTTATCTTTATCTATGCGGTGCTGTTCCTGGTGGTGCTGCTGGTGCTGTACATCAAGCACCGGTTGACGCGCATGCCGATCGGCCGCGCCTGGGAAGCCCTGCGCGAGGATGAAATCGCCTGTCGGTCGCTCGGCTTAAACCACGTGTTGGTCAAGCTGTCGGCCTTTATGATGGGCGCGTCCACCGCCGGGCTGGCCGGGGTGTTTTTCGCCACTTATCAGGGGTTCGTCAACCCCACCTCGTTTACCTTCTTCGAATCGGCGTTGATCCTGGCGATCGTGGTGCTGGGCGGGATGGGATCGACCATTGGCGTGGTGCTGGCGGCGTTCGTGCTCACGGTGGCACCGGAACTGTTGCGCAGCTTCGCCGAGTACCGCGTGCTGTTGTTTGGCGTGCTGATGGTGGCGATGATGATTTGGCGACCGCGTGGGCTGGTAAGGATCAGCCGAACCAGCTTTGCGCCACGCAAGGGGGTGGCGCCATGAGCGACGCAATCTTGCAGGTTGAGCATCTGATGATGCATTTTGGCGGCATCAAGGCGCTCAACGACGTGAATCTGGCGGTCGAACGCGGCTCGATCACCGCGTTGATCGGCCCCAACGGCGCCGGCAAAACCACGGTGTTCAACTGCCTGACCGGCTTTTACCGCGCCACCGGCGGTGCCATCCTGCTTAACACCCACAAACGGCCAACCGACGTGATCCAGGTGCTGGGGCAGAAGTTTCGCGCCGGCGACTGGGTAAACCCGAAGCGGTTGGGATCGCGCCTGTACTACAAAATGTTCGGCGGGACCCATCTGGTCAATCGCGCCGGGCTGGCACGCACCTTCCAGAATATCCGTTTGTTTCGCGAAATGTCGGTGGTGGAGAATCTGCTGGTGGCGCAGCACATGCTCAGCAACCGTAATCTGGTCGCCGGGGTGCTCAATACGCCGGGCTATCGCCGGGCGGAAAGCCAGGCGCTGGATCGCGCTTTTTACTGGCTGGAAGTGGTGGAGCTGGTGGACTGCGCCAACCGGCTGGCGGGGGAGATGTCATATGGCCAGCAGCGGCGGCTGGAGATCGCCCGGGCGATGTGCACCACGCCGGAGATGATCTGCCTTGACGAACCCGCCGCCGGGCTGAACCCGGTGGAGACGGCGACCCTGAGCCGCATTATCCGTTTCCTGCGTCAGCACCACGGCATTACGGTGCTGCTGATCGAGCACGATATGGGCATGGTGATGGAAATTTCCGATCGGGTGATTGTGCTGGACCATGGCGACGTGATCGCCGAAGGCACGCCGAAAGAAATACAGCATAACGACACGGTGATCGCCGCTTACCTTGGCGCGGATGAAGAGGAGCTGGCGGGATGAGCAATGTGATGTTGGAGTTTCGCAATGTGGACGTGTTTTACGGCCCGATCCAGGCGTTGCAGCAGGTCTCGTTACAGGTCAATGAAGGGGAAACGGTGGCGCTGATTGGCGCCAACGGCGCGGGCAAGTCCACGCTGCTGATGTCGATCTTCGGCCAACCGCGCATCAGCGGCGGGCAGATCCTGTTTCGCGGAGAGGATATCAGCCAGCGTTCTACCCATTACGTTGCCAGCAGCGGTATCGCCCAGGCGCCGGAGGGGCGACGGATCTTTCCGGACATGAGCGTGGAGGAAAACCTGCTGATGGGCACCATCACTGTCGGCAATCGCTATGTGGATGAAGACCTGCAGCGCATGTTCGAGCTGTTTCCACGCCTGAAGGAGCGGCGCAACCAGCGGGCGATGACCATGTCCGGCGGCGAACAGCAGATGCTGGCGATTGCCCGAGCCTTGATGAGCCGCCCGAAGCTGCTGTTGCTGGATGAGCCGAGCCTGGGGCTGGCACCGATTATCGTCAAACAGATCTTCAGCATTCTGCGCGAATTGACCCGTGGCGGCATGACGCTGTTCCTGGTGGAGCAGAACGCCAACCATGCGCTCAAGCTGTCCGATCGCGGTTATGTGATGGTCAACGGGCAAATCCGGCTGACCGGCAGCGGCGCGGAGCTGTTAAGCAATCAGGAGGTGAGGAAGGCTTATCTGGGCGGCGCTTAAAACTGGCGTTGGATCACGCGCACGTTCAGCCGTACCAGAGCGATGATGCCACTGGACAAGATCCGCAGGCCGCGGGGCAAATCGCGGCGGCGGATATCTAGCAACAACACGGTGCGCACCTGGTCGCTGTCGTTCCACACTTCGTGTTCGAAGGTGTCGTCCCACAGCATAAATTCCCCCTCGTTCAGCCGGTACTCCCGCCCGTCGACTTTCAACACCGCAGCGGGTTCACCGTCGGCGCGTTTGGGCATCGACAACACCAGATAGCCGCGCAGAATGCCGCGGAATGGGCCACGGTGCGCGGGCACCTGTTTGCCGGGTGCCAGGAACGACAATGAGGCTGAAAGCACATCCGGGGAAGAGGCGATCAATTGTGCAAGCTGCGGGCAACGGGCGAGGTTGCGCGCTATCGGCTGCCCATAGGCCTGCATGATAAACATCCGCCAGTCGCGAGCGTCGTTGGCGGAGATCGACGCCTGTTCGCTCATGATCTCGTGAAAACGTGGGATATTACGCAGATCTTGCGCTACGGTCAGCGCTTCCTCGCGTATCTGCTGCCAGTGAGCGGTAAAGCGTTGGGCGTCGGGAAACAGCCGGTTGCTGTCGAGGACCGGTGAACTGCTGATGCGACGATCGTAAATACGGCGAAGAGCAAGCACAGACCAATCGTAGATAGCTGACATAGTGACCTCAATAGCAGTGAGCCGATTTCTCGCCGTCTTAGGGTTGTTTTAGATGTGATTGCCGGACGATCAATTCGCCGGTGTACAGCCGTTGTCCGCCGGGTTCGAAGGCCTGCGTCAGGCAGTGAATGCCATCGGCTATCAGCTGCTGCATCGGCTGGCGGTAAGTGGTTAGCTGGTAGCTGGGGGAGGCCGCCAGCTCAATGTCGTCAAAGCCCACCACGGCAATCGGCGCACAGCCCGGCGTGGCGCGTATGGCATCGATAACACCGACTGCCAGAATGTCGTTCTCGCAAAAAATGGCGTCTATCCGTTGCTCTGCCGGGGTGGCGGCCAGGTAGGCCGAAAAGGCCTCCATCCCGCAAAGACGCTGGTAGTGCGGAGCCTGCAGCACCAGGTTGACCTCACGCTGCTGTTGCGCCAGCGCGGCACGGAAACCGTCCAGGCGGCGCAACTGGGTAGATTCGCTGATTGGCCCCGCCAGATAGCCCATACGCGGGTAATCTTGCTGGAGCAGCAACTCGCCAATGTCGAACCCAGCCTGATAACCGTGGGTCGCCAGCACCTGGATATAGGGGCTTTCACTGTAGCGATACAGCACTACCAGCGGAATACGGTGAATGTCTTGCGCCAGGCTGATCAGCCGGTCATTGAGCAGCGTGCCGAGGAACAGCAGCCCGTCCACCTGCATTTGGTCCGCCAGCGTCAGCACCGACTCGTAATCGTGCTCAGAGGTGATATTGAGCAGCAACGCCATATAACCGCGGCTTTGCAACTGCCGGGTCACTTCATCCAGCAGCGTAAAGATATGCGGGTTTTTCAGTTCGTCCGCCACCAGCCCGATGATGCGGGTACTCTTTTTCGACAGGCTGCGCGCCAGCAGGTTAGGGCGATAACCCAATTCACGCGCTGCGGTTTGAACCCGTTGCATGGCCTGCGGTGAGATCGACGCGCCGTCGGTAAAGGCACGCGATACCGTCCATTTAGACACGCCGGCGCGGGCGGCCACATCGCTGGCCGTCGCCTTGCGTGCTGCAGGCGCCGGGGTAGAGCCGGGTTTCTTCGCCATCATCTTTCGCTCGTGATGAAAAAACGGTATGGGTTCAACAGATTAGCACAGCGTGGTCGAATGCGGGAGTTGCCGACGTCGGCGCGAGGATCCTGCGGGCCATCGGCACAACGCAGCGGATCTTTTTAGCGGTATTTTGTGATCCTGATTGGCAGATTTATTATGGCGCATTTGACTTATTTTTAACCCTCTCCAATAGTCCATCGCAAGTGGCATTTGTTGAGCGGTCAAGTTGCTACCTAATTTTGCACCCGGGTGCAGTTAAAATTTGCACCCGGGTGCAATGCAACGAAAACAGTGAAATCCAAGGTTTCGGGAGCAACTATGCTAAATGGCGAAAGAAAAACGGCGCGCCCTCTGCGCTGGGCAATGGTCGGCGGCGGGCGGTTGGGGCAGGTGGGATACAAGCATCGCTGCGGGGCGCTACGGGATAATACCGCTTTTGAGCTGGTGGCCGGCGCGTTTGATATCGTGCCGGATCGCGGCCGCGAGTTTGGCGTGAACCTGGGGGTAGCGGCCGAACGCTGCTATGAAGATTACCGCACGTTGTTCGCTCAAGAGGCGCTGCGTGAGGACGGCATTGAAGTGGTGTCGGTAGCGACGCCGAACGGTACGCATTACGAAATTACCCGTGCGGCGCTGCAGGCCGGGTTGCACGTCATCTGCGAGAAACCGCTGTTTTTCACCAGCCAGGAAGCCTATGAAATTAAAGCGCTGGCGGCGGAAAAAAACCTGATCGTCGGCGTGACTTACGGTTTCTCCGGCCACCCGCTGCTGCTGCAAATGCGCGCGATGATCGCCAACGGCCAGATTGGCGAAGTACGGATGGTGGATCTGCAATATACCCACGGTTTTAATGCCACGGACGAAGTGGATCGCCTCAGCGAAGCGCAGAAATGGCGCATTGACCCCAAGATCTCCGGCCCGAGCTTTGTGCTGGGGGATATTTCCACCCACACCTACTACCTCTCCCAATTGGTCATGCCGCAGATGCAGATCCGCGAGCTGCTCTGCGATCGGCAAAGTTTTATTCCCTCGCGTGCGCCGCTGGAAGACAACGCGCTGGTGATGATGCGCTATGAAAGCGGCGCGGTAGGGCGGATGTGGGCTTCATCGGTGAATGCCGGCGCGATGAGCAGCCAGCGCATTCGCATCGTGGGGTCGAAGGCCAGCCTGGAGTGGAGCGACATCAACCCCAGCGAGCTGCGCTACGAGGTGCAGGGGCAGCCAAACCAGACGCTGTATCGCGGCATGGCGTATCTGGACGATACCTGCAACGCCTGGGAACGGCTGGGGGCTTTGCATACCGAAGGCCTGACCGAATCCTGGGCCAACATCTACCTGAAATTTGCTCTGGCTATCGACGCTACCCGCCGCGGCGATCGGCAGGCGCTGGCGCAACTGGTGTATCCGGATATCGACGCCGGGATCGAGGGCGTGCGCTGGATTGAAAACTGCGTGCGTTCCGCCAACCAGGGCGCCCGTTGGGTGGCCTTTGAATAAACCTATTTATCCGGAGCAATAGCATGAAACTTTCTTTTTGTACCGATAGCCTGGGCCACCTGCCGTTTGAAGCCATGCTGGATCGCCTGGGCGAACTGGGGGTGTTTGGCGTGGAAATGACCACCGGCGGCTGGTCTTCGGCACCTCATCTGGACACCGTGGCGCTGTTGCAGGACGCGGGCAAACGGCGGCGGCTGATGGCAGCGCTGGAAAGCCGCGGCATGAAAATTGCGGCGCTGAACGTTTCCGGTAATCCGCTGGAGCCAGGCGTGCTGGGCGAAAAACACCGCCATGATACCGACAACACGCTGGCGCTGGCCGCCGGCCTGGGGGTGAAAAAAATCGTCATGATGAGCGGATTGCCGCCTGCGGCGCCCGGCGACAGCATCCCTAACTGGATCACCTATACCGTCAGTTGGCCGCCGACGCTGAAAAACTGCCTGGACTACCAGTGGAACGAGGTGGCGATCCCGTATTGGCAGAAGCTGGTGGATAAGGCGCAGGCGTTCGGCATAGAGAAGTTCGCGCTGGAAAATTTCAGCTCGATGCTGGTGTGGAACCCTGACACGCTGTTCAGGCTGCGCGACGCGGTGGGGCCGATGGTGGGCTTGAACCTCGATCCCAGCCATCTGATCTGGATGGGGGCCGATCCGATTGCCGTCGCACGGCGCCTGGGGGACGCGATCCACCACGTGCACGGCAAAGATGTGCGGCTGGAAAGGGGGATAGTGGCGGTCAACGGGCTGCTGGAAACACGGCCGGTGGAACAGGTTGCACAACGTGCCTGGAACTATGTGGCCGTCGGGTGCGGGCAGGATTTGCAGTGGTGGAAGGAATTCTTCTCGGTGGTACGCATGATGGGTTACAACGACTGGGTCTCGCTGGAGATGGAGGATCTGACCATGTCGGTCGATGCCGGTATTAATACCTCGGTTGAGGCGTTACAACGCTGCATCAGCCAATAACGCCTGTTTATTTCTGCCAAAGGCCTGCAGGTTTGCAGGCCTTTGCGTGGCAAAAGACTGTCGAAAAAAACAGGCCAATAAAAGTGTGATCTATATCGCATTTACCCCGCCAGTTGGTTAAAATATCGCTACTTCCCGCACCTGTCCGGATCCCGTTTAACATGGAACAAACCCAGGTATCTCGCTCAACCGCCTGGTTGCGCGTGGTCATCCTTGCCGTCTCGGCCTTTATCTTCAATACCACCGAATTTATTCCGGTGGGGTTGCTGAGCGACATCGCCAAAAGTTTCTCAATGCAAACCGAGCAAGTGGGTTTGATCATCACCATTTACGCCTGGATTGTCGCCTCCGCCTCTCTGGTGTGTATGCTGCTCACCAGCAAAATTGAACGGCGCAAGCTGCTGATCGGGGTGTTCATACTGTTTATCTCCAGCCATGTACTGACCGCTGTGGCCTGGAACTTCACCACGCTGGTGATTTCCCGTGCCGGTGTGGCGCTGGCCCACGCGGTATTCTGGTCGATCACCGCCTCGCTGGCGATCCGGGTTGCCCCGGCGGGCAAAAAGGCGCAGGCGTTGAGCCTGCTGGCGGGCGGTACCGCGCTGGCCATGGTGCTCGGCCTGCCGCTGGGCCGCGTGATTGGTCAGATCCTCGGTTGGCGCATGACCTTTATCGGCATCGCGGTTTGCGCCACCCTGGCGCTGGTGCTGCTGTGGCGTCTGCTGCCGGTGCTGAAAAGCGAGCATTCCGGTTCACTGTCCAGCGTGCCGATGCTGTTTAAGCGTCCGGCGCTGGTCAGCCTGTATATGCTGACCATCATCGTGGTGACGGCGAATTTCACCGCCTACAGCTATATCGAACCCTTTATTCAGACCGTGGCCGGGCTGTCGGAAAACTTCACCACGCTGATGCTGTTGCTGTTCGGCGCCGCCGGTATCATTGGCAGCCTGCTGTTTAGCCGCTTCAGCGAACGTTTTCCGTCGGGCTTTTTCATCGGCGCCATCGCGCTGTTGATGCTGAGCCTGCTGCTGCTGTTGCCGGCCTCCGGCAATGAAAATCACCTGACGCTGCTGTTTGCGGTGTGGGGCATGGCCATTATGGCGATTGGCCTGTCGATGCAGGCCAAGGTGTTAAACCTGGCGCCGGACGCCACCGACGTGGCGATGTCGATCTACTCCGGGCTGTACAACTTTGGTATAGGCGGCGGCGCGCTGCTGGGTAACCAGGTCAGCCAGCATCTGGGCATGGGCAACATCGGTTTTGTCGCTGCACCGCTGGCGCTGATCGCCCTCGGCTGGTGTGTGCTGAACTTTTACCGCGGCGAACGCCTGCAACACCACCACATCCGCTAAGCCCCACCGCACGACAGCGGGCCATCAGTTCGCTGTCGTGCATTGCTACTTCGGTTGAATTTTCTCTCAGCAAAACAGATTGCTGCAGTTTTTTATGCTTAAAATTTTTTCATAGTCTGCTAATTAAATATTTAACTCCGACGCCGAGCCGATAGCATAGAAAACTATCGATTATGTTATGGCGAGGTTAATGGTGAGTGAGTCTTTGGTTGCGGGAAGCGTGGGGGCGGCCCAGTCGCCGATCCATGAACGGGATCTGTCAGCAAGAATAGATGCATTGCCCACCTCCGCCGGGCTGTGGCGGTTTATTGCTTTGCTGGCGTTAGGCGGCTTTTTTGAACTCTACGACCTGTTCCAGACCGGATACATCAGCACCGGCTTAATCGCCGAAGGTATCTTCCATACCGGAGCGCAGGGCGTGTTCGGTGTCTCCGACCAGGCGGCATTCGCCTCCGCCACATTCCTTGGCCTGTTTATCGGCGCCAGCCTGCTCAGCCCCTATGCCGACCGCTTTGGCCGCCGCACCACCTTTATGTTTGCCCTGGCCTGGTATGGCATCTTTTCGCTGTGTCTGGCTTTTCAGCATCAGGCCGAATGGGTGATCTTCCTGCGCTTTTTGGTCGGCGTCGGCTTGGGTATTGAGCTGGTGACGATCGATACTTACCTGACCGAATGGGTGCCCGCACATCTGCGCACCCGGGCGTTTGCCTTTTCCTTCTTCATTCAGTTTCTCTCGGTGCCGACGGTGGCGTTAATGTCTTGGTGGCTGGTGCCGCAAACCATCCTGGGCCTGAGCGGCTGGCGTTACGTGGTGATCGCCGGTGCGGTGGCTTCGCTGGTGATCTGGCTGGTGCGTAAAGGCCTGCCGGAATCGCCGCGCTGGCTGGCACAGCAGCGGCGCTACCCGGAGGTCCGGCAGGTGATGCAGGCGATGGAACGACGCTGCGGCGTCACCCATACGGCGGATTTCCCCGCGCATGACGCGCAAGCACACAGCGAAATGCCGGCGCAGGGGAGTTTTAAGGATATCTGGTCGCCGCGTTACCGCAGTCGTACCCTGATGCTGGTGGTGATGAATTTCTTCCAGGCCATCGGATTCTTTGGCTTTGGCAACTGGCTGCCCGCTTTGCTGGCCGGAAAGGGAGCCTCCATCACCCACAGCTTGCTGTATGCTTTCTTTATTACTCTGGCTTACCCGTTGGGATCGCTGCTGTGCAGCCGCTATGCCGACAAGATGGAAAACAAGTGGCAGATTGTACTTTCCTGCCTGGTGACGGTGATCTTCGGCTCGCTGTTTGCCCTGCAAAACAACCCCGTCTGGCTGATCCTTTGCGGTTTCTTCATCACCTGGTCCAATGCCTGGCTGACCTATAGCTACCATTCTTATCAATCGGAAGTGTTCCCGACTTATATACGCGCCCGCGCTGTCGGCTTCTGCTATTCGTTCAGCCGACTGTCGACGGTATTCAGCAGCCTGATCATCGGCATCATCCTGCAATACGGCGGCTCGGTGGGGGTTATCGCGTTTATCGTGGCCAGTATGCTGATTGTGATGGTGGTGATCGGCGTGTTTGGCCCGAAAACGCGCGGCATCGATCTGGAAAATATTTGAGTACTACTCGCGCGAGATCCTGTGAAATAAAAAGCCCGCTTAAGCTGACCTAAGCGGGCTTTCAGGCTACTGACAAAGCCTTCACTGGTGTTTGGCGTAGGGGCGCTGCATGCTGCGCCCGTTATATCTCTTAGGCGAGATCAAAACGATCGAGGTTCATCACCTTAGTCCAGGCGGCGACAAAGTCGCGTACGAAGCTGCCCTGGGCGTCTGCGCTGCCGTAAACTTCCGACAAAGCCCGCAGCTGAGAGTGCGAACCGAAGATCAGATCGGCACGCGTCGCCGTCCATTTGAGCGCACCCGTTTGGCTATCGCGCCCTTCAAACACGCCGTCTTCGTTGGCCGCTTTCCAGGTGGTGCCCATATCCAGCAAATTGACGAAGAAGTCGTTGGTCAGCGCCTGTGGGCGTTGGGTCAACACGCCGTGCTGGCTTTGACCGACGTTGGCGTTCAGCACCCGCAACCCGCCCACCAATACCGTCATTTCCGGTGCGGTCAGCGTCAACAGCTGCGCTTTATCGACCAACAGCGCCTCGGCCGGCACGCTGAATTGCTGCTTCAGGTAGTTGCGGAAGCCATCGGCCACCGGTTCCATCGCTTCGAAGGATTCGACGTCGGTCTGCTCCTGCGTTGCGTCCATGCGGCCCGGCGTGAAGGGAACGCTCACCGGGTGCCCGGCGCTGATCGCCGCCTTTTCGATGCCGGCCGCACCGGCCAGCACGATCACATCAGCCAGCGAGACGCGTTTGTTACCTGTCTGCGCCTGGTTAAAGGCCTGCTGAATACCTTCCAACGTGGCCAGGGTTTGTGCCAGCTGAGCAGGCTCGTTCACCGCCCAATCCTTTTGTGGCGCCAGACGAATACGCGCCCCGTTGGCGCCGCCGCGTTTGTCGGAACCGCGGAAGCTGGAGGCGGATGCCCAGGCGGTGGAAACCAGCACCGATACCGGCAGGCCCGAGGCCAGGATCCGCGTTTTGAGATCGGCAATATCCTGATCGTTGATCAACTGATGATCGACCGCCGGGATCGGATCTTGCCAAATCAGCTCTTCGGCCGGCACTTCCGGACCGAGATAGCGAGCGCGCGGCCCCATATCGCGGTGGGTCAGTTTGTACCAGGCGCGAGCGAAGGCGTCGGCAAGCTGATCGGGATGTTCATAGAAACGGCGTGAGATCTTTTCATAGGCCGGATCAAAACGCAGCGACAGGTCAGTCGTCAGCATGGTCGGGCGCTGCTTTTTGTTGGGATCGAAGGCATCGGGAATGGTTTCGCCGACGTCTTTGGCCACCCACTGGTGTGCACCGGCCGGACTTTGCGTCAGCTCCCACTCGTATTCGAACAGGTGCCGGAAGAAGTCGTGGTTCCACTGGGTTGGGGTGGTGGTCCAGGTGACTTCCAAACCGCTGGTGATGGCGTCTTTACCCTTGCCGGTACCGAAGCTGCTATGCCAGCCGAGGCCCTGCAGCTCAAGGCCTGCGCTTTCAGGATCGTCACCGACGTGCGACGCCGGGCCCGCGCCGTGGGTCTTGCCGAAGGTGTGGCCGCCGGCAATCAGCGCCACGGTTTCTTCGTCGTTCATCGCCATGCGGGCGAAGGTTTCGCGGATGTCGCGCGCCGCAGCGACCGGATCGGGGTTGCCGTCCGGGCCTTCCGGGTTGACGTAGATCAGGCCCATTTGCACTGCGGCCAATGGGTCTTCAAGGTCGCGATCGCCCGAGTAGCGGCTGTTCTGACCGCCGCTCAGTTCCAGCCAGATCTTTTCCGAGCCCCAGTAAACATCATCCGGTTCCCAGGTGTCGGCGCGGCCGCCCGCGTAGCCAAAGGTTTTAAAGCCCATGGATTCAAGCGCCACGTTGCCGGTCAGGATAATCAGGTCGGCCCAGGAAATTTTACGGCCATATTTTTGCTTAATCGGCCACAGCAGGCGGCGGGCCTTATCGAGGCTGACGTTGTCGGGCCAACTGTTGAGCGGTGCAAAACGCTGCTGGCCTTCACCCGCACCGCCGCGACCGTCGCCGATGCGGTAGGTCCCGGCGCTGTGCCAGGCCATGCGGATGAACAGGCCGCCATAGTGGCCAAAGTCTGCCGGCCACCACTCCTGCGAGTCGGTCATCAGGGCGTGCAGGTCTTGTTTCACCGCCGCCAGATCAAGGCTGTTGAAGGCTTTGGCGTAGTCGAAGTCCGGGTCCATCGGGTTGGAGAGGGGGGAGTGTTGGTGCAGCGGCTTCAGGCTAAGTTGGTTGGGCCACCAGTCTTGATTCGAAGGGCCGCGGCGCGGTGCATTCAGTTTACCGCCGCCCGAAAAGGGGCATTTGCTTTCAGTTGTCATGTTGCGCTCTCTGCTTCGTAGGTTGCTCGCCAGGCCCGAAATGTCTGATGCCTGAGGGAGCCGTTAGCTTGCTATCGCGGGCGAAAGCCCACATCGGGTGTTGCGCTAAGGGTTTAACTAATCAACTGATTTACAAAAATAAAAAATGAGCTCTCTTCGTCAGGCTCGCAGCGGGGAGCCTACCGACACTCAGCATTAAGCGTAGTCAGTAGATGCAGATAGATAAAATAGGAATAGTTGAATGTTGTGATAGTTTTTGGCTATTGAATTTTGTTTTATTGATAGGGGTGATAAGGGAAGCGAGGCGTTGCGTTAATTACGTTAATAAAGGGGATTTCTTGGTTAATGCTTCTTTGGTGGGAGGTTATAAAATGATTTAACCGATGGAAAATAACTTATCCAATAATAAGCTAATTAATTGTTGGCGTGCTGATAAATGGATTTCTAGTCAAACTATGGGGGTTGGTAGCGTTTTGGTAAGATGATAGGTCTGTTTTGTGTCAGAAGCGGAAGTAGCTAAATCAGTTATGTTAATCAACGGGAAGCAAGTTTCGCCTGGCGAAGTAGTTCCCGCACCGCAGCACCCGACATTATCAGGTCAACAAAAAATGCAGTGGGTGTAAGACTATTCGTTATAAATTTAGAAGTGTTACTTCCAAGCTATTAGGACAAAAGCCATCAATAAAAACAAGTAAGATATTAGTTTTTAATCAATGAGTTATCGCAGAGCTTGGAGGTTTGCATATGTTTACACTAATGGTATTATAATAATAATTTTGATATATTGCATGTCATGTGAATTTATTTAACATATAGTTGCAATTAATCGTTTACATAAGGGGTTTGACTTGAAATTAATACATCTGAAAATAAACAAACTATTTGGTCTCCTTGATTATGATATCCCCCTAGATAACCATGAAATTACTATGCTTACAGGTCCAAATGGGTATGGTAAGACGATGATCCTTAAAATTATCAATAGTATTCTTGCAAATGAATTAAACATTCTCTGTAAACTTAAGTTTGGTTTGATTAAAATTGATTATCAAGGTGGTTCTGTTTCAATTTCTCATGATACTAATAAAGATGGCTTGATATTGAATCATCTAGATAATAATTCAGGTAAAACAACGTCAGAAAAACTCAAGTTACAAAAAAATGAACCCAGTATGGAAGATGTATATTATATACGCTGGCATGAGGGGGAAGTTAAACCAAAACCAAAACCGAAAACACAACTAGATAAACCATTGTTTTCTAAGGTGCTAAGCCATATTACATCAAAAAAAGACGTTTCTTTCATATGTGCAGATCGATTACAAGTCAAAGTTGATGATGAAACAGTTATTGATTTATGTGCAAGAAGGTTAAAATATTTGATGGAAAGTGCACAAGATGATTCTGCTGCATTATCACAAAAATTAGATGCTACATTTCCTATCCGATTATTTGAGCGTTTAGAACAACAAAAACGATTTTCATCAGAAAATATTCAAACACGCTTAAATGGTATTCAAGATAAACGCCGCCATTACATGCGGTATGGTCTTATTCAGGCTGAGAACGATCTAATGCCTGAAAAAAGCACAAGTCTATATAGTAGTAATGAGTATCTAGGTGTCTTGGATCTATACATTGAAGATGCCCTAGGAAAATTATCACCGTTTCAGATATTGCATCAAAAGATTGATTTATTTGAATCAATTCTGCATGAAAAGATTTTAGCTTTTAAAAAAGTGATGATTGATAGAGAGAATGGATTTTATTTCGAAAGTTCAAATGGTGATTTCATTGATCGTAATATGCTTTCATCGGGTGAGCAGAATCAAATAGTTCTTCTTTTTAATTTGATTTTCGATCTCGTTTCACAGAAAGTAATTCTTATAGACGAGCCCGAGATATCACTGCATGTCGCTTGGCAACAAACTTTCTTGGATTCTCTTAAAAAAATACAAAAAATTAATGAATATGAAAAGGTCATTATTGCTACCCACTCACCACAAGTAATCAGTAAGAATTGGGCATTAACCTACGATCTATATGAAATGATTAAAAATAAAAGTGAAAGCCAACAGTCCTCAAAAGGAGATGAGTAAATGACATCATTACGCGATGCTGTTAGCGAAGATGATTGGCTGAGTAGCATGATGCTTTTATTCAGAAGCGAAATGTATCGGCGTCGTATATTGATTGTAGTAGAGGGTATTACAGATATTCGATTTTTTAATGCATATCGGCTTGATAATAGGATGATTTATGAATCACCTGAAAATGGAAAGCGTGAGGTAATATCGGCAGTTAGTCAATTACGTCATGCAGGGAATGATGCTGTGTATGGTGTATGTGACGCTGATTTTGATGAGTTGAGTGGAATAAATTACGAAGGTGTTTTTTATACTGATGCTCATGATCTTGAAATGATGTTAGTGAAAGGTGGAGTAGTTGATAAATTCATTATGTCACACACGGATAGAAAACTAATTCAAGGGGAATTGGCTGAAGCATTCTGCCTTGATGTAAAGATGAGTATCCTTTGTGCATGTTATAAAATCGGGCTTCTTAAATGGTACAATTATCTCACACGCAGCAACCTTAATTTCAAAGGAATAACTCACAGAGATTTCGTAAGTATTAATAGAACAGATGTTTTAGTCGATGAGAATGAATATATAAGCCATGTACTTAATAGAAGTCGTGCCAGTGGGGATTTTAATGCGGCAGACTTATATAACGAAGTGCGTAGATTAGAATTAATGTCACCAGACCACTTCTCTATATGCAATGGGCATGATTTCACATGCATATTAAAAATGATGTATGGAACGGATATATCTATAAATAAGAACATGCGACTGGATGAGATAGATAGTTATTTGCGTATGAGTTACGATCATCACACTTTCAGAACTACAAAACTACATAGCTGTTTGAATGAATTACTAATTTTACATTAAGACTTAAGCTAGCGTAGTCCATGGAATCTCATCATTACTCACAGCAGCCAAGTGAAGTTTTATGGTTTTCAGAGAACGATTTTTTTTACTTTATTTAAACATGAAGCCCCGCAATTGTGGGGGCTTCTTTAATCGATATGGTCAATGTGTGAACGTGACCTGAAATAAATCCTGTTATTTCATCGTATTGAAATGCTTAAAAAAGATCCTGCCGGAGCCTTTCTTTTACTTCATGATCTCGTTGTTCCTCACCTATCCATCCTTCTCAATTACCTGCACTGAATCGCCACGGCTACGGTAGGCGCCATTTAAGTGGCCGGCAATGACTATTAATGATAAGTCGCAACTTCCGCTCTTCACCCCAAGCCGCCAACCAAAACTCCAAAAGCAAAAAGCCCGCTCAGGTTTCCCTGAGCGGGCTTCTCTAATATGGCTCCTCTGACTGGACTCGAACCAGTGACATACGGATTAACAGTCCGCCGTTCTACCGACTGAACTACAGAGGAATCGTGTGAACGGCCGGAATCATAACGGGGTGTTGGCAGCATGTCAAAGGCGGATTACGCATTCTGTGACTGTTTGCTTACAGAATGCGCAACCCGTTGAGGTTTTGGCAGATTTAGCCCAGTTCCGCGCGTTTTAACCGCAGCTGATAGTGGTAATGGCTGCGGCTGAGCAGGTAGTCCGCATTGACGCTCGGGCTCCAGGAATCGTCGCCGCCGACCCCCATATGGAAGCCGTCCAGGTTGAGCCAGGTACCGGCTTCCGGCTGCAACAGATGTTGGTGGCTACAGTCCATCAACTGACGCAGGCCGTAGCGGCTGAGTGAAAAGTGGAACTGCCCGTCGACGTGCCAGTCGCCGTACTGCAACTGGCGGGTGTCGCAGCGCAGGCCGTTTTCGCCGGGGAAGATGTACGGCGTGTGCAGTTCTTCCAGCGGTCGTTGCCAGCGCCCGAATTGCGCGGCGAGGCGACGGTCCGGATAGTTTTCATGCGGCCCCAGGCCCAGCCATTGTGCCTGCGGATGGGTGTCCGCCAGTTGGCAGGTCAGGCCGATACGCGCCGGTGGCGGCAAGCTGGCGGCGATTGCGACGTCAACGCTGACGCTGACCGCGCCCTGGCTGTCGAACAACCACTGTTTGCGGCTGCATAACAGCGTTTCCCCATCTACCCCGAACCGGTGCTCGCTCACCACCCTTACGCCGTCGCTCAGCAGATCGGCCTGCAGCAGCACGCAGTGCTCTTCCAGCCGGTACATGCCGGCCAGCTTCCAGCGTTCGACCCAGGCATTGGGATCGATACGTTCCACTTCGCTGATGCCAATGTCGTTATCCAACGGCGCACGGATAAAGTTATCTTGCAGCGGCGTCAGCAGCAGCGCTTCGCCATCTTGCCACCATTGGCTCAGGAGGCCATTTTCGCGGGTAAACTGCCAGCGTTGCTCGCCATGGCCGATCTCAATCGTCCGCTCATTCTGGTTCAGCTGTGGGGCAAGGCCTTTCGTTGCCGGCGGCGCCAAATGCAGCGTGCGCGGTACCGGCCATTGATCCCAGGCGCAGCGATGGTTGGCTTCGGACCAGTCGGTGGCCTTGGGCTGCACCACCGCCACATTCAGCCACAGCTCGCCGGGCTGATGAAGTATCGGCAAGCGGTCGAGCAGGTGGAAGCTGGCGCAGCCCTGCGGCGGTAGCGCGAGGTCAAAGCTGCCGCTGGCGCGTTCTACGCCGTCCAGCTCCAGTCGCCAGTCCAGCCGTTCGTTATCGCTATGGCGGAACAGGTACTCGCTGCTGACGGTCAACGTCAGCGTTGTGGCATCGAAGGCAAACTGGAAAAATTGCTGGGCGCGTTGCGCCTCGAACAGCGCCGGATGTGGCGTGCGATCGGGGAACACCAGGCCGTTAAGGCAGAATTGCCGATCGTTAGGCGTGTCGCCGAAGTCGCCGCCGTACGCCCAGAACTCATCTCCGTTGTCATCGCGGCGGGTGAGTGCCTGATCGACCCAGTCCCAGACGAAGCCACCTTGCAGGCGCGGATACTGGCGGAAGGCCTGCCAATAGCGGTCAAAACCGCCGAAGCTGTTGCCCATCGCGTGAGCGTATTCGCACAGGATCAGCGGCCGCTGTTCATCCGGCAGGCCGATCCACTTCTTGATCGACCACTTGGGCACGGCAGGGAACGGCTGATCCTGACCCACCCGGGCGTACATCGGGCAGATAATGTCGGTTGCGGCGCTGTTGGCGCCGCCGCCTTCATACTGCACCGGGCGAGTAGGGTCCTGGCTTTTCACCCAGCGATAAAGCGCGTCGTGGTTGCAGCCGTGGCCGGATTCGTTGCCCAGCGACCAGATAATAATGCAGGGGTGGTTGCGATCCCGCTGCACCATGCGCGTCACGCGCTCACTCATCGCCGGTAGCCACAGCGGATCGTCGGAAAGCCGGTTCATCGGCTGCATGCCGTGGGTTTCAATATTGGCTTCGTCGACCACGTACAGCCCATAGCGGTCGCACAGCCGGTACCACAGCGGGTGATTGGGGTAGTGCGAGCAGCGCACCGCATTGAAGTTGTGCTGTTTCATCAACAGAATGTCGTGGCGCATCGTGGCTTCATCCATTACCTGGCCGTGCTGCGGATGATGTTCATGCCGGTTGGTGCCGCGGATCAGCAGCGGCTGGCCGTTCAGCTTCAGCAACCCGTTGCTGATGTCGATCTGACGGAAGCCAACGTCATAGGCTTCCACCTCAATAATTTCCCCGTCTGGTGCCAACAGTGCCAGCGTGGCCCGGTACAGCGTTGGGGTTTCAGCGCTCCATAGCGCAGGCTGTTCCACCGGCAGACGCAGCGTTGTGCGGTCATCATAGGCACCGCGCTCGTCGATAATTTCGCTGCCGAGCGCCTGGATTTTTTCGCCAATCAGCTGGCCATCGCGCCACAGCTGCAGTTGTACCCGGTGCTGTGTCGGTCGATTGACGTGCGCTTCCACCACCAGTTCGCCACGGTGGAAGCCGTCGTAAAGCGGGGTTGTGATGCGAATATCGCTCAGGTGGGTGGCGGGTTTATGCAGCAGGCTGACGTCGCGGAAAATCCCGCTCATGCGCCACATATCCTGATCTTCCAGATAGCTGCCATCGCACCAGCGCAGCACCATCACCGCCAGTCGGTTTTCACCGGCCTGCAGCCAGGGGCTGAGGTCAAATTCGGCGGGCAGGCGGCTGTCTTGCGAATAGCCGACCCAATGGCCGTTGCACCACAGGTAAAACGCCGAGTTGACGCCGTCAAAGATAATGCGCGTCTGCCCCTCGGCCAGCCAGGCGGGATCGACGGTAAACTGGCGGGAATAGCAACCGGTCGGGTTTTCTTCCGGTACCAGCGGCGGGTTAACCGGGATCGGGTAGCGGACGTTGGTGTAGATCGGCGCGTCATAACCGGCAAGTTGCCAGTTGGACGGTACCGCCAGCCGGTCGGCATCGGGCAGGTCCTGGCGCAGCCAGGCTTCGGGCACCGCCTGCGGGCTGCGGTAATAGCTGAACTGCCAGTCGCCGTTTAACGTTTTCTGGCTGCTGCTGGGGCTGTCGTCACGCGCCGCGTTCAGATCGCGCCAGCTCGCAAACGGCGGATGCGCAGCCAGCCGCTGATAATGGGTGCAGGCCGGATTTTGCCAGTCCCGGCGGGCAATAAGGTCTTTCAGGGAAGGAGAGGGCAGAGCACTCATCGGCGGTCGTCCTGTCGGCAGAGTAGAGGGGCATCATGCCGAATAAGATGCTGAGGAGAACCCAAAAAGTAAAGCGGTTACATTCAAGCTTGCAGGGGCGATCAAATAACCGCTTATTCTGGCTGAGCAGGCCGGTAAATCCGCTGCGGACGGCCTACCTTGCCGTAAATGATTTCGGCGCGCAGCTGCTGGGCGGCGGTACAAAACTCCAGATAACGGCGTGCCGTGGTGCGGCTTAAACCCATCTGTTGCGCAACGCTTTCAGCGGTGTGGCTGGCCGAGGGCTGTTCGAACAGCCCGCGTATTTTAACCAGCGTCAGCTCATCGATGCCTGCCGGCAATGTCGCCATAGGCTCGCCGCGGGCGTAGGTATTGAACATCTGATCAATGCGGCGCTGGTTAAGGTGTGCCTTATCCTTCAGCGCCTGGTGCCGCTGGCTGAAACGCAATAGCGTGTGGGCCAGCCGATCATAGGCCAGCGGTTTGATCAGGTAATCGAACACCCCGTAGCGCAGAGCTTCGGCCACGGTATCCATGTCGCTGGCGGCGGTGATAAAGACGATACCGCCGGCATAACCGCTCAGCGTCAGTTCGCGCAGCAGCTCAATGCCCTGGCCGTCGGGCAGGAAGTTATCCAGCAGGATCAGATCCGGCTTGAAGCGCTCGACCATGGTACGGGCCTGCGCCAGGGTACCCGCCAACCAGATTTGTCGGCAGCCGCCGTTTTGCCGGATAAATTCCGCGTGCATTTCTGCCAGCGGCGTTTCGTCTTCGACGATCAGTATATTCAGCCATTCCATAGTGAATCCCGTCTCCCCGTCGTCTTGCAGATTGCGATCAATATGCTACGAAAATGTAAGTTAATTGCCGCGTAAAATAAAGATTATCTCAATAATAAACACCATAAAAATAATTAAGTAAATAAAGAACATTAAATAACTTATTAACCGAAAGGGGTTTGTGAAATAGGTCAATAATTCGCTATTTTTTTCTGTTTACCATTGTTTCATTAAGTGTCCTTGTTGGATTTATCTCCATGGTTTTTAAGGTTTTAATTCCTGTGATAAATGTTAACTGACACTCTTTTTTGTATTTATTTTGTTATTTAATAGTTAACCCAGAGAGCGTGTTATGTTGGGCGACACCCTATTTAATCGAGTCAAAAGGTCCGATCATAAAAGTATCGCGCAGATTAATGCTTTCCTGCGCAGTAACGATCTGAATATTGACACCACGGTTGAAATATTTATTACCGTGACGCAAAACGATAAGTTGGTCGCCTGCGGCGGCATTGCCGACAATATTATCAAATGCGTCGCCATCAGCCCGCAAATGCGCGGCGAAGGTTTGGGGCTGACGTTGGCAACGGAGCTGGTGAATCTGGCTTATGAACGCCATCACACCCAGCTGTTTATCTACACCAAAATCCAAAATGAGCCGCTGTTCCAGCAATGCGGTTTCTACCCCATCGCCCGGGTACCGGGCATCGTGGTGCTGATGGAAAACAGCCCGTGCCGGCTTAAACGCTATGCCGCTCAGTTAGCGGGCCAGCGCCGGCCGGGCACCACCATCGGCAGTATCGTGATGAACGCCAACCCCTTTACCCGCGGCCACCAATACCTGGTGCGCCAGGCCGCTGCGCAATGCGACTGGCTGCACCTGTTTTTGGTCAAGGAAAATACCTCGCGCTTCAGCTATGAAGATCGGCGGCGGCTGGTGCTGGCGGGCACCGCAGACATTCCTAACCTGACGGTGCACGAAGGGTCGCAATACGTCATTTCACGCGCCACCTTCCCCTGTTACTTCATTAAAGATCAAGGTATTGCCGACGACTGCTACACCGAAATCGATCTGAAGATCTTCCGCCAGTATCTGGCGCCCGCGTTGGGCATTACCCACCGCTTCGTCGGCAACGAGCCTTTCTGCGCGGTCACCGCCAAGTACAACCGCGATATGCGTTATTGGCTGGAAACCCCTGCGCTACCCAGCCCGCCGATCGCGCTGGTGGAAATCGAACGTTTGCAATATCAGGGCACGGCGATCTCCGCCTCCTGGGTGCGCAAGCTGCTGGCCGCCGGGGACTTTCACGCCGCCGCGCCGCTGGTGCCGCCGGACACCCTGTATTACCTGCAAGATTTGCAAACGCAGCGCCGGGCCAAGCCGGCGGCACACCCCTTTGAATCCGCACAATCAGGTGAAAGATGAAAATTATCCGAGAAGCAATGGCCGGCACGCTGGAATCCAGCGATGTCATGGTGCGCATCGCCCCCGCCGAGGGGCCGGAACACGATCTGCTGATCGCCAGCAGCGTAGAGAAACAGTTCGGCGAAGCCATCCGCCAAACGTTGCTGGAGGTGCTGCAACGTTATCAGGTGGAGCCGGTGCAGGTGATGGTCGACGACAAAGGCGCGCTCGACTGCGTGCTGCGGGCCCGGCTGGAAACCGCGCTGATGCGCGCCAGCGACAACGGCCTACAGCCATGGGGGGCGCATCATGAAAACGCTGAATAAACACCGTCTGCGCCGCAGCATGCTGTTCGTGCCCGGTGCCAATGCGGCCATGGTGAGCAACGCCTTTATCTATCAGGCCGATGCGCTGATGTTCGATCTGGAAGACTCGGTGATCCTGCGCGAAAAAGACGCCGCGCGGCGGTTGGTGTATCACGCGTTGCAACACCCGCTGTATCAGGAAGTGGAAACCATTGTGCGCGTCAACGCGCTGGATTCCGCCTACGGGCTGGCGGATCTGCAGGCGGTAGTGCGCGGCGGGGCGGACATCGTGCGCCTGCCGAAAACCGACAGCGCGCAGGACGTGGTGGATATGGATCGCGAAATTGCCGCCATCGAAGCCGACTGCGGGCGTCCGGTGGGCAGTACCGGCCTGCTGGCGGCGATTGAGTCGGCGGCGGGGATCACCCAGGCGGTCGCCATCGCCCATGCCTCACCGCGATTGATCGGCATCGCGCTCGGCGCGGAAGACTACGTGCGCAACCTGCGTACCGAACGTTCGCCGGAGGGTATTGAGCTGCTGTTTGCGCGTTGCTCGATATTACAGGCGGCGCGTGCCGCGGGCATTCAGGCGTTCGACACCGTGTATTCCGATGCCAATAACGAAACCGGCTTCCTGCAGGAAGCGGCGCTGATCAAACAGCTCGGTTTCGACGGCAAATCCCTGATTAACCCACGGCAAATTGAACTGCTGCACAACCTGTATGCGCCAACCGCCAAAGAAGTGGCTCACGCCCAGCGGGTGGTGGATGCCGCGGCAGCGGCTGAGCAGGAAGGGCGCGGGGTAGTGTCGCTCAACGGCAAGATGGTCGACAGCCCGGTGATTGAACGCGCGCGGCTGGTATTGCAACGCGCAGCGCTTTCCGGCATCCGCGAAGCGTCGGTTCAGCACGGAGAGGAAGCATAATGAAACGCCAACAACGACTGATGACCCTAAACAACCTGGCGGACCTGCGCTGCTATCAGGATGCCTCCAAGGCCAACCTGCAGGCGCGCAAGCCGCGCGATATCAAACGCTGCGATACGCTGGAACAGGCGGTACGCCGCAGCGGTTTGCAGGACGGAATGACCATCTCTTTCCACCATGCGTTTCGCGGCGGCGATCTGGCGCTGAATCAGGTGATGGAAACGCTGGCGGCGATGGGGTTCCGCAACCTGACGCTGGCCTCCAGCTCGCTGAGCGAATGCCATGCGCCGCTGGTCGGCCATATCCGCAACGGGGTGGTGAGCCGCATTTACACCTCCGGCCTGCGCGGCCCGCTGGCGGATGCCATCTCACGCGGCCTGCTGGCCGAACCGGTACAAATTCACTCCCACGGTGGCCGCGTCAACCTGATCGAGTCCGGTGAACTGGCGATAGACGTCGCTTTCCTCGGGGTTCCGGCCTGCGACGAATTTGGCAATGCCAACGGCTACAGCGGCGAAGCCTGCTGCGGTTCGTTGGGCTACGCCAAAGTGGATGCCGATACCGCAGGCACCGTGGTGTTGCTGACCGAAGCGATCCTGCCTTATCCGCATCATCCGGCCAGCCTGGCGCAGGATCGGGTCGATCTGATTGTTCAACTCGAGCGAGTGGGGGACGCCGACAAGATCGGTGCCGATGCCACCCGCATGACCTCTAACCCGCGTGAATTACTGATTGCCCGCCGCGCCGCCGAAGTGATTGCCGGTTCCGGCTTCTTTACCGAAGGTTTCTCGCTGCAAACCGGCACCGGTGGGGCTTCGTTGGCGGTGACGCGTTTTCTGGAAGACAAAATGCGCGCGCGTGGCGTTCGCGCCGGTTTCGCCCTCGGCGGCATTACCTCAACCATGGTGGATCTGCATGAAAAAGGGCTGATTGCTCGCCTGCTGGACGTGCAGAGTTTTGACCGTGCGGCGGCGATGTCGTTGGCGCGCAATCCCAACCACATTGAAATCAGCGCCAATCAGTATGCCAACTTCAGTTCGAAGGGCGCTTCGGTCGACCGGCTTGACGTGGTGGTGCTAAGCGCACTGGAAATCGATACCGGCTTCAACGTCAACGTGCTGACCGGTTCCGACGGCGTGCTGCGCGGGGCTTCTGGCGGTCACTGCGACACCGCCGCGGCGGCACGGTTGGCGATCATCGTCGCACCGCTAGTGCGCGGGCGCATTCCAACGCTGGTCGAGCAGGTGACCACCTGCGTCACGCCGGGCTCCAGCATCGACATTTTGGTTACCGATCACGGTATTGCCGTTAACCCGGCGCGGCCGGAGTTGGCGCAGCGGCTGCAAGAGGCCGGGCTGCCGGTGGTTGGCATCGACTGGCTACGCCAGCGTGCGCTGTTGCTGACCGGCGAACCGCAGCCGATCGCCTTCACCGACAAAGTGGTGGCGGTCGTGCGTTATCGCGACGGTTCGGTGATCGACGTGGTGCATCAGGTGGCGGAGTAACGTGATGACCTGCGTCCCTCCTGAACTGGCCGCCAACCGCGCCGTCAGCCTGCCGGAACTGCTGACCAGCCGCGAGTGCCGCCAGGCACGGCAGCAGGCGTGGCAGGCTCAGCACGCTTCCACGCTGCTGGTGCTGACGCTGGTGGTGCCCGGTGCGGTAAAAGACAGTGCCCTGACCCGCAACATCTTCAACCTCGGCTGGCAGGCACTGCAGCAAATGGGGCATGCGCAAAACTGGCACTGCCTGCAGGCGGAAGCGCTGGCGCTTTCCACCGGTTGCGAAGGGTTTATGGCGCTGCAGGCCGATGCCCAACGGGTGAAAGACTGCGCCATGCAGTTGGAGGTTCAGCAGCCGATAGGTCGGCTGTGGGATATCGACGTGCTGGATCCCGAGGGCCGTATTTTATCGCGCCGCGATCTGGGGCTGGCGGAGCGCCGCTGCCTGCTGTGCAGCCAGCCGGCCAAAATCTGCGCCCGTCAGCGGCGACACAGCAGCGAACAGCTGCTGCAGGAAATGGAAAGGATGCTCAATGATGCGCTCTCAACCCGTTGAACTCGCCCGGTGTAGCCCATCGGCGCCGGTCAGTGGCTTTGCCCATGCCGCCTACCGCGCCCTGTTGGTCGAAGTGAACCTGACGCCCAAACCGGGGCTGGTGGATCGCCACAACAACGGTGCCCACCGGGACATGAACATCGGTCATTTTTACCGCAGCGCCCGCGCTATCGGCATCTGGTTGCCGCGCTTTGTCCGTCAGGGGCAGGAAGACGCCCGTTGCCCGGCTGCCGAGCAGTTGGTCAGGCTGCGTCCGCTGGGGCTGGCCTGCGAAAACCACATGTTCCAGGCCACCGGTGGCGTCAACACCCATAAAGGCAGCGTATTTTCCCTCGGTCTGCTGTGCACCGCTTTCGGTCGCCTGTCCCAGAGGCCGCAACCTATTGACGCCGCCACGCTGTGCGCCGAAGTGGCGTCGATGTGTCGTGGGCTGGTGGCACGCGAGCTGCAACAGCGCAATGCGTTGCAGACCGCCGGCCAAAGGCTGTTTGCCCAACACGGCCTGAGCGGCGCGCGCGGCGAGGCAGAGTCCGGCTTCGAGCGGGTGATTAACGGTGCGCTGCCGCTGTACCTGCAACGGCTGAACGACGGGTGCGATGAGCAAACGGCGCTGATGGACAGCCTGCTGTGGCTAATGGCCAACAACGATGACACCAACGTCGCCTCACGCGGCGGTCTCGAAGGCCTGCGTTGGTTGCAGCGGCGTGCCGGCGAACTGCTTGCGCAGGGGGGAGCCCAGGGCAAGCAGGGCATAGCACGCCTGCGGCAGTTCGACGCCGAGTGCATTCACCGCAATCTCAGCCCAGGTGGCAGTGCCGATCTGTTGATCGTCACCTGGCTGCTGGCGCAATTACCGAATTCCACTAAGCCCGCCGCCTTTCAAGCCACAACTTGGAATCCCTAGGGCATAGCTAAAAAAATAACCCGTCTTCAGGAGAAACTTATGTCCGAAACCAAGGAAAAAATCTGGAAAGCGCTGGTGCCGCTGTTGGTGCTGGCGATCCTGCTCTGGATACCCACGCCCGACGGCATGCCGCCGCAGGCCTGGCGCTACTTCGCCATTTTTGTGGCGATGATTGTCGGCATGATCCTGGAGCCGATCCCGGCGACGGCGATCAGCTTTATCGCCGTGACCCTCAGCGTGCTGAGCGCCAACTGGGTGCTGTTCGGGGCGCAGGAATTAGCGGAGCCGGGCTTCAAGGCCGGTAAAGAGGCGCTGAAATGGGGGCTGGCCGGATTCTCCAGCACCACCGTCTGGCTGGTGTTCGGCGCATTTATCTTTGCGCTCGGCTACGAAGCCACCGGGCTGGGGCGACGCATTGCGCTGTTTTTGGTGAAGTTTATGGGCAAGCGTACCCTGACGCTCGGTTATGCGGTGGTGATCATCGACATCCTGCTGGCGCCTTTTACCCCGTCCAACACCGCCCGTACCGGCGGCACCGTGTTCCCGGTGGTGAAAAACCTGCCGCCGCTGTTTGATTCCTTCCCCAACGATCCCTCCTCACGGCGCATCGGCGGTTACCTGATGTGGATGATGGTGGTCGGGACCAGCATCAGCTCCTCGATGTTTGTCACCGGCGCCGCGCCTAACGTGCTGGGTATCGAGTTCGTCAGCAAAATCGCCGGCGTGCATATCAGCTGGATGCAGTGGTTCCTGGCCTTCCTGCCGGTCGGTCTGCTGCTGCTGGTGATTGCGCCGTTGATTTCCTATTACCTGTACAAACCGGGCGTTACGCACAGCAGCGAAGTCGCTTCCTGGGCCAATAGCGCGCTGGGGGAAATGGGCAAGCTGACGCGCAAGGAGTACACGCTGATTGGCCTGGTGCTGCTCAGCCTGTGTCTGTGGGTGTTTGGCGGCAAGATATTGGATGCCACCACGGTCTGTTTGTTGGCGGTATCGCTGATGCTGGCCTTGCACGTAGTGTCGTGGAAGGACATCACCAAATACTCCAGCGCCTGGAACACCTTGGTGAACCTGGCGACGCTGGTGGTGATGGCCAACGGCCTGACGCGCTCCGGTTTTATCGACTGGTTCGCGCTGACCATGAGCACCCATCTGGACGGATTCTCGCCGAATATGACGGTCGTGGCGCTGGTCCTGGTGTTCTACTTCGCTCACTACCTGTTCGCCAGCCTGTCGGCGCACACGGCAACCCTGCTGCCGGTGATCCTTGCCGTCGGTAAAGGCCTGCCGGGCGTGCCTATGGAGCAGCTGTCGATGCTGCTGGTGCTGTCGATCGGCATCATGGGCGTGCTGACGCCGTACGCCACCGGTCCTGGGGTTATCATCTACGGCTGTGGCTACGTGAAGTCGAAAGACTACTGGCGGATGGGCGGTATTCTGGGCGTGGTGTACATCGCCGCGCTGTTGTTGATCGGCTGGCCGATCATGCGTTTGTGGATGTGATTTTCTAAATTATCAGCGGCCCTCGGCGAAGGGCCGCTGAGCAGACCTTTCCCTGTGATGCTCATCACACACTTTCGGCGTTAACCTCTCCATGATAGCGAAGCAATAGCTAACACATTAAAAATAATCACAATCCTGGAGCCTCTGCGGATGAAAAGAAAAACTTTATTGCTGTGCTTGCCGTTATTTATGACCGGGACTGCCTTGGCGGAAACCAACGACTATCAATTGGATCAGGTGCTGGTGATGAGCCGCCATAACCTGCGTGCGCCGCTGGCCAACAACGGCAGCGTATTGGCGCAGTCCACCCCTAAAGCCTGGCCGGCCTGGGACACGCCGGGTGGTCTGCTGACCACCAAGGGCGGGGTGCTGGAAGTGTATATGGGCCACTACTTCAATGCGTGGCTCAAGCAAACCGGAGTATTGCCGCAGGAAGGCTGCCCGACCGCCGGCAGCGTTTACGTCTATGCCAACAGTTTGCAACGCACGGTGGCGACCGCGCAGTTCTTTACCAACGGTGCTTTCCCCGGTTGTGACGTCAGCGTGCATCATCAGGACAAAATGGGGGAGATGGATCCCACCTTTAACCCGATCATCACTGACAACAGCGAAGCTTTCAATCAGCAGGCTCTGGGGGCAATGAACGCCGAACTGGCCTCGTTGAAGCTGGACGCCTCCTACAAGCAATTAGAAAAAATCATCGATTACAAAGATTCCAGCGCCTGTAAAACCGACAAGCACTGCGATCTGACCAAAGAAGCCAGCAAAATGAGCGCGGTGCCGGGCAAAGAGCCGGGTGTGGCCGGGCCGCTGCGGGTAGGGAACTCGCTGGTGGACGCCTTTATGCTGCAATATTACGAAGGCTTCCCGATGAAGGACGTGGCCTGGGGCAAAATCACCACGCCACAGCAGTGGAAACAGTTGGCGCAGCTGAAGGACGGCTATCAGGATTCGCTGTTTACCTCGCCGGTAGTGGCGCAAAACGTGGCCAAACCGCTGCTGACGTATATCAACGGCGCATTGATTGGCGAACGCAAGCCGGATTCGCCGAAGGTAACGGTGCTGGTGGGTCACGACTCCAACATTGCCTCGCTGCTGTCGGCGATGGAGTTCAAGCCGTACCAACTGCCGCATCAATATGAGAAAACGCCGATTGGCGGCAAGCTGGTGTTCCAGCGCTGGCACGATAAGAAAAACGATCGCGATTTGCTGAAAATCGAGTACGTGTATCAATCCACCGACCAGTTGCGCAATGCCACTCCGCTAACGCTGAAAACCCCGCCACAGCGCGTGACGATGGCGTTAAAAGGCTGCCCAATCGATAAGCAGGGCTACTGCGCCTGGAGCGACTTCGAAAAAACCATGAAAGGGATTCTGTAATCCCGTCGTGCCTCTCCCTCAGTAACGGGGGAGAGGCAAGGGCAAGAATGATTAGGCTTGAAACCCCTCCGAGGATCACCTAGCATTTCAATAAGTCCTGTCTGGGAGAGCTAACCAATGCGGCCATCCATCGTACTTGCTGAAAAACGCCAAGCCGTTCGCGAAATGGTGGGGCAGTTTCGTTCGGCAAATCCTCGGGTATTTGGCTCGGTACTGCATGGAACTGATGATGACGGTAGCGATCTCGATTTGCTGGTAGACGCGTTGCCTGGCGCAACGATGTTCGACTTGGGGGGCTTACAGGCAGAGCTAGAGACTTTGTTGGGCATTCAGGTTGATCTCTTAACGCCCGCCGATTTACCGTTCAAATTTAGGGCCAAGGTGCTTGCCGAGGCGCAACCCGTATGAAAGACAACCGTCTTGGGGATTACCTGGATCATATGATGCAGGCGGCGTCAGATGCTTGCAGTTTTGTTGAAGGTGTATGCCAGGTGGACTTTCTCGATGATAAACGCACTCAACAAGCAGTAATAATGAGTTTGATTATCATAGGTGAAGCTGCCTCTAAAGTGATGGACAATAACGAGCAATTCACTCAGCAACACCCTGAAGTGCCGTGGCGTAGTATGCGGGGCATGCGTAATCGAATCGCACATGGTTATTTCGATATCAACCTCGATGTTGTTTGGGCTACGGTGCAAACAGCGCTACCTGAGTTATTGATTCAACTGCAAGCTTTATGTCGTGATGCCGAAGGCAAAAACTGAAGTGTCATTGCAGCACACCCAATAGGGACAACCCGTGTTCTCTTCTTTTATTCCCACCTTTGAACGGTTGAACCTGGACGATTACCCGGGGCAGGTTGCCCGTTGCCGCTTTTCTGTGGCGCACTACCAGGATGACTGTTTCGCTGCCATTGGCATGGCGCTCCCCGAACATCTGGCGCGTGCGGTTCCAAAGCGGCGGGCGGAATATCTGGCCGGGCGTTATCTGGCGCGGACCTTGTTGGCACCGCTGGGTTTTGCGGATTTCACGCTGTTGCGCGGCGAAGACCGGGCACCGCAGTGGCCGCAGGGTATCGCCGGTGCGCTCAGTCATAATGCAGGCACAGCGCTTTGCGCGGTGCATCCGGAAACCGGGGTGGGCGGCGTGGGGCTGGACGTTGAAACGCTCATTCCCGCCGCGCGTGCGGAGGAGCTGCAGCGAGCGATCGTTAGCGAGGCGGAATCTGCCCAACTGCACGCTCATTTACAGCCATTTAACCACCTGCTGACCTTGGCCTTTTCCGCCAAAGAGAGCCTGTTCAAAGCGCTATATCCGCAGGTGCGCTGCTATTTTGACTTTCTTGACGCACGCCTGGTCACGCTGGATACGCAACGACAGACGTTCGAATTGGAACTGCTCAAAACCCTTACGCCGCAGTGCCATGCAGGTCGCCGTTTCTGCGGCCGTTACTGGCAACAAGGTGACGATGTCACAACTTTTATTTATTTATAAATCAATAAAATAAAGCCAAGAATTCGGCGTTGCACTGTCACATTTTCCGGTGGATTCGCCTGCGGCGCAGCAGGTGGCTGGCCCCTTCCGACACCAACAGCAGCACCGCCAGCCAGATAGGAATATAGGTCAGCCATTCATCCCGGCCGATACTCTCGCCAAGCAGCAAGGCCACCACCACCAACAGCACCGGCTCCACATAGCTCAGCAGGCCGAACAGGCTGAACGGCAGCAGACGGCTGGCCAGGATATAGCACACCAGCGCAGCGGCGCTGATCACCCCCAACAGCGGGATTTGCCAATAAAGTGCCGGGCTGATGCTCAACGCCGCCAGTGGCCCGTTGCCCCCGAAAGCGAACCAGGCGGCGACCGGCAGCATCAGCGTTAGCTCACACCACAAGCCACCCAGGTTGTCGGTGCCGAAACGGCGACGCAGGATAAAGTACACCGGGTAGCCCAGCGCCACCAGCAAGGTGGTCCAGGACACGCCGCCGACCTGATACAACTCGTTGCCGACGCCGATAATGGCGCAGCTGACCGCCAGTTTTTGCAGCAGCGAAAGGCGATCGCGGAAGATCAGGCGTCCTGCCAGCACCATGGTCAGCGGCAGCAGGAAATAGCCGAGCGATACCTCCAACGCCTTGCCGTGCAGCGGTGCCCAGAGAAACAGCCAGAGCTGAACCCCCAGCAGCGCCGAACTCAGCGGCAGAAACAGCAGGCGGCGCGGCCGCTGTTTTATCCAACTCAAGGTCTCGCTGACCTTGCGCCAGTCGGCGGAAAGCACCATAAACAGCGTCAAAAACGGCACCGTCAGCAGAGTACGCCAGCCAAAGACTTGCTCGCCGTCAAGCGGGGTCAGGGTAGAGGTGTAGTAATACATCACGCCGAACAATACCGAGGCGATGACGGAAAGAACGATCCCTTTAATCACATGCGATCCTGAAAAGTTATTGATTTTATTGCCGCTACTCTAGAGAAGTGTAGCGCTAACAACAATGCGGCGCATCAGGCTGGACAATCGCCAACGGCAAGTTAAAATAAATACTGTGTATTAATACAGGTGTTTTGTCATGACCCTCGATCTTTTTGAAGACTCCGTGCCGCCGCCGTGGCGGGAACAGATTGCGCCAGGCGCGGTGGTGATGCACGGTTTTGTGCGCGATCACGGCCCAGAACTGCTGGCGGCGGTGCATGGGGTGATTGCTCAGGTGCCCTGGCGGCACATGACTACGCCGGGCGGTCATGTGATGTCGGTGGCGATGAGCTGGTGCGGTAACGGCTGGAGCAGCGACAGCCGCGGTTACCGCTATTCGGAGCGCGATTCGCGCAGCGGCAAACGTTGGCCGCCGATCCCGGATATCCTGATGGCGCTGGCGGATGAAGCGGCACAGCAGGCGGGCTTTGCCCCGTTTGTACCGGATTCCTGCCTGATGAACCGCTACGATCCGGGCAGCAAGCTGTCATTGCATCAGGACAAAGACGAGCATGATTTCGGCTCGCCGATCGTTTCCGTTTCCCTCGGGCTGCCGGCGGTATTCCAGTTCGGCGGCATGCAACGTAGCGATCGGGCCCAGCGCATTCCTTTGGCGCACGGCGACGTGGTGGTGTGGGGCGGCCCGTCGCGGCTGTGTTTTCACGGCATTATGCCGATCAAGGAAGGCTACCATTCGCTGGTGGGGCCGCACCGTATCAATATCACCTTACGCAAGGCGCTTTAGCTGCGGCTCTTTCGCCAGGCAGGCCACCAGATAGTCGATAAACACCCGCAGCTTGGGCGGCAGGTACTGATTGGGGGCATACAGCAACCACAGCCCGCCGTGGTAACTGCTGAGGAAGTCCCATTGCGGCAGCACCTGCACCACTTCGCCGTCGTCCAGCGCCTGACGGGCGGTAAAGTACGGCAGGCTGCCAATGCCAATGTGCTGTTTCACCGCATCCAGCCTTACGCCGGTATGGTTGGCGGCGTAGCGCCCACGTACGTTGACCGTCACCGTTTTCCCGGCCTGGCGGAATTTCCAACGGGCGTCGTTCGGTGTTTCACCCAGATAAATGCAGCTGTGCTGCGCCAAATCCTGCGGATGCCGCGGCGTTCCCTGCTGTGCCAGATAAGCCGGTGTGGCGCACAGCAGGTGGTCGATGGTCATCAGTTGGCGGCCAATCAGCCCAGGGGAAGGGCGTTCGGTGATGCGCAGTGCCAGATCGACCCGATCATCAATCAAATCCATATAGCGGTCTTCCAGCCGCAGGCGAACGTCGACTTTGGGATAGCGGCGTAAAAACGCCGGTATATGCGGGTGCAGCACATAGCGCCCTACCGCCTTGGGCACGCTGACGCTGACCAACCCTTCAGGCTCTACTGCACCGCGCCCGCTGAACTCCATCACCGAGTGCGCGGCGTCCAGCATACTGCGGCAGCGTTGAAATACTTCTTCGCCCTGTTCGCTTAGCCGCAATTTGCGCGTGGTGCGGTGTAGCAGTTGCAATGCTAATGCCTGTTCCAGTTTAGCCACGCTGCGGCTGGCGGCAGAGGGGGATGTGCCCAGTCGACGGGCGGCGGCGGAAAAACTGCCGCTCTCCACCACCTGGACAAACACGGCCATTTCGGCCAGCAGCGAATGAGAGAGATTTGTGCTCACAGCGCAAAGGTCCATTGTGTTATTGACGGATTATCCTTTGATTATGGCATGAATATAATGGGCTCTCTAATCAGGAGAAAAACCATGACCGAACGGCTTTATTATTACAGCGACGAATTACAGGGCGCAGCGCAGGTGCTGGCCTGTACCCCGATGGAAGAGGGTGGATACGCGATAGAGCTGGACGCCACATTGTTTCACCCGCAGGGCGGCGGACAACCGGCCGACGGCGGTAAGCTTGGCGGCATCCCGGTGCTACGCGTGGCGCAGCAGGGCGACAAGGTGCTGCATTTCACCGCCGAGCCGTTGGCCGCCGGGCCGGTGAGCGTGCAGATTGATGGCGAACAGCGGCGGTTGCATACCCGTTGGCACTCCGCCGGGCATCTGATCGGCTGGCTGGGGGAAACCCGCGGCTGGCAACCGGTGAAGGCGCACCACTGGCCGGGCGAAGGGCGGATCACTTTCACTCCGGGCGCGGAGCCACAAACGCTGGATCAGGATTTTCTTCAGGCGGAGCTGGCAAGGCTGATTGCGGCAGACCTTCTGCGCAGACAGGTGGCGGTTGACGGCCTGCGGCAGGTGGGATTTGGCGAACTGCCGACCTATGGCTGCGGCGGTACCCATGTGCCCTCGCTGGCGGAGCTGGGCGCGGTAAACATCACGGCGCTCAAAGTGAAAAAAGGCCAGTTGATTGTTCAGTACGCGCTAGATTAAAACGTCGTCCGGGTGGCTATTTCGCCGGCCCGGCCTGCCGCAGCATGGTGCAGAACGCGCACTGGCATCCCGCCTGCGGCAGCGCGGCGCAGGTACCGATATTGACCGCCTGCGCGTCCATCGCGTGAAAACCGTAAAACATATTCTCCAGGCTGTTTTCCGCTGCGCGCGCCTGTTCAGGCTGTGGCTCGGGCACCTTGGACTGAAACGCGGCGGCCCGACCGGCCAACAGGCCAAGGAACAACAGCGAAAGCTGAATTTTCATTTTCGTCTCCCCGATGTGATTTCTGATACGTTATAACAAAACACCCATTCTGCCAACCGTCGCTGCCTTGTGCATTTTCCGCCATAGGTTAGCGAAATTAGTTCGTTCAACTCCCCGCCGATTTGGTTTGTTATCTAATCCATAACATTCCGAAATAAAGAAGGCGTGGCACACTATGTTTAAGTTCTCTTTCAATAGATTAACCAGCGGAATAACAGTGGCATTGGGCTTGACGGTGGCGGCTACTCCGGCGCTGGCGTCGGTGCAGGGCGGCACGCTGATCTACCTGGAACAGCAGGCGCACACCAACCTTTATCCGCCTTCCGGCGGCTTCTACCCCAACGGCGGCATCCTCAACCAGATCACCGACAAGCTGACCTACCAGAACCCCAAAACGCTGGAGATTGAGCCGTGGATCGCCGAATCCTGGAGCAGTAATGCCGACAAAACCGAATACACCTTCAAGCTCCGGCCGGGCGTGACCTTCTCGGACGGTACGCCGCTGGACGCCAACGCGGTGGCGAAGAACTTCGATACCTATGGCCTGGGCAACAAAGAGAAACGTCTGCCGGTCTCCGAGGTGATCAATAACTATGACCACAGTGAAGTGATCGATCCCTTGACCGTGAAGTTCTACTTCAAGCGCTCTTCGCCGGGTTTCCTGCAGGGTACTGCCACCATAGGGTCAGGGCTGGTTTCTCTCAGCACCTTAAACCGTAATTATGACGAATTGGGTGACGCGCGCCATATCATCGGCTCCGGCCCATTCGTGGTCAGTGCCGAAACGCTGGGGCGCGAAGTGGATCTCAGCGTGCGCAAAGATTACCGCTGGGGCCCGGCCAGGCTGACGCAGCAGGGGCGCGCCAATCTGGACGGTATCAAGGTGATCGTGACCGGCGAAGACAGCGTACGTATTGGCGCATTGCAGGCCGGGCAGGCGGACTTTATTCGGCAGATCCAGGCCTATGACGAGAAACAAACCCAGGATCAGGGTTTCACTATCTACGCCGCCCCAACGCGCGGCGTCAATGACAGCGTGGCCTTCCGGCCGGACAACCCGTTGGTGAGCGACCTGCGCGTGCGTCAGGCATTGCTGCACGCCACCGACAGCAAGCAGATCGTCGAGACGCTGTTCTCCGTTAACTATCCGCAGGCCAAATCGGTGATTGCTTCTTCCGCCGCCGGTTTTGTCGATCTTTCCGCCAAACTGAAATTCGACCCGGATCTGGCTAACCGTCTGCTGGATGAAGCCGGCTGGAAGAAGGGCGGCGACGGTCTGCGTGAGAAGGATGGCAAAAAACTGTTGTTGAACGTTTATGAATCGCTGCCGCAACCGCAGAACAAGGCGGTGCTACAGCTGGTTTCGCAGCAGTGGGGCAAAGTTGGCGCGCGCTTGAACATTCTGGCGGGCGACGCCGGCAGCAAGGTGGCGGATAACCTGGATCCGCAGAAAACCCCGGCGGCGGTGGTGGAAGTAGGACGGGCCGATCCGGATGTGACTAAAAGTCAGTTCTACCCGACCAACCGCGATGCGCTGTTGCAGCAAGGCGGGACGGGCAAAAACAGCGCATTTAAAGATGACAAGCTGAACGCGCTGCTGCTGGGCATCGATTCAGAGGTGGATGCCCAAAAACGCCTGCAGATTGCCGGCGAAGCGCAAAACTACCTGCTCGATCAGGCCTACGTGATCCCGTTCTTCGAAGAGCCGCAGGTGTTTGCCGGAGCGCCTTATCTCAAGGGCGTAAGTTTTGAAGCGGTCGGCCGCCCGAGTTTCTACGGCGCATGGCTGGAAAAACGCTGAGGAGACCATGATGAGCCGATATCTGGCACGGCGTATCGGGCAGGCGCTGCTGGTGCTGTGGGCGACCTTTAGCCTGTCGTTTATCTTACTGCAGGTGCTGCCGGGTGATGCCATTCTGATTAAGTTTCAGAACCCGGACATGGGCCTCAGCCCGGCGCAGATCGCCGATATGCGCGCGGCCTATGGCGCCGATGTGTCGCTGTGGCAGCAGTATCTGCATGCGCTGGGCAACGTGCTGCGCGGGGATCTCGGCTATTCCATTCAGGCCGGCGTGCCGGTGACGGAGCTGTTGGCCACCAACTTGCCCGCCACGTTGCAACTGGCGCTATTGGGGTTTTCGCTGGCGCTGATCCTGGCGTTGGCGTTGGCCTTTATCTCCAATTTGACCCGCTTTGGCTGGCTGAGGTCATTGCTGCAGTCGCTGCCATCGCTGTTTGTCTCGGTGCCGACCTTTTGGTTGGGCATTGTGCTGATCCAGCTGTTTTCTTTTCGGCTCAAGCTGATCCCGGTGATCAATCCGGGGGAGTGGGAAGGGCTGATCCTGCCGATTGTGACGCTGGCAATACCGATTTCCGCCCCGCTGGCGCAGATCCTGATCCGCAGTATCGACCAGGTACAAACCCAACCCTTTGTCGCCGTGGCCCGTGCCAAAGGCGCCAGCCGCAGCCGGGTGCTGTGGCGGCACGTGGCGCGTAACGCCATGCTGCCGGTGCTGACCATCGCCGGTATTTTACTCGGCGAACTGATCGCCGGCGCCTTGATCACCGAAACCGTGTTTGGCCGCAGCGGGCTGGGGCAACTCACCTTGCAGGCGGTACTGAATCAGGACGTCGCGGTGCTGCAAGCGATCGTGGTGATTTCCGCCGCCGCTTTCGTCACCCTCAATCTGCTGGTGGATCTGCTGTTCCCGCTGCTGGATCCGCGATTGAAAACCCATACAGGAGCCGCCGTATGAGCAGTATCTCCTTTGAGAAATCCAGCGTGCCGGAGCGCGATCTGGGCGCGGTGGAAAGCGAAGGCACTTTGCCAACGCACCGTCCGCGCCGCCGTCGTGTACCGCTGACGCTGTTGCTGGCCTGGGCGGTGATTGCCATCGCGGTGCTGTGGGCGCTGGCACCGCAGCTGTTCACGGCCTACAGCGGCACCGAAGGCATTGCCGGGGCGCAGCGTTTGGCACCGGGGGGCGAACATTGGTTGGGCACCGATCAACTGGGGCGCGACCTCTATGCGCGCATTGTTTATGGCGCTTCGCAGACGCTGTCCGCCGCGCTGGTGGCGGTCGCTTTAGGCCTGCTGTTGGGCACCGCGCTGGGGCTGATTGCCGGTGCGGTGGGCGGCATCGCGGATGACGCGGTGATGCGCCTTGTCGACGTGTTGCTGTCGATTCCCGGTCTGCTGCTGTCGTTGAGCATCATTATTTTGCTGGGCTTCGGCACGGTAAATGCCGCCATCGCCGTGGGGATTACCTCGGTAGCGAACTTTGCCCGCCTGGCGCGCGCCGAGGTGGTGCGGGTACGCCACAGCGATTACGTCGAGGCGGCCTATGGCAGCGGCGGTACCTTCTGGGCGGTGCTGTGGCGGCACATTTTGCCGAACTCGTTAACCTCGGTAATTGCCTTCTCGGCATTGCAGTTCGGCAGCGCGATTCTGGCGATTGCTACCTTGAGCTTCCTGGGTTACGGCACGCCACCGCCGACGCCAGAGTGGGGGCTGCTGATCGCCGAAGGGCGCAACTATATTTCCACCGCCTGGTGGCTAACCACCTTCCCGGGGCTGGCGGTCGTGGCGGTGGTTCTGGCGGCCAACCGCATCAGCCGCGCATTGGGGAGAACGCCAGTATGAGTATTCAGAGCGCATTACAACGGGCGAGCGCCACACCACCGGTACTGGAGCTGGAACAGGTTTCGATCGCCTATCAGGGCGCGGCTGGCAATCAGCGGGTGGTGCATCAGGTGTCGTTTGCCATTCAGCCTGGGGAAGTGGTGGCGCTGGTCGGCGAGTCCGGTTCCGGCAAAACCACCACCGCGCAGGCAATCATTGGTTTGCTGACGGAAAACGGTCGCCTGGAGCAGGGGGCAATACGGCTGAACGGCACCGACATCAGCCACTGGTCATCAAAGCGTCTGGATGCGGTGCGCGGGGCGCAAATCAGTTTGATCCCACAAGATCCTTCCAGCTCACTCAATCCGGTGAAAACCATTGGCGATCAGGTGGCAGAGATCATCAACATTCACCGTCGGCTGCCGCGCAAGCAGCTGCAGCAGCGGGTGGTGGCGTTGTTGACCCGCGTCGGTTTGATGCATCCGGAGCTGCGGGCGCGTCAGTATCCGCACGAGCTTTCCGGCGGCATGAAACAGCGGGTGTTGATCGCCATTGCCATTGCGCTGCAACCGGCGTTGATTATCGCCGATGAGCCGACCAGTGCGCTGGATGTCACGGTGCAAAAACGCATTCTCGATCTGATCGACGAACTGCGGCAGGAGTTTGGCACTGCGGTGCTGCTGGTGACCCACGATCTGGCGGTGGCGGCGGAACGCGCCGATCGGCTGCTGGTATTTCGCCATGGCCGGGTACAGGAGCAGGGAGTGACTGCCGAGGTGCTGCGCGCCCCTGCCAGCGACTATACCCGCCGGCTGTTTGCTGACGTGCCCTCATTGAGCCGTGCAGTGGTGCCGCAACCCGGTCACCGCACGCAGGAGCTGGCGATCCAGGTCAATGGACTGGTGAAAGATTTCCCCTTGGCCGGTAGCGGTGGCAAAACTTATCGGGCGCTGGATCAGGTGTCGTTCAGCGTGCCTGGCGGCACTACCCATGCGCTGGTGGGGGAGTCCGGATCCGGTAAAACCACATTGGCGCGCTGCCTGCTCGGTTTCCAACGGCCGGACGCCGGGCAAATCATTATCGACGGCGTCGACTTTACGCGCTTGAAGGGCGAAGCGCTGCGCCAGTTCCGCCGCCGCATTCAGCTGGTGTATCAGAACCCATTCGGTTCGCTCGATCCGTCCCAGACGTTGTATCAGGTGATTGAAGAGCCGCTGCTGAATTTCGAGCCGCTGACCCAGGCCGAGCGCTATCGCCGGGTGCGAGATTTGTTTGAACGCGTGGCGCTGCCGAACGAATTGCTGAGCCGTAAACCTCGCGAACTTTCCGGCGGCCAGCGACAGCGGGTGGCGATCGCCCGGGCGCTGGTGCTGCAGCCGCGGGTACTGGTGCTGGATGAAGCCACTTCGGCATTGGATGTCACGGTTCAGGCGCAGATCCTGCGGTTGCTACAGGATTTGCAGCAGGAATTGGGGCTGACCTATTTATTTATCTCACACGACCTGGCCACGGTCAGGCAGATTTCCCACAGCGTTTCGGTGTTGCACCGCGGCGTGCAGGTGGACAGCGGGGCGACCGGTGAGCTGTTCGCCATGCCGGGCAGCGATTACACACGTCAGCTGATTGAAGCCATTCCCGGCCGTCAGCTTTATGCCGAACAGCCCCAGATTGAGGATGCATTCTATGAGCAGTAAAAGACTCGGTTTTTTCACCCGGCTGCTGGATCAGGGCAGTGCGCAGCAGCGTTATCGGCTGGCGACCGAACAGATCGTGCATGCCGAACGGGCCGGCTTTGACAGCGCCTGGGTGGCGCAGCACCATTTTCATGAAGACGAGGGCGGCCTGCCTTCACCGCTGGTGTTTCTGGCGCAGGTGGCGGCGCGAACCCGCCATATCCGGCTCGGCACCGGGGTGATCACGCTGCCGATGGAGTCTGCGATTCGGGTGGCCGAAGACACTGCGGTGCTGGATCTGCTGTCCGACGGCAGGTTGGAAGTCGGTATCGCTGCAGGCGGCACGCCTTCTTCGTTCAGCGCCTTCGGTTTCGACGCCGCACAGCGTCACACGGTGTTTGCCGACAATTTCAGCACCCTGCTGCGAGCCTGGCGCGGTGAGGCCCTGGGTGGTGAAGATAACCGCCTGTATCCGGCGGCACCGCAGTTGGCCGAACGGGTCTGGCAGGCGACCTTTTCGGTGGAAGGCGGCGAGCGCGCCGGGCGGGCCGGTGACGGCCTGATGCTGTCGCGTACTCAGCCGCGCCCGGCAGATGCGCCGGATTTGCCGCTGGACGAATTGCAGAACCCGATTATCGACGCTTATCTGGCGGCGCTGCCGCCCGGCATTGCGCCGCGCATCATGGGATCGCGCACCGCATTGGTAACCGACCACGGCCAACAGGCGCGGGACTTTGCCGCCAAAGGGTTGAGCCGTGGGCTTGAGCGCCTGCGTGCCAGTGGCCACCGGCCGTCCGACGAGTCGCTTGATGGGTTGATCCGCGCTTTTGACGTGCACCTTGGCACCACGGAGCAGGTGATTGCTTCATTGCAAAAAGACAGCGCGCTGGCGCGAGTGACCGATCTGGCATTCCAGGTGCACTCTATCGATCCGCCGCACGCCACCATCCTGCGTTCTATTGAATTGATCGCCCGCCACGTTGCCCCGGAGCTGGGCTGGCAACGCCGCAATCCCGCATCCGTCTCCTACGAACATCACGCTGAGGAAAAGGTATGACTGCAACATTGCTCTCTAAAGATTTGCTGGCTGAGCTGGCAGAGATCGCCCCCAATTCTGCATTGGCTCAGGCCAGAGCTACCCGACAAGCGGCGACAGATGCGATTCAGGCCAGCTATCTGGCGCTGTTCTCCCCCGCTGATGCCGGCGATTTCCCCGTCGTGCAACGGTTGCAGCTCGCGCAGCGCATCAGCGAATGGCATGCGGACAAACTGCTTGCTGCACACTACGGCACCTTGTTGCAGCAGGAGGGGGGCGTTCAGCCTGGCCCGCATTTGCAGGCAGCGTTCGATCACGCCGAAAGACTGGCGTTCAAACCCGCCAGCGCCGACGCGCAGCATTTGCAGGCATTGCAACAGGCCGGCTGGACGCTGGACGCTATCGTCACCCTGTCGCAGCTGATCGCCTTTGTTAGTTTCCAGAGCCGCTTGCTGACGGGTTATCGGCAGCTTGAAGGAAAACCACTCGAAAGCTCCGGCGGAGCACCCGTCAGGGCTGGCGGGTGGCGTACCGAATCCGTGACTCTTGGCGGCCGCCACGCACCACCGGTGTTTACCCGCCAGGAACTGGGTTGGGAGCCCTGGATTGCTGCCAAGCCGCTGGCAGAGTTTGATGAGCAAGGCCAGGCGCTTTTGACGCGCTTCGGGCACAGCGACTCGGATTATTTCCGCCTGCTGGCGCGTAACCATCCGGTGCTGGAGCAGAGAACGTTGGCGGATCGCGCCATTTTCTACACGCCGGGTGGGTTGGAACGTAAGGATCGCGAGCTGGCGGCAACGGTGGCCAGTAAGGTGAATGGCTGTATCTATTGCGCTTCGGTGCATGCCCGCAAGGCGGCGCTGTTGTCCAAGCAAACGGATGAGGTACAGCGGCTGCTGGATGTGCCCCCGGGCGGCATTTTGAGCGAGGGGCAACGGGAGCCGTGGCGGACGCAGATAGACTTCGCCGCTGCGCTGTCCGCCACGCCGCCGCAGGTCAATGCCGGGCATCTGGCGGCGTTGCGCGAGCAAGGGTTGGACGAACTGGCGTTGCTGGATCTGGTGCAATCGACCGCGTTCTTCGCCTGGGCCAATCGGCTGATGTTGACGCTCGGCGAGCCTTTCGACGATCTATAAACAACCTTCAGCACAATCCACGTTAATGGGGCGAAAGTATGCGCCCCTAGGCAATTAAAGAATAATTATTACCGTTCCCTACAGGTTTTTAACTCGGTTAACAAATCCACACACCTCTTTTCGTTAACATTACGAAGAATTCAAAATGCAATAATTGCCCATGTTCATTAATGCTCAGATACTCAGCCCTACAATAAATCTAATGCGGTCAGGACAGTTCTGTTCGGCGCAAATACATTTTTACAGGGCAGGGATACGATGGGCAGTTTTCTTAAGCAGGTGTATCGTTATTCTCATTCACGGCCTTATCGGCACAATGAAAATCTCTGGCCCTACGTAAAAATCGAACGTGCAGACAGCGGCGAGATTGCCGAATTGCATTATAAAAAGCAGACTGTTCCTATAGTGACGCTGTCAGCTGTTAAAGACAGCTGCAAGGGGCCCATATTATTGACCGCTACGGGGCCGTCGGTGAACGCCATTCGCTTTAGTGAACTGCCTGAGATGCCGGCCATCGGGGTCAATGGGGCTTTTAGTCTGAGCCAAAAGGTTAACTTTCGGTTTTATGTGATTGTCGATATGGGGTTTATCGATCGGCGGCCGGATATTATCGAAAACATTATTCAGGCGCCGGATTTAATCCTTTTTACCACGGTTCACGGCGTGGCGAAAATTATTGATTGCTTCACTTTGGCAGGCGTGAAATGCCGGTTTTCAGTGGTTGAGGACGCAAGCTGCAAAATTTACAGTCCCCAAATTCCTCTCTCGGCATTGTGGGACCATTATCACAAAGACCGCAGCGTTTTTTTCTCGCCTGGCAACAAAACCATCGCCTTCAGCCACGATATTCGACACGGAGTTTTTGATGCCGGCACGGTAGTGTATTGGGCTTTTCAGATCATTGCCTTTCTTGGGTTTAAACAGCTATTTATTGCCGGGCTGGATATGAATAATTTTAATTTGCCGCGTTTTTATGAAACTCATGAAAATAAGTTGCCGACATTTTTGCCGGAGAAGGTCGATGACCTGATTATTCCGGCATTTAGCCATGCCGGTGAGAGAATGAAGATGAGAAAAATGGTGATTAGAAACTTTTCATTAAACAGCGCAATAGATACCGGTATTTTTGAAAAGGTTGATAGTAATGATTTTTTCAAAAATAATTGAGTTCACCGAACGACTCTCTTTTTACGCCATGCTGGCCTTTTCTTTTTTTAGCGCCATTTTTTGCGGTTTTACCCGGGTCAATAATTTATTCCACATCGCGGCATTCTTTTTTCTGCTGACGCTGGCCACACGCCCCGGAGTTCGCTCTGCCTGGCTTAACCGGCGTGCCGCAAGCGCGGGAATGGCGCTGGCAGCCTGCTTTCTTGCCTATTATGCCGTCAGCAATCTTTGGGGCGGCACGTCGGATGATACGGCATCTACCCTGACGCACAGCGTTTATATCCTGCTCTATCTGGCCTTGCTGGTCACCGTATTGGAAAGTCCGGAGCGCAACCTGCTGCTTTGCGCCGTGATCGCCGGCATCACGCTGCTGTGTTTGTATCTGGCGTGCGTTGATTTCCGGGAAATTTATACTCTCCGAGAAACCTCCGGAGCCAACCCTGGCCCGCGCAACGTGATCGACCTGGCCGGCTATGCGGCGTTGGGCATCATTCTAAGCCTGATGGTGTTCCGTGATACCGGGAAGAAAAGGGCGCTGTCAGCGATCCCGCTGTTGTTCGCTTTTATGGTGTTCACCCAAAGTCGCGGCCCCCTGATGGCCTTATTGACGGCGTTGGCGTTAACCACCTCCTATCTGGCGCTGAATAAAAAATCGCTGCTGGCCATTGCGGCCGCGGTGTTATTTGCCGTGGGTGCAGTGCTGTTTTCACCAATCGGTGAAATGTTGATTACGCGTTTTGAAGAGCTGTATCAACAGAGCTTTGTGCGGATGAGCATCTGGCGGCACAGCCTGTCGTTGGTCGAACAGGCACCGTTCTTTGGCTATGGCTTTGATAAGCAGCTGACCTTTACCAATTACACCGGCGAGTTTATTCATACTACCCATAGCCTGTATTTGGGAGCGTTGCTCAAAGGCGGGTTGGTGGGGTTTTGCCTGTTTGCCGCTTTATTGACGTTTGGCACACAGCTGGCCGTGCGTCATCTCCGGGCCGGTCGCCGCCTGGAAGCGGCTTTGTACCTGTTTATGCTGATTTTCTACTGTTCACAGGGCATGTTTGTCATCGCGAACCCAGCCGAGTTTTGGTACCTGTTTTGGTTCCCGCTGGCGATGGTCTTTGCCCAGCCTCCGCTGATTAGCCCACCGGCGCGCTAATTTTCAGCGCGTTCGTCACTTTTTCAAACACCTCATTTTCAGTGATGATGCTGAGCGGCTGTTGGCGTTGCGCGGCATTGAGCTTTTGTTCATCCACTGGGACGTACATCACCTGATGCAATTCACTGTTTTGATAGGGGCCGGTGTGCTGTGGATTGGCGGTAACAAACAGGCTGACGGTCGGTGTTTTCAGGGCGATGGCCAGGTGCAGTGGGCCGGTGTCGCCAGTGACCAGCACCTGCATGTTCGACATCACCGCCAGCAGTTGCGGCAGGGTGGTTTTGCCAATATGGCTGACCACGCGCAACTGCTCGGCTGCCGTCAGCCCCGCCATAAACGCCCGTTCAATAGACAGTTCTTTGGGGCTGCCGATTAATTCAATCTGGTGGTGCGGCGAAGATGCCAGCAGCAGTTTCGCCAGACGAATAAACTGCGCGACCGGCCAGCAGCGCAGCGTTTCAGAAGCGCCCATTTGCAAGCCGATCGAAATTTTTCCTGCGGCTTTAGCCACTGGCGAAAACTCGACAGGAATAAACATCTCGGTGTTGTCGCTTTGGCAACCCAACTGAGCCACCAGATCCAGCTTGCGTTGAATCAGATGGCCGCCGGTGCTGCGGCTCACGCCACACAGCCAGGGCTCCATGCCGGTGGCTTTATTACCGTAAGCGTCTTTGAAGACATATTGGCAACCGGCAGTAATGGCGACCATCACATCATAAGGGGATTTGGAGTGCAGGATAATCGCCAACTGAGGCCGGTGTTGGCGCAGTTGGCGAATAACACCGAGCATGTCTTTCGCTTTATGATCCCAATAAATAACCTGATTAAAGCAGCGGCTGGTCGCGACCAACTGTTTGTTCTTGTGGCTGGAAATCAGGGTGATGTTTGCTGCCGGGTAGCGTTCACGCACCGCGCGGATCGCCGGCGTGTTAAACATCAGGTCGCCGAGGGCGCTGGTGGAAAAAATCACGATGCGTTCAAAAACCTGCTCAGGCTGAAAATGGGCCTTATCCTTAAAGTTGCCACCCAGCCGGGTATACATCCGCAGGCCAAGGTTGGCCGCCGCTATTTTCCACTGTTTTGACATCTTGTTCCGCTTTGGGTTGATGGGCATGCCGATCTGAACCCTGGCATCATATGACGTTTGTTCTGGTGGGCCAATGGGCGGCAATATCTTGCTACATATGCTTGCGCAACCTTGATAAAGGGGCAGCAAGGCTGCCCCTGGGCGGCGTCAGTTTTGCCAAACCTGCGGGCTGCGCGGCGTATCCATTCGGTAGTCTGAATAGGGACGAGTGAATATCTCGCGCCCCAGCTCGCGGGCGGCTTGCAGCGGGTTACGCGGATCGCGGCTGATTTCGCCCCGGCTGTTGCCCGCGCCATGAACCAGCCCGACGAATTCGGAATGCGAATAGCGGCTGAACTCCTGAATTTGATGCACAATCCCCATCGCGGCACCGGGATAGGTTTCCTCCGAGGCTACCGCCAGCCCGATGCGTTTGCCGCTCATACGCTGATGCACCTGTTCCGCATCGGGGTAGGCGCTGGAGTAGTAGCTGAAAGAGCGGTCGAAAAAGGCTTTGGTTTGCGCCGACATGCCGTACCAGTAAAGCGGGGTGCAGAACACCGCAGCGTCCGCCGGCAGAAAATGCTCAAGGAACAGTTCACCATAACGGTCGGCAGGCGGGGTGGCGTGGCGCTCATCCACCAAAAAACCGTTGATGTAATCGTCTAAAAAAAACAGGCTGGCGTCGGTGCCGACCTCCGCGGCACCCGCCATGATGGCCTGCGCCAGGGTTGCACTGTTGCCGTCGCGACGTGGGCTGCCAACCAGGACGATAAGTCGTTTTGACTGATGAGGTGAATTCATGTCGTTCTCCATTGATGGGGGTGTAGAACACGAGAATCAATTTAGGGTGAATAAAGCTGTAGTGACAAATGACGGCTATTCTTTCAGGATGAGTTCAATTCATCTGTAGGGAGCCCTGACCATGTTTGCCTCGCTGCCGGTTACCGCATTGCGCACCTTTGAATCCGCCGCCCGGCTGCGTAGTTTTAAACAGGCGGCTTTGGAGTTGGCGGTGACGCCGACGGCGGTATCGCATCAGATAAAAGCGCTTGAGCAGCAGCTGGGTTTTGCATTATTCGATCGGATACCGCGGGGCGTGCGGTTGACGCCAAAGGGCGAGCGTTTGTTCGCCGGAGTGCACGGCGCATTGCTCGACGTGGCAACGGTGCTGGATGCTCTGCGACCAACGCCCAGTGCGGGGTCGCTGTGCGTTTCCGTTACCCATTCCTTCGCGGCGCTGTGGTTGGTACCGCGCCTGGGGCGTTTTTATCAGGCCTATCCGCACTATTTGGTACGCCTGGAGGCCTGCGCTGAGGTGATTGATCTGCAGCAGGACGCCAGCGTAGACATCGCTATTCGTTACAGCAGTGCAAACTACCCGCAGTTGTATCAGGCGGCGCGGCTGGAAGAGAGTTTTGGCGTTTACGGCGCCCCGGGGTTTTGTGCGGCGGAGCAACCTGCACCAACCTTGATCACCGTGCGCTGGCGGGATTCCACCCTCTACGAAACCCGCTGGCGCGATTGGTGCCTGGCTGCCGGGGTCGATTGGTGGCAGCGCCACACGACGCTGCGGGCCTATGACGAAGAGCATTATGCGCTGCAAGCGGCGGTGGCCGGGCAGGGGTTGGTGCTGGCCAGCTCGGTAATGGTGTCCGATCAGGTGCGTAATGGCTTGCTGGTACCCTATCGGCCGGATATTCGCGTGCCGGGAGCGGCCTACACCGCGTTGTGTGTACCCGGGCGTGAACGGCACCCGCCGGTACGGGCATTCCTCGACTGGCTACAGCAGGAACTTGGCGGCTGATGAACAGCACAAAATAAAAGTTTTTCTGGCGTGCGGCATGGGAATATTGGATAAATTTGGTATTCCATTCCCATGAGAGAGATGTCCATGAGCCAGCCAAGAGTTTCCGATCACCCGATTGATGCGCAGTTTATTGAACGCTGGTCGCCGCGCGCGCTGGCGAATGATGCTATCGACGATACGACCCTGTTGAGCTTCTTCGAAGCGGCACGCTGGTCGCCTTCGGCGTATAACATCCAGCCGTGGCGCTTCGCTTATAGCAAGCACGGTTCGGCCAGTTGGGATAGCTACCTGGACTTCCTGATTGAATTCAACCGCGGCTGGGCGCAGCACGCTTCGGCGCTGGTGGTGATCATTTCGAAAACGACCAGCCTGAACGGCGAGAAGGAAGTGGATAACCCAAGCCATTCCTTTGATACCGGTGCTGCCTGGGCCAATCTGGCGCTGCAGGCGCATCTGAAAGGCTGGCTGACCCACTGCATGGGCGGCGTTCACCACGATAAAATCAAGGCTGCGCTCAACCTGCCGGATAACTATCAGGTGCATGGCATGGTGGCGATCGGCAAGGCGGGCGACAAATCCCTGCTGCCTGAATTCCTGCAGCAAAAAGAGATCCCTTCAGGGCGTTTGCCGCTGGAGCAGACGGTGGTGGAAGGGCTGAACTTTACCCTGTAATCGCTTTTTCTGAGACTGATCGGCCCGCAGGGTTCCCTCTGCGGGCTTTTTTATTGCCTTGCGTAGATGAGGTAAAACTTTGTGAGTATGTCCATGAGTGCGATGATCGCTATATAATATTTTATATAGCGATTGTTGAAAATTAGGGGAGGGTACATGGACAATCACTTCGGTAAGGGGCTGATGGCCGGGTTAGCCGCGCGGGACGCCAAGCCTGCTGCGCAACTGTCCCGTTTCTGTTGTGACTACAAACGTGGCTTTGTATTGGGCTATGCGCACCACCTAGCGGAAAGCCTGGGTGACGAAAATCAGGCTGCGTTCGAGGCCGGCTTGCTCTGCCGGGCTTACGATCTTAACGGCGAGATGATGAGTGAGTTCTTCACCGGCGGCAGCAACCGCCTGGCAGAAAAGTTTTTCTGCGCGGGGTACAACCGGGAAGGATAACCTTAAGCACCGCCACGCTTTGGCCTGAGCGACTCAGGCCTTGTTCATCACCACCACCAAATAGATGCAGAGTTCAGCGCTTTCATTCTTGAACACGCAGTCGGTCGGTGGGCCAAGTTCCAGGCAATCGCCCTGGTCCATTTCATGGCGGGTTTCGCCTTCCTGAAACACCAGCGAGCCGGACAAAACCCAGATCAATTGCCGCATAAAGGCATAGGCCGAAGCCGGCATGGGGATCGCGGCCCCGGCGGGCAGTTCAATGCGCACCAGATCGAGCGGCAGATCCGACTGCGGCGACACATGGCGGCGCACGTAGCCGCTGTCGGGATCGACCCACAGCGGTTGATCCTGCGTACGCATCAACCGGCCTTCCTGCGTTTCCGCCCGGGCGATCAGTTTGGACATGCTCAGACCGAACGCGCCGGAAAGCCGCCCCAGCAACATCGCCGTTGGGCTACTGTCGCCGCGTTCAATTTTGTGCACCATCGCGCGTGAAACGCCGGCCCGTTCCGCCAGATCGGACAGCGACCAATGGCGTGCCTCACGTTCGATGCGGATCCTCGCGCCGATGCGCTGATTTAGGTTGTCTAATTTATTATCCATATCGTAGTATGATAGTAGACGGTCAACCAAGAGGTCAACATGCTTATCCGTAACGCGACTATAACCGATAGCGCAGGCATTGCCGCTATCTATAACGACGCCGTGCTGAACACCACGGCAATCTGGAATGAACTTAGCGTCGACGAGGCAAACCGCGCCGCGTGGATAACAGAACGGCAGGGGATGGGCTACCCGGTGCTGGTGGCGATTGACGCAGCGGGTGAGGTGATGGGCTATGCCTCATTTGGCGATTGGCGGGCGTGGGACGGCTATCGACACACCGTCGAGCATTCGGTGTATGTTCGGCGAGACAGCCGCGGCGGCGGGGTAGGTAAAACGCTGCTGATTGCGCTGATTGAGCAGGCGCGGGCGATCGGCAAACACGTGATGGTGGCGGGCATTGAGTCCGGCAACCACGCGTCTGTGCAGTTGCACATTAATCTGGGCTTCGAGATGGTCGGCCGCATGAGCGAAGTGGGTGCCAAGTTTGGCAAATGGCTGGATTTGACCTTCCTGCAGCTGAAGCTCGACGACGCCAACGCCCCACCAAAGCGCTAATGGCACAGCGAAAACCGGGATCTCTATGAATATCATGCTATTGCTGCTGGTTGCGGCCGGGGTCAGCCTGGTCATTCAGAACCTGTTGATGGTGCGCATTACAGAGAGCGTGTCGACGGTGCTGATTACGCTGGTGATCAACTCCAGTGTTGGCCTGGTGTTGTTGATGGGCCTGCTGTTTGCCAAAAACGGTGTCACGGCTCTGGCCGAAGTCACGGGTTCCCTGCGGTTGTGGATGTTGTTGCCTGGCTTGTTGGGATCGTTTTTTGTGTTTTCCGGCATTTTGGGTTACCAGAAGCTGGGGGCGGCAACCACCATTGCCGTACTGGTTGCCAGCCAGTTGGTGGCGGGATTGATGGCCGATATTTATAAGGCCGGGCCGGCGGCAATGCGTGAAAATTTGCCCGCGCTGCTGGGGGCCGTGTTGCTGGTGGTTGGTGCTTTTCTGGTGGCCAGAAGAAGTTTTTAACGCCTAAAGAGCCCGCCCGGTTTCCCCCCGAACGGGCCTGCTTATTTATTCGATCAGAATGACAGGGTCATACCGGCGTAATACGCGCGCCCAGGTTCGTTGTAAGTTGATGCCCCTTGGTTCTCGCGGTACAGCTGTTTATCGAACAGGTTACTGATACCGGTATTCAGGCGCAGATCCTTGGTCAGATCGTAATTCACGCCAATCGCAGCCACGGTGTAAGCTCCCACTTCATTGGTCGCCAGCGAACCGACTTCATTACGGATCTCGGCATATTCGCGGGGTTTCTGACGGCCATAGAATGTCCAGGTGAGGTTGGTCGAGAGTTTGTCGGTTACCTGATAATCCAGCATGGTGTTAACGGTGTATTTCGGGATCACGGAAAGCGGGTTCCCGGTATCCTTATTTTCCGATGTGATCATATAGGTGGCGTTGGTACGCCAGTTCAGCCGATCTTTCACTACCGGTATCACCAGGTTGCCTTCAAGCCCTTCCACTACCGCCTTGCCGCCGTTTTCCCAACGCAGAATGTTGTAGCCGTTAGAGGCGTAGCCCACCAGATCGGTCCCGGAAACGATTTTGTTTTTATAATCGTTACGGAAATAGGTAATACCGGCGTTGAACCCTTCATAGGTGAACTCCAGGCCGACTTCTTTGTTGATGCTGACTTCCGGATCCAAGTCGGCATTGCCCATCAGGTAGCAGCTCCCCGTGGCAATGTTGTCCGGGCAGCCGTTGCCGCGGGTGGCCAGCAGGTAGCCTTCGCTGGACTGATACAGGTTTGGGGCTTTGAAGACGCGGGCGATCCCGGCTTTCAGTTTGAAATGGTCGCCAAGTTCCTGCGAGGCATTCAGGCTTGGGCTCCAGTTGCTGCCGAATTTGCTGTGATAATCAAAACGCATGCCGGGGATCAGTAGGGTGCCGGGCAAGACTTCGATATTATCTTCGAAGTACAGGGCGCTGAGTTCCGCGCTGTTTTTGGCGCTGCGTCCGGAAGGATCGCCGGAGATATCGCCGATGGTGACGCCGCTGGCATCGGTGACCTGCATAGAGGCCGGATCGTCGAGCTGCTCACGGTTCCACTCTGCCCCCAGGGTCATGGTTTGTTCGAACCACAGGTTGAGCGGCAGCGTCACTTCACCGGTGGTTCTGACATTTTTCAGCCGACTGGTGTTGAATTGGTCGCTATTGATCATCCCTTCGACACGCCCGGTAGAGCCTTCCTGAAGACGGGTATTGTTGGTTTTTTCGTAGTAAACGCCGACGCGTGACTGGCCCCAATCCCAGATGCCGTTATGGGTGATGCCGTAAGTCTGGCGATACAGGCGGTTGGTTTCTTGTCCGTACAGCGACGAAACCAGATCGTTCGGGCTGAGATTACCGTTGCTGTACTGGGTATCACCGGCGTAGATATTTCCCTGGCGGCTATAGCCCAGCTCAAAATCGAGGATCTGCGTCGGGGTCATTTTCCACGAGAACAGGGCGTTGACGTCTTTGTTGCGTACGCCTTCGCTACCGGCAGCATAGGAACCGTTTTGCGCGGTGTTGATATCCGCCGCATCGGCGTCGGTCTTGTTAAAGTTGCCGTACAGGCGCATGGTGAGCGCGTCGCCGGCCAACGGGCCGCTGAGGCTAAAGTTGGTGCGTTTCGTTGCGCCTTCCTTGTCGTTTTCAGGCTGATTGGTAAACAGCGACAGGCTGCCATGCCAGTCATTGGTGGGGCGTTTGGTGATGATATTAATCACGCCGCCGGCGGCACCGGAACCGTAACGCGCCGCCGCAGGCCCGCGCAGCACTTCGATGCGCTCAACCATTTCCGCCGGCACCCAGTTGGTATCGCCGCGGGTGTCCCTTTCGCCGCGCCAGCTGTAGCGAACCGAATTGCGCGACGTGGTGGGGACGCCGTCGATTAAAATCAGCGTGTTTTCCGGCCCCATGCCGCGTATATCGATCTGGCGGTTATTGCCACGGCTGCCGCTGGCGCTGTTGCCGGTCAGGTTCACGCCGGGCATTTTGCGGATGATGTCGGATAAATCGTTGACCGGCGGATCCTTGGCGATGTCCTCGGCGGTAATAATGGAAACGCCAGGCTGCTGTTTTAATTGTTCTTCCGCCGGCGCCAAAACTACCATTTCCTCACTTTCCGCTGCCAAATCATCGGCAGCATAGCCGCTCCCGCTAATTAATCCCGCCAGCAAAATCGCGCCTGGTTTCAATTTGAAAGAGTGTGTGTAAATCATGCATCTTATCCCTGAAAGTATGTGCAAATATTATTGAATAATTATGATAACGATAACTATTCTCATTTATTGTAAGGAAAGTGCAAATTCACAATATCTCCACAATGTCGTTTCGGGCGGGGTGTGTTTTTATCTGATTGATAAATTTATATTTAAAAAATTTTTCTGATGGTGAGCCTAAGTGTCGCAGGGCAGATGTAAAGCTAAAGCCCGCCTGGTTTTCCCCAAACGGGCCAGATAAAAAAGGAATTAATAGGCGAAAGCGGCCCGGTGTTTGCGGATAAACTCTGGCCAACGAACCGGCTCTTTGCCGGCAATTGTCGGGAAGTTGTCAAAGGTTTCTTCAACGCCGGGAATATCGCGTTCGGCAATGCGGCGCAGATTGTCGCCAACGCAGTTCATATAAGCCATTTCGGCGCCAGATTGCCGCATGTTCTCCAGGAAAATCCGGTAATCGAGCGCTTCATAGCGAAATGGCTGGCCCAGTATTTCCGTCAACATGGTCGCAATCTCGCCATAGGATTTGGCGTCATAACCCAGTCGATAGGTTTTGCCCGCATGCTGTTCAGGGTGCAGCAGTGAACAGGCTGCCGCCAGCGCGACGTCTTCGCCGTCGACCCAACTGAAGGGAGCATCACCGGTGTATTGCTGAATGACGCCGTTGACCACCGCGGGAATGCCACCGTAGCCGATCAGATTTTGCATAAAGCACTCCGGCCGCAAATGCGTAAAGCTGAAACCCAATGCCTCAATATAACGTTCGATCAATTGATGCCAGGCCCAGTGAGCAATGGTGGTGTCGTCGCGGCCGCAGGCACCGAGGTGCACAATATGCTGCACCCCGGCCTGTTTCGCCTTATCGAGAAACACCTTGCTCTGGCGCAGCATGTCGACGGTATAGCCGGTCGCCAGAAAGGCGCGGTCAATACCCTGCAGCGCCGGCGCCAGCGTTTCTTCTTGATCAAAATCCATAATAACGGTGCTGATGCCCTGAGCGGTAAAAGGCTCGGCTTTTTTCGGGGAGCGTACCGCCGCCACCAGCGCAATGGTGGTGTCTGCCTGCAGGTTACGCAAAGTATCGCCGCCTATCTGGCCGGTGGCGCCGGTAATCAGCACCCTTGGTTTGTTTATGCTCATCAATAAACCCTTGTCATGGTCTGTGGTTGAATCGGGCCTGGCCCTGAGGATGTATTACCAGATCGAGTTTACGGGGAATAAATTTCCTATTTAGGCTATAAATTACCGAGTTTATGGAATTAAATTCATTAATGGTGACGGGCTATGTTTTCTTCCGAACGACTCAAAGGTATCGATCTGTTTGTCTGCGTAGCCGATCTGGGCAGCTTTACGGCCGCCGCAGAACGCCTGAATTTGACCGGTTCCGCCATCAGCAAAGGCATTGCCCGTCTTGAAAGCCGGCTGCAGGTTCGCTTGTTTAACCGGACCACGCGGCGTCTCTCACTGACCGACGCGGGGGAAACCTTTTACCGCACCTGCACCAGCGTATTGGGCGAGCTGGAAGAGGCGGAGCTTGCCATGCAGGCCGAAAATGCCGAGCCACGGGGAAGGGTGCGTATCGATCTTCCTGCCGCCTACGGTCGTCTGCATGCTTTACCGGTGATCCTCAAGCTGATTGAGCATCATCCGCTGTTAATGCCGCATATTTCGTTTTCCGACCGCTTTGTCGATCCTGCGATAGAGGGGATCGATATTATTGTGCGTATCGGCGGCGCGGATATTTGGCCGAATACTTTAGGACACTGTTATCTGGGGGCGCAGCGGCATATTTTTTGCGCTTCACCGGCCTATGTGAAAAAGCGCGGCGTGCCGAACAACGAACAAGATTTGGATAATCACAGCTGCGTGGTTTACGGCGAAGGCAACGGTATGCTCACCCCCTGGCATTTTGCCGGCGTGCAGGCGAATAACAGCGAGAAAAGGGTGTTACCGGCGCGGGTGGCTATCGGCGATGCAGAAGGGCAGCTTACCGCGGTTTTGGCCGGGCACGGCATAGCGCAGTTGCCTACCTGGTTGGTGAAACGGCAACTTGCAGAGGGTTCGCTGGTGGAGGTATTGCCTCATCTGGCAACCGATGGATTACCGATTAATCTGGCCTGGCTCAAGAGCCGGCAGGCGCTGCCGAAAGTTCGCGCGTTATTGAAGATCCTGACTGACAATCTGGGGCCAGATGGCAGCATGACCGAGCGCGCCTGAGGTTCGTTAGGCACTTCAGCGACAGAAAAATTCTCAGGAAATGGCGGCGGCGAGGTTGCGCAATTCCGGCAACACGCCCAGGTTTTTCTCCTGCACGATATCCTGACAAACTTTCAGGATCACCGCTTTGACTACGTCGGAGCTTCGCATCAGGTTCTGTTGTTCCATTAGGCTATTGACTTCAGCCAGCTGTTTTTTAGTGACTTTCATTGACAGCCGTTTGGATGCCTTGGCATTTGCCAGCTCGCTGCCTAACAGCGCTTTCAGTCCTTCCTGATGATAGTAGCCGGTGGTCAGAGCATGAAGGTAATACAAGATCAGCGTCTTATGAAAATCTTCGCCCAGTGAAGCATCTATTTTCTGCGTGGCGACGTTAAGAATATCGAGATAGTGCGCTGGAACCCGGACTTCCAGCGCCGACTTGCTTTGTTCAAACTCGCTTTTAATTTGCGGTGTGGATTGAGCCGGGACACTGACCACGGAGTCGCACTGGTTACAGACCGCGGCCAGAATATTCTTCACCGTGCCACGCCGATCGCTGAAGTCCACATCGCGTAAACGATAAGTCGCGATAGATTTCCCGCAGTGGTGACACAGAACGGCACGCGTATCGCCTTCTTTAACAATTTTCACTTTGAACTCCTTGTCGATTTATTGGTGCACGCTGATAAAGATGACGTCGGGTTCCATAAAATAAAATTTTACGTACCAGCAGCAACCGGACTTCCAGGGTTGAAGAATGTGAACGTCAGTAGCGGCATCCTGATGATGTGGACGGCACTGATATGCGTCTCCGGAAGTTTTCCTGATAAGTTCGATTACCTCGTTTTTATCAACCTGACCAGTGGCGAACAGATTCTTGACATCGATGTTGCCACGTACCTCATGGTCATACGCGCCTTGCTGAAGACAGCGTATAGCGAGCTTTTTTACGTCCCTGAATCCCATCTTATCTCCGTATATTGTACGAAATTTGTCGTACGCACAAGGTGTCTGAAAAATTTCATAGCACTTACTCTACTGGCGATAGTGAGGGTGAAGTTAATTGATGAACGTGTGTCGCGTTGAGAAAAGACTAAAAGGCGCAGCACTGCGCAAACCGATGCAACGTGTAGCAACGTTGGCGGAAAAAATGCGCGAAGCCCGCTCAAGTTTCCCTGAGCGGGCTCAAATAGGGTTTACCACTTCGCACATTTATCCGCCGAAAGCAGGATATTGGGCGAAGTTACTTTGCTGAAAGCTCTCTGCGGATGATCTCTGCACCTGCGCTTAAGGCATTGAGTTTGCCTGTGGCTACCCGACGCGATAAAGGCGCCATGCCGCAGTTGGTCGAAGGGTAGAGTTTGTCGGCATCGACAAACTGAAGGGCTTTGCGCAATGTATTGGCCACTTCCTCCGGGGTTTCTATGCTGTTGGTCGCCACGTCAATGGCCCCGACCATCACTTTTTTACCGCGGATCAGTTCAAGCAGATCCATAGGAACATGCGAGTTATGACATTCCAGCGAGATGATATCGATATTCGACGTTTGCAGTTTGGGGAACGCTTCTTCGTATTGTCTCCACTCTGACCCCAGCGTCTTCTTCCAATCCGTATTGGCCTTGATGCCATAGCCGTAGCAGATATGTACCGCCGTTTCACATTTAAGCCCTTCAATGGCTCTTTCCAGGGCGGCGATCCCCCAATCGTTCACCTCATCAAAAAAAACGTTAAAGGCGGGTTCATCAAACTGGATAATATCGACGCCCGCAGCCTCTAATTCTTTGGCTTCCTGATTGAGGATCTTGGCAAATTCCCAGGCCAGTTTTTCGCGGCTCTTATAGTGGTTATCATAAAGCGTATCGATCATGGTCATCGGGCCTGGCAGGGCCCATTTGATGGGTTGCTTGGTCAGCTGACGTAAAAACTTGGCATCTTCCACAAAAACGGGTTTTTGACGCGCCACAGCGCCAACCACGGTTGGTACGCTCGCATCGTAGCGATTACGGATTTTAACCACCTCACGCTTCTCGAAATCAACGCCGCTCAGGTGTTCGATAAACGTAGTGACAAAGTGTTGGCGCGTTTGCTCGCCATCGCTGACAATATCAATGCCTGCACGCAGTTGATCTTCCAGGGACAAGCGCAGGGCATCTTGTTTTCCCTCAATTAATTCCTCATCTTGCAGTTTCCACGGTGACCAAAGTGTCTCAGGTTGTGCAAGCCAGGAAGGTTTCGGCAAACTGCCGGCAGTAGAAGTTGGGAGCAAAATTTTCATAATAAATGACCTTTTATTTTCGATTAATCAAAGAGCGTAGTGAGCAGACCATTGCTCAAGAATATTCTTGTAGGGTTTGATGAAATGCTCTTCAGTAAATTTCCCCTGCTCAATAGCCAACTGGCTGCGTTCTTCTCGGTCATAAACAATTTTCGTCAATGAATGATCCTGTTGATTCAGGCTTGGCTGATAATATTGCCCTGCGGCAGAGTTCGCATTGTAAATCTCAGGCCGATAAATTTTTTGGAAAGTCTCCATCGTGCTGATGGTACTGATAAGCTCAATATCAGTGTAATCACTCAACAAATCGCCGGAGAAATAAAAGGCCAAAGGCGCAACGCTATTTTTCGGCATAAAGTAGCGAACCTGTAATCCCATTTTTTCGAAATACTTCTCAGTCAAAGAGGAGTCATTTTGCTGATATTCTATGCCCAATACAGGGTGTTGGTTACCCGTCCGCTGATAAGTGTCTTTACTTGAGACGCTTAAGCAGATTACCGGTGACTTTTTAAAATTCTGTTTGTACTCCGTTGAGTTGACGAAATACTTAAATATGTTGCCGTGCAGGTCGCCAAAATCATCTGGTATGCTAAACCCAGGTTGGTTTTTGTTGTGTTCCAGCAGCAATACACTGAAGTCATAATCTCGCACATAAGAAGAGAAATTATTCCCGACAATGCCTTCAATCCGCTGGTGAGTTTTTTTATCAATAATGTTGGTTTTTAATATTTCAATCACTGGGAAGGTATTGCCATTGCCTTCAACACTCATCTCGACAGAAATAATTTCAAGCTCGACAGAGTAACGATCGCCTTTTGGATTGTCCCAATGCGCTAACGTATTGAAACGATTATCAATCATTACCAATGTGTTGCGCAGATTCTCCTGGCGATTTTTCCCTCTGGCCAAATTGGCAAAATTGGTGGTAATACGCGTATTCTCAGAGGGGTTATAATCCTCATCGAAAAGGCTGCGCTTAATCGTAAATGTAAAGTCTCTGCTCATCGCGATGTTGCACCCTAAGTTCTGAGATGAAAACTGAATTGGCTTCTTGATTTCGTAGAAGTTACTGGTTTGTTCACTCATCAGTCTTCATGTTGTCAATAAGTTAATGTTGCATATTTTATGCCAGAGCCATCGGATGAGTGAAAGCGACTAAATTTCATTACCACATGAGCTATCTTCATGATCTGACAGCGGCGGGTATCGGCAGAGTTGCCAACCCCCTGGGCTTACCGATCCGCAGCGGCATCCTGCGGGCAGAAACGGTCAACAGAACAGGCCAATGGGAAGGGGATAAAGGCGAGGTGGGGGGGCTGATTGCCGAAGCGCTCGATATCGCACCAGAGCAAATCAGGCCTTCGCGTTATCGCTGAGATATTCCCGGCGCAGCATGATCCGGAATCTGCGCCGCATTTTGTTTATCTGATTGTCATAATCATTTGAACCGTAAGAATAATTGCTATCGTACGCCTCGTTACGTTAAGGCAAATGCCATAGGAGTCTGACTAAAAATCGCACATAGCCCAGAACCATTGACCTGGGGGCTCGTAGCGGCAAACGACTGGAACGTATACTTGACAGTATCATGAACGAGGTGCTGGGCAGCCTGGAAGCTATTCTGAGCTGAAGCTTTTAATTAAATAGAAAACCAAAAGCAAAACGCCCGCTTAAGTTTCCTTAAGCGGGCGTCTTTAATATGGCTCCTCTGACTGGACTCGAACCAGTGACATACGGATTAACAGTCCGCCGTTCTACCGACTGAACTACAGAGGAATCGTGTGAACGGGGCGAATAATAGCGGGGTGATGCGGGCTTGTAAAGCCTGAAAACGCCTTGCCGTTTCGTTTGCTGCAAGATTATTCAACCTGCTGCTTTTTATGGCTTTTATTGATGCTCTGCTGCGCAATGGTTCAGGAGCGGCCATGAGCTGCACTCCGCGTGCTTCACGCTGGTGCAAACCTTCTCCGTTCTGGGTCGTCCATCGCAGGGAGGCATTGAGCACCAGCATCATTTTTTCTTATTTTTCCGGCGATTAGTTGACGGCTTCTCTTATTTCGTCGGTCTGGCCCGGATCTTGCTGCCGTTCTGTCAACGCAGTTCAGCGGCATGACGGAGGCAATATGAATTTCAGACGTCTGAAGTATTTTGTGAAAATCGTCGATATCGGCAGCCTGACCCAGGCGGCGGAGGTGCTGCATATTGCGCAGCCGGCGCTCAGCCAGCAGTTGGCCACCCTGGAAGGGGAGCTGAAACAGCAACTGCTGATCCGCACCAAGCGCGGCGTGATGCCGACCGAGGCCGGAAACATCCTGTATGCCCATGCACAGACCATTTTGCGCCAGTGCGAACAGGCGCAGAGCGCGGTCAACAGCGCCGGCCAGGCGATGAGCGGTCAGGTGTCCATCGGGCTGGCGCCGGGTAGCCTGGCATCACAGTTGGCGCTGCCGCTGTTGCAGGCGGTACGCGATCAGCATCCGGGTATCTTACTCAGTCTGAATGAGAACATCGGCTCTACGCTCGCCGGACAGGTTGCCGGTCAAAGTCTGGATATGGCGGTGATCTACGGTGCCAAAATGCCTGCGGGCCTTCAGGCCACCGCGCTGATGCGAGAAGATCTCTATCTGGTGGCGACGCGTGCGGTGCCGAACCCGGGTAACAGCGTTGATCTGCTGGACGTTGCGCGCCTGAATCTGTTCCTGCCGCGCGAAGGTGATGTGGTACGCACCCAGGTGGATGAAGCCATGGCGGTGCGCAAGCTGGCCGCCAATGTGATTGGTGAAATCGAGTCCTCCAGCACCTTGAGCGCGGCCATCGCCAGCGGCCTGGGGGCCACCATTTTACCCGAATCGGTGGCGCGGGCGATGATTGGCCCGGCCAAGGCCTGGATGGCTCGAATCAACGCTCCGTCGCTTAGCGTGCCGCTGTCGCTGTGCATTTCCGCACAGCACTCCCTGTCGGCGCCGGCGTTGGTGGTGAAAGAGATCCTGCTGTCGATCGCCGCAAGCCGCAGTCAGGAAAAACGCGTGTTGGCGTTGGTACAATAAATCACGACAGGCTTTCCCGCTTAATCTCGGCGATGGCGGGAGCCGCCGGCAGCGGTTTTGGCGCCGGTGGCGTCGGGTTTTCCTCTGGCCGCGACAGCGCCAGCGAGAAACCGAAGGTGTTGACGCCGTCGAGACTGTGGACGAAGGCATCCCCCTGGTGCATCAGCGCAATGGCGCGGACGATGGACAGCCCCAGCCCGTGGTGCATGTCGCTGCGAACGCGCGAAGAGTCGACGCGGTAGAAGCGTTCAAACAGCCGGCTCAGGTGCTCGGGGGCGATGGTTTCGCCCTGGTTGGCAACGGCGACGACGGCAAATCCCCGCTGCTCCTGCAGCAGTACCGAAACGGTGCTGCCCGCGACGGCGTGGCGCGCACTGTTTTCAAGCAGGTTAGCCAGCGCGCGATGGAACAGCCGCCGGTCAACCTGCGCCCGCACTTCTCCGGAAATCTCAATGGTCAAATCGTTTTCCATAAACGAAGGTTCGACGTATTCCGCCGTTTTCAGAGATTCTTCCCGCAGCGACACTTCGCTCAACTGGGTAGCATATTGCCCGGCCTGAGCGTGGGACAGGAACAGCATGTCGTTGACGATCGAGGTCATGCGTTCCAGCTCTTCCAGGTTCGACTGCAGCAGTTCTTCCAGTTCCTGTACGCTGCGTTCACGAGCCAGCGCCAACTGGGTTTGACCAATCAGATTGGTGAGCGGGGTGCGCAACTCATGCGCCACGTCGGCGTTAAAGCTCTCCAACTGCCGCCAGGCCACTTCCTGGCGCGCCAGCACGCCATTGAAAGACTCCGCCAGGTTGCGCAGTTCGGCCGGTAAGGTGGCGCTGTCCAGCCGCTGGCCGGTTGTGCCGGGCACCAAGCGGTGCGCCTGTGCACTGAGATTGAGCACCGGCCGCATACCGAAGCGCGAGATGGCGTAGCCGAGCAGGGCCGCCAGCCCAATCCCCAGCAGCGAAATCACCACCAGCGCCTGGGTGAACTCCCTCAGCGTGCCCATATAGGGGGCAGAATCAATCGCCACCACATAGCGTACCTCTGGACGAGCGCCCAGCGGCGGCAGCGTTGCGATCAGCATATACAGCGGGCAATCGCCGTCAGGATTGGCGGCAGTGGCGAAACCGTCCGGCAGTTTTGACCAGTGGGTACCCGGCGGTGGAGCACCGCCGAAGCGATAGCGCGGATCCTCGCTGATCACCCAGTATTTCACCTGACTGCCTTCACTGTTGGACAGGGTATTGAGCTTTTGTTGCACCATTGGCCAGTCGCGAGCAGTCCCTTTGGCTTCGATAAAGGGGGAGACCAGCGAATGGCGAAAGTGCAGCTCGTTGTGCATCTGGTTTTGTAACGAGGTCAGCAGCGAACTGCGCAGAAACAGCGCCAGCACCAGCATGATCAGCGCCATGGTCAGCGCGAACATCAATGCCATCCTGCTGGAAATGGAAATTTTCATCAGGCGATTATCCGTGGCGCATCGCGATGCAGCGGACGATTTTCCAGCACGTAGCCCATGCCACGCACCGTGTGCAGCAGCTTTTGCGGATAGGGGGAGTCGATTTTGGCGCGCAGTCGCTTAATCGCCACTTCAACCACGTTGGCGTCGCTGTCGAAGTTCATGTCCCAAACCTGTTCGGCGATCATCATTTTGGACAGTATCTCCCCCTGATGGCGAGCCAACAGGCTGAGCAGGGCAAATTCTTTGGCGGTCAGATCGATACGCTCCCCGCCGCGGGTCACTCGCCGCGCCAGCAGATCCACGTGCAGATCGTCGATTTGCAGTTGGGTGACGTCAATGCCGTCGCTGGTGCGACGGCGCAATAACGCCTGGATGCGGGCGACCAGTTCAATCAGCGAGAACGGCTTGGGCAGATAATCATCCGCGCCGTGGCGCAGGCCCTTGACGCGTTCGTCTACCGAACCGCGGGCAGACAGCATCAACACCGGCGTCTGTTTGCTGGCGCGCAGGCCTTCCAATACCGCATAGCCGTCTTTGCCCGGCAGCATCACATCCAGGATCACCGCGTCATAGTCCTGCTGCACCGCCAGGTGCAAGCCCTCAATGCCATCGCCGGCGACGTCTACGGTGTAGCCCAGTTCGCTCAGTGCGCGGTTAACGTAGGACGAGGTTTTTTCTTCGTCCTCAACCAACAGTAATCGCATGGCCACTCCCGTCATTATCACCTGATGATTAATTAATCATGAAACCCGCCACCTTGCCACAAGACATCATGTTCAGTGATGAGTTTATGACAGTCATGTGGTCGTGAAGCTGACGGCTGGCTGACATTTTTGTCAGCTAACGCCGCCGTCGGATAAAAAACGCGTTAACTGACACGAATGTTATCTGCGGGTCACGTTGAGGTCAGTTTGCCGCTCGTACAGTAACCTTTGGCCGCTTTGTGGCGCGCCGCGCAACCCTTGACCCAGCATCTAAAAGGATACGAACTCATGAGCCTCAAAATCGCCTCTCTTGCTGTCGGCGTGGTGGTGGCCGCTACTTCGCTCTCTTTGTGGCTGGTGGTGGCCGCTCGCGATACGCCGCCAACTGCGCCGCCATCACCGCCACGGGTCGGGGTGGTAACGCTGAAAAGCGAACCTATACCCCTGACCAGTGAACTGCCGGGACGGGTTGCCGCCTTTCGCAATGCGGAAGTGCGGCCACAGGTCGGGGGCATAGTGCAAAAACGCCTGTTTACCGAAGGGGAGCAGGTCAAGGCGCAGCAACCGCTTTACCAAATCGACCCGGGGCTGTTTCAGGCGGAATACGATCGCAGCAATGCGGCCTTGGCGCGAGCGCGGGCACAGCTGCGTACCGCCGCGTTGTTGATTCAACGTTACCGGCCGCTGGCAGAGAGCCGGGCCATCAGTCGTCAGGTGTATGACGACGCCGTAGCCGCTCATCAGCAGGCGGTGGCCGACGTGCAGTCTGCGGAGGCGCAGTTGGAAACGGCACGTATCAATCTGGTTTATACCCGGGTGCTGTCACCCATCGACGGCATTATTGGACGTTCGCTGGTGACCGAAGGGGCGCTGGTGACGGCGCAGCAGGCCGAGGCGGTGGCGGCGGTGCAGCAGATAGATCCGATTTATGTGGACGTGACCCAGTCCAGCGTCCAGCTTTTGCGGTTGAGAAGTGCGCTTGAAAGCGGCGCGGTTGCGCAGGCCGACGGCCCTCAGTCTGCGGCGGTCACTCTGACACTGGAAGACGGCTCTCGCTATGCCCACGGCGGCAAATTGCAATTTTCAGAAATCACGGTGGATCGTTCCACCGGCTCGGTGGTGCTGCGCGCGGTATTCCCCAATCCGGAACGCAAGCTGCTACCGGGCATGTTTGTGCGAGCCCGGCTGTTAGAGGGCATGGCCGCGCAAGGGGGGCTGCTGGTGCCGCAGCGGGGCATTACCCGCAACCCGCGCGGTGAAGCGACCGCCCTGGTGGTGAACGAGGCGGGCAAGGTTGAGCTGCGCGAACTGACCACCGAACGGGCGATGGGGGACAGTTGGCTGGTGTCGACCGGGCTGGCGGCGGGCGATCGGGTGATTGTCGAAGGCGTGCAGCAGGTCAGGCCTGGCGCACAGGTCAATGCGGTGGAGTGGGCTCCGGCTGCCACAACGCTGTTAAGCAGCACTCGTAAGGAGCCGGCGCATGGCTAAATTCTTTATCGAGCGCCCGGTGTTTGCCTGGGTGCTGGCCATCATCATGATGCTGTGTGGCCTGCTGTCGATTGCCAATCTGCCGGTGGCGCAGTACCCAAGCATCGCACCGCCCACCGTCAGCATTCAGGTCAACTATCCCGGTGCCTCGGCGAAGACGGTGCAGGATACGGTGGTGCAGGTGATTGAACAGCAGATGAACGGTCTCGACAATCTGCAATACATTTCCTCCGAAAGTAATTCCGACGGCAGCATGAGCATTGCGTTGACCTTTGCGCAGGGCACCGATGCCGATACCGCGCAGGTACAGGTGCAAAACAAGCTGGCGCTGGCACAACCGCTGTTGCCGCTGGAGGTACAGCAGCAAGGGATCCGCGTCACCAAGTCCACCGCCAACTTTATGATGGTAATGGCATTTGTCTCGACGGATGGTCGCATGACCCGGCAGGACCTGGCGGATTACGTCGCCTCCTATGTACAGGATCCGATCAGCCGCACCAACGGCGTGGGGGACTTCCAATTGTTCGGTGCGCCTTATGCGATGCGCATCTGGCTGGATCCTGCTGCGCTGGTGAACTACAGCCTGACCGCCACCGACGTCAGCAATGCGATTCAGGAGCAGAACGTTGAGGTTTCATCCGGTCAGTTGGGGGGACAACCGGCGTTGCCCGGCCAGGAACTGAATGCCACGGTAATTGGCCCCTCACGCTTGCAGACCCCGGAGGAGTTCGGCCAAATCCTGCTGAAAACCGATCCGGACGGTTCGCGGGTTCGCCTGGCCGACGTGGCGCGCATTGAGCTGGGCGCGCAGAACTACGCGATTGATAGCTACTACAACGGCAATGCGGCGGTCGGGCTGGGCGTGCGTCTGGCAACCGGTGCCAATGCGCTGCAAACCGCGCAGGCGGTGCGTGCCACGCTGGCGGAGCTGAAACCCTTCTTCCCACCGGGAATGGAAGCCGTGGATGCCTATGACACCATTCCATTCATTAGCCTGTCGATCGAAAACGTGGTGCGTACGCTGGTGGAAGCGGTTGTGCTGGTGTTTGCGGTGATGTACCTGTTTTTGCAGAACTTCCGGGCCACGCTGATCCCGACACTGGCGGTGCCGGTGGTACTACTGGGGACCTTTGGCGTGCTGGCGGCCTTCGGTTACTCGATCAATACGTTGACCATGTTTGGCATGGTGCTGGCGATTGGCCTGCTGGTGGATGACGCCATCGTGGTGGTGGAAAACGTCGAGCGGTTGATGCATGAGGAGGGGCTTTCACCGAAGCAGGCAACCCGTAAATCGATGAGCCAGATCACCGGTGCCTTGATAGGCATCGCCATGGTGCTGTCGGCGGTATTTGTGCCGATGGCGTTTTTTGGCGGTTCAACCGGCGTGATCTACCGGCAGTTCTCCATCACCATTGTCTCCTCGATGGTGCTGTCGGTGATGGTGGCGGTGGTGTTTACCCCGGCGCTGTGCGCTACGCTGCTCAAGCCGGTAAAGCCGGGAGAGCATGCCGCACGCAAAGGTTTCTTTGGCTGGTTTAACCGCCGCGTCGAGTGGGCCAACCGCAGTTACGCGGCTTCGGTAATGCGCGGTCTGGGCCGCCCGCGTCGGCTGATACTGATTTATCTGGTGATTGCCATTGCCACCGGCTGGCTGTTTACCCGCATTCCGACCTCGTTCCTGCCGCAGGAAGATCAGGGCATGTTGTTCGCGCAGGTACAGGCACCGGCCGGGGCCACCGCAGAACGGACGCAGGCCACCTTGCGCGGTGCCACGGAGTACCTGTTGAAAATGGAGAAGGACAGTGTGCGTTCGGTGTTCGCTATCTCCGGGTTTAACTTCGGCGGGCGCGGGCAGAACGTCGGCACCCTGTTTATTCGCCTGCATGACTGGGACCAACGGCCGGACGCCTCGCAAAAGGCCGACGCGGTCGCCGCCCGCCTCAACGCCATGTTCGCACGCGACTTTCGCGATACCCGTATCTTTGTGGTTTCGCCCCCGGCCGTACGTGAATTGGGCAACGTGGCGGGCTTTAACTTCCAACTGATGGATCGCGGCGGTATTGGGCATCAGCCATTGCTGGCTGCGCGCGACAGGTTCCTTGCCGCTGCCCGGCAGAGCCCGGTGTTGAACAACGTGCGTGCCAACGGTCTGGAGGATGCGCCCCAGTATGAACTGCTGATCGACCGCGAGAAGGCGCGGGCGCTCAGCGTGCCGATCACGGAGATTAACCGCACGCTGTCGCTGGCCTGGGGCTCGGGTTATGTGAACGACTTTATCGATCGCGGTCGGGTGAAGCGGGTTTATGTGCAGGGAGATGCCTCGTCACGCATGCTGCCGCAGGATCTGGAACAGTGGTTTGTGCGTAACGACAACGGCGATATGGTGCCGTTCTCCGCCTTTGCCAGCGCCGAATGGACCTACGGTGCGCAGAAACTCAATCGGTACAACGGCGCACCGTCGTTTAACCTGCAGGGCGAACCGGCGGCGGGCTTCAGCTCCGGCGACGCGATGGCAGAAATGGAACGCATTGCCGCCACCATGCCGCCCGGCGTGGGCTACGACTGGACCGGACTGTCGTTTGAAGAACGGTTGTCCGGCGCCCAGGCACCGGCACTCTATGCGATTTCACTGCTGGTGGTCTTCCTGTGTCTGGCGGCGCTGTATGAAAGCTGGAGCGTGCCCAGCGCGGTGATGCTGGTGGTGCCGCTCGGGGTGATTGGCGCGGTGGTGGCCACGTTGCTGCGTGGGCTGGCCAACGACGTTTATTTCCAGGTGGGGTTGCTGACCACCGTCGGGCTGGCGGCCAAAAATGCCATTCTGATCGTGGAGTTCGCCAAGGCGCACTTCGAAGCCGGCGCCAGTCCGGTAGAGGCGGCGGTGCAGGCCGCCAGACAGCGGCTGCGGCCGATCCTGATGACCTCGCTGGCGTTTATTCTCGGCGTAGTGCCGCTGGTGATTGCCAGCGGGGCGGGCTCCGGCAGTCAGAATGCCATCGGCACCGGGGTGATCGGCGGCATGCTGACCAGCACCTTCCTGGCCATTTTCTTCGTACCGGCATTCTTCGTCATCATGCTGCGGCTGTTTCGGGTGAAACGGCTCAGCGAACGCCGCCGGGCAGAGGATGAAGCGGAGATAACTGCCCCGGCGCCGGGAGCCGAGCCATGATAAAACTTTTGGCTATCATGCTGGCCACTGCCACCCTGACGGGCTGCTCGTTGACGCCGGACTATCAACGCCCCGCTGCGCCGGTAGCGCCAGCCTATCCGGATTATGGCGTCGCGCAGGTCGACGGAACGGCAGCGGCTATCGGTTGGCGTGAGTTTTACCGCGATCCGCTGCTGCAAACGCTGATTACGCAGGCCCTGGCGAATAACCGTGACTTGCGCATTGCGGCGCTGAACGTGGAGGCGGCTCGCGCCAGCTACCGCATTCAACGGGCAGATACGCTGCCCACCCTGGCGGCCCAGGGCAGTGGTTCGGTACAGCGTACCCCGGGCAGTCTGTCCGCAGGCGGGCAGTCTGCGGTGGGGCGCAGCTATCAGGTCGGGGGAGCGCTGTCGTGGGAGCTGGATCTGTTCGGGCGGCTTCGCAGCCTCAACCAGCAGGCGTTGGAATTGTATTTGGCACAGGATGAAACCCGGGCCGCCGCGCAACTGGCGCTGATCGCCGAAACCGCCAACGCTTATCTTACGCTACGCGCCGATAGCGAACTTCTGGCGCTGGCGCAGGAAACGCTGAGCTCACAGCAGGCGGCCTTTGGGCTGGTGGAACAAAGCTTCCAGCTCGGTGTGGCGACCGAACTGGATCGCAGCCAGGCGGAGGTTGGGGTACGGACGGCGCAGCGTGATTTGGCTCAGTATCGGCGTCAGGTTCGGCAGGACACCAATGCCCTGACGCTGTTGGTTGGGCAGCCGTTGGGCTCGGCGATGAGTTCGCGTCTGGCGCAGGCCAGCACCTTGCCGGACGATCTGTTGCCGGAAACCATTCCGGCCGGGCTACCGGCAGATTTGCTGACCCGGCGGCCGGATATCCGAGCGGCAGAGCATCAGCTACGCGCCGCCAATGCCAATATCGGCGCGGCGCGGGCGGCGTTCTTTCCGACCCTCAGCCTGACCGGTTTCGGCGGCACGGCCAGCGCCGGCCTGGACGGTTTATTTTCTGCCGGTTCCGGTGCCTGGAGTTTTGTGCCGCAGCTCTCGCTGCCTATCTTCTCCGGCGGCTCTTTGCGTGCGGGATTGGATCTGGCGGAGGTGCAAAAACGCATTGAGGTGGCGCGTTATGAGCAGGCGATACAACAGGGATTTCGCGAAACCGCCGATGCGCTGGCCGGTCGCGACACGCTGGATGAGCAAATCCGGGCGCAAACGCAGTTGGTGGCGGCCAATCAACGCGCTTACAGCCTGTCGCAGCAGCGTTTTCAGCAGGGCGTGGATAACTACCTGACCGTGCTGGATTCCCAGCGTTCCCTGTATGCGGCGCAGCAGGTGTTGGTCGATACGCGCCTGGCGCGATTGACCAATCTCGTCGATCTTTACCGTGCGTTGGGCGGCGGGTGGCGCGAATAAGGGGTTTGCCAACAGGCGCGGCCTTCACCGCGCCTGACGTGGTTGCCGGTTAGCTGAGCTGGTAACGGCTGTCCGGCCGTGCGGCCGCCGGTAAATCCGTTTCGTCGTTCATTTCGCGCAGGTTGATCTCAATCGCGTTGCACATGGCATTCAGTGGCAGGTCATTGGCGGCGGTGCCGAACGGATCTTCCAGTTCCTCTGCCAGCGAGTCCAGCGAGATGAAGGTGTAGGAGATAAACACCGACACCAGCGGCGTCATGTAATGCAGATCCGGCACCAGCGCGAAAGGCAGCAGGGTGCAGAACAGGTAGACCGTACGATGAACGATCAGGCTGTAGGCAAAGGGGATCGGCGTATTGGCGATGCGTTCGCAGCCGCCGAGGATCTCCGACAGCCGGTTGAGGTTTTGGTCGATGCTGTGAAACAGCATGTCCGACAGCTGTGCCGATTGTCGTTTTTCGCCCAGCCATTGGCCCATCATCAACAGCAGCCGGTTGCAGGGGGACATGCTGTTTTCTATCGCTCGCAGATCGACGTTGGGCAGCAGCCGTTGCAGGTCGGCGCTACTATCGGTGCCGCGCAGCTGGTGTTTCAGGCAGTAGCTGAACGCGATCAGCAGGGCGGCAAACTCGCGCGCCGCCTGATCCTGCTGCGGTAGAAGACTCTTGATCTGGCGCAGCAGCGAGCGCTCAACGATCAGCAGGCTGCCCCACAGCAACCGCGCCTCGGTGAAACGCGCATAGCTGACGCTGTTGCGGAAGCCGAGAAAGATAGCGATCGCCACGCCCAGCAGGCTGAAAGGCGCCAGGGTCAGTTTGACCCCCAGATGTTCGTACCATTGAAAACACAGCACGGCGACGATGGACATCGCCACGTTAAGGCTGAGGCGAAACAGAATTTTGGATAGCACTGAACCGTGCCAGACGAAGAGCCGCCTGAACCAGTGTTGCTGAGGTCTGACAATCATATGTGTGGTGATGTCTGGGGAATGAGAGCCGCTGTTGTAACAGATTTGCGGTCGGTACATCAACGATCTGAGTATGAAAAGTTAAAAAGCCCGCCGAAGCGGGCCCAGATCCTTCATCATCAGCGGAACGGCGGCTCGTTAAAGGTACGCAGCTTGCGGGAATGCAGGCGATCGCCCTCGGCGCGCAGCAGGTCGATAGCGCAGATACCGATCTGCAGGTGTTCCGAAATGGCCCCTTCATAAAAGCGGTTGGCCTGGCCGGGCAGCTTGATTTCACCGTGCAGCGGTTTGTCGGACACGCACAACAGCGTGCCGTAAGGCACCCGGAAACGGTAGCCTTGAGCGGCGATGGTGGCGCTTTCCATATCTACCGCGACGGCGCGGCTGAGGTTAAAACGCAGCGCCGAAGCGGAATAGCGCAGCTCCCAGTTGCGATCGTCGGTGGTGACCACGGTGCCGGTGCGCAGGCGTTGTTTTACCTCTTCGCCGGGCATGCCGCTGACCATTTTGGTGGCGTCATACAGCGCACGCTGTACTTCGGCAATGCTGGGGATCGGGATATCTGGTGGCAGCACCGAATCCAGCACGTGGTCGTCCCGCAGGTAGGCGTGCGCCAGCACGTAGTCGCCAATCGACTGGCTTTCGCGCAGGCCGCCGCAGTGGCCGATCATCAACCAGGCGCTGGGGCGCAGCACCGCCAGATGGTCGCAGATGGTTTTGGCGTTGGAGGGGCCGACGCCGATATTGATCAGCGTGATGCCCTGGCCGGTGCGCGAGATCAGGTGGTAGGCCGGCATCTGGTGGTTTTTCCAGGCCAGGTCGGAGACCGCCTGATCCGGTGCGGTGGTTTCCGGCGTGATATAGATGCCGCCGGCGCTCGACAGCGCAATATAAGGACTGGCCGGATCGGCTATTTCGGCGCAGGCCCAGCGGACAAACTCATCCACATAGCGGGTGTAGTTGGTGAACAGCACGAAGGGCTGAAAATGCTCCACCGGGGTGCCGGTGTAGTGCCGCAGCCGCGCCAGCGAAAAGTCGGCGCGCAGGGCGTCGAAGTGCGAAAGCGGGAAGGTGCTGGTGGCGTGAAACAGGCCATCGGCAGTCTCATCGCCAATTTGCGCCAGCTCGGTGGTGGGGAAATGCTGCGCCAGGCTGGCGCTCATCGACCGATCCAGCATCAGGTTTGAACCGTCGATCACGTAAGGGAAAGGTATTTCCTGCTGTGACGGCCGCACTTCGATATGCGCATCGTACTCCCCGGCCAGCATGGTCAACTGTTCGGTCAGATAATGGCGGAACAGGTGCGGGCGGGTGATGGTGGTGGTATAGCAACCGGTGTGGGTGAAACGGCCATAGGCGCGGGTTTTGGTTTGACCGGGCGATTTCCCGTCCCAGCTGACGCGCAGCTCAGGGTAAACAAATAGCCCTGCCGCGCGGGTCTGCGCATCGGGTAGGCTGCCATGGCTGATAAAGTCACCGACCGCCTGGCGCAGCGCCTCGACCGAGGCGACATACAGCGCTTCCAGTTGTTCGACTGCCTGAGCGGGGGTGAGGCCGGTGCCGGATTGCTGACTGCTCATACTCTCTCCTTGGTTCTCCCGGCTATGCGGCGGGGAGGCATACGGATGCCGATATCAATTCACAGCAACAGGTTAGCCGAAGATGGGCGCAAAAGCTTTGGAGAAACGGCAGGGGGCGAATAAATTCGCCCCGAATAACGCGGACGCCGCATGCAGCGCGATGATCAGGAAGCGGGGGCAGCCTGTTCCACTTTCAGCGAGACCAGGCCAATACCCAGTTTCTTCGGTACAAAACCGCCGCTGGCACCTTCTTGTGGCTCCGTGGGGGCCGGCGGCGTGATGCTGATGTTTCTGGCTCCGGCAGGGTTGTCGAAGCGCAGCGTCACGGTGGTGTCCTGTTCGCTGAGCGTCACAAACTGCTCCTGATTGCCGACGCGCACCGAGATAGGTTCGCCGACGTTTTTACCGTAGGCGCGGGCGCGCAGCACCAGATCGAATGCTGATGGCAGGGGATCGACGTAATCAATATTCACCGTCGGCGCCAGGTTGGCGTCTGACCAACGGCCCCAGTCTTCGACGCTGGAAACGCCGGTGATCGCTTTCACCTGTTCCGGCATGCCCGGCAGCATAAAGGCGATGGCGTCCGCGTGATATTTAACGGCGGCGTCGTCGACTTTCAGTTTATCGACGGCGCTTTGGTAGGCGGCGATGCTATCGTTTGGCGGACGCTCAAAGTCTATTTTGCCGCGATAGCTGCCCCCTTTGGCCTGCACGATGTGCGGTGGGGCGGCCAGGCTGCCCGACGCGACGCAGGTGTCGGTGCTCAACGCCAGTTCTGGCGACCACACCCGACCGATTTCATAACACTTGTCGACCCAGACGAATTTCTCGCCAGCGCCCAGCCCGGCAAGCTGTTTTTTCAGCGGCGTGGACAGGTAGACGTTAAATATCGGCTCAATTTTGTTGTCCGTCACCTTCAGAATAAACGGCACCTTAAAGGTGATGCCGGAGAAGGTAAAGCGGTTGCCCCGATCGTCGAGACTGTAGTTTGTGATGCTGTTCGGGAAGCCCCATTGCTTGACCACCGCCGGTTTCCAGGCGTTGATTTTTTCGTCGATATTCAAAAACAACGTCGCCAGCGTTGGGCTGGACAGGCTGCTGCGACCGAGGCCAATGTAGTTATCGCCACCCATCACGTCCAGCACGGTAGCGCCGTTGTCCAGGGTGCTGCGCTTCTCGTTATGCAGCGCGGTCTGCGGGCGGGTGCCGTCGATAATAAAGAACAGGTTGCGGCGTTTCTGCTTGGTCAGGATGTCATAGGCGGTATTGTTCATCGCCAGATGGTCCGAAGACACCACGATAACGGTATTTTTGAAGTACTCGGACGCCTTGATTTTGTCGATCAGCGCGGCGATATGCTGTTGGCTGCAGGCCACTGCGCTCAGTGACCGATTCTCTTTATTCTGCCAACGGAACGACTTTTTGCTGCAGCTGGCGGAGATAAAGCCGTCCGGGTGATGGGTGTCCACGGTCAAGGCGAACAGCGAGAACTTTTTGTTCTGCTTCGACAGCTCGACGAACTTGTCGAACACCACGTCCAGCACGGTATCGTCGTACCAGCCCCAGTCATTTTTGTAGCCCGGGTCGCTGACCTGTCCGCGTAATTCCTTAAAGCCGTAGGCATGGTCAAAACCGTGCGATTTCAGGAAGGTGTCCTTGCCGGCGAAGGCCAGCTCGGCGCCCTGATAAAAGTAGTTGTCGTACCCGGCGGATTTCAGCACGTCGCCCAGGCAGACGTTTTCCGGGTAAAAGGTGGATACCGCGCTGGAGGCGTTGCCGTCAAAGGGCGCAAACAGTGGGATACCGCACTGTGAAGACACCATGCCGGCGATGGTGTAACCGGTGCCGGGCAGCTGTTGGGTATTGCTGAAGTCGATGCTGTTTTCGCGGTGCTGGTTCAGTTCGTCGGTCAGGCCGGGGAAGGTTTGTTGGTCGAAGTAGGTTCTCTCCAGGCTTTCAGCATAGATATAGACCAGGTTCGGCGCTTTGCCCTGTACGGTTTTCTTCGGCGCTTTGTAATAGGTGTCAAAGTCGGCGGTATCGCCGCTAATCTGGCTCTTCACCAACAGCGAGATGTCCTGAAAGGCGGGAGTAGTGCCGACGGAAAACAGCGCCAGCAGCACGGCGAGCACGCTGTAAACCACGCTGCTGCTTTTCGCCTTGCGCCGTACCAGACTCCAGGTCAACAGGGTGAAGATCAGCGCCAGCACCGCCAGCAGGCCGACAAACGGCAGCAGGTATTTGCCGACGCCGGCGCCCTTCAGGCTGCTGGTGAGGGTGTAGATCACCGCATCGGTAATGCCGTCACCGGTAAAGTAGTTGCTGGCGATCAGCACCACGTTGAGGATCAGATAGCTGCCCAGCAGCGTCAACAGGGTGGCCAGCCACCAGCGGTTGGCGGCGGCACGGGTGCGGTAGATTAAAATTGAGGCTAAAAAAAGTGCAAACGAGATTAATGCTGAAACCATCCACCGTACCCTGTCTGATTAAAAAGGAAATCTTAACTGCCCTGGCAAACGCCGCCGACCCAAGCACGACGCGAAAGAGGAAGGGTATAGCGCATTGAAAGCGCCAGGGTCAATGCGTGTTTGCACTGCCCTGGCGTGGCAGAGTGCGATCGGTCGTTTTTGTGACAATAGTGTGACATGAATCACGCCAGCGAGGCGAAAAGCGGCTGAATGTTGCTCATCCGAGGTTTGGCTCTAGCCTTAACGGAGAGCGTTGACGAAACACCTACACCCTTTTTTCAGGAGAAAGCCATGCATAGCATTCCCGCCGTCGTACTCGATGATTTGGCCCCGCAGGGGATCCTGCGTGCGGCCATCAATCTGGGCAATCCGGTGTTGGCGCAGAGGGGGCCAGACGGAGAACCTCAGGGGGTATCCGTGACGCTGGCCGGCGCGCTGGCCCGCGAGTTGGGCGTGGCGCTGGAGTTGGTGACCTATGATGCCGCAGGCAAGGTTTTTGCCGCGTTGGAAACCGGAGACTGGAACATCGCCTTTATGGCCATCGAACCGGTGCGGGCGGCGCAGATCGCGTTCAGTGCGCCTTATGCGATCATTGAGGGGACCTACCTGGTGGCCCAGGCGTCTCCCTGGCAACAGGTTGCCGAACTTGACCGGCCCGAGGTGCGCATTGCCGTAGGCCAGGGAGCGGCTTACGACCTGTATCTGTCGCGAACCTTAAAGCAGGCGCAACTGGTGCGTGCCGATACCTCCGCCGACGCGATCGCCTTGTTCCTCGAACAGGGGTTGGATGCGGCTGCGGGCGTGCGTCAACCGTTGCTGGCTGCCGCAGCGCAAAACCCGGGGTATCGGGTGCTGGCCGGGCATTTCACTGCCATCCAGCAGGCCATGGCGGTTCCGCGACAAAAAGCGTCGGGGGCGGCCTATGTGCGTGATTTTGTGGAGCGGTGCAAGGCGAGTGGCCTGGTGCTGCAGGCTTTGCAGCGCAGCGGTCAGGGTGACGTTACCGTCGCGCCTTCTGCCTGAGGGGGAATGGCAGGGGCGCGGCATACTGCGCCCCTGATAAAGCGAATAACCTTTAATTCAGCTCCACCGCGTATTGCTCCACCGGCGTGATTTTTTTGATCAGCTTGTTGTCGAACAGGAATTGTTCGTAGGCTTGATAGCGCGCTTTATCCAGCTTCGCCGGATCGGTTGCGAAAAGCGGCAGGCTGGCTTGCCAGGCCTGTTTGTTCAGCTCGGTATTGAGTTCCGGATGGGCTTTGGCGAACGCCAGCCAGCTTTCCTTCGGATGGGCGTGCAGATAGTCGCTGCCTTTTTTCAGCGCCGCGAGGAATTTTTTGATTTTCGGCTCGGCCAGCGAATCGCGATTGGCGACGATAATCAGCTCGTCGTAGCTCGGCACACCGTAGTCTTCCACGTTAAATACCACCGGATCTTTGCCCTGCAGTTTCAGCTCCAGCGCTTCAATGTTGCGATAGCCGCCGATTACCGCATCGACCTGGCCCGCCAGCAGGGCGCTGGTCAGTTGGAAATTAACGTTAATCAGTTTGGTTTCATTGGGGTTGAGGTGTTCATGCTCAAGCATGGTCGCCAAGGTGGCTTGTTCGATGCCGCTGACCGAATAGCCGATTTTTTTACCCTTAAGTCCTGCTGGGGTGGTGATGCTTTTATCCAGCGTCATCACGGTATTGAGCGGTGAGTTAATCAGGGTGCCTACGCGCACCAGCGGCAGGCCCTGATCGGCAAAAAAGTGCAGCTGCGGCTGGTAGGTGATGGCCAAATCGGCCTGTTTTGCCGCCACCAGGCGCGGCGGCAGCGCCGGGTCGGAAGGGGGCACAATCTTGACGTCCAACCCTTCGGCCTTGAAGGCGCCGATCTGCTCGGCCACCATGATGGGCGCGTGGTCGGGGTTAATATACCAGTCGAGCACCAGCGTCAGTTTTTCCGCGGCATTGGCCTGGCTTGCCAGCGTGGCGCCGAGCAGCAGCCCGCAGACGGTATTTTTAAGCATGGTTGTTACCCTTGTTGTTGTGAGGCGATCAATCATTTTCCGGTGCCCAGTCGATCAGGCGCAGCAATAGCGCGTCTACCGTCACCCATAGCAAGACGGTCATCAGCACCAAAATAAACAGCGCGGCAAAGCAGATGTCGGTCTGCATGCGCGCGTTGGCGTTAAGCATGACGTAACCCAGGCCTTCCGCCGAGCCAACCCATTCGCCGATGATGGCGCCGATAGGGGCGACGGCGGCGGCCATCCGCAGCCCGGAACCGAAAGCCGGTAGCGCCGCCATCAGCCGTACGTGACGCAGTTGGGCCCAGGGAGAAGCACGTAGGGTACGGGCCAGATCGAGATAATCGTTATTGACCCGGCGTAGCCCATCGAAGAAGGCGGAAGTCACCGGGAAGAAAATCACCAGCACCGCCATCACCACTTTGGCGCTCATGCCAAAGCCGAACCACAGCACCAACAGCGGCGCCAGCGCAAACACCGGTATCGCCTGGCTGGTCAGCACCAACGGCATCAACCAGCGCTGCAGGCGCGGCGAAAAGATCATGCACAGCGCCAGCGTGGCACCGAGTAAAACCCCGGCCAGCAAACCGCAGGCGATCTCCGAGGCGGTGATCAGCGTGTGATAAGCGAGGTACGCCCGGTTGTCCCACAGCGCCTGTGCCACCGCCGAGGGGGAGGGCAACAGGAAGGCGGGGATATCGCCCAGCGTGGCCAGTGCCCACAGCAGCAACAGGCCGGCGAACACCGTCAGGCTGCGACGCATCCGCGACAGACGGCTTTCAGGGAGGGTTTTCATCCGGCGGCCCTCACCAGTTGCAGCAGCAACTCGCTCTGGCTTTTCAGCAACTGAGGATTGTCCGGTGCTCGCGGCGGTAAGCCCTCGATAACATGACTGTCGTCCAGCCCCGCCGGATAACGGGACAGCACCAGCAGGCGGTGGCTAAGGCGGCAGGCCTCCATGGGGTCGTGGGTGATCAGCAGCACGGTATGCTGCGCCAGCAGTTCGGCGGCCAGCTGCTGGATCATGGCGCGGGTGATGGTATCCAGCGCGGAGAAGGGTTCATCCATCAACACAATCGGCTGGCGCTCATACAGCGTGCGGGCAATAGCGGCACGTTGACGCATGCCACCGGACAGCGCGGCAGGCAAGCTGCGGCCATAGCCGGTCAAGCCCACGCGTTCCCGCAGATGTTCCGCCCAGGCGCGGTCGACCTTTTCGCCGCGCAGCCGCGCACCGAGGCTAATATTCTCGTCAATTGTCAGCCAGGGATAGAGCAGATCCTTTTGCCCCATATAAGCGATACGTCCGGCGATCGGTAGGCCATCGCTGCCGATAACCGTACCGGAGGTGGGTTTCGCCAGCCCGGCGATGATCTTCAGCAGGCTGGTTTTCCCCGCGCCGCTGGCACCGAGCAGGGCAACGAAGCTGCCGCCGGCGATATCGAAATTCAGACCATCGAAAATCACCTGCTGACCAAAGCGCAGGGTCAGATCCCGTACCTGAATACCGGGCCGGGCATTGCCGTGCTGCGTGTCGCCGAGGCTCATTGGGCATTCAACCCCATCTGCCAGAAGGCGGATTCCAGGCGGGTGGCGGTGGTGAAAATCGCCGACAGTTCGTTTAGACGGCTTGGGGCACCCCGCTGGAGGCCAACGTTTTCCAGCAGGTCGAGGGAGGCTTGTACGCCGCTCAGATAGGCGGGATCACCATAGTTGCGGATCCACGAGGCATAGGGATTGCCTTCCATCACGGTGTTGGGATCGTTGAGCAGGCGCAGGCCGATTTCGGCATAGCCGGCGACGCAGGGCATTAACGCTGCCAGCAGATCCAGAGCATCTCCGGCGTGGCCGATATCGAGCACATAGCGGGTGTAATTGAGGGTTTCCGGCGCTTCGGGTTCGGCGGCTATCTGCGGTTCGCTCAATCCCCAGTCGGCACAATAGGCCAGGTGCAGGGGCAGTTCGGCGACAATCGCATTGAGCGAAGCGGTAGCGGCACGCATTTCCGGCAGGGTGCGCAGTTTGCTGACCAGCAGGGCATAGGCGCGGGCAAAGTGGATCAGGAACAGATAATCCTGCGTCAGGTAGCGGCGAAAAGCGGGTTCCGGCAGCGTACCGGCGGCCAGTTGCTGAATAAAGGGGTGTGCCACATAGTCCTGCCAGTGACCGCCGGCCTGTTGGCGCAGCTTTCCGTAAAGACCGTTATCGAATAAGGGAGTAAACATGGGACCTCCAAAAGTGAGTGGAGATCCGGGCGCGCTGAGGTGAGGTATGAACAGGCAACCGCCGTGAGGGGATTGCCGACCGTCCCTTCGCTGGCATGACCCAGATCAGGTTCAAAGGGTTCGGCTTGCGCCATCTCAGCCCGTAACAGGACACCCCTCGGAGGAGCCTGTTATACGATATTTACTTTTTGATTACAATGCTCAGGCAGTGTGGCGTCGTGGCGTAAAAGGATCCGTTTAGTGCGATCGGCCACGATATTTCTGGCCGGAAGGGGGCGATTTTTGTCACTGTAATCCGGTCATTAATGAATCTAAGGATCACCCCATGAAGAAAATCGGCTTCCTTTCTTTCGGCCACTGGACGCCTTCGTCGCAGTCGGGCACCCGTTCGGCGGCAGATGCGCTGCTGCAATCCATTGATCTTGCCGTGGCGGCAGAAGAGCTGGGGGCGGATGGGGCTTATTTTCGCGTACACCACTTTGCCCGCCAGCTTGCCTCGCCATTCCCGCTGCTGGCAGCCATCGGCGCCAAAACCCAGCGTATTGAGATCGGCACCGGCGTGATCGACATGCGCTATGAAAATCCGCTTTATATGGTCGAAGATGCCTGCGCCGCCGACCTGATTTCCGGCGGGCGGCTGCAACTGGGCATCAGCCGCGGTTCTCCCGAACAGGTGATTGATGGCTGGCGTTATTTTGGTTATACGCCTGCCGAAGGCGAGACCGAAGCCGATATGGCGCGCCGCCATACCGACGTCCTGTTGGAAGCGCTGCGTGGCGAAGGCTTTGCTGAACCTAACCCGCAACCGATGTTCCCGAACCCGCCGGGCTTGCTGCGGGTAGAACCTTTCTCCGCCGGGCTGCGCGATCGCATCTGGTGGGGCGCCAGCTCAAACGCCACGGCGATCTGGGCGGCGAAGCTGGGCATGAATCTGCAAAGCTCAACGCTGAAAAACGACGAAACCGGCGAGCCCTTCCACGTGCAGCAGGCCAAGCAGATCCGCGCTTATCGCGATGCCTGGAAGGCCGCAGGTCATGCACGCCAGCCGCGGGTGTCGGTCAGCCGCAGCATCTTTGCGCTGATGAACCAGCAGGATCGCAGCTATTTCGGCAACAGCGGCCAGGACAGCGATCAGGTGGGGTATATCGATCAGCAGACTCGCGCGGTATTCGGCCGTAGCTATGCTGCCGAGCCGGAACTGCTGATCAAGCAGTTGGCGCAGGACGAAGCGATTGCCGAAGCCGATACCTTGCTGCTGACCGTGCCCAACCAGCTGGGCGTTGACTACAACGCCCACGTGATTGAGTCGATCCTGACCCATGTCGCCCCGGCGCTGGGCTGGCGCTGATGAGAGAAACGCTTCTCAAACCGGGAAGCGTTGTTGACTTATTTTGTCGATTTTGTATTTTAAGGCCATGCATACATTTCTGATTATCGTCCCGGAAGGGGGCATGCTGTTCGAATCGGCGGGGATCGCCGACATCCTGATGCAGGCCAACCGCTTGCGGCCCGATGACGCGCCGCTCTACCAGATGGCGATAGTCACCACGCAAACCCACCGGGTGGTGCATGGCTCGTCCGGTTTGAATCTGTTGGCCGATCATCGCCTGGCGGATCTCGACCCTGAGGTGGAACGCGATACCATTATCGTTACCGGCAAAGGGGCGACCGAGGAAGAAAGCGCCTTTGTGGTGGATTGGCTCCGCCGTGCGGCCCCCAAGGCGCGGCGCGTGGCCTCCGTTTGCGGTGGGGCGATGCTGCTGGCTGAGGCCGGTCTGCTGGACGGCCGCCGGGCGACCACCCATTGGCGGCTGCTGGAAACCTTGCAGGCCCGCTTCCCCAAAGTGAAGGTCGAAAATGGGCCGATTTACGTACAGGATGGTGCGGTCTGGACCTCTGGCGGCGTCAGCTCCGGGTTTGATCTCACACTGGCGCTGGTGGAGGACGATTACGGTTTCGTGCAGGCCCGCGAAGTGGCGCAGGATTTGGTGATGTTTTTGCGCCGCCCCGGCGGGCAGGCGCAGTTCAGCCGTTACCCACTGAATCAGGCCAAAACACCGGGCCCTATCCGCGATCTGCAGAGCTGGATCCTGGAGAATCTGGCCGAGGATCTTTCCGTTGAGAAACTGGCCGAACGGGTTGCCATGAGTCCGCGCAACTTTACGCGTGTGTTCACGCGCGAAACCGGCATTTCACCCGCCAAATTTGTCGAAGAAGGGCGCTTGTACATCGCCCGTCAGCGTCTGGAACAGAGCTCACAAGGCATTGAACAAATCGCCACCAGCAGCGGTTTCGGCAATGCGCTCAATCTGCGCCGCGTTTTCGAACGGCATCTGCAACTGACCCCAACCGAATACCGCGATCGCTTCCATTCACGCACTTTGGCGTAAATTGATCTACAAACGTCATTTACGACATGCTCCCTGCGGCTTAAATTTACACCAGAGCCAATAACGAAGGAGTAGATCATGGTCAAAGTAGGCATTAATGGATTCGGCAGAATCGGCAGGAATGTTTTGCGCGCTGCGTTAGGTCGCAGCGACTTTGAAGTTGTGGCGATCAATGATTTGACCGACAGCAAAACCCTGGCGCATCTGCTGAAATACGATTCGCTCTCGGGCCGGCTGGCGGCCAGCGTCGAGGCCGGTGAAAACCAGCTGCTGCTTGACGGCAGGCCGATTCATGTCTTCTCTGAAAGAGATCCGGGCGCCATTCCATGGAAAAGCGTGGGCGTTGACGTGGTGATCGAAGCGACCGGTTTTTTTGCCGACAAAGCCAAGGCGGAAGTGCACATCACCCGTGGTGGCGCCAAGCGAGTGATTATCTCTGCGCCGGCAAAAGACGACGACATTACGATAGTGATGGGCGTTAACCAGGATCAGTACGATCCGGCCAAGCATCGGGTGGTCAGCAACGGCAGTTGTACCACCAACGGTTTGGCGCCCGCCGCGCAGGTGCTGCATCAAGCCTTTGGTATTGAGTACGGCCTGATGAACACCACCCATGCCTACACCAACAGCCAGGCGCTGCACGATCAGCCGGAAAAAGATTTACGGGGCGCCCGCGCCGCCGCGGAGTCGATTGTGCCTTACTCCAGCGGCGCGGCCAAAGCGCTCGGCAAGGTGATCCCGAGCCTGGATGGCCGCCTGACCGGTTATTCGCTGCGGGTACCGGTGCCGGTGGTCTCTATCGTCGACCTGACGGTCACGCTGAAACGCGAAGTGACCAGCGAAGAAATCAACGCCGCTTTCCGCCAGGCTGCGGAGTCAGGGCCACTGAAGGGCATTCTCGGTTACAGCGATGAGCCTTTGGTGTCGAGCGATTATAAAGGCGACCCGCGTTCGTCGATTATTGATGGGCTTTCCACGCTGGTGATCGGCGGCAAGTTGGTCAAGGTGCTTGCCTGGTACGACAACGAGTGGGGGTTCTCTAACCGCCTGGTCGATCTGGCGGTGCTGATGGAAAAACGCGGGTTGTAAATGCCTCGCGGTCGAATATGTTCGTCCTTTCACTCAGGCAATAGCCCCCATCAGGGGGCTATTCAACGTCAATTCAGAGCTGTGCAATACGCATTAACTCTTCTTTCGCCCCAGGGGCCACCGCCAGCACCGGCCCGCCGCGCAGTAAACGTTCTCCTTCGGTATTGAACGGGTGGGTCCAGCCACCGGCTTCGTTCACCAGACAGTAACCTGCCAGACAGTCCCAGGCGTGCATGTAGGGTTCGTAATAGCCCACCAGCCGTCCTGCCGCCACCCAGGCCAACATCATGGCGCCGGAACCGTTGCGGAAGAAACTGCCGCCCACGGCGGTGATTGCGGCGGCAATTTCGCCGACGCGTTCCGGTTTAACATAGCTGTTGGCACCAAAACCGGTGACGTGGTTTTGCATGGTGCGCTTAGGATCCACCCGCAGTGGTTTGCCGTTAAGGGTAGCCCCCGCGCCGCGCGCGGCCTTAAAACACTCCTGCTGGCAGGGGGCAACAATTACGCCGATCACCGGCTCGCCTTGATGGATCACCGCCACGGACACGCACCAGTTCGGCATGCCGTTAACGAATGGGCTGGTACCGTCGATCGGATCCACCACCCAGGTGTAACCGGAATCGCCGGGTTGCAGGCCAAACTCTTCGCCCAGAAAACCGTCTTGCGGGAATTGGCGGGTGATGTGTTCACGGATCAGCAGTTCAACCTCGCGATCGGCAATCGAAACCACGTCTTGCGCATCGCGTTTGGTTTCAATCACCAGGCTCTCGCGGCGGTTAAAATAATCCAGCGCCTTGGCTCCGGCTTCGCGGGCCGCCTGTTCTGCCAGCGTCAGGCGCTGAGTAATCTGTTCGTTCATCTTCATTCCTTAACGTTGTTAGGATCACTGGGCAATCAGTGCCAGACCCTGAGTTTTGAAGTCAATGGCCACGCGGGTGGTCGGTGCCAATTGGCGTTCCATCTGCACATCGACAATAAACAGCGCGCCGAGATCGGTTTTTACTTCATATTCGATATGGTCCCCAAGCCAGGTGCTATGGGTGACTTCGCCGTTCAAGGCGCCGCTTTGCTCCGGCAGTAGGGTGATAAACTGCGGGCGTACCGACAGTTGCGCTGCGCCGGGACGCGCCTTACCACCCGGTACCCGGTACTGGCGGCTGCCGAGGGTGATCAGCGCTTCGCCGCCGACCACTTGTTGTATGTCACAGGGCAGGATATTGGCCTCGCCCATAAAGTCGGCGATAAACACCGACGCCGGCGAATGGTAAAGCTCCTGCGGCGCGCCCTGTTGGGCAATATGCCCTTCTTTCATGACGATAATCTTATCGGAGACCGCCAGGGCTTCTTCCTGATCGTGGGTCACATAGACCGCCGTGAAGCCGAGGCGCTGCTGCAAATCGCGGATCTCGGTGCGGACGCGGCGACGCAGCCGTTCGTCAAGGTTGGATAAGGGTTCGTCGAGCAGCAGCACCTGCGGTTCCAGCACCAGGGCACGCGCCACGGCGATGCGCTGTTGCTGGCCGCCGGAGAGCTCAGAGGGCAGGCGTTGGCCCATGCTTTCCAGACCGACCAATTTCAGCCCTTCACGTGCCCGATCCTGTGCCTCTTTGCGCGACAGGCCGCTGGCGAGCAGGCCGTACATCACGTTATCCAGAGAGTTCATGTGCGGGAACAGCGCGTAGGATTGAAACACCATCGCGACGTCGCGCTCGTTGGCGGGCAGATGCGTGACCTCCTTGCCGCCAATCAGAATACGGCCTGAGGTCGGGTGTTCCAGACCGGCCAGCAGGCGCAGGGTAGTGGTCTTGCCGCAGCCGGAAGGGCCAAGCAGCGTCACCAGCGTGCCGGGCTCGACGGTGAGTGAAAGCCCGGGCAAGGCGGTGAAATCGGCAAACTGTTTGGTGACGTTCTCAAACACCACCGAGCCGGAACGAATGGCAGTCATACGGCATTCTCCTGATGTAAGGCCGGTGGTGGCGTCACCGGCGGTGTGGTAATACGGATGGCACGGCGCAGGCGACGTTCGCCCACCAGCAGTTGGAAAGTGAGGATCACCGCCAGCATCACCACGATAAGCACGGAGGAGTAGGCGATGGCCACGCCGTATTCCCCGTTTTCGACCAGCCCGACGATGTAGGAGGTGGCCATGTTGTACTGGGCGCTGACCAGGAAAATCACCGCGCTGATGGAGGTGATCGCGCGCACAAAGGCGTAAACCAGTGCCGCGCTGATGGCCGGTTTCAACAGCGGCAGGATCACTTTGCGCAGGGTGCGGAAACTGCTGGCGCGCAGGGTCAGCGAGGCTTCATCCAGGCTGCGATCCAACTGACTCATGGCGGCGATCCCACCCCGAACGCCGACCGGCATATTGCGGAACACAAAGCAGGCGACCAGGATCAGGGCGGTGCCGGTGATTTCCAGCGGCGGCAGGTTGTAGGCCATGATGTAACTGACGCCGATCACCGTGCCGGGGATGGCAAAGCTGAGCATCAACATAAACTCGAAGGTCTGGCGGCCGGCAAACTTCTGCCGCACGATCAGCCAGGCGGTGAGCAAGCCGACGATGGCCGTGAGCGGGGCGGCGATCAGCGCGATTTCCAACGTGGTCCAGAACGAGTTCCAGGCGACGCCGGTCCAGACGATCTGGCCGCTGTTCCAGTGGAAACCGAAGGCGCGAGCGTAATGGCCCAGCGTCAGGCTGCTGTCGAGTCCCCATGACTGCACGAAGCCGCCGATCAGGATCATGCCGTAGATGACCAGCGTGAACAGGCCCCAGGGGATCACCAACGCGTACACGCCGTAGCGCAAGCCCCGCGGCAATCCACAGTGGGTGCCGGAATCCCCTTTGCCGGTAACGGTGGCGAAGCTTTTCCCTGCCAACCACAGGCGCTGCAAAATAAAGGCGCTGAGGGTAAAGCACAGCAGGATAATCGCCAGCACGGCGGCGCGGCTCGGATCGTTTTGCGCGCCGACCACCGAGAAGAAGATTTCGGTCGACAGCACGCCGTGGCTGCCGCCCAGCACCATCGGGTTACCGAAGTCCGCCATGCTTTCGATAAAGCTGATCAGGAAGGCGTTGGCCAATCCGGGCGCCATCAGCGGCAGGGAAACGTAGCGGAAAGTGCGCCAGCGGTTGGCGCGCAGCGTTTGCGAAGCTTCTTCCAGCGAGGGGCTGACGCCTTCCACCACGCCAATCAACACCAGAAAGGCAATCGGGGTAAAGGAGAGCACCTGAGCAATCCAGATACCGGTCAGGCCATAAAGCCAGCGGCCGGGTTCAATGCCGAACACCCCGGCGAGCAGCTCGGTCACCACCCCGGCACGGCCAAACAGCAGCATCAGCGCCAGGCCGATCACGAACGGCGGCGTAATGATCGGCAGCACCGTCAACATGCGCAGCCCTTTTTTGAACGGCAGCGGCGTACGAGTGGCGGCCAGGGCAAAAGCCAGGCCGAGCAGCGTGGATCCGCTGGCGGTCATCAGCGCCAGCGTCAGGGTGCGCCAGGCAGTACCGCAGCTGCCGCCCTTCAGGCAGCTCAGGCTCCAAATGGCCGGATCCTGCATATTGGCGATCAGGCCGTCGGGCTTGAACGATCCGTCCACGTCCTGCACCGAGGCGACAAACATGCTCAGCACCGGGTAAAGCACGAAAGTGGTGACTAGCGCGACCAGCAGCACAATGGCGGCGACCACAAAGGCATCGCCCTTCAGCACGCCGCGTTCGGCCAGCGCGAAAGAGAACAGCAGCAAAAATGTGGTGATCAGTAAAATAGCGCCGGCGCCAAAAGCGGGCTGGCCGTCGCTGAGTGCGCCGAACAGGTGTTCGCTCCACTGCCAGTTCCAGCCGCTGTAACCAATGGCATGGCCTTCAAACAGCAGAAAGACCACGCCGACCAGGCTGGCAGCGATCAGCAACTGCGAGCGAAAACGGCCAATTTTCAGCAGGCGAGCCAGTGCGCAAACCAGCAGCATCAGCAGGGCAATCGCCAGCCACGGGCGTTGAAACGTCAGTATTTGCCACAGTGCGGGTGCACTCGCCTGATCCTGCCACAGCGTAGTTAGCCAGCCAAAGTCGAAGAACCCGGCCTCCTGGCTGTACCAGGGCAGCAACAACAGTGCCAGTGCGCCCAGCACGAGGGCCCCGTCAAGGCGGCGGTTTTGAGCATTCATCTTAACCTCGAGAGTTCATATGTCCTTCACCGCGCCCTGCATGGGCGAGCGTGACCTCGCCCGGTTTATTACAGAGCGCATCGCATGCGGGAGGGAAGGGCTTGAATTACTGAGCGCTGGCGCCGATCTCTTTATCCCAACGGCTGAGCAGGGCCTTGCGTTTTTCTGTCGCACCGTAGGTTTTAAAGTCGTAGTCGATCAGCTTGATGTTTTCGAAGCGCGGTGCGTATTCGGAAATAGCCGCGTTGCGATTTGACGGCAACTGGAAGGATTTAGCGTCTTTCATGTGCGATTGGGCGTCAGCGCTGAGCGCCCAGTCGTACCACACCTTGGCTTCCTTGAGGTTGCGCGCGCCTTTCACGATCGACATGGAGCCAATTTCAAACCCGGTCCCTTCGCAAGGTGCAATCGCCTTGATCGGGAAGCCATCGACCTGCATCGCGACGGCATCGTGCATAAAGACGATGCCGACGGTGGTTTCGCCGCGTGCCGCCGCTTTCACCGGTGCCGAGCCGGATTTGGTGTACTGCGAGATGTTGGCGTTAAGCTTTTTCAGGTAATCGAAGGCCGGTTCTTCCCCCATGATTTGCACCAGCGTGGCGAGGGTGTTGTACGCGGTGCCGGAAGAGTTCGGGTTGGCCATTTGGATTTCGCCTTTGTAAGCCGGATCCAGCAGATCGCTCCAGCAGGCGGGCACCTTGAGTTTTTTCTCTGCCAGCAGTTTGGTGTTGTAGCCCCAGCCCAGAGCCCCGGCGTAGACGCCAACGGTACGGTAGCCGGCACTTTCGGCCTGTTTGCGCGCCCAGTCGTGCTGCTGATCCAGCAGCGGTGACTGGTAAGGCTGGGTTAACCCCTCGTCGGCGGCCTGCATATGCGGATCGCCGGTGCCAGCCCACCAAATATCGGTGCGCGGGTTGCGGGCTTCGGTACGAATACGTGCATAGGCTTCCCCGGCGGAGAGGCGCACCATACTGACTTTGATATCCGGGTGCTGTTTCTCAAACAGATTGGTCATTTGCTCACAGACCACCACGTCGGCGGAGCAGATCATATTCAGTTTCCCGGCAGCCTGAGCTGGCAGGGCAGAGAGTGCTGTGCCGGCGGCGAGGACCGCCATCAGAGTAACGCGTTGCATGGTGTTCTCCTTGGTTGTGTAGGGTGGCGATACGTTGTCGCCTATTCTTTTTGCACGTGTGTGCAAATAACTAGAGGATAAAAATTGCGCTGTCAATCGCGTGATGAAACAATTCAACCTACTCGTCACAAAAATGAAACAAATTGACCGCTAAAAATTTGCACAGCTTTGCAAAATGCGGCAAACTTTTCTCAGAGCGCGTAACGGATGGAAGTGAAGATGGCGATGGACAAGGCGATGATCAGTGCGAAAGACGTAGCGGAACTGGCCGGGGTCTCCCGTTCGGCGGTCTCGCGGACTTATACGCCCGGCGCTAGCGTGTCGGCGACAACCCGCGAAAGGGTAATGCGAGCGGCCGAAGAGCTGGGTTATCACGTTAACCATTTGGCACGGGGACTGGTGCGCAACCGCAGCGGCATTGTCTGCCTGATCGTTTCGGAGCTGGCGACGCCTTATCGGGCCAGCCTGGTGCGATTGCTGACCCAGCATCTGCAGGATGCGGGAAAAATCGCCATGTTGATTAACACCGATCGCTCCGATGACAGCGTGTCCCAGGCATTGCAGCAGGCGATTAACTTCCGCGCAGATGCTTCTTTTGTACTCTCCGGCATGCCGGACAGCGGCATCGCCCGCCTGTGCCACAAACACGGACAGCGGCTGGTGCTGATCAACCGTAACGATACCTTGCCCGGCTCGCTCAGCATCCGGCTGGATAACGAAGAGGCGGCTGGCAGGGTGGTGATGGCGTTTGCCCGTGCGGGCTGCCGACGCATTGCATTCGCCAACTCATTGGCCGGTACGCCAAGCCTGATGGCGCGTGAGCGCGGTTTTCTGCAGGCGGCGGAAGCTGCGGGGCTGGAGGTGAGCGTCGAGCGTTTTGGCACCACCTCTTATGAGAGCGGCCAGATCCTGGCGCACCGCTTGCTGACCCGGCGTGAACGCCCTGATGCGGTATTCTGCGTCACCGATTTGCTGGCCTGCGGTTTTATGGACGAGGCGCGCCATCGTTTTGGGCTACGCATTCCGCAAGATCTATGCGTCGCGGGCTACGACGATATTCCGCAGGCGGCGTGGTCCTCTTATAACCTCACCACCTTTACCCAGCCGGTGGCGTTATTTGCTCAGGATGCGGTTTCCTGGCTGATGGCGGAAGAGCAGAAGGAAGAGAATACGATGCCGACGCTGGGCCAGGAGATACCGGGTGAAACCCGGCTGTATCATGCCGATTTCGTCTGGCGCGGCACCATTCGCGGTGCCTGACACAAACCCGTTACCCATTCGGGCTTGTCATCTGCCGATCGTTCTACAATGTTCTCTGTATGCGAAGGGTAGCTAGAATGTGTTTGATCGAAGCGAGATTGTATTCAAAGGGCTCTGACAGTCTGCTCGGTGCCAGGAACGGAAGTTCTAGCGGTGTGATATGCTTTTGAATGGAGCAGACAATTTTGGCTTTAAACTATACAATTTATGAGAGGGCTAATCGAATTCTTCTAGTGGAAGAATGGAGCGACGAAGACTTTTGGCCCCCCGAAAATGACGATCATGATTGCACTTCATCCGTATCCACTACAGATGAGCCTGCTTATAAAGTCGACATTCAGCCAGGTATAAGTAGAGATGAAAAAGGGGATATTCACTTTTTATCGAAGAGAAAAGGCTTAAATGATTGGGTCTTTCATCAGTATGACGTAGATTTTCACCCTTCAATCCCTCACGGTCATTATAAAGGGAAAAATCAATCTAAATTAGACTCTTATTTAGGTTGGGTATATCAGGGTTCTAAACAAATTAGAAGGCTTAGTAGAGAGCGAGTAATTGATCTTTGGAATGATGATGAATTCCGGATGTTCGTCAGAGTTGCAATCGAGTGGTACATGGATGAATTCCCAGCTTACAATTGGCGGATAGAGTATCCATTAATGTTACCAAAATATAGAAAATAGTTAATAAATTCGAGCCTGTCAGTAACACTATGTAACTGCCAGCGTATTAAAGGTGATCGCTCAGGCGGCCACCGAACTCGATAATAAAACGGCTCATCGCCTGCCGCCAGTTCTGGATCGGCAGACTCCATTTTTTCGGTGCATCCTTTATCGCAAGATAAATAACCTTCCGTACTGAGTCGTGGTGTAAGCATCCCTGTAATCCGAACCATTCACTTTTAGAGATCTTCCGACAGACTGATTATGTCCCCGGAGGAGATCGCTATGCGTAAGATCCGATTCACCGAACACCAGATCATCGCCGTATTGAAGTCCGTCGAAGCCGGACGTACCGTCAAGGATGTGTGCCGTGAAGCCGCTATTTCGGAAGCCAGCTATTACAACTGGAAGGCAAAGTATGGCGGGATGGAAGCGGCCGATATTAAAAAAATCAAAGATCTGGAAGACGAGAACCGGAGGCTCAAACAGATGTTTGCTGACCTCAGCCTTGAGTGCCGGGCACTTAAAGACGTCATCGAAAAAAGCTTTAAAACCAGCGATAAAGCGTGAACTCGTCAGCTATCTGACAGCGCAATTTGCCATGAGTTTACGTCAGGCCTGCAGGACGTTATCGCTGAGCAGGACGGTCTATTTTTATCAGCCCGATACCCGGCGTGATGAACCGGTGATCCATGCGCTGACTGAACTGGCAGAACGCTATCCGCGCTACGGTTTTAAGAAGCTGTTCCAGCTGCTGCGCAGGCAGGGCAATACCTTGAACCACAAACGCGTTCACCGGATTTACTGCCTGCTGAAACTGAATTTTCGTCGTAAGGGAAAACAGCGGCTGCCGGTACGCAACCCGTCGCCACTGGTGACGCCTGAGGCACTTAACCAGAGCTGGTCGATAGACTTTATGCATGATGCGCTGGTCTGTGGTAGACGCTTCCGGACCTTCAATGTGGTGGATGATTTTAACCGGGAAGTACTGGCGATAGAAATCGACCTGAATATCCCGGCTCAACGTGTTGTCCGGGTACTGGAGCGGATCGTGGCAAACCGTGGCTACCCGCTGAAAATGCGGATGGACAACGGACCAGAACTGGTCTCACTGACGCTGGCACAGTGGGCTGAAGAACATGGTGTGTTGCTGGAATTCATCAAGCCTGGCAAGCCGACACAGAATGCCTTCATCGAACGGTTTAACCGGACGTACCGGACAGAAATCCTGGATTTTTACCTGTTCAGAACACTGAATGAGGCCCGGGAAATCACAGAGCGCTGGCTGACGGAATATAACAGCGAACGCCCTCACGAATCGCTGAACAACCTGACGCCGGAAGAGTACCGGCTGATGGCTGAAAACACGGAAGTCTCAAAAAGTGCGAGGAACTAAAACGGGTATGCTTACAATGTGATTAGGTAAAAGGTGGGGTTATGTTTTCATTTAAAGTAAAGGTGTTACGTGGATATCTGTGACTTCAGATATTTTACTCTCTTATTTAGGTTAGCCAGCGACTCAGGTATTTCCACGGTAAACCGTGGCCCAGTGTACTGTGTAGATATTATTATTTATAGTGAATGAACGGCTTGGTCAGATTTTTCATCCTTATTTAGTTAATGCTTTTTTTAATTTCTAACTTTACTGGATAAATGGCTATTTTACATCGTAAGCATTTGAGATAAACAATAGTTCTTTAAAGTCAAGGTAAGTGAAAAGTAGGAATGATGAGGATGATGCGACATATAAAAAAAGTAACAAAACTTCTAAAAACTGATGATGGAAACAATAAAAGCAGACGCTAAAGCCGACGATTAACAATAAAATAGAGACCTTTCTTATTAATGTTAATGTCGTTGTAAAATATTTATATTGTCTACTGTTTTTATCCGCATGCGTTCGCTTAATATAGTGACGATCGGATACGTTCCGATGAAGAAAAAACGCCAAGAACATTAGTGGCATCATTATTGCTCCACTAATCAGCATGGGCGTAGAAAACCAGTATAAAGATGAAAAAAGGAAAAAAACTGTAAGCACAAAATAAATATAAAAAAAACTAGAACTTAGACGACGGAAAAGTGACTTTCGGTAATGAAACAGATATCGAGTCATTTGCGGCAGATAACTGCTTTCTGCTCTTAGCCTATATAAACGATGTGTCAAATGAATACGCAACAAGTTTACAGTTATTATTGCATAACAGAAACCTATTATCACGCTATGATCAGGGAAGCTGGATGCAGCGAACCACAGCGTAATTGATAACAAAAAATCATGGTATATATAACGGTAAAAAGGCAGACTGCGGTATAGATTGGACGTCAACTTTTTTTTCAATCCTTGCCTCGCGCTCGCTCGATGAAGTGGAAACAGGATAAAGCCGCTAGCCATGTCCTGCCAGGCATTGGCACTGGCGTAGCAAAAGCCACGTGCAGGGTCAAAGTAATAATACTCCTCATTTATCAACGTAAGGAAAACAACATAATGTGATTGATTAAAATGGCAAATAACTGGACCAGCTAACTGATAAAAATGGGTAACAGCCACTTTCTTGCAACAACACGGAATTCCACAGCTAGTTAATATCTCCGCTAAAGATTTCAGTGACAGTCCGCTCGCATCTAATTTGTAATCCTTTCTAAGGCGGTTAAGTGAAACAAAATTTCCATAGCAGGATATGAGTGTGCTGGCACAAGCTAGACCGCAATCATACTGTTCACGCTGATAAACAGGCGTGATCACCCCTTTATAATGAACAACAGCACGGTTGATTATCTGATCAAAGAGATAAAGGAAGAGAAGAATAGATGTCATCATTGTCGATCAAATCAACCTCTCTGCGATTCTAGACTTGGCATGAAAACCATTCAACGCCGCACTTGCGGTATAAGCCCCCATATTGTCACAGTAAAGCGTCATTAAATTGCTTAACTGTGCAGGGTCGACAAGTGCAGTACCGAGGTGATCGAGTGAAGTGCAGGCAGGGCCATAGACATCAAATTTTTGCAAATGTCTTCCCCCCTCGGGCTGTGGCTTCCCGGCATAAAACAACATCGGCGAAGGGCGTAGCGACCTGAGCAGGTGTAAAGCCCCAATCTGTGAGATACCTGCATTGACCACAAAGTATGGAGCCTCTAGACGCAGGTGATAATCCAATACGCTCACCTGCAAGTGTCCTGAGGTGCCCACAATTGCCCGACCACTTTCGAAGTAGATTGATTCCGGCAAGTGAAGAAGCTTACTCAATTCACTGTGTAAAGCCTGTTTCAATGGCAACGCCGGATAGGATAGCGGTTGGTATTGCGTACCAAAAGCATGTGGAAAACCACCGCCGAAATTTATAACGCTGGCGTAGAAATCAGTCTGCTGGCATATTGCTTTGATTTCAGTAATTGCGCTGACCAGTGAAATCATTATCGCCTCTACAGACTGGATCTGAGAACCAATATAACAGTGGAAGCCAACAATATGCTTATAATTAAAATGTCCCCCTCTGGCCAAGCAGTCGATAATCTGTTGTCGGGTAAAGCCAAAATGCCCTTTCGGTAATCCATTATAGATACCATAAGTAGTTCCAGGTAAGTAAGATAATCTGAACAAGCCCTTACCATCCACGCCACGTTGGATAAGTGTCTTAAAATAATCTAGCTCTCGTGGTGATTCTAGAACAAAAAAAAGATTATTTCGGAGAGATGACAGTTTAATTAGTGTTTCCTGCTGAATATTTACCTTATCGTAACCTGTTATAAAAATATCTTTACCTTCAATATTTTTTTTGATTAATATATCAGCCTCTTCCTGAGAGCAAATATCAAAACCTTGTGTGAAATCAGCAATGAAACTTATTAGTTCATGGTAATTATTAGCCTTCAATGAATAAATAAGAGATGAAGTTTCGGGTAAGAACTTTTGCAAGGAGAGTATGTTTTTCATGATCTCCAGTTTTGAATAAGTGATACTGGCTGGAGGTATAGAATAGGGGTCATGAGAATGCATTAATTAGTCTCCCAAATGTAGCATCCGAAGTGGTCAGAAGTTCACTCAAAACCTCTTCTGTGAGTTGTGTGTTATTAGTTGTCTCAAGCTCAACAATCAGGCCTACCAGTAACAATGAATCCAATCCGGCAGAAAAAAAATCCATCCGATAGATTTCCTCGCCAAATTTTTTTCCGGTATTGGAGTAAAGATAATTCTGAATTATTTCTATCATATTTTTCTTCCTGAAAGATGAAAAGAGAGCTTGATGGATTTAAGATTAATGTCGTACAGTGAGTCATTATTAAACATATAGATCGCCGATTTCAAATCATGATACTGTTGATGAAACCATTCACCCTGTGTCGCCATATAACCATGTTTAAAACCTAACGATTGGAGACATAGATCAGCCCCTAATGAGGCGTTTTCAGATATCACTATTTTAGCTGAGTTCAGTACCAGGTGCTTATCAATATGTGAAATTCTCTCATGGTTAATGCTTGCTAGCCTCATAATAAGAGAGTCATTAATGACAAGGATATTATTTAACTGATTAAGACGTGAAAAGGCAGGTTCTGTTATTCTGTCTCGTGTCAATTCAAGAGTGGCATTGAACATAGCGCGTAAAGTGCTGTTCCAACATATGCTCCAGAGATAGTGAGCGTAATAAGCAATCACTTCATTTAAAATGAACTGAATATTATCAGTTATTGCCAATCCGTCTTCTTCTGGAAGAGAAAATGAAACAGATGAAATTCTATTTTCCTTCATGCCAAGTCCATGCAAAAATTGATGGTCTTGGATATTCAAATTTTTGGTGGGGGCAAAAATCAACGCCGGTTTATCGGCTATTTTTCCGGTGAAAAGAATGTGCGAAGCCAGACTAAAAAAACTAACCACTGGGCAAATGCGACTCAATAAGCCATCAGATTGGGTAAGTTCGACGAAGGCAGTAAGGCTAGAACCCTTTACTGTAGTGGTCGCAGAACAGATAAGATCAACCTCGGTAAAGTCATTAATATTACATTGTATCAGTGCATACAGTGACTGCATATGTTGGGAAAATGTCACCCCTAGTGAAAGTGAATGCCTTGATAGATTTATTAAAATCCCCGGAATGTCATCGTTAGTGATTATTTTTAGAGAGAAAAGTTGATTGAAGTTGCTAATTAATATCGCGTTCTTAAGTTCTTCAATGCTTTTACTGTGGGCAACTAGTTCAATGATTTCTGGTTTGCTCATAGATTCTCGACATGATTTCTCGTTCATTTTTAAGTACACCTCTGAAACTTTCAATATATTCTGTTGACTTGAAGTTTTTATTTTTAATTACCTTTTCAACAATATCATCACTGATGTTTTTATATTTCACTGACAACTGTGATAACTCATTATGCTGGGAGCATAATGGATAAAAAGAATGAATGAATTTTGCATACCAGGCTCGTGTTATATATAACTTCCATACGTTACGGTTCCAAACTGCTGCCGACTCATATTTCTGCAATGAAATCACATCTAAATAAAAGTGGTCAAGAATGTTGCTAATTAAATCAGTGGTAACACAAGATAGATAATGTAAAATTGATTTTTCTGCTGAGTATCTAAAGTGACTTTCATCCAGTAAGTTGTCAGGTTTACGTCTGATAAAATAGATAATAACCTCATCATCATCGCGCAAGAAAAAATGATTCCAGCTCATTACCCGAAAGCGAGAATCAGTAGTGTTAAATATCAAGTTATCGCCTGAACGCTTCATCTGTTGACTGAAAATCAAATGAGGAATATCCACGGGTAAGTTAACTTTTATCATACGCATTCTCTGCAAAAGTGTGCTGTATGAGTGCTGGATAACAATTCCGAGTGATTGTGAAATCTCATCATACGCCTCAGATAAATCTTCCGAGTGGTATGACTGATTGCTAATCTCAAACCCAAACCTTTCAAGAGATAAAATAGGATTATCAGGTTCAATACGAATGCTTCGCTTACTACTATTAAAATCAAGAAAAATATTAATATAACACACTGAATCTGAAATTGACTGATAGATAGAGTTATTCAATATTCCTAAAATTGAGCTTGTTCTGCAATCGACTGGTACGGCGTTAAGCATTATATTGACTCCTTCAGATTTAAATTTTGTGGAAGTACATCTACTTGCATAAATTCCACCCTTCTAATCAACACACCATGACAGGTATAAATATAATTCTTTATAAAATCAGTTAGCGCCGGGTCAACAACTATGCACTGATTGATTAGTACCTGGATGATGTTATCTTTAGACCTTAATTTCAGATTTAAAGAAAATTTTTTAAAAACTTCTTCAAGTAATGGGCGTGTATCTACTCTTATACCATTTATTTTTAACATTTCGCTTTCACGTCCTTCAAAGTAGATATAACCTTGAGGGGTAATAGTGATACGGTCACCGGTAAAGAGCATCTTTCCTTCTTTAGTCTGCATAAACTGACATGGCCCTGAATCGTGATAACCATCAAGTACATTAGCGCCATGTACAATGCACTCTCCCATTCCCTGACTTGAAAGGCTGTTGGTGGTAAGATCACGAACCGAAACACTTACACCTGGTATCGCTATGCCACAGCATTGACTGTCGATGACACACGATGACGGAGGCATGATAGAAATACGTTTACATTCGGTAATGCCGTACATGGTAATGATCTGCGTCTCAGGCAAGAGTAACTTGCAACTGTCATAGAGATGCTGAGGGAATGTTTCCCCAGTAAGCGTTATATTTGAGGGGGGATCCAGTGTCGGATTGTTTTTTTTTGCAACGAGATAGTGCTTTAGAATAGCGGGTATTAGTGCCATGTAATTTGCATTGTATTGTACAAATTTTTCAAATACTCGATGCGCATAATGACGAAAATCATAGTAGATCACCGTAGCACCGGAAGAAAGAGACATTAATATTTGATAGAGACTGTAATCAAAAGATAATGGTGTACAAACAGCAATACGCGAACTGTTATTATATTTTAACACTGAAGATATGCTCATCATCGAGAAAAAAACATTTTCAGGTGTTGATAACATCTCTGTCGCGTGTCCTGAAGATGTACCAGATGAAAAAAAAGATAGTTTTGCCATGTCAGATAGATCACCAACAATAGTATCAGTCATAAATTGTTGAATTTCGCTTTCATCATAGCAGTGTTTAGTTATTTGATAGGTTCTGCTATCAATAATAAGTTGGCCATTTTTCTGCAGTGTCTCGGTATAGGCACTATTTTTTATTTTTACATGTTTACCGATTGATAAACATAGCATGATAATTACAGTAAGCGAAAAGGCATTGCCTTCAATAATTTCAATATGAGTAGTATCATTATTCTCGATATACAACTTCAGAATTTTATTGGTGCTGATCATGCTCTCTAAGAGATCCGTATAGGTATAAATTTCATCATTTTCAATTAAAAAAGTGTTATCGCGATTCCTGTAGCAACTTAAAATAAGATAAGAATATATATTCATATTGCCTCGCATTTAAAAAATATTTTACGAAAAATTATGACGTTCAATAGATTCGTGAGGTCGTTCGTGCCACAGAGATAGACCAACCTTCCAGTTGGCTCAAATAACGTATTGCGTAGGAGAGCGAGTGTGACAATTTAAATAGAAGAGAGACAGTTGCTACCACCACTGAAAAATGAGTTGTGAGGGGGAAAAATGACAATGAATAAATAACAGATGAAATTAATAGTGAGCAATATATCATAAATGAGCGATTATTTATGGTGTTGGCCAGTTGTGAGGATAATGATGAAAAATAGACTTGTACAGCATAGTTGTAATTCGTTACATCTGCAGAAAACAGTGTTGCTGAACGGGTAACGAAATAAACCTCCATTTGCTTAGTAAATATGGCGATCTTTCTGTATGCATATTGTCCGAACATGAACATTATAATCACAAAAAGTAGTATGTAGAGATTGGCTTCCATTTGTAGATAGGAGTAAATAAAGATCATTGATGTTGACAATGCGAAAAAAAACTCTGTCAATGAAAAAGAAATCCCATCGTCAAGGATTTTTGTATCATAGGAAAGTACTTCTATATCTTTGTTATTAATACTTCGCCTACTGAGTTTGTTCAGCAAAGTGAAGATTGTGACTTTTGCATTAACATAAAACAACCGTTTAAGTAGTAAATCAGCTGACATCAGAGAGAACAATGAAAGAGTAATTAACCCAATCAATGCTTGCAGACTGACTCCTTTTACAACAAATATATCAAATTTGAACTTCAGAAAGCTATAACCTGTCAGAAGAATAAAAGATAACACCAGAAAAAAAAGTGTTCTCCCTGAGGCTTGGCCATGAATAAAGTAGGTACGATATTGCTGTAGCCAGTATGACTTGAAATTGAGTCTGGTTTTGATAAAACACCTGAGCATATCTCTATGAAGAAACTTAAATTGGTTATAAGTTTCCTGGTTTTTCTGTAATGAGAAGGTTTTTACACGCTCCATACCATTAGTGATTTGTGAGCTGTAAAAAATCAGGTATGAAGTACCATCCGCAATATCAATTAATACCGTACTAATGATGACCAAACTGGCTATCTGCGGAAGTGATAATGTCAATATATCAAGATAGGTAAGGAACAGTGCTGTGATAAGAGCTACCAGTGGTGCTAAGTTATAGACTACCCTGGATACTGTCATATAGAACTGTAATTTCCAGACCAACTTATTTTCATAAGAACGAATAATAAATGCACAACTCCAGTGTGATAATTTTGCTACATGAATAAAACGATCGATTACACGCTTTCTATTTTTATCAAGAGACTTAATTTTTCTTTGTAATATTTTCAATGCTAACATTATAAGAGTAATAACTACAACATAGACGCTAATTAAAAGCACATTTATATTATAGAGTCTGAAGCCGGTAATCAAAAGTAAAGATAGTGTAACATAGTAGTTTAGTATTATATTATGTAACTCGCCAACAGATTTAATATCTCTTTCTAGAGTTGCACGCAATAGATTGCTTTTTTCTATGCGACTAAAATAAAGTGCCTGACTGAGCGAACTACAAAAGTTGGAGATAATAAAAGAGAGGTTATAAAAAAAATAGTAAAGTAAAATATTTGTTGCCAATTTCGTAAATAAATTCGGGCTATGCCATATTTCAGGATCAATTATTCTGTAGTAAAATACCGAGCTTATAGTTATGGTGGAAAAATAAAAAAAAGTTAAAATAGTTATATATAATTTCGAACGCCCATTTGTTATTTTCATAATAACTTCCTTAAGGAAGTTATTAAAATTCATCATGTAATAAAACATAAATTATTTGCCTCTTGTTTTACCCATATAACTCTTCACATAAATCTTCAAGAAAGGCTAATAATCCCAATATAAATTTAACCCCCTCGCACCCTAACGATATACGCAAATATTTCAAACCATCTTTTTGATTTAACCCATCATCCGCATAAGACCTCATACAGGTTTTAGACCACCCAAAACCTGCGCGGACAATATCACGATAGCCACTTTTTGCGGTTAGATCAACTATAGAGGCAAGATCAAGTATCCCGGCATACTCGGGTTTAGCAACCAAATAAATAACCGGAGCCACACAGTTGCCTATTGAAGGAATATTGACATTAAAAAATGATGATATAATTTTGTCAACATGAATATCTGGGATACAACGTTGATTATATGTGAAGTTTGCAGCGTCGATATGTTGTTGAAATTTTTCCACCAACAGGCTACAAAGTGCGGTTCCTGTTGTTTGAATAGATTTATCAAGGTCGCGAACAGGGGCGTTGAAAAAAATAACACCAAAAACAAAATCTTCGCAATAATGTTTTACCCCACTTTCAATAACGATAAGGTTATCTACTTCTAGAGATGAAAGACTAAGCCCAGGACCAAAAAGACTATTATCCACAATAACCTTTTTATATTTTTCACATAATTTCTTAATATCATCAGTGCTTTCTACAACTGCACCTGATACTGGGTCATTAATGTAGGGTTCAATGTATAATACACTGTTTTCACAGTCATTTATCTCGAAGAAATCCTGACGCCTTATCAGATCAATATTAGATGGTAGAAAGTGATCGAAAAAAGTTTCGGTTTCAAAATATGATTTGCAGGAAGTTACAATTCGCATGCAGCTTCTTGTTTCAGCCAGCAAGACATTGTAGATAGCTGCCATTCCGCAGTTGACCAGTCTACAATCTGCATAACCCATTCGCTCAGAAAAATTAAGTTCAGCCTGTCTTCTTGCACCGCTGATAAAAGGGTCCCACAATACAGCGGCACTTTTACCTGATTTCTGTAAAATAACATCATCATGCAGTTCTGACATGCTATTATAATACTGGCTTATATTTTTATTTGTCATCATTTTTTTCACCTTTTTCTGAGATAGACTGCTTTAAAACTGCTGGTCAGATTGAAGTTATTAGCTTGATAGAAACGATGATTCTCTTCATTCTCTGTGAAGGCATATATCGTCGCAGTATCTGGGAGTAGACTCTCAAGTTGGTTTAACAGTCTGCTGCCGTTTCTCCGACGCTTATCACAGCTGACGAGGGCTGATAGCAAAACATCATTGTGTTGATAGAGAGGAAAATGGACCAAACAACAAAAAACTCCGTTACTAATGTTATGCAAAAAAAACTTATCGTCATTCGGAGTACACAAGTAGCGGTTGCACATTGGGGTTAGCTTATTAACTGTAAGCAGCTGATTGATTGCTATAGCCGCCGAGTCAGAAAATGATTTACAAACGGTAAAACTGTGGCAGGCAACTACTGTTGTCTGGCCGCACTTCTTTTTCCAAACTGACAGTGGCTGAATGATAGCTTGCTCAGATAACGCACTACCTTCATATTCAAGATTAATACTAATGTTTGGAAAATAGCTATCCGTTACCCATGGCAAATCGGTAAGGATGCAACGCCCATTTGAGATCAACATCGCGAATCACCCTTCCCCAGTGAGTCGTTCAAGTGCGCATATATGCACGTGAACTGAAGAAAGTGGTAACGATAGCGAACGCAACTGCTCTAGCAGGCCGAACACTTGCTGTGGCTCTTTCCCTACAGCAAGCAAGCTTGCTAGGTGCGCAATTTTATCTAACCACATTCTGATTTTCATACTATTGGCAATCAATTCAGGCCCCAACCCTTGCTTGAGGGCTGCTATCATCAGATTTAATGTTTTTAACGCTCTGAATTTTTTTTCATCTGACAAGTTGTATACTGGTAACAATACCAGCGTATCATTATAGTTGATGTTCCGAACGGATAACTCGCTCAGCTTTACTCCTAGTGTACTTGCGATAAACTGTTCATCTTCTTCAAATTTATCAAAGGTATGTACGACTGAGAAAGACTTCCTGGTTTGTGCCGATAATCCTCTGAGGGTTTCCATGTTGTAATAACGACTAAGTCCCTTTAACTGTGTGAGGTCGAGTCCATCAGGAATATTAACAATTAATACTAGTGAGGCAGATAAAGAATACATACTCACCGGACAGTGACTTTTTTTCATATTTGGATAGATAATATGAATATTATCGGTATTAACATTGATTGGATAAAAGTAGCTGAGAGTAATGTCTTTGTTTTTTAAAAAACCAAGTGTTTTCCCAGTCAATCCTTTAACATAAAACTGGTCAGGCGTTAATATAATTACTCTTAACATTAAAATCACCATCATAGTATTGCTCAAAATTGATCACTTTAGAAGTGACATAATCAAGGGCGGCCAATGCTTCACTTTTACTGACTTTTTCACATACATCCTCCATTAACTCTAGAATGATCATTCTAGTCTCATCATTCGATTCCACATTACCTTTCTCCAGCATTGAGTTAATTGGGAATAGTAATATATTATTTTCATTGGCAATTGTAGACGTCTGTTCTATAGACTTTTTAATAACGTTTTCTGTCTGATCTGAAGTGATTTTGTTTTCAGTCATAAATGTAAATAGTTTAGAGCTTTCGTTCTGTATATCTTGATAGGATTTAATAATGCATTCAATATTATCTTTAGTAAACTCATCTATAAAATGCAGTTCTATCGCATATTCTATAATGCTATGGAAAATATTGAATGCCTTCCTTTCTGAGAAGAAACGATAGTCTCCTTTTTTGTAATCAAGATAACCTAACCTGGCAAGACGGATAAAGGCTTTATCGGTCGCTTTGATGGTACGATCCATTTTGTTATAAGCCCAACCTATTTTATATTTATTTGCCGTTGTATCACCATAGTGAATGAACCAATCTGAAAGTGCATGGATCTTTATCATCTCCATTCTCGGTTCACAACAAGATTGGCTCCATAAGTGTTGATAGCACCACTCGTGGCAGTGCATGTAATTGGGGAACATTAAATACATGTTCTTCGAACTGTAGTTATTTATTTCGAATAAAGGAATTATTTTGTTAGCAATATAATAGTGACCTAAGATTTCCATTTTATATTCCTCTTGATAAAATCAATGTTATTATTAAGTTCTAACTCTATTGATTCATCGTCTAGTCTGTCATAAATTATAGATAACTGGTTATAAAAGAAATTGATCACCTTCTGATCCTGAGTTTTAAAAAATTTATTTGCTGCTGCTCTTGCGAGTATCTCATGGAAACTTTGTGAATGATGTATTCTAGAAATATAATGTCGAGCACTCTCTTTTTTTTCATCACTGTAGTCAGTTGATGAAACTTTATCCAGTGTCAATGCACTTTTTACTTCATCAAGACTGACTGATAATTTTCTTCTTTCGAGATAAATATCAATAGCATATTCAACTAGAGAGTGGCAAATCCCTCGTTTGCTATCATTAATTGAATAACCGAACTCAGTCATTTTTTTATAGGTATCTATCGCGACTCCCATTTTCTGATATACCCAACCAGATTTTAACTCTTTGAAGTTATTGCCAAAATGTATATGATAATCACCTAATAGATGAAGGTAAAGATAAGGTGAACTTTCAATCAACAACTGATTCCTATTTGTTATTGCTGAATAATCATGCGTTTTGAAGATATCTGCTAGCATTAATTCAAATATATCTATCTGTCTGTCGAAGGCTTGTTTTACCACATATAGATGCCCGGCTATATACATTCCTGCTCCTTATAAATTTTTTCAATATAATTAGCGCCGTGATCAGGTAAAATCACTAATATCCTTTCTCGCGTACCTTCACTTTGGTTCTCATGACAGTATTTTTTTAACGCTTCTAACTGCACACCGGATGAGCCACCACAGCATAGTCCTTCATCATTATAGAATTCACGACATGTGAGATAAGCATCGTCATCACGGATGGAATACGCTTTGTTCACTATATTCTTGTCAAAGAATGGTGTTATGTAAGAGCTACCAATACCTTCGATGGAAAAATATTGTGCTTCTGGTATCTGATTATTAATGATTTTATGGTAAATACTGCCTTCCGGATCTCCAATGATAAAATGCGGTTTTGATGTTCCTGTGCTGAAATAGTTACTCAGTCCTTTCAGTGTTCCTCCGGTACCTACACCACAAACGATGACATCTAACTTATTATTACCAAAATACTTTTCTATTTCTGGTCCAGTATAAACCTCATGAGCTTTAATATTGCTCTGATTATTGAACTGATCAATATAAATTCCAGATAGTTCTTTTTCTAGGTCAGTGCATTTTTTTATATAAAACTCTTCGTTATCTTTATCCACTGTTGGACAGATAACAACTCTATCGCAAACTCCTTTTAATTTTTCTATTTTTTCTGATGATACTTTGTCAGGAACCACAGCAATAAATTTATATCCCTCACGACGGCAATACCAGGCTAAACCAGTTCCAGTGTTGCCTGCTGTACCCTCAATAATATAGGTTCCTTTTTTAACACCTTGTCTCTTTAGTTGTTCTACCATCATTAAGGCAGGTTTATCTTTTATTGAACCTGTTAGATTGCAAAACCCAAGGTAACCATATATATCCTTATTGTATTTTTTTGATAAATTTTTTAATTTAATAATCATCATTCACCTATCAACATGTTTAATTGTTTGTCATCAAGTGCAGAAATATATTCCTCATCGAATATATTCAGGTTTATTAATGATTTTTTGCAATTTTCTGATATTTTTTTTCTGATATCTTTACCATAAGCACCTTTAGATTTAAGTAGTGCCATACCTTCATTAACATGCATATTTTCATCATTGTAGATCCACTGAAAATCTGCACTGATGACGGAATCATTGGTGGTGATTTCTTTTATCCTGCTAATAATGCCTACTTCGCCAAATAAGTGAATCTGTGCTTGCGCCAGCAAAGGCTCTAGATTTGACCTTACTGCTATTCCTACTATATTATATGGCAAGTGATGTTCATCAATGCCGCATTCAGCTAATTTTGTTAATCCGTAGTAGTGATGCCTCGCTTCATCCCATGCAAATCTGGCGGTACGTACAATATTTTTAACATCGTTTTCATTTAAATGGACTTCGAGTGCAATTAAAAACGTTTCTACTGCATCTATCTCATCACGTTGTAACCAGAGATCTTTAATCTCTTCATTCGTTAATGTTGTACTTAACTTCTCATTAAATTCAACTTTATCATATCCTTTCGATTCCAGATAGACTGGTTTATTTTTTTTCCGACTTATACCATTCAATGCTGAGTGATATATCAATTCATGACTTTCCGACAACGGATAACTAAATATATTAAGGCGGTTAGATAAGTCATTTAATATTTTCAAACTAGGGGCATCTAATATCTTGTTACTCGTTTCTATATATTCAGATATTTTTTTGTTCAGATTCTCGGCAGCACTGATGTAATCTTTTCCTGTAGTGATAAATTCATCTGGAAATTGACATTTTAGTTCGGCGATTCTCTCCATCAATGAAGCATAACATCTCGATAGTTCATATAAATGGTCACATCCATCAAGGATATCTTTTGCCTCAACAAAGTGTTTGTATAAAATATCACTTCTTAAACTATTGATTACTGTATGCAGTTGAAAAGTTAGGTCGGTGATCTTGATTCGCGCCAATTGAATATTCATAGTTTCCTTCTTATATTTTCAAGTTGTTTGTCATAGAGTCCCCATACATCATCCATTGATTTATTCTTCGAGGATAAGGCTTTTTGATCGATAATTATGTTTTTAAATCCACGCTCGACTATTGACTGGCAACTTTTTTCACTATAGTAGCCTGCCCAATACACCTGATCTTTTTGAATGCCACCATGACAAATAGTATCTGTAACAAAATCAACTAACTCTGACATTTCATTTCGATAGTAATTTATTTGTCTTGCAGCACCAAAGTAAAGTGAGTATAAATCGTTAAGGCCTATGATATAGCCTTTTATGTTTTTTAATATTTTATGTTTTCCGAGCTGTATTAACATTGAAGGTGTTTCCACCATTATATACAAATTATTTGTTTGATGATAATTCTCACATTCTCTTAGCTGTGTAACGTAGGGCAGTACCACGTCGATTTCTATATTGAAGTCTTTTTTCAGCTCATCGCATAAAGCATGAAAATCAGTGAAATAGAAATCATAGAGGTAGGACATTCTAATACCTCTGTGACCAATGATTGAGTTATCTTCTTTCTTAACTCTAGCATCATAGAGTGATAGTTCATTTAGTTGAATGTCCGGGGCTCTTAGTAATATTTTCTGATACCCATGTTCGATAAGACATGCTATGTCGCTATATATTTTTTTTTTGAATTCGTATGAGTTTATCCATGCTTTACTCTTTCGGATATAATATTCTGTTCTTAAAAAAGCAACGCTGAAGTTATGATGGATATCATTTTCCACAGATTCCATGTCATTTATTGAGATTATTTTGTTCGTATATTGTATAAATTCTATATTTTTCATCTTCTATCACTTTTAGTTTAAAATGCTCATGTTTTAAATTTAGTGTGGTGTTTTTTATTTTTATTATTCTTTGTCTTGCACTATCATCATCCCAGCCATTCCATAAGTGCATAGCAATTGTGAATTTATTCTCTGTACTCGTTACCATCCTAGGTGTAATGTTCCCTGCCAATGTCACCTTATCTACTTTGTCGGTCAACTTCGTTAACTTTTCTAGTAAGATATCACTTATTTTTATACTATTCTCTTCGCGGGTAATCCCATAATAGAGTGAAGTGAGGTCATTTAGCCCTACAACCACTTCGTCAAACTCTAGACTCTTTGCTGAGAGAATTTCATCCAGTATACAGGGGGTTTCAATCATTGGAATAAATCGTATTTTTTTCCCTTCCCGGTATAAAAAGTCCCTGATCGTATATAACTCTCTCAGACTGCTGATAAAGGGAATGATAAATTTCAACACTGGCAGTTTGAGTGCGTCTGAAATATCGATAATTAGTTCGAATTCTTTTTTATAGTGCTCGGCTAGAAATTTTTCATTACGGTGACCTCTCCGTCCAGATATTGTATTTTTTTCATAAAATCTATCGTGATAGCCAGCAATAATCATTTCTCCAGAATCAAGATCTGAAAATCTGTACATGGTTTCAGGATAAGTCTGGTAAAGGTTGTACAGATATTTTTTTACTCTACGGTATTTTTCCGGGTTGTCTAATAGTCTGTTATCGTCTCTGAGAAGATATTCCCCACGTATAAATGAGATTTTTTTTCCATTGAATGCTTCAATAGATTCCCCATTACAAATTGCTTCATATGAGTTTTGCATTTTTTTTTGCATTGCACTCCCGCTCCAGAATGTATAAGTAATGTGGGACTGGGATTCCAGGGACAAAACCTATTTTTTCAACCTTAGTTAATTTAAAATTCTGAATGCTGCTCAAAAGAATACGCCATTCAATATCACTTAAATGTTTTCCAGGGCAATCAGCAGCAAATTGATTTAACATCCGGTTGAAGAATTCATCAATTTTTTCATGAACTTGCTGGGTATGCTTTTTGTCAATGACATTCTCTATAATTATAACCTTATCACTGTGCGCCATTGCCAACTCAAGTAGATCCCAATATTTTTCCTCATGATGTAGTACAGTAATAAGTAGGCTGACATCATAATGATTTAACTCACAGTCTTCATTATAGTTTTGATAGTCAAAATTTTTCACTCCATAAAGAGAGCTTTCTCTTTCTATAGCATCGATATGGTAACCGTAACTTTCAATTTTTTTTGTCAGTGTTCCGGTACCACACATAATATCAATGATTTTATCAGTAGGTTCGAGATATGATTGAATTCTTTTGGCTAATGTATTGGAACGACAATTGTCTAGTATTTCATTATAGAATTTCTTTATTATTGATTTGTATAATCTTGAATCTTCATTGTCTATGTCATTAGTGATTGTTTTTATACATTGCTTTGAAAAATATTGTAAGTTCTCTGTGATAATATCTATTATTATGTCATTGCTTTGCATTTTCGCTCTCCATGTACAATCACTTGATGTTATGTCCACTACCTCAACATTGATTTTTTTGTAAGATAGCCTGTTCAGAACTAATAAACTCATTAATCAGATTATTTAGTTTTACAAGATTATCCTCTTTTATATTTCCGCATAAATATACGTCATGATAAGTTTTTATCATCTTTTCATTTTTACTACTATTCACCATTTTACTTCTCCATTTCCATCTGTCGAAGATTTTACCTTTGGCGAAAAGAACATAATCTACAGCTGCGTCAATCCGGTGTGTTAGTGCTATATAGGCATTGAGATACTCTTTTTTATTGAGGTTCCTTTTGAAGGTTTTTCCCAGATCATGACTATCAATATGCCTTCTTTCGGACATCCATTTGGCTAATTTAACTCTTGGTATCGACCCGATCTGGTCAATTATCTCTGTGTTTCTGTTAAGCGGTAAACCAATGCTGAGACGGTTTAGAAGTTCAATCGTCTCTGCGATTTCGAAACTTGGCAACCCATCAAAACTCTCGTTAATTCCTTCTTTCGAGTCGATGTCTATCTTTGCAAACTCATCAATTAGTTTCTTGATTTTTGAATACGGATGAATTTCAACGTCGAACTCGACTCCCTTAACGTTGATATAGTTGATTATGAATTTTTGCCGCTGCTGTTGAAACTTCCTTTCACTATCACCACCACTACTCAGCTTCTTAAACTGTTCATCGCTGACAATTTTATAAACATCGATATCTGAATGCTCATCACCGTAACCTGCAAGCAAACTTCCTGTTAACACGACACTTTCTTCCTCAGATATAACCAATGCACATATGAGGTCGTCATTACTGATTCCTTTTGCATTTAACCATGCATTGAGCTTATTCATATTTTTCCTATTTAAATTTTAACCTGTATGTTCTGGTTGCTTAACATATAGTAAATTACACTATTTTCCATTTCCTTTCTCTCACTAGCAGAGTAATAATAAGCGTATTTCTTATTTAAGCTCTCGTAAGGTTCGTGGTTAACCAATACATCGTAAGAGAATGATTTCACTTCAGTGACTCTGGTATCTTCAATTTCACATGGTTGTTTTTTTGTAATAAGTACGGTGTCAAATAATCCCAATAAATATGGAGGACGCCCTAGTAATGATGACTTCAAGAAGGTTTCTCTGTAGAGATGCAGAGTAGTATCAAGTACTTTTGCATCAGCATTAAGTTCTTCTCTTGCCGGATCGATCAGTTTTTCGGGAGAATAAGAAGAATCATCTTTATGCCAAGTAATACTACAGGCTACGTCAACAGAAATAGGATAATCATCATCTATCAGTAGGTAATGGGGCAAATGATCAGGACTCATTTGGTACTTTATCAGTTCCTCACGCCGGTAGTTTTTAATCTTCCCGTTATAATGGTCAAACTCACCCATTTTATAACCTAGGCTCTCAAGTATTTCGACAGTTTTCTGCTTGTCTTTTTCATATATGAGTATATCAGTATCGCCTGATATTCTATGGGTTGGATCCTTGTAATAACACGATAAGCTTTCACCTTTACGTACTGCAAAGGTGATATTCTCCTTTTTCATCTGGTTAAATAGAGCGGTATTATGATATTCTCTTTTTTCTCTTAATAACCTCTCATAATTACAGACGAGCTTAAGCATCCTGAAGTTTCTTTTTCCAATCGTCGGAAGTAATCTATACTTTTCCATTACCGATTTGTAGATTGCAATCAGTTTGTTCCTGTTCATGACTTCTAGACTGGCCGATTTTAACCAATCTATATCAGAGTCAAGTGATGACTCATCATCTATGTAGAGACGATATAATGCCCTGACGACTTCCAGATTTTGTTTATGTGAAAAGTCGATTTTTACCATATATCTTCCTGCTTATCTGATTGCTCCCCCTAAGGGGAGCTTTTAATCAGGCTTTCGAACCGCCAGAGATAACCATCATCTCTTCTTCAGTAAGTACTTCGCCTTCAACCAGTTCATTTAATTCCAGTTCATCATTCATTTTCATGTTGAATCCTCTATATGAAGTATGGCTACAAAGTAGTTGATACGATATTATTTCCAAGCTACCGCCCTTAGATTTTAGTAATCTAATTTCATTTTCACTTAGAAACACCCGCCTTTCAAATATCTTTAAAATTTCAAATACATTCAATTTTTTTTAACATTTACGTTGTAAATAAATGTAATTTTAAAAAAAAATGAAATGCAATATGTTGATTTTTATGGTTAAAAATAAATTATAGGCTTTGTTTACATTTTGGCAACAGGATTGCGATAAGAAAAAGTTATAAGTGGTTGCTAAAATTTTAGCCGTAGCCATCTTGCTGAATGGCGCCGCTCACTTTTAGAGGTTTTTGGCATACTTACCTACCGTAAATGAGATTGTTTTGTGTGAATCAATGTTTTCTCCCACAAGTTAGGAAGGCTCGTTTTTACATCGCTGCCGGATTATCTCCTATAATTCCAGACATACTGACTGTCTTAATCAGGTTTGCTAGCTATGTATGGCGAACTGTAGCCTAATGCTCTGTGCGGATACCATTAGCTATCGTTTTCGACTTATTCGCAAGTTTCTTTATTATCGTTAGCACTTCAAGTTTCAATGTAATACTGATGTCATGGCGCTTAATTTTGTTGATAAAGATTCTGCTATGTCGTGCTTTCTGAGCTGTGGAGCGCTGTATTTTTTGCTGCTGCCCTTGCATGCGCGCCATCATATCTATGCTCTGATAAGCTGATATAGTCGGGTGCGAGAAAGTACCAAACGATATAAAAGCGCTCCAAGAGTGGCACAAGTGAAAATATGTAAGCATCCCTGTAATCCGAACCATTCACTTTTAGAGATCTTCCGACATACTGATTATGTCCCCAGAGGAGATCGCTATGCGTAAGATCCGATTCACTGAACACCAGATCATCGCCGTATTGAAGTCCGTCGAAGCCGGACGTACCGTCAAGGATGTGTGCCGTGAAGCCGCTATTTCGGAAGCCAGCTATTACAACTGGAAGGCAAAGTATGGCGGAATGGAAGCGGCCGATATTAAAAAAATCAAAGATCTGGAAGACGAGAACCGGATGCTCAAACAGATGTTTGCTGACCTCAGCCTTGAGTGCCGGGCACTTAAAGACGTCATCGAAAAAAAGCTTTAAAACTAGCGATAAAGCGTGAACTCGTCAGCTATCTGACAGCGCAATTTGCCATGAGTTTACGTCAGGCCTGCAGGACGTTATCGCTGAGCAGGACGGTCTATTTTTATCAGCCCGATGCCCGGCGTGATGAACCGGTGATCCATGCGCTGACTGAACTGGCAGAACGCTATCCGCGCTACGGTTTTAAGAAGCTGTTCCAGCTGCTGCGCAGGCAGGGCAATACCTTGAACCACAAACGCGTTCACCCGATTTACTGCCTGCTGAAACTGAATTATCGTCGTAAGGGAAAACAGCGGCTGCCGGTACGCAACCCGTCGCCACTGGTGACGCCTGAGGCACTTAACCAGAGCTGGTCGATAGACTTTATGCATGATGCGCTGGTCTGTGGTAGACGCTTCCGGACCTTCAATGTGGTGGATGATTTTAACCGGGAAGTACTGGCGATAGAAATCGACCTGAATATCCCGGCTCAACGTGTTGTCCGGGTACTGGAGCGGATCGTGGCAAACCGTGGCTACCCGCTGAAAATGCGGATGGACAACGGACCAGAACTGGTCTCACTGACGCTGGCACAGTGGGCTGAAGAACATGGTGTGTTGCTGGAATTTATCAAGCCTGGCAAGCCGACACAGAATGCCTTCATCGAACGGTTTAACCGGACGTACCGGACAGAAATCCTAGATTTTTACCTGTTCAGAACACTGAATGAGGCCCGGGAAATCACAGAGCGCTGGCTGACGGAATATAACAGCGAACGCCCTCACGAATCGCTGAACAACCTGACGCCGGAAGAGTACCGGCTGATGGCTGAAAACACGGAAGTCTCAAAAAGTGCGTGGAACTAAAACGGGTATGCTTACAATTTGGCTTCTCCTACAATCCATTTCCAGTCAACTTCCGCTCCTCGCTCATAGCGGACCTGACAGCCAACTAGTCTGACAGCTTCGTACCAGAAGCGGGAGTTGATTCTCTGAATTAATACTTGTGTTATGGCAATTCCGGGTTCCCAATAGGTTTCCCCGGAAATGAGATTAAAGCGGTACGAAGGCTTCAACAACATGCTGGAAAACGTAAGGGTCAGAAAGTAGTTCAAATTCTTCGTCGTCCGGGTAGGTGACCGCCACATGATAGTTTTCTCCGGCAAATGCCTTCACCGACTTTAGATCCTGCCAGTAAGTAGCCAGAAAAAAATGTTCCCAGCCCCCCTGAGTTTCCCTGCGAACGAACGCGCCTTTGTTCCCTGATATGCTCCTTGAATGTTCTATTCCTGTTTTCTCAAGGTGCTTTGCAAAGCTTTCTGCATGTTCAAGTGGAACACAACCGTGCCAGGTCCTTACAATCATTAGCTTTCCCTCTTGTGATGGTAAAAATATAACCATACCACTGGAAGGTACTTCTTGGTGTAATTCACGAAAAGTATTCCCTCGTGAATGAATGTTATCGAACACTCCTCACTCCGGTTTATCATTCTGCTCCTTCCTCAAAGCTGCCCATCAACGCCGGTCTGCTTTAAAAACAGGCTTGGTGGGGGATGCTTTCCGTTTTGTCAGCGGATCCCTTAAACTACCTTGCGCAGGTCACAACCTATGGGCTATGACCATGCACGGCCGTAATTCTGGGTTTTTAAACGGGTGAGTTAGCGCCATTGCCGGAATGTTCATCGGCGTCTGTTGATAAAATCCCTCGATCCGATTCGCGCTGACGCGCCAGGTGCCCCGACGAACCAAGAGGGAGGGCAGCTATTCATACCAAGGAAGTAAGATGTTTTTGCCAGATTCAAGCTTTACAAAAACCGTTTATCAATCGTCATTTGCAGAATGAGTCGTCAGCTGTTTGTTGCTCTGGATGGGCCCAAGGGCGCCGGTAAAACCACACTGTTGGAAGCCATTACGAAAAGACTAAGGGCAGACAACAAGAAGGTGATCCGACTTTGTGAGAAAAAAAGCGATCCCTACAGGGCGGAAACCATGGCCCTGGTTAACAAATTCGCCAGAAATCCCACTCTGGATTTGGAACTGGAGGTCTGTGCGCGCTTTGCGGATAGCCGTGCATGGATTTCCCAGCATGTGCTGACTAAACAGCCACCGGACAGCATTATCTTGATGGATCGCTGGTATCCCTCGGATGCCGCGTTTCGTCGGATGCTTCCATTTGCCGAGATTTTACAGCTCAACATTGAACGAAACGTGCGAACGCCAGACCTGCATGTCGGGGTTGTTACTGCGCCTGAGATCTCATGGGCGAGGGCCGCGGCTCGGCCGCGTGGGCTAAGCAGTACGGTGATTCATAAGCTGGAAGAGCATGTTGCTTGTACCCATGCGTTCGAGAGAGAAATTGCAAACCACGGCTGGTTTTTATGCCGTAATGAAGGCCTGCTCGAAGACGCAACGATGCAGGTGATTGCTGAGATCTACAAAGTGTCTGGATGCCCATAGTCATCGGTGGGCAGAGCTTGCGCCACTCTTCAACTCTGTGTGAGCCTCAGAAAAGCTATAGTGCTTCCTGGCCGAAAGCACTGAACACCGTTAACGCGGCATCGGTATGGATAACATCGGATTCTGTCAAAGATTCAGTAATCCCGAACAGCAAAAAGCCCGCTTAAGTTTCCTTAAGCGGGCTTCTCTAATATGGCTCCTCTGACTGGACTCGAACCAGTGACATACGGATTAACAGTCCGCCGTTCTACCGACTGAACTACAGAGGAATTGTCTGAACGGGGCGCATCATATCCAGCCACCTGGAGTGTGTCAACGCTAAATTAGCCGATTCGGTGCGACTGCTCAGCATCTGAGCAATGCGGCCGACTTAAGGCAGTTCCGTACCGCTATCGGCCTGAAGCCGTTGTAAACGCGCCAGCGGATCCTGCTTATAGAAGCGGGTGAAATGTTGATACAGCGCTGGAAAGCGGTTGGCCAACAGCTCGGGTGCGCTGAAAAAATACTCCGACAGTACGGCGAAGCACTCGGCTGGATCGGTGGCGGCGTAAGCGTCCATGCTGGCGGCTTCTTCGCCCACCATGTCGATCTCGTCCTGCAGATTTTCCATTGCTGCGTGCAAGTCATGTTCCCAGGCGGCAATGTTGCGTAACGGAAGAGGGGGCACACCGGTGGCGCTGCCGCCGTTGCGCATATCCAGCTTGTGGACGGCTTCGTGGATCACCAGGTTAAAGCCGGAAAGATCGAACGAGTCCTGCACGTCCTGCCAGTTAAGCACGATCGGCCCCTGTTCCCAGCTTTGACCGGACTGCACCACCGGCCCGGTGTGCACCAGGCCGAAGTCGTCCTGCCATTCGTCCTCTACCACAAAGGGCGTTGGGTAGAGCAGGATCTCATTGAAACCGTCGAGGCATTCGGCACCCAGCTCAAGCACCGGCAGGGCGAACAGCAGGGCGATGCGTGCCTGCATCTGTGACGTCAACTGCAGCCCCTGCAAGGGGACGATGCTTTTTTGCTGTAAAATCTGCCCGGCAACGGCAATCAGCCGCTGTTGTTCCTGCTCATCCAAAGGAGAAAGCAGAGGGATTGCCAGCGCGTCTTGCCACTGGGCAAGCGTTTCCGCCTGCGGTTGTTGCGTTTTCCACGGCCATTTAATCATCGCGTTGCTCGTAAAATCGTCACTTGAACATTCGGCTGGAGGCTAACTCTGTAAAAATGCCGCAAAAAGGGGCATGATAGCAAGCACTTGAAGGAGAGATGCCGGAGCGGCTGAACGGACCAGTCTCGAAAACTGGAGTAGGGGCAACTCTACCGGGGGTTCAAATCCCCCTCTCTCCGCCATTATTCAATCACTTACAGATGATTTTGTCTGTGATCCACGCCTCACCCGTCCTCACGCGATAAAAAAACACCGCTGCCGTTATTCTTAATGATCCGTCACCCGAAACTCCTTGCGATATAAGGACGGGGACGTTTTGAACTGCCGTTGAAAATGCCTGCGCATTGACAGCGCAGTGGCGAAACCTGCAGCCTGTGCGATGCGTTCAACCGGCTGGTCAGTTTTCTCCAGGAAGCGCTGCGCCATCGCCAGTCGTTGGTTCAACAGCCACTGCATCACGCTGGTGCCGGTGGTTTGCTGAAAACGGCGGGTAAAGCTGCGGCGGCTCATGCAGGCTCTTTCCGCCAGTTGGTCCAGCGTCAGCGGCTGCTGCAGATTTTCTGTCGCCCAATTCAGCGTTTGCATAAATCTGTCCCCTCCGGCGGTGTTATACACCGGCTGCTCGATAAACTGCGCCTGGCCCCCTTGTCGATGCGGCGGCACCACCAACTGCCGGGCTACCGCATTGGCTGTCTCTGCGCCACAACGCTTGCGTACCAGATGCAGGCAGCAGTCGATGCTGGCGGCGGTTCCTGCCGAAGTGACGATATCGTCGTTATCCACGTACAGCACGTTCTTGTCTACGGAGACCTGCGGATAGCACTGCAGGAAGTCCGACATCCAGCGCCAATGGGTGGTTGCCGGTCGTCCATTGAGCAGCCCGGCTGCCGCCAGAACAAATGCCCCCATGCACAACCCGACCAGAGTGGCTCCGCGCGCATGGGCACTGAGCAAGGCATCGATTAACGGTGTCGGTGGCAGGACTTCGGGATCGCTCCAGCTAGGCACTATCACCATATCGGCTTGTGCCAGCGCCGCCAGCCCATACTCCGCGATAATCGAGAAGCCGGCGTTGGTTTTCAATGGCCCAGGCTCGGTGGCGCAAATCAATAATTGATACGCCGGTTCGCCTTTGCCGTTTAACGCCTTCTCAAAGACCGCGCAGGGGACCGAAAGGTGAAACGGGATGATATTGTTAAAAACAACGATACCCACTTTAAGTGGCGACATACGGCTTCCTTTGATGGTTAAACGCCGGCAGGAAATTTGGCCTGATGGTATCGCTTTTGGGTGTTGAGCTATCTGTTATCACGCCCCCAAAACCCACAGAATTTATCCCGACCCTGGCAGGATATTGCCTGCTGTTTTCTGCTCTAACAAGGATAAATGAGAATGAAAAAACTGATGGCTTGCAGCGCATTGACGCTCTCGATGGTGGCTTCCAGCCTGGCTTTTTCCGCCGACACGCCAGCCGCACCGACCATTCGTACCCTGAGTGGTGCCCAGCCAACGCAATCCTTATCAGCCAATGCCACGGCGCTGTTAGTGATTGATTATCAAAATGAATATTTTATAGGCAAAATGCCGATCCCCGACGGCGTTAAGGCGTTGAAAAATACGCAGCGCTTAGTCAGTTTCGCCCATCAGCATAAGATGCCGGTGTTTTTTGTGCGTCATCTTGGCCCGGCGAATGGCCCTCTGTTTGCCGAAGGGAGCAAGTTCGCCGATTTCCATCCTGACCTGCAACCCTCTGGCAGCGATCGTGTTATTACCAAAGCCACCCCCAGCTCGTTTGTCGGTACCGATCTGGATCGTCAACTTAAGCAGGCCGGTATCAAGCAGCTGGTGATCGGCGGTTTGATGACCCATATGTGTGTTTCATCAACGGCGCGCGATGCGGTACCGCTGGGGTATACGGTGATTATTCCTGAAGATGCCACCGCCACCCGCGATCTGGCTACCTGGGACAACCAAATTGTCGACCACGCCGTGCTGCAACGTGCCGCGCTGGCCGGGGTAGCCGATGTGTTTGCCGAAATCAAAACTACCGATCAGGTATTGGCGCTGCCGGTGAATTGAGCGGCTTAATGGAGTGTCGCTGTGCTCAAACAGACAGCGGCATTGCGGCTTCTGCGTGGGAGGGGAATGGAGCTGGGGGACTACGAATGAAACGCGTTACGCGAAGATATAGTTTTTTCTCCAAGGTCAGATATACTCCTCAAAATTGGTTATCCGTCGTACATAACGCTGCGATCAGAAGCTTGGGTTGGGCAATGTTTTTGCTCCGACGCTGCTCTGTGCGCTCAAACAGTTTCTCTTCGTAGGCCTTAATAACAGGTGCGAACGCCGATGACGAATATTACGCCTTCCATCAAGCTGAGAAGTTTTCTCCAGATGGCCCCTTATCTGGCCATGCGAGGGGTATCGTCGTTGGAGTTCTTTCAACGCCTTGGCATTTCCCCAAACATTTTCCAAAACCCCGATATCTGGATCCCGCGATCGGCCTGTTTTCGTATTGCCAATGAAATGGCTGCCATCACGCAGGATCCTTTTGGTGGCGCCTATGTGGGGCACCTGACCGAAATTCGCTCGCTTGGCGTTTGGGGCGAAATGATCATGAACTCAACGAATATCGCCCAGGCCTGTGCGCTGGCGGCAACCCACGCGGCCATGCTGCATCAGGGGGGAGAAGTAAACATTGTCACCGAAGGCCGTACGACGAAACTCATCCACCAATTCACCGGGCAATATGAAGCCGATCCGCGGCAATTTATCCTCGGCAGTTTGGCGGTGCTCAGAAAAGTTCCGCTGATGTCCGGCGAGCCTTCTTCCATCCGTGTTCACATCAAGTCCTCGAGGGAAAGAGGGGATGACGCGCTTGAAGAGTGCCTGGGGCCGAATCTGGTGATGAATTCGAACTACAACATGATTGAGTTCGACCGCGATTTGCTCGAGATCCCGCTGAAAAATATCCGTGATGAGGCCTGGAAAACCACTGAAGCCTTGCGGACGACGGTTGAAACGGCAGGCGCGTTAATCAAACGGATCGCCGATCCGGAGCAGCCTAAACTTACCGTTATTTCCAAAAGCATCAGGCTGTCCCCGAGAACCCTGCAGCGTCGTCTCAAGTATTGCGGTGTCGAATTCGAAGCCCTGCGTGATGAAACCCGTCGCTGCGAAGCTCTGCAGCTCATGGCCAGCGGCAAATACTCGGCGACTGAAATTGCCTATATGGTCGGTTACAGCGATCAGGCGCACTTTACTCGCGCTTTTAAACGCTGGACCGGTAACACACCGTCGTTTTACCGCTCAGCCTCAAAGAAAGGGTGAGCATCAACTTCCTCGCAGCCACAAACACGCCAAAGATTTCTCCCTCATTTTAATGCCTCCTGGGGTCATCCGACTCTGGGTGCTTTGCGTCACCAGCAATTTCTCCCAATCGATAACGCTCAGCAAAAATAAAGCCAATCTCCCCCTGTATTTTGCGTCCCTTATGCCTGCCGGCTTTATCTTTGGCGTCAAATGGCAAGTCTCTTTCGAGGCGTTCTTATACAGTCCGCTAAGACAATTCCTAGCGTCGCTGGCGATGTGTTCAGAGATCGCAAAATAAGAAAGGATTGGCATTGGGAAACTGTATTAATTCATACCATCAGGGGGGTTACATGACTTATCTATCCACGGCCAGCGTGGTCGCACTCACATTGGCAACATTGGCAAGTGCGAACGCTCAATCCGTCGCGGGCGAAGTGATGCCGGTGGGCGTCGATAATTTTATCCGTGCCGAGTCCGATCTCTATATGGGCAATATGGTGAAGGAGGGCGGTCTGGGACGGTTTGTGCATAGTCGCGAACCCGTTGCCATCGACGCGCAAAGTGTCATCCGCATGAATCGGGATACGCTTTATTCGAGTGCGGTATTCGATCTTGATGCCGGCCCGGTCACCATCAGCTTGCCTGAAGCGGGTAAAAGATTCATGTCGATGCTGGTGGTCAATGAAGATCACTACGTACCCGCCGTCTTTTACGGCGCCGGCAGCCGTACTTTAACCAAAGATGCGGTCGGCACTCGCTATGTTTTTGTCGCGATCCGTACCCTGGTCGATCCCTCCGATCGCAAAGACCTTGAGCAGGTACATGTACTGCAGGATGCCATCAAGGTCAGTCAGGCACGGGCAGGGGAATTCGTCGTACCGAAATGGGATCCGGTGAGTCAGAAAAAGATGCGCGATGCCCTATTGGTACTCGGCGCTACGCTCCCTAACTATAACCAGGCTTTTGGTACCAAGAGCTCGGTTGATCCTATTCAGCATTTGATTGCCACAGCTTCCGGCTGGGGCGGCAATCCGAGCCAGGACGCCATCTATCTCGGCGGCGTGATGCCGAAAAATGATGGGAAAACCGTTTATCGGCTCAAGGTCGGGCAGGTTCCGGTTAAAAGTTTCTGGTCCGTGAGCGTTTATAACGCCGCCGGTTATTTTGAAAAGAACCCCTATGATGCTTATTCGTTAAATAACCTCACCGCTAAAAAAAGTGATGATGGCTCGATTATGATCCAATTTGGGGGCTGCGACGGCAAGATCGCCAACTGTTTGCCGACAATGCCAGGCTGGAATTATACCGTCAGGCTTTATCAGCCTGGTAACGAAATTCTTAACGGTAAATGGCATTTCCCACAGCCGCAGTGATGCGTTTTATTTAGTCGAGGCGACCAGCTTGCATGGCTGAAAATAATCGCCCCCGGTAGCGGTGGATTTATAACGTGGCCGGTGGCAAATATTCATGATTTGGCTGTTTTGGCGCGGCAGAGAATTCCGTCCTGAACCGAATAACACGGTGGGGGAATTACTGCGAGGCAATGAGAGTGCCATTCCCCCTGCGGCATAAACCGAATCTGGAGGCAACAATGAAAAAATCATGTCATCCCTTATATCTGATCGCGCCGTTAGCCGGTCTGTTGTATTCCGGCATTGCGGCGGCGAATGACACGGGCCCGGTGATTACGGACCCTCATTTTAAGCTGGCGCCAGGCTACCTGGAACCCGCCAGCCTACCGGTGCATTTAGCCTTGCTGGGGGCACCGCCAAAACCGGACTCTGCGGCTTTCGCACGCGATGAAGAAGCCAGGCGGGCCGCATTGGCTTTACGCGGCAGCGCTCGTGAAAAGCTGGCCGCGACGGATGCCGAGTTGACGTTCCCGGCCCCGGCTCAGGCGTTTTCGTGCGCGCTGGGCACTGATATCAACCAGAAAAATACCCCGCACCTCTACTCTATGATGCAGCGCGTATTGACGGATGCCGGTGGCTCAACCTATGCCGGAAAGAACGCCTATAACCGTACTCGCCCGTTTGTACAGCACAACGAGGGAACCTGCCGCAAGGACATGGAGCCCCTGTTGAAAAATGACGGTTCCTGGCCGTCCGGGCACTCGGCGGCAGGCTGGGCGTGGGGTTTGGTGTTGGCCGAAATCCAGCCGGCACGGGCGACAGAGCTGTTGGCCCGCGGTTTGGCCTTTGGCCAAAGCCGTGTGATTTGTGATGCGCATTGGCAAAGTGACGTGGACGCGGGCCGCATCATGGGCGCCGCCACGGTAGCCGTTCTGCATGGCAATCCCGCTTTTATGGCAGATTTGGCTGCCGCGAAGCGCGAGGTGCAGGAGGCAACCAGGGCGAGCCTGAAACCTACCGAATCCTGCGCGGCTGAACGTGTTGCGCTCTCCCTGAGTATGCATTGAGAGGGCCATGGTCATGATGAACGGTGACAATCGATCAAACAGGTGTGCCGGACGCTTCCTGCCCGCTGCGTTATTAGCTTTTGGCGTTATCAGCTTCCCGGCAGAGGCGGTTCAACCGTTATCTGCGGGCTATCAGGCGGCGGACGAATGGCAGTTCACATTCGCGCCCTATGTATGGGCCGCAGGGATCCGGGGAGATATTGGCCACCGGTCGACCGGAACGCAGTTTATGAAAACCGATTTCTCCGACATCGCCCGCGATCTCGATGTGGCGGTGATGGGCATGGGGGAGGCGCGTAAAGGGCGTTACAGCCTGCTGGTGGACTTGATGTACATCGATACCACGACCCGTAACGATTTACCCGATGGCGCGCCGGCAGATCGCCTGAAGGTGGATAACAGGACGGTGTCAGGGTTCCTGGGTGGAGGATATACCCTGCTGGAAAAAGGCGGTGGCCGGCTTGATGCCGCCGGCGGTGCCAGGGTCTGGTACAGCAGCACCCGGTTAACTTTCCAGGGGGGAGATGCCGGCGGGATATCGGGTAGCGATCGAGCGACCTGGATAGATGCGGTCGCGGGATTGCGCGGGCACTATGCGCTGACGCCGACAGTCTGGCTGTCGGCCTGGGGATTGGCCGGGGGCGGGCAGTCCCGATTGGACTGGGATGTGGCAGGATTGGTGGGGTGGGAATTTATGTCGGGTTTCTCTGCGGTGGCCGGTTACCGGGCGATGGGGGTCGACTATCGTCATGACGGCTTCGTGTATGACGTGGTGCAGCAGGGGCCAATATTGGGGGTGAGCGGCAGATTTTAACAGGGGAAATATAACGATCTCTCTAAAGGCTTGTCAGCCTGCGTGCCGCCAAAAATAATTAATACTGCTCAGAGAGTGGAATAAAAAACCTTAATTTAAAAATAATATCATTGTGCCACTGGCAGCGTGAATTGCGTTGTGATTTTAAATTGGCAGCTTGAGTGATTTTTTATCATTGAATTGTTTTGCAAGCCACTTTCACATGTTTAGTGGCTTTTGGGCTGGCTTCTATTTACAGGCAGAGAATAAGGGGGGCTGTTTAAGAAACTGCTAGCAAGGTGAAACCGTTATTAATGGGGTTGGGTAAACTCGGATTTTAATTTTCCATATTTAAAACAATAACCGGATGCGGTGTGTTCGGCGCTTATTTTCGCTTGTCGGAATAGAGGGCGACCTGACCGCGAAACAGACGAGTATTTAAGGAAGAATGACATTATGGCAATTAGCAAAAGAAAGCGGGTCCATGCTTTTTGGTTGATGGCTGCGCTACCGCTGTGTGCAAAGGCAGCTGCGCCGGTGGAGCAGGCGGTCAGTACCTCTGTTGCGCCACATTCGGCTGCAAGCGAGGCGATCCCTACCTTTGCGTTGGGGGCCGGGGTGGTGGTCAGCCCGCTGTATGAAGGCTCCTCGCGTTACGCGGTTTTCCCTTCACTGGTGGCGAAAGCCGTGATGCCGACGGAGAACTGGGGCACGTTTACGGCAGCATTTCCTGAAGGACTGCGGTGGGATCTGCCGAACCTGTCGACGTTCGGCGTAGCGCTGTTGGTGGGTTATGATCCTGGCCGCAAGGAAAAAATCCGTACCCTGGGGGGCCACAACAGCTACCTGAAGGGGATGGGGGATCTGGACAACTCAGCGATGGTGGGGGCGGAAGCCTACTGGGGGCTCTCCGCCAGTCGATTGTTTGTTCGCGGCTGGCAAGCGACCCGCAGCCGTGAATACGGTGGCGAGGATCTGGGGCACACGGCGTATCTTGAAGCGGGGGCCTCCAGCGCATTGCCGCTGTCTTCTGCGCTGACGCTGGACTCCGCGCTATACGGCACCTGGGGTGATAAGGACGACATGATGGCTCACTTCGGGGTGACAGGCGAACAGGCGGCACGTACCGATTTTCGTGAGTATAAAACCGGTGGGGGCATGCGGGATGTGACGCTCAAAACCGGTCTGACCTGGCAACTGCAGCCTCACCTGGCGTTGCAGGGCGGGATGAAGCTCTATGCCCTGACCGCAGGGGCACGCCGCAGCCCGTTGACCGATAACAGCGTCGGCGCAGGCTTTTACCTGAATGCCCTGTATCAATTCTGATTCTGTCGCTGGTTGAATCCTGTCCCTCGCCACCTTCAGGGTGTACTGAGGGACAGGCCCTAGTGTTGTTTATCGAAGCGGTAAACCAAGGCTAAAGCTATCAGCAGCAGCAACAGCGGTGGGGCCAGCGTCGTGAGTGGGACATTGAGCGAAAACAGCAGCCCGAGGTTGAGGATAATCTGGTAAATAATGTAGGTGAGCAACCCCACGATCACCCCTACGGCTAAACGGCTGCCTAGCCCGGGGGCACGAGGAATACTGAAGGTGAAGGGGATGGCCAATAAAATCATCGCCAGGACCAACAGAGGGCGGCCCAATTTTTGCCATAAGGCGATCCGGTACTCGGTGCTGGGTTGCTGCGAACTTTGCAGGTAGGTGATGTACTGCTTCAACTGTTTGATGGAGAAGCTGTCGGCAGGCAAGGTCAGCCCTTTGAGGTTCATTCCGGCAAAAAGGGATTGCCAGAGCAAAGTATCCTGGGTTTGCACGCTCTCTTTTTTGTTGTCCCATTTTTTCTGCATAACTTTATGCAGCGTCCACAGTCCGTTATCGGCCGTGGTGGCCGTCTCCGCATACACATAGGACTCCAGCGTGAGGTCGTCTTGGTAGCGGAATATCTCAATTCCGACGGGTTGGCTATGCTCGTCCAGAGATTTCACGGTAACAAATTCATTGCCCTTTCGGGCCCACAGGGCGTTACCCGCATCCGTGGCATTACCGGTTTTTGCCAGGGCGCCTTCTTTAAGCTGCAATGCGCGTTGTTGCAGAGGGGAAGCGACCCATTCATCGAGTGCGCCTAACGACAGGTTGATAAACAGGCCGGCGTAGAGCGTTACCAGAGCAATGCGGAAAATTGAAAAACCGGCGGTGCGGATTGCCGTTAATTCCAGGCTTTTCGACATTTGGCCCAGCCCGATGATGCCGCCAAGCAGCGCGATAAAGGGCCCCAGATCCACCAGGCTTCGGGGCAATGTCATCAACACCACCAGTAATGCCTGGTTCCAATGGTAGCCGTTAGGGGTGACGTCCTCGAGTTCATTGATCAGATTGAAGGTGGTAAACAACGGGATTAACAATCCGGCCGCAGCGGCAAAGCCGATAAAAAGATTACGGATCAAATAACGGCTGAAGATGTTCATCGCAAGGGCTTCCGCAGCAGGGAAAAATCGCGCGCAATCAGGATCAGCATCCCAGCCAGCATGAGTATCGGCACCAGCCAGACGCCCGGCGTGGTGGGGAGGGTTCCGTTAGCGACCAATGTCCGACAGATATTCCCGCCATAAAAAATGGCGGTAAACAGCACCGTCAGGGGCAGCAAGGTGGCATAACGCCCCTGACGGGGTTTGATGCGGCTAAAGGGGATAGCCAATAACACCATCAGCAAAGTGGTGACGCCGCGGCTTTCTCGCCATTGTAATTCTGCCCGGTCTGCGGGATCCGATGAGCGCGACAGTTCCCCCAGCGAGGCTGATTTGCGCTTCACTTCCAGGCTTTCGATAAAGGGCTTCAGTGATATCTTGAAGTTATTGTAATTCTGCATGTTGTCGTCGGTACCTTTGCGCTCCAGCACATAGGCCGTGCCCGTTTTCAGTATCACGGAGGGGCTTGAAGGCGAAGGATCTATGACCTCGACGGAATGAGCCCGATAGAGGCTGGTATTATTGGCCGAACGTGAATAAATCAATGCATCCGTCAGGTGGTTTGAGGCCGGGTCAATGCGTGAGGCCATGATCATTCGGCCGCTGCCATTAACGTTAAACTTGTTCGCCTGCAGATGGCTGACATCCAGCACCGATTGCGACTGGCGTTCCAACTGATAAATGTTGCCGTACGCCCAGGGTCTGCCATACAGGGACAGCAGGGTAACAAACAGGGCCAGCGGAATGGCGAGTACCAACACCGCTTTGTACAGCCGCCACGGGCTGGCACCTGAGGCGTGAATGGCGGTGATTTCGGAATCGCTGTAGAGCTGCCCCAGCGCCACCGCGACGGAAACATAGAGGCCTACCGGCAGCAGCATCTCCAGGGCAATCAATATTTTATAGCAGACAACGTCGAATACGATGTGCAGCGCCAGTGTGCCGTTGGCGGCCTCGGTGAGATAGCGCTGGGCCGAATAACTGGCAAACATGAAAATCAGAAAACCCACGATGATCATCACCAATCGGCGGATTTCAACCATGATATAGCGCTCAATCAACACCATAAGTTATAGACGTCCCTTATTATCAAACGCATGTTTTGCGGAAGAAGACCGGCTTTCAGCCCGTGTTTCATCATGATTGATCATGGTTAATCAGCTTTTGCAGCAGGGCGATGACCTGGTTAACCTCATCAGGGGTCAGAGCACCGTCTTTTGCCCATTGGACGCGGCCTTGTTTATCCAGTACCAAAATGGTTGAGCTCTCTTCTGGCAGTTGCCAGGCTTGACGTACCAGCCCATCGCTATCGACGATAAATTGCGCCCAGGGATAATGCCTTTTGTTTTTCTCAATTTTGCCGCGGACGAAAAAACCGGTGCCGGGGATCGCATCGTCAGTATTGACGATGGTGGTGGGCTGAAAACGGTCGTTTGGAAAGTTGGCCTCTTTGACGGCGGTAATCAGCATCGAGTTCTTCTTTTTGGCCGAGGTACGGCCGGCGATGCACTGGATCACCCGCACTTTGCCTGCCAATTCTGCACTGTCCCATTTCTTGTAGCTGAAAGTGTCATTTTCAAGCAGCAACTCACCCCGATCGGCGATGACAACCGGTACGACAGGCTTACCCTGAACAAAATTATGCGCGGATGCCATCAGCGGCAACAGCAGCAGTGACAAGGGCAGTAACCTGCGTAGCATCATGAAAATAACCCTAATTTATCAATGGCTGCGGCCGGGGGCGCGGTAATCTCCCCCAGTAACAGTTACATAGGATAGCGCTCGAGAAGTAACTCCAGGCGTTGGCGGATATCGACATCCAGCATTGTGGGTTCGTCATAGGATTTCCCCCCCGCCAGCTTGTCCGCCACCATCACATCGTGGCGATCTCCCATTAGCCCGTTAATCGCGGCCAGGAATCTGGAGATCTGCAGAGCCTCGCGGTTACCTGGATCTATCGACCTCAGCGTGTCATAAAAAGAGACTTGCTGGCTGACGATTTTCCGCACGTCGTGGAACTGCTTTCCCGTGAGCTCTGGGTTGACAATGAGCTCCTGGAGCGCGCGCATTTGTTCCTGTCGGTAGGCAATAAAATCACTCTCGGTTTCTAACTGAATATGCCGCAAAGCATAATTCACCAGCGACCAGACCGGCCTGCTGAGCAGCAGCCGAAGAAGATTGCCGTAGAATTTCAGGTTCTGTTGGTTGCCATTGCGAAACGCGTCCTGAAAATGGCCGAGCACCACGGTGGTGGTGTGAAAAAGGCGGCCGGCACTGTGCTTTTTGCTGTAAAGACGCTGGGCAAAGCGTAAATGTTTATAGCGCGCGCGAATATATTTGTAGCGCATGCGCGTCGCGGCGGGTAAGTCTGAATCCTTAAGAAAATCATTCACTAAGCCCAGGAGTTCTCGTCGGGTGAAACCGTCCTCCCAAAATTGCAGGCACAGGGCGTAATTATCCTGAATGCTCTCATAGGAACATTGCAAATCAATATGTTGCGGCAAACTGATATTTGCATCAACAATGTCATCCGTCTCTACGGCAATAAACAGTAACTGCGTAGTTTCAGCAGAGAATTTTTTCCCGTTGCTGCTATTCATCATTGATTACTCTCTCTGGATACATTGAATCCCAGTAAATAGCGATTACGGTAAGCGCCTATCGTCGGTATGAGCGTCAATAAAACGTCCAAACATTGGCCTGCCAGATAAGCGAAGGCCGCACCCTGCACACCAAACAGATGAGACATGCCCACCAGCAGCGCTATATAGGCGATCGCAGAAAAAGTCTGCACAATCAAGAAGGCCCGCTGTTTGCCCGCCATGAACAATAAGGATTCCTGCGGGAAGCCCAGCATGGAAACGATAATGGCACCCAGCATGATTTGGATTAAATCATAGGCTTGCAAATACTGCTGGCCGAACACAAAGGAAATTAATGGCTTACCTACGACGATGACCAGCAGCGCCACGGCGAGACCTATGCCTCCAGCCAACAACGCCGATCTGAGGCCCAGCATCCAGGGTTTGCTGGTTCGGGGATCCAGACGCATGATCTCAGGGTAGAAGCTTTTTTCCAGCAGCTTGGCCGGGGTCCCCGTGGCGTCAAAGAAGGTCATCGCGATTTTGAACAGCCCGGCGGCTGCCGGCCCCAAAACGACGCCGACTAACACCGTGCTGCACGAGTTACGGGTAGCCCAAATAGTATGGGCAAAATTGGTGGTCCAGACGAAATTCCAGGCGCCTTCGATACGACGTGCGGTTTTGAATAGGCGTGGTTTCAATGCGTTATGGATATCTCTGCGGTGCAGTTCACGCGCGGCGAACCACCAAAATAGCGTGCCGCCGATCAAGTTGGAGGCATACCATGTGACGATGAACCCTGGAAATCCCCAATCAAAATAATAGGAAAGCACGCTGCCGACGGCCTGCAGGAAGGGCTTGATGGCCTGCTGAACGGCAATCAGGTCGAAGCGATCAAACGCGCGTAAAATTCCCGTAGGGGTGGACGACGTCATCGACGGAATTAAGGTGCAGTAAAGGATCGCGAGCCAGAAACTTTCCGTATCCAACCCTAAGGCGTGCGAAAGGAAAGGGAGCAGCAACATGCCGCCCAGTACCGCAATGGTGCCGCTGGCAATATCCAGACCGAACGAAAATGAAATGACGTCACGAAAGCGTTGAATGTTTTGGCGTTCCAGCGCCGGAGTCCCAAATTGGACAACGAATTGCCACGTCTGAAACTTGATAAAGTCGCTGACTGCTTTGGTATAGGCTTGAATAACAACCAGAACACCAAACATTTCAGGCGACATGCCTTTGCCGGCGCAAGAAAGCGCAAGCAGCCCGAGCAGGGCGCTGGCTACACTGCCGGAACCTAAATAAGCGGCGTTACGTAAGATGGAACGAAAAGCGCCATCGGAAAACCAATGCTTCATGGTAAAACCAGCCATACTGACCACTTCAGGTTATCAATAGCTCAGCGGACATAAGCCGGCCTTGCATACATATCCGGTACGACGAAACTCAGAGATATGTATCCGTTCATGGAGTGAAAAGTAAAGAATCGTCCGTTTTGCTTGGCGACACTCTCACCAGGATTGATAGCGGCTCAATCCCTATTTTACATTGCGAGCGATAGGCTCGGGTAAAACTTTCACACCTGAAATATAATCATGAAAATCTCTCCGATAATACTTTTCCAGGCTGATAAAATTTTACCATTCAATGCTGTTTAGTCATCCTCTCGGTACTGGCATTCATTTTAAAACATGATCAAAAAGTGCGTTTTCCTGATTTTTTGGTAATAAACATTAGCGTTGTTTACCCCTGAATCTTAATAGTGAACGATATTATCGACATGTCTGTAGATGAATGAATTCGCTATCCGAGAGAAGCCTGGGGACGCGAAGGGATCATTGCGACGGAGGATATTGCATTCAGCGCTTTTTCCAGTACTTCATCGTAAGGCGCTTTAGCATCCAACTCTATAATTCTGGAACCATTATATTGCAGCCGAACCATGGCAGAGATTTTGTCCTTCAGTTCTTCGTAGCTGTGATCGGGCTTACGTGAAAAGGCGGTATCGACATCAATATCGAGGCGAATGATAAGTTCGGGGCGGCATAAGGCCATTGATTGATATAAACGTTTTTCGCGTGCGGCTAAGCGAGTCATTAACCAGCCTTTTGCCCGCTCTACGCCAATGCCTGGCCCGTCATAATAAAAACCGGAAATCTCGGCCTGCGGGAAACGGTCGCTAATCACCAGCACGCCGCTCTCTGCCAGACGCTGTACTTTGCGTAAATTAGCCGCACGCCACACTGAAAAACCATACATAATCAGGGCTGCCCAGAGTGCCGGCGGTTTATTACTCATGCGCTGAGTCTTGTCGGACTTGGCGGCCAGGCGGCGTTCAAGCCAGACACCAATAACCGGCAGGCGCTTAATTTTGTCGCCATCCTCACCGGAGATCAGCCCTAAATAACGCCGTTCCGTTGCCCGGTATTTTTGCAGGTTTTTGACCAAATCGGCGGTAAGCGTGGATTTCCCCGTACCGTCACTGCCCACGACCGCAATCAGGCCGGTAATCACGGTCGATGAATCATCGCTGGCGGTATTTGATTTATCTGTTTGCATTTTTTTCAGTATTAATAAGTTATCGGCAGACTAAACCTTGGGTGTCGCCAGGGAGGTTCGAATGGCACGCAGCGATTCATCAAGAATTTTACCCGCCGGCTCTCGCCCATCTAAATCCAGTATGTTCGCGCCGTTAAAAGTAAGATGCGGAATGACGGCAATCTTTTCGCGCAGCGCAGAAAGTTTATGATCGGGTTTGCGCGAGAATGCGGTTTCTTCATCAATATCCAGACGAATCAATAAGAAAGGCGGATATGATGCCATCCACTGATACAGCCTTTGCTCATGTTTTCTCAACCAGCGTACCCAGCGATTACCGCCATCCGTTTTTGCCAGCTGCGGCCCATCAAAACGAAAACCCGCCACTTCCGCTTGCGGATAGCGATCGGTGACCAGTAATTGCCCTCTGCGGCTTTTTGCCAGCATGCGGCGAAACTTATAAACGCGCCAATATGACAACAAAAAGATCACCAGCGTGGTCAGATTACCCGGCGGCGTTGAAGGATGTTCATGAACGCGATCGGACTTCGCCAGTAAATAACGACCGAAGGGCGCGCCAATAATCGGCAAGTTGCTGATCCATTCCCCAATACGTCCCGAAGACTGGCCGAGATAAAGTAATTCTGTCGGTTCTTGCGATGAGAGATGATTGACCAGACTGGCAGCCAAGGTCGATTTTCCCGAGCCATCACAACCCGTTATTGCAATTACGCGCACGGGGGGATGATTAGCAATGGGCATTGTCTGTTGACTCACAATAATTGGTCCAACTCAAAGAAACTATTGTATTATAACCAGCCTTGGGTTCAAGATATTTATTGAGTATTATCTCAGTACTATTCAAATTTGTTTATTATTTGTGATTATGTTTTGGTGAGTCCGTCTTGTTTTTTTGTGCTAACCACGGCTGGGATTGTTCTTATAGCTCTTAATGCTAATTAGGCGTTGCCGCACCGGGTAATGGAACAGGTTTCTTCATTGTTTTCTTAATCTTTTGTGTGCTTTGGTCTGTGGCAATATTTATTCCTCATGGCTTTGATAACGTCATTAAGCGACTTTTTGTTTTCGAAATGGTACATTTTTACAGGTGTCTTAGAAGAGAATCTTATTATGAATTCAAAATCCCCGCCGCTTATTGCGGTAATTGGCAGCGATGGCTCGGGTAAGTCTACCGTTTGTGAATATCTCATTGAGTATGTGAAAAAATACGGTCCTGCAGTGAAGGTGCATCTGGGTAAGCAGGCAGGAAATGTCGGGCGTGCGGTTTCGCAACTCCCGCTGATGGGAAATTCTGTTGGCAAGGCCATCGAACGCAATACTAAAAAAGTGAAATCCAAAAAATCCAGGGTGGGGCTGTTGCCGGGTTTGGTCATCATCACTTTCGTTTTGCGTCGGCTGCTGCGTTTTCGCCGGATGTTGGCTTTTCGTCGACAAGGTCTGATCGTATTAACCGACCGTTTCCCGCAGGTACAAATCCCCGGCGCCTACGATGGCACCGTATTTCCCGAAAATACTCAAGGCAGCCATTTTGTCAGGTGGTTGGCGGGGCGCGAACGCAAAGCTTTTCAATGGATGGCGGATAATAAGCCAGACCTGGTGATCAAGTTGAATGTGGATCTGGACGTCGCTTGCGCACGTAAACCCGATCATCGCAAAGAAGCATTAGCCAAAAAGATTGCCGTTACGCCACTGCTCACTTTTGAAGGTGCGGAAATTGCGGATGTCGATGCCAATAAACCGCTCGATGAAGTGTTATCCGCCGCTGAAAAAGCTGTCGCAGAGTTTATGCAAGCGCAGGGATATAGCTTTGTAGTTGAAGGTGAATCGGTAGCGACCCACTGATTATTTCAGTTCTCGCAGTCAGAAAGTTTGACTCCAGTGCCGATAACTTTTTCGGCACTGGCAGGCAAGGTGAAGAGTGTTTTCGATGGGAACACTGCCCATGAGTTTTATGAGCAGCGGGACGTCATTATTTTTTTAGCGCGGCAAAAGCCCCAATGATCTTATCAATCTCTTCATCACTGTGCGCGGCGTTAACGCTGCATCGCAGGAGCGTTATGCCAGCCGGTGCTGCCGGAGGTAACACCAGATTGACATAAACACCTTTGGCGATCAGGTCGCGCCAGAATTGCAAACCCTCTTCTTTCGAGCCAATCATCACCGGCACCACCGGGCTGATGCGTGGCCCCAGCTCGTAACCCAGCTTGGCCAGTCCCTGATAGAGCCGATGCGCGTTGCTCCAGAGTTTTTCCCGCAGTTCAGGATGTTGCGCGATCTTTTTCAAAGAAGCGCGCACCGAAGCGATACTGGATGGCGAAGGCGAAGCGGTAAAAATATAAGGACGACTGCTGTAGCGCAGCACTTCCATATCTTTGCCGCCCACGGCAAAGCCGCCGATAGAGGCCAGGCTTTTACTGAACGTGCCCAGAATAATGTCAACATCTTGCTCAACGCCCAGCTCTTCAGCCAGACCCCGCCCGTGAGCACCCATCACGCCGAATGAATGCGCTTCGTCTACCAGCAAATAACCGCCGAGCCGCCGTTTGATGTCGACGATTTCAACCAGCGGAGCAACGTCGCCCAGCATGCTGTAAATGCCTTCGACGATGATGATCGCGTCTCGGGCTCGTTCGCCAAGGCGCACCATGCGACGTTCCAGATCTTTGGCATCGTTGTGGCGGAAGCGAATGATTTCAGCGCCGCCCAGGGCGCAGGCATCATAAATACTGGCGTGGCTGTCCGCGTCGATCAGCACGACCGAGCCGGGGGTTGCCAGAGTACTGATGACCGCCAGGTTCGCGGTATAGCCGGTGGAAAAGACGATGGCGGTAGGGCGATCAAAGAACGCCATCAGCTCTTGCTCCAACTGCAAGTGAGAGCCATAGCTGCCGTTCGCCATGCGTGAGCCGGTTGTGCCGGTGCCCTGAGCGGCTAATGCCGCCTGACCCTCGGCAATAGCCTGCGCATCGAAGGTCAGGCCCAGGTAGTTATTGGTCCCCGCCAGAACAATTTTCTGATTGCCAATGCGGCCTTCGGTTGCCGAGTAAACCTCATCGATACAGGTGCCAAAGGGGTTCAGGCCATCGGCCTGGAATTGCTTACGATCCTGGGTAAGCCGCGAAAATTTATCATAAAGACCCATTGGTTTTCTCCAGGCGAGGGAGTAGAGCGTCAAGCAGCTGTTCTGGCGTTCTGACATCAAGCAATATATTGATAGGAATAGAAATATCGAATTCGTCTTCTAACATCATCAGCAGATCCAGGACTCTGATGGACTCCAGGCCAAGATCGTTGACGAGATCGCTATCAGGTTTGATTTCTAATCCGCCTTCGACCAGACCTTGCAGGCAAGTCAGAATATAATTCATAACAGCGTCGCGATTTCGCATAAAAATTTTTGGCAAACCTCTAATTTAGATAATTAAAATAAACCTTCACGCAGTGCGCGCTTCAAACTGATCTTGGGGACCCAATGAGTATCTTCGGACAGGCTTCGATTGTTTGCAGACCAGTCCGGATAGGTTAATTCCCGTATTTTGTTGTGGGTCAGCATCGGTTCTTTGTTGGTCAACCGGCTCAGCAACATGCTGCCATCGGCCAAAATTTTCAGCAGGGGCAGCGGGATCCTCACCAGCCTCACCGGGCCATTGCGGACGGTGGTCCCTATTTCCCGTAATCGCTGCCAGCTATAACCGCCGGCAGCCCCGTCGCACAGTTCATACGTTTGCGTCTGCGGGCCAGGGGCCAATAGCCACTGGGTTACGGCTTCGGCTAAATCGCTCACGTGAAGGAACGTCAGCTTTGCTTCCGCCGCACCCAGCCGTGGAAGCACGCCGCGCAGAAGCCAGCTGAATATCGGCTTAAGTTCTTTATCGCCGGGCCCGTAAACCGCGGTGGGGCGAAAAATGCCCAGTGAAATATCCGCAGCCATAGCGGTTAGCCGTTGTTCAGCAACGTGTTTTGAATTGGCATACCAGGACAGCTCCGGATGGCGAGCGGCAAGAGAAGAGATAAACAGGAAGCGCTTGCAACTGCCGCTTTGTCTGGCCGCCTGCATCAGGTGTTGGCTGCCGCTGACATTACACCGGGTGAAGGTTTCTTCCGTGCCGCCCCGCACCTGGCCCGCACAATGCACCACGAATTCTGCCCCGCTAACCAGCTCGATGAGCGAGTCCTGATCCTCCAGCGCCCCCTGGATCCAGGTCAGGTTAGGGGGGGCGATTTGACCTGCGCGCCGGGTGAGGGCGCGCACGGTAAAACCACGGGAAAGCAGGTTCTGAACGATATGCCGGCCAATAAAGCCGGTTACGCCAGTGACTGCCACGGTGCCTGTCATTGCGCAAAGCCTGCCAGTTGCTGCATCGACGGGCAGATGGAGGTGGTCAGCCAACGCTTCTTGGCCTCCGCACGGGCAGGTTTCCCCGAAGAGGTGCGGGGAATGCTGTGGGGCGGCAACAGCTCAATATCCACCGCAATGCCGAACTCGCTTTGAATTCGGGCGCTCAGCGTGTGGACGATTTGCTCCCGACGATCTTCAGAGCTCACTCGACACTGGATTTGCAGAATGATTCTGGCGCCGTCACCGTGCTCTTCGGTCACGAAGGCAATGGCGTCGCCAGAGCGGATTTCCGGCTCGGACTCCGCAACATATTCAATATCCTGCGGCCAAATGTTACGACCGCGAATGATGATCAAATCTTTCTTGCGGCCGGTGACGTACAGATAGCCATCCAGCAGATAGCCCAGGTCACCGGTATCCATCCAGCCGCTTGTCTGGATTTGCTGTTGAGACGCATCGTCGCGGAAATAGCCATTCATCAGGCTGGGGCCGGAGATACAAATACGGCCGACCTGCCGCTCTGGCAGCGGGAGCCCGGTTTCGCTGCGAATTTCGATACGGTGACCGGGCAGTGGCTTGCCGCAATTGACAAAGGTCGATGTGACCCGCGTTTTTTTGCCGGGGGCTACCGCCTTACCTTCGTATTCCAAAATGTCGCGGTCGACCTGGTTGATGGGCGCACCGGAAGCTTCGTCATAGAAACTGACCGCCAGGGTGTTCTCGGCCAAACCATAGCAGGGCATCAGCGCCTTGCGGTCAAAGTTAAGATGGCCGAAGTGCTCAGCGAACTGAGAGAGTAAATCTGACGGAATAGGTTCAGCCCCTACGCCGGCCACGCGCCAACTGGAGAGATCCAACTCGGTGATCTCTTTGTTGTTGCTGTAGCGCAGGCATAAATCGTAGCCAAACGGCGGAGCGACGGACACGGTGCCGCGATTTTTGGCGATCAGTTTTAACCATTGCATTGGACGCATGGCAAAATCTTGCGTACGCAAATAGTCGACGGACAGCTGAGTCGCCACTGGGGTAAGCAGGAAACCGACCAGGCCCATATCGTGATAGAAGGGCAGCCATGAAACGCAGCGATCGCCCGCGCGCAGTTTGATCCCATCATGGCTAATCACGCGCAGGTTAGACATCACCGCACGCTGGGTAATGATCACCCCGCGTGGAAAGCGAGTGCTGCCCGACGTGTATTGGAGATAGGCAATATCGTTGGGCGACGGTGCCTGCAGCTCCACATCCCGCTCGGGCAGAGCGTTAAAATCTGCGTCGCTGAGAATATGGGTTGGCGGTGCATCCAGGGTCGCAGAGCTGATCAGCGGTACCCATTCTTCGCTGCTGATAATGGCGGCAGGTTTACAGCTGTTGATCAGGCCCTGAAGCTTGATGGTATAAGAGTCCCGTTGCCCGACCCCCATAGGAATGGCCAGGGGCACGGCAACCAAACCGGCATATTGGCAGGCAAAAAAAGCCTCGACGAAACCGGCGCTGGTTTCCGCGATAAGTGCAACCCGATCGCCTTTATTGAGGTTCAGGGATAACAGGCGCCGCGCACCCACTATCGCGCGCTGTTTCAGCGTGCGATATTCCAGTACGGCCACGAGCTGATTACGACGATCGTAAAAGTTCATTCCTGTACTGCCCTGCGCTGCATAATCTAATGCCTCCACCAGAGTGGGGAAATCTGCATAACGCATTGGAAGAGAATGAGTGGAGCTTGTTTCAGACATATACAAATTAGCCATAGAGTAAAAATCACCAAAAGAGATAAACGACTATTGGCGAGAGAGTTAATGTTTTTACAATGAAAATGTTTTGAATATATTTGTTATTCAATCATTTTCTTTCATTCCACAAACAGATCACCCTGGAATTAATAACCAGCATGTCTACTTAGAACTAAAGGCGAGGGATTAGCCGTGGATATTACCTGGTCTTTTTCACGTGAGGACCATGACAGAAGAACGGCGGATATAGGTGCTGTCACAGCCAGCTCCTGATATCTCCATCCTTTGCCCGACAGCCTTGACCGGGTGCCTGTTATCGACACATTTCCGGAAGGCAATAATCGGCGATTCATATGATCTGATCTTGCGCATGGCTATCTCCGTACTTAAACATATCCTAAACAGTATCCGGAAGACGGACAAAAGTGAAAGCCTCATTTAACACCAGGGATAGAAAAAGCATTTAATGTTAAAATATGCCAATGCGTCTCCAGACCAGAATTAGTAAACTAAAAAACGATTGGTTTTTCTTTGCTGGAAATAGCACGAAATAATAAAAAGCATAATTTGCTCAGATCACTCACGCCCCTGTCTGGCATCACTTTTGATAAAGAACAGCACGTGTCAGTGGAAACTCTGCTCGGGTAACATCCTGCAGGATAATAGGTATTAATTGATTTTTCTTATCTCTTAAAGCGATAAGTCATAACCGAGAGCGGATCTCATTTCAGAAAATATCACTGGCGTTATAACGTTCTTTTTTTGAGCATGTCACTAAATTGTAAGGTTATTTATGATTCATATTGAGCAAGTCCTCGATAAGCGTGATCTTAAGGCATTTATCGCTTTTCCTTCCTCCCTGTTTCGTGACGATCCTAATTGGATTGACCCTTTGTATTTAGAGCGCGAAGAACATCTCTCTAAGAAGAATCCTGGGACTGACCATATAGAATGGCAGGCATGGGTAGCCAAAAAAGAGGGCAAGGTGGTCGGGCGGATAACCGCTCAAATTGACGCTTTGCACCGCGAACGCTACGGCGAGGATACCGGTCACTTTGGCATGATCGATGCCATCGAGGATCCGGCGGTTTTTAGCGCGTTATTTGCCGCGGCAGAAGCTTGGCTGAGGTCTAAGGGCGCATTAAAAATCACCGGTCCCTTCAGTCTTAATATCAATCAGGAAAGTGGCCTGTTGGTCGAAGGGTTTGATACGCCGCCGTCGGCGCTGATGACGCATGCCAAACCCTACTACGCAGCCAATCTGGAGCGCCAGGGATATACGCAGGGCATAGATTTGTTGGCTTATTGGATGAAGCGCACGGACCTGCATTTTTCGCCTTCCCTGGCCAAAATGATGAGTCAGGTGCGTAAAAAAGTGACCCTGCGCCGCCTCAATCGCAAAAGGTTTAGCGAGGAAATGCAGGTGCTGCGCGAAATTTTCAATTCCGGTTGGCAGGATAACTGGGGATTTGTGCCTTTCACCGAGCATGAGTTTGCCACCATGGGCAATCAGCTGAAGTTCCTGGTGCCTGATGACATGATTTATATTGCCGAAGTCGATTCAGTACCCTGCGCTTTCATCGTCGGTTTGCCCAATATCAACGAGGCAATTGCCGATCTCAACGGCAGTTTATTTCCCTTTGGCTGGGCGAAGCTGTTGTGGCGTTTGAAAGTGAGCGGGGTGCGTACCGCGAGGGTGCCGCTGATGGGTGTTCGCCAGGAATATCAATTCAGCCGAATAGGGCCGATTATTGCACTATTGCTGATCGAAGCGTTACATGACCCCTTCGAGAAACGCGGTATTGATGCGCTGGAGATGTCCTGGATATTAGAGTCGAATACCGGCATGCGCACCATCCTGGAGCGAATTGGCGCGGTGCCTTACAAGCGTTATCGCTTATATGAAAAACAACTCTAACCCCTCGGCAAGACGCTGATTTTATCGGCCCTTCACAGGATGTAAAACGCACTGCGCTCAGAGAATACCTATGGCCAAAATTGCCTTTTGGTTGTTGGCGATTCAACGTTGCCGGAAAAACAATGTCACACGGGTGATTATTTAATTTCATTAATCAATTTCGTTATAAGTTACTGTGCGTTATTGATTGGCTTTAAAAATCACCCGGTTTTTATAAGAGTAAGATGCATGTCCTTTGAAAAGAAAAAAGGAATAAATCGCTTAATAAGTAGCATAAAAAACTCACTGGCGGGCCTTGTTGATGCCGTTTTTACCGAGGATGCTTTCCGCCAATTGCTGGTGATTAACGTAATATTACTGGTTGTTACATTTACTTTAGATATTACAAAAGTAGAAAGGATGTTATTGATTGCCAGCAGCTTCATTTTACTGGTTGTTGAGTTGCTTAATACTGCCATTGAGAGCGTTGTCGATCGCATTTCTCTGGAGATACATCCCTTATCCAAGCGGGCCAAGGATTTGGGCGGCGCTGCGCAGTTGGTTGCGGTGGTGATGACAATAATGCTTTGGCTGGTGGTCTTGTTGGGCTGATTAATACCCTCGGGGCACCCAGGTTTTCCGGAAGAAACGCCAGCTTTCAGCTGCCTTCATCAAGGAAGCAAAATATTCTTTGCAGGATAACGTTCTGTCGCTCATTATTTGAAATGTTGTTTCACTTTTATCTCATGAGCCGATCTTGAACTTATACGCCGCCCTGCGCCAGCGCGTGGAAAATACGCCCTGGTATCCTAAACGCAAAAGCTATCGCGTGCTGTTTTGGCGTGAGATCACGCCGTTGGCGGTGCCGATCTTTATGGAGAACGCCTGCGTCCTGCTGATGGGGGTGCTGAGCACCTTTTTGGTGAGCTGGATCGGCAAAGAGGCGATGGCCGGGGTGGGGCTGGCGGACAGCTTCAACATGGTAATCATCTCGTTCTTCGCCGCGGTGGATCTCGGCACCACGGTGGTGGTGGCCTTTAGCCTCGGCAAGCGGGACAGAAAAAGAGCGCGAGCGGCTGCACGCCAGTCGCTGGTGCTAATGACCCTGGTGGCCTTTGCCTTGGCGATCGGCATTCATTTGGCGGGCGAACAGATTATTGATGTGATCGCCGGTGCCGCCACGCCGGAGGTAAAGGCGTTGGCGCTGTCTTATCTGCAAACCACGGTGTGGAGCTACCCGGCCGCCGCCATTGCGTTGATTGGCAGCGGGGCGTTGCGCGGTGCAGGCAACACCAAAATCCCGCTGTTGATCAACGGCGGCATGAATATTCTGAATATCATCATCAGCAGCATACTGATTTACGGCATGCTGGGCTGGCACGGGCTGGGGTTTGTCGGGGCCGGGCTGGGGTTAACCATTTCCCGCTATATTGGCGCCATCGCGATCGTTTACGTCCTGATGATCGGCTTTAATCCGGCGCTGCACATCACGCTGAAAAGTTACTTTACCCCGTTGAAGCTGACCATCCTGTGGGAAGTGCTGGGGATAGGTATTCCTGCCAGCATCGAATCGGTGTTGTTCAACGGCGGCAAGTTATTGACCCAAATGTTTGTTGCCGGCATGGGCACCAACGTTATCGCCGGCAATTTCATCGCTTTTTCTGTCGCGTCGTTGATTAACCTTCCGGGCAACGCTCTGGGGTCGGCGTCGACCATTATTGTGGGAAAACGGCTGGGCAAAGGGCAAATAGCTCAGGCGGAGCGCCAATTGCGCCACATTTTCTGGCTGGCAACGATAGGGCTGACGGTGATTGCCTGGGGCACGGCGCCCCTGGCGGGGGTATTCGCCTCGTTTTATACCCAACAAGACGACGTGAAGGAGGTGGTAAAGGTGTTGCTCTGGCTCAATGCCGCCTTTATGCCTATCTGGGCGGCGTCATGGGTGTTGCCCGCCGGTTTGAAGGGCGCGCGCGACGCCCGTTTTGCGATGTGGGTGTCGATGCTGGGCATGTGGGGTTGCCGCGTGGTTGCCGGTTATACGCTGGGCATCATGCTGGGCATGGGCGTGGTTGGCGTCTGGCTGGGGATGTTTATGGATTGGGCGGTACGCGGTGTCTTGTTCTACTGGCGTATGGTCAGCGGACGGTGGCTGTGGAAATACCCGCGCATAAAATCGAACTCGCTGGCGGAAAATATCCGCGCAGAGAAAAGCGGCGAGTAAGGATCAGGCGTTCGCTGTTAATTCGCCCGGCACCGATGATGCCTGACTGTTTTCCAGACGCCATTTGGCCGGCGAGAGGCCGTGGACCTGTTTAAAGGCCTTGGAGAAGTGCAGTTGGTTTTCATACCCCACCGAAATTCCCACCACCTTGATTGACGTCTGGCTATTGCACAGCAGGCTGGCGGCGATGCTCATGCGGAAGTTCAGCAGATATTCCTTTGGCCCAATGCCGTAAGTGCCTTTAAACAGCCGACACAGGTAACTGCGGTTGATGTTGCAGTAGGCGGCCAGGCGCTCAATGGTGAGGGGTTCATGGTAGCGGTTTTCAATGAGTTTTACCGCCTTGCGCAGATGCTGCGCCTTGTCGCTTGGCGGCTCGGCGATGCTTTGCAAAGCGTTATCAATCAGCGAAGAAAAAAACAGATAGCTCAGGCCCAGCGTTTTTAACCGATGTTCATCACCATGGCTAATGAGTTGCCGCAGATAGCGCAGCGCCAGAGGGGGGTCTTCGTTCTGGCGGGGACGATAAATCGGCAACTGGCGGCTCAGGCGGCACTCTTCAAAAATCTTGCCGGCCACCAGCCCGTCGACTTCCAGCCACATATAATGCCAGGGATCTTTTGAGTCGGCGCGATAGGTAGTCACGTCGTGCGGGTGGATCAAAAAACCTTCTCCGGCCACCACCGGAAAAGAGCCATATTCGCTGCTCAGCACCCCGGTACCGCTTATCACATAATGAAATAAATAGTGTTGGCGTACCGCCGGTCCAAAGCTGTGCCCCTTGTCACAGTTCTCCTCGCCATACTGGTACAGGTTCAGCTCGATATTGTCGGTACGGCTCAGAGTAAAACTCTTATGCATCAGTCATGGCCCCTGTGTTTTCGCTTACTGTAGCAGTGTAGTCGTGGCACGGCGGTGGGGCGATCTTCAGATCCAGACATGGCTCACAGTTTTCATGCTGCGTCATTTTTCGCCATAACAAGGTCACATTTATCCCTATATTGCGAATGCGTTGCCGCGTAGTTTCAGCTTATCGAAAACCACAGCAGCGGAGAAATACGATGATTAAAGTGACTTTTATGGGGGCAGGCAGCACCATTTTCGCCAAGAACGTTCTCGGCGACATCATGGCAACGCCGGCCCTGAAAGAGGTGGATATTGCGCTGTACGACATTGACAGCGCTCGTCTCAATGAATCTTTCGCCATGCTGAGCAATATCAACCGCAATATTAATGCGGGCAGGGCGAAGATCACCCCTTATCTCGGGGTAGAAAACCGCCGTGCGGCACTGAAAAACGCTAATTACGTGGTAAATGCCATTCAGGTCGGCGGCTACGATCCTTGCACCATTACCGATTTCACCATCGCCAGAAAGTACGGCCTGCAGCAGACCATTGCCGATACCCTGGGCATCGGCGGCATCTTCCGCGCGCTGCGTACCATTCCGGTGCTGTTTGACTTTGCCCGGGACATTGAGGCGGTCTGTCCGGATGCCTGGTTGCTGAACTACACCAACCCAATGGCGGCCTTAACCGGAGCCATGCTGCGCCATACCGGGGTGAAAACGGTGGGGTTATGTCACAGCGTTCAGGTATGCGCGGAGACCTTGCTGAAAAGCGTCGATATGCCTACCGACGACGTACAGTTTCACATTGCCGGCATCAACCACATGGCCTGGCTGCTGGACGTTCGCCGTCACGGCGAGGATCTGTACCCGGAAATCAAGCGTCGCGCCAACGCGCTGCAGGGCAAGCATGACGACATGGTACGCCATGAAATCATGAAAACCTTTGGTTATTACGTCACTGAATCTTCCGAGCATAATGCCGAATACATGCCGTATTGGATTAAACGTCATTACCCGGAACTGATTGAGCGCTTCAATATCCCTCTCGACGAGTATCCGCGCCGTTGTATCGAGCAAATCGACCAGTGGCAGCAACGCAAGCTGGCGTTGACCCACGACGCTAACCTGACGCATACCCGTACCCACGAATATGCCTCATACATTATCGAAGCGATGGAGACTGACCGGCCGTACAAGATTGGCGGCAACGTGCTCAACACCGGTCTCATCACCAACTTGCCGGCAGAGGCCTGCGTAGAAGTGCCCTGTCTGGTGGATGGGCAGGGGATCAGCCCTTGTTACGTCGGCCATTTACCGGAGCAACTGGCGGCGCTGAACCGCACCAATATCAATACCCAGCTATTGACCATTGAAGCGGCGGTGACGGGCAAACGCGACGCAATTTACCATGCGGCGCTGTTGGACCCACATACCTCCGCCGAGCTTTCCATTGATGATATACGTAAGCTGTGCGACGAGCTGATTGAGGCTCACGGCAGTTGGCTCCCTGCCTATCACTGATCGCCGAATTTAACCGTATCTCCTCCTCAAAACGCACAAGGCGCGGGGCTTCCTGCGCCATCAAAAATAGGGTGGTGAGCCATGTTTTATTTGAGAAACAAGAATTTTTGGATCTTTGGGGCCTTCTGTTTTTTCTACTTTTTCATCATGGGGGCGGTGCTGCCGTTCTTTCCTATCTGGCTGCATGACGTCAACCAGCTTGACCAGCAGCAAACCGGGTTGGTGTTTGCCTGTATGGCGCTGTTTGCCCTGGTGTTTCAGCCGATTTTCGGTTTTGTCACCGACAAATTTGGCCTGAAGAAACACCTGCTGTGGATGATCATCTTCCTGCTGCTGTTTCTGGCGCCGCTGTTTATTTATGTGTTTTCGCCGCTGCTGCAAAGCCATTTTGTTTGGGGGGCCTTGCTGTGCGGGGTTTACCTGGGGCTGGTGTGCAGCGGCGGTTCACCGGCCATTGAAGCTTATATCGAAAAAGTGAGCCGACGCAGTCAGTTCGAGTATGGCCGCGCTCGGTTGTTCGGCTGTATCGGTTGGGCCATCTGCGCCTCGATCGTCGGCTATATGTTTACCATCAACAACCAGTTCGCGTTTTGGTTGGCCTCCAGCTTTGCGCTGATCCTGGCCGGTTTGCTGTATTTGTTCAAACCCGATCGGAGCAGCACGCTGGCGGTGGCGGACGGCTTGGCGTTAAACCACAAACCCATCAAGTTAAAGGCGGCGTTGAACCTGCTGAAAATGCGCAAATTCTGGTGTCTGGTGATGTATATCGTGGGCGTAGCCTGCGTGTATGACGTCTTTGATCAGCAGTTCGCCAACTTCTTTACGTCGTTTTTCAGCGACCGACATGCGGGAACGCAGGCGTTTGGTTATGTAACGACGCTGGGCGAGTTTCTTAACGCTTTCATCATGTTCTTTGCGCCGTTGATCATTAATCGCATTGGCGGCAAGAACGCGCTGTTGATAGCTGGGGTGATTATGTCGGTGCGGATTATTGGTTCATCGCAGGCGGATTCGGTCGCCGCGGTCATTATTCTCAAAACCCTGCATATGTTTGAGGTGCCGTTCCTGTTGGTGGGCATTTTCAAATACATCACCACCCAGTTTAACGTTAACCTTTCGGCGTCGATATACCTGTGGGGCTTTTGCTTCTTCAAGCAGCTCTCGGCCATCGGTATGTCTTATGCGGCAGGCCTGATGTACGTCAATTACGGTTTCAAAACCTCTTACCTGATCCTCGGCTGCATTGCGTTGCTGTTCACGTTGATTTCAGCCTTTGCCCTTAGCGGTAAGGTCGCGGTAATCAAGCAGGAGGGCACACTGCCGGTTGCGGCGAATTAGTGCCGGCTCAACTCAATACAGCAGCGTCATAAGGCTAAAAAACAGCAGCGTCAGGACAATGATAAACCCGGTTTGCAGCGTCTTGCGCATCAGGCGACTGTGGCCCCAGCGGGTGGCGCTCAGACGACTATCGATGGCGAACAGTGCCGGAACCATCAGCAGCACGTAAATCAACATCAGCATGGCGGTTAACGGCTGTTGGCTCATTCTGGCGTCTCCGTGCTGAGGTAGACAGGGGGGGGCCCGCAAGGGGGCTATGCTGCTTTCTTGCCGGTGTTTGTGCTCGACCATGTGCCTCCAAATAGGGCCGCCCGAAGGCGGCCGCCGGTTACTGCTTGCGATATGAAGATGATTGTCGGCCACTGCCGGGGCCAACGCAGATATAATATTGCGAATGATAATCATTATCAATGGTTGGGGTGAAATTTTATTGCAGGACGAGGATGGGCGGTGAGAAAGCTTTTACTGTGGTTTTAAAGTGACAGAGCACGCCATCCGGCGTGCTCTGTCACAAGACTATCCTCTGCGATTATTTCTCGTCTGGCAAGGCGTAAGCGACAATATAGTCACCCAGCTTGGTGCCGAACGAACCATGACCGCCGGCGGAAATCACCACGTACTGCTTGCCGTTGACCTCATAGGTCATTGGCGTTGCCTGGCCACCGGCCGGCAGCCGCGCTTCCCACAGTTTTTCACCGTTGGTCACGCTGAAGGCGCGCAGATAGTTGTCCGCGGTTGCGCCAATGAAGAAGACGTTACCGGCGGTGGACACCGGCCCGCCCAACATCGGCATGCCCATTTTGAACGGTAACGGCAGCGGAGAACTGTCGCGTACGGTACCGATACGTTTTTTCCACACGATGTCGTTGGTTTTCAAGTCCACGGCGGAAATATAACCCCAGGCCGGCTGTTTGCACGGCAGGCCAAACGGCGACAGGAACGGATTCAGCGTTACGCCGAACGGCACGCCATACTGCGGTTGAACGCCGGACTCGGTGCCGGATCCGCCTTTGTCATTTTCGTCAGGCTCGATCGGGTTGCCCGGACCGCGTGGGATCAGTTTGGAAACAAACGGCAAGGCGATAGGGTTGGCGATAGCCACCTGACGGTCGGTATCTACAGACAGACCACCCCATTCGAACATGCCCAGGTTACCCGGGAACACCAGCGTGCCCTGCTCGGAAGGCGGCGTGAAGGTGCCTTCGTAACGCAGGCTGTGGAACATCACCCGGCAAACCAGTTGGTCATAAATGGTGGCACCCCACATGTCCGCGCCGGTCAGCTTTTTCTCTGGACGGAAAGTCAGTTCAGAGAAAGGCTGGGTCGGTGACAGACGGTCGCCCTTGGCTGGCCCCTGAGGAACCGGTTTTTCCGGCGCCGGAACCACCAACTCGCCATTGGTGCGGTTCAGAACGAAAATGTTACCGGTTTTGGTCGGCACATAAATCACCGGCACCTTGTTACCGTTTTTATCGGTAATGTCCGCCAGCGTCGGTTGTGCCGGTACGTCCATATCCCACAGGTCATGGTGCACCGTCTGATAGAACCAGACCAGTTTGCCGGTGGTGGCGTTCAGCGCCAGCAGGCCGCTGGCATAACGCTCCATTTCCGGCGTGCGATCGCCACCCCAGATGTCCGGCGTGGTGACGCCCATCGGCAGGTAAACGATATCCAGCTTGGCATCGTAGGCTGAAGGGGCCCAGGAGTTAGGGGAGTTCGGGGTGAAGTGGTGCTCGTCCGCCGGAATGGCGTTCGGATCTTTCGCGCCCGGATCGAAGGCCCACAGCAGCTTGCCGCTGTTGACGTCAAAACCGCGGATCACGCCCGAAGGCTCGCGGTTGGAGTAGTTGTCGGTCACTGCACCGGCTATCACAATCACCTTGTCGGTGATCACCGGCGGCGACGTTGGCTCATAATGGCCTGGCGTCGCATACGGCATATTGCTTTGCAGGTTGAGCTCGCCGTTATTGGCGAAGTCGGCGCAAGGCTTGCCGCTATCGGCATCCAGAGCGAACAAACGACCGTCATTCACCGGCAGGATAATGCGTCGTGCGCACAGCGCCGGGGAGGCATCTGCGGCTGCACCTGTGGCGGCAGGCATTTCATGATACGAAACGCCACGGCAGGTGATGTGTTGGAAGGTTGGGTTAAATTTCAACTGAGGATCGAACTGCCACTTTTGCTTGCCGGTGGCGGCGTCCAGTGCGAACAGCTTCTGGTGCGGGGTGCACAGATAGAGCGTGTCGCGGATTTTAATCGGGGTCACTTCGTTGGTGATTTCCCCCGGATCGTTGGCGGTTTTCAGGTCGCCGGTCTGGAAAGTCCAGGCTTCCTTGAGTTTGCCGACGTTCTTATCATTGATTTGGCTCAGTGGAGAGTAACGCGTGCCTTCCTGGGTGCGGCCATAGGCCGGCCAGTCGGCGTCTGACGCCTGAGGTTCGACTTTTACCTGCGCAGGTTCGAGGGTGCCGTTGATCTCTTGTGGATCATTAAACACCGCATAGGCCAGCGCCACCACGGTGACGACCAGCGCCAGGCTCAACGCGCTGTAAGCCAGTTTGCCCCTGGCGTGCAGCTTGCGATAGATAAAAGGCAGTACCAGCCACAGGCCGAAGAAGAAGGTGACGTCCAGACGTGGCGTCAGTGCCCAGAAGTCAGGCCCCACTTCCCACAGCGCCCAAATTGTGGTGCCGAGTAAAAAGATCGCGTACAGCAACAGAGCGGTTGCACGACGGCGGACCAGTAACCAGGCGGTGATTAGCAGTACCAGGCCGGCGATGATGTAGTACAGCGAACCGCCGAGCTTGGCCAGCCAGATGCCGCCTCCCAGCAGATAGAGCCCACTCAACGCGGCGAACAGTGCCGTGATGATGATGAGCGGCGATGATGACGCTTTATTTTGCATAGTATTATCCTTACCAAAATGAAAAGTCCCCGATTTAGAGATTAAGCCATATCCAAAAAAACACGCGGTTTCTCCCCAAAAATCCATCCCCGGTGTCTGGCATATCCCCCTGTTGCCAAGGCTAAAAGGCAGCGGCAATCAAAAATAAGGCGGACAGTTTTGGACGTTGAATAAACGCTCTCGTCAGAGATAAAGCCCAAAAGGGCTGAATCAGGCGTAGCCGTTTCGATGATGTTGCACGGATGTGACGGCGCCGCCCAAAGCGCGGCTAGGTTACTCTAATTATTCTGCTTTTATTGAATACCTTGTGCTTTTTTTTTAGCGCCTTGCGGGTTTATGAATTGAGCTCATAAGCTCATGCATATTCAGCGCGTAGTTATTTGCCCGGTTGCCTCTTACAGTGATCGCACCTGGTCGCCCCGCACAAGCGGTGACCCATTCGTACACATCGGAGGAAAAATGCAAAAACGTAAGCTGGGTAACAGTGGGCTGGAGGTATCAGCGTTGGGACTGGGCTGCATGGGGCTTAGCTTTGGCTATGGCCCAGCCACCGACAAACAGCAGGCGATTGGCTTGATCCGAGCCGCTGTGGATCAGGGCGTGACCTTTTTCGATACCGCAGAAGTTTATGGCCCCTTCACCAATGAGTCACTGGTGGGCGAGGCGCTGGCGCCGGTACGTGATCGGGTGGTAATAGCCACCAAGTTTGGTTTCGAACTGCCGCAGCCGGATGGCAAACAGGTGCTCAACAGCCGGCCGGAACATATCCGCCAGGCGGTGGAAGGGTCGTTAAAGCGTCTTAACGTCGAAACGATCGATCTGCTTTATCAGCACCGGGTGGATCCCAATGTGCCGATTGAAGACGTCGCCGGTACGGTGAAGGCGCTGATCCAGGAAGGGAAGGTGAAGCACTTTGGCCTGTCCGAGGCGGGGGCACAGACGCTGCGCCGTGCCCATGCGGTGCAGCCGGTGACGGCGTTGCAAAGTGAATATTCGCTGTGGTGGCGGGAGCCCGAGCAGGAAATCTTGCCGACGCTGCAAGAGTTAGGCATTGGGTTTGTTCCTTTCAGCCCGTTGGGGAAAGGTTTTCTCACCGGGGCGATCAACGAAAATACCACCTTCGACAGCAGCGACTTCCGCAATGTGGTGCCGCGTTTCAGCGAGCAGGCGCGCAGGGCCAACCAGGGGCTGGTGGACGTGCTGGCGCAGATAGCTCAGCAAAAAGGGGTGACCGCGGCACAGATAGCGCTGGCCTGGCTGCTGGCACAGCAACCCTGGATTGTGCCGATCCCGGGGACCACCAAACAGCATCGCCTGCAGGAAAACCTCGGGGCCGCGTCGCTGTCATTGTCGTCGGAAGAACTGCGCAGCATTGAAGCGGCACTCGCGGTTATTGAGGTTCAGGGCGATCGCTATCCGGCGCATTTGCAACAAAACGTCGGACGTTGATGCGGCCGTTGCCCGCGGTAGCTTTTGAACCGCCGTCACCGACCGGCGAAAAGGCGCGCACGCTCTACAATTATCCTGTCAATGTTAACGTCGGCAGCCTTTGCCGAACTGGAGAAACAAGTGAAAATTCAACGCAGCGGTTCCCAACCTTCTCGTCCGGGGCCAGAAGAGTACTTTACCGGCAAAGTTCGCATCGATGCGCCTTTTGCCGGTAGCGAACCGGCCCGCGTGGGCGGCGCCACCGTGACCTTTGAGCCCGGAGCCCGTACCGCCTGGCACACCCATCCGCTCGGCCAGACGCTGATCGTGACTCAGGGGCGCGGTTGGATCCAGCTGTGGGGTGAAGAGATCCAGGAAATGAACCAGGGCGATATTGTGTGGATCCCGGAAGACGTCAAACACTGGCACGGTGCGACGCCGGACACCGCCATGACCCACATCGCCATCGCCGAATCGTTAAACGGCAGCCCGGTAGACTGGATGGAGAAGGTCAGCGACGCGCAGTACCACAAGCCTGCCCTGAACGGCTAGCCGCCAAAAGGGTCAGTCGTCGCCGATTTGCTGGCAAAAACGCAGCCGGTTGCCAAAGGGGTCGGTGAGGTTAAGCTCTTTCCCCCAGTCGAGGGTTTCAACGCCTGGCCGGGCATAGCGGTACTGCCTGGCTGATAGCTCCTGGTGCAGCGCGTCGATATCCTCGGTGGGAATAAACACTGCGGAACCCGGCGTGCTGTCACCATAGTGCTCACTGAGATGCAACCTCAGACCGGAACGCGTGATCTGCATGTACAGCGGCAGATCTTCACTGAAACGGTGCTCCCAATCCAACGTGAAACCGAGAAAATCCAGATAAAACTCCCGGGCCTTTTCAACCGAAAAGATGCGAAGAATGGGAACGGCAGGGGATAACTCCATTGTTGACCTCGTTTAAGCGGCTGCTAAAGGTAATCGGGCTTGACCGGCCCGCGTGAGCGGGCCGCATAAAAGCGTCGGGTGGCTAGATCCCTAATCCGCCCAGGCACAGGTACTTTATCTCGAGATAATCTTCGATACCGTACTTCGATCCTTCACGCCCCAGTCCGGAGTTTTTAACCCCGCCGAAAGGGGCCACTTCGGTGGAAATCAGCCCTTCATTGATGCCTACGATGCCGTATTCCAGCGCTTCGGCAACCCGCATTACCCGGCCAATGTCGCGACTGTAGAAATAAGAAGCCAGACCGAAAGGGGTATCGTTGGCCAACTCAATGGCTTCGGCTTCGCTGTCGAAGCGGATCAGCGGCGCTACCGGGCCAAAGGTCTCTTCATGGAAGATTTTGGCCTGCCGCGGCACGTTGGTCAGAATGGTCGGCGTAAAGAAGTTATTGCCCAGCTCATGGGGCTTGCCGCCCAGCAGTATCGAGGCGCCGTGCTGCACCGCGTCGGTGATATGCTCGCTGACTTTTTCCACGGCGGCAGAATTAATCAACGGGCCGATGGTGACACCATCATCCATGCCATTACCGACTTTCAGCTTGGCCACTGCCACCTTCAGCTTTTCGGCAAAGGCGTCGTAAATACCGTCCTGTACCAGGAAGCGGTTGGTGCAAACGCAGGTCTGGCCGGCGTTGCGATATTTGGACGCGACGGCACCGGCGACGGCGGCGTCCAGATCGGCATCGTCAAACACGATAAACGGCGCATTGCCGCCCAGTTCCATACTGGTTTTTTTGATGGTCGGGGCACACTGCGCCAGCAGTTGCGCACCCACTTCGGTGCTGCCGGTAAAGGAGAGTTTGCGCACGTCCGGGTTGGCGGTCAGTTCGCCACCGATAGCCTGGCTTGGGCCGGTGATCACATTGCACACGCCGGCCGGTAAACCTGCACGTTCGGCCAGCACGGCGAGCGCCAACGCCGAGAAGGGGGTCTGACTGGCGGGACGGATCACCCCGGTACAGCCTGCCGCCCAGCCGGGACCGGCCTTGCGGGTGATCATTGCCGCCGGAAAATTCCACGGCGTAATGGCGGCGAAAACGCCAATCGGCTCTTTCTGCACGATAATGCGGCGACCGGACAGATTCTGCGGGATGGTGTCGCCGTAAACCCGCTTGCCTTCTTCGGCGAACCACTCGATGAAGGAGGCGGCGTAGGCAATTTCACCCCGGCTTTCTGCCAACGGCTTGCCTTGCTCGGCGGTCATGATGATGGCCAGATCCTCCTGGTTTTCCATCATCAGTTCGAACAGTTTGCGCAGCTTGCCGGCACGCTCTTTGGCCGTCAGCGCCCGCCAACCAGGCTGGGCTTTTTTGGCGGCGGCGATCGCCTGCGCGGTTTCTTTGGCACCCAAAGCCGGTACCTGACCGACCAGCTCGCCGGTGGCGGGGTTGTGGATCTTGATAGTTTGGTCGCCTTTGGCCGCCAACCACTGTCCATCGATGTAGTTGGCTTCGCGGAACAGCGTGGGATCTTTCAGGCGGGCGGAGAAGTTAGTGCTCATCGGTTATCTTCCTTTTTCAGAATTCAACACGGGTTGACCTACCCCAAACGGCTACCCTTTACCCTAGCAAATTTTTCCGCCTTCATTTGCCCGATCCTTGGCAACCGATCAATTTATCGCCATTCGCACCTTCTGTACAAAAAATGCCCGCGCTCAGGCCGATACTGAAATCAGCAGGCATATGACCCTTTTCGAAATGACCCTAAGACCCTGAAAGGAGCGTGCAGCATGATGACTTCAGTGAGTCGGCACCTTGCGGCCTACAGCAGCAACATGGATTTTTTGGCTTCCAGCATTGCGCTGATGGAGTGGCAGGGGCGTGAGATCGACGCCGGCAAGGTGGCGGGCAACATGTCCGAAGCGCAAAGCCGCTTGTTCTTTGAACGCCTGAGTTATTTCCGCCAGCTTTATCAGGCCGCCGCGACGGCGGAACACAGCGTATAAATTTAGCTAACCCCGCCTCTGCGGGGTTTTTTATGCCGGCTGTGACCACACGCCGGTGCTCAACGTGGCCGGCGAATACGTCAGATTGCGCCCGCGCCACGGCAGGGCCTGTGAAAAACGCCACGCGCTGCGGATATCGAAGCGCCAGTAACGTTCCGCCCCCGTGACTCCCTGGCCGATTTGCGCCTGCCAGAGGATCTGCGTTTCTCCCTGCAAGTGCAGAACATCACCGCGCTCAAAATCGATAAACAGCAGCGCAGCCCTGGGTTCCGCCAGCAGGTTCCCCAGCGTGTTCATATAGCGGTTGCCGCGAAAATCCGGTATCCACAGGCTGTGATCCTGAAGATGGATAAATCCCGGTTTGCCACCCCGGTGTGAGATATCCACGCCACCTTGTTCCAGTGAGCTGTGGGCGCAGCTGGCGACGAAGCAGGTATCCGCCTGGCGAATCAATGCCTGTGCCGCCGCGTCCAGCGTCGCGAGATGCTCAATCGGCGCGGGATGGGTGGCTACCGGATACAGCTCGCGTTGCTGGATATACTGCGGACAATTGCCGAAGCTCTGACTGACGGCAATTTCCAGGCGGTTTTTATCGGTGCGCGTAATGTGACCGTTGGCTCGGTTGCGTCGGCGGTTGCTGAAGTCCAGCCCTAACGCTCCCACCAGACTCCCGGTTTGCAAGGCTGCCTGCGCCGGGTCGTCCTGGCGACGCGGGGCGCTGATGCGCAGGTGGTTGCTGTCCGGCGTGCGTAAAAATCCAGGGGGGCCGTTGAACAGCGTGGCCACCGGCCAGCCCTGCTCGTCCAGGGTGGCGACGAACAGGTAAGGCAGCGCGGCGAAAAATTCGCGGTGCTGCTCGGGCATGCTGGTGTAAATGTTGCCGCCGACGCGGTCAAAACCGGCCAATGCCTGGGCGCGCAGTTCGTCAGGGTGAAACATCGGCTGGGTCATAGGATTTACCTTTGCGCAGGGTGCGGCAATGCGGGCATCGCAAAGAAACCGGGCAGTGCGGCGATGCGCGCCACCCAGCGCCGGATGGCCGGATAGGGCGCCAGGGAGATACCGCCCTCCGGTGCCACCGCCACATAGCTGTAGCAGGCCAGATCGGCGATGGTGGGCTGCTCTGTCGCCAGGTAATCACGGTCGCTCAGATGCTGCTCCATCTGCGGCAAGAAACGTGCGCTAATCGCCAACGCAACCCTGTCGTCCTCCGGTGCGGAAAATTGGGCGATCAGGCGGCAGGACGCCGGACCGTAGCGTACTTCTCCAGCCGCTTTGGACAACCACGCCTGCACCTGCGCCGCCGCCAGTGGCGTCTCCGGCAGCCAGTGGCTGCCCGGCGCGTAGTTTTTCGCCAGATAAACCAGAATGGCATTGCTGTCGGCCAGCGTTAAATCGCCGTCCACCAGTACCGGGATCTGGCCGAGAGGATTAAGGCGGCGAAACGCTTCGCTTTGGCGAACCTCGGCCGGGGATTCAATAAATTCGTAGGGCAGCTCCAGCATGCTTAGCAGTAATGCCACGCGGTGGACGTGGCCGGAAAGCGGGGTGCCGTACAGTTTGAGCTTGTGCATGGTCAGACTCCTGAAGAATTTTTACCAGCATACTCTTGCAGTCAGCGAGCGGGATCCGGCAATGTAGAAATTGATAATTTCACTTTTTGGAACAGTCTATGGATCGCCTGGACGAATTGGCTATTTTTGTGGCGGTAGTCCAACACGGCAGTCTGGCGGCGGCGGGGCGCAAGCTGCGACGCTCCGCACCTGCCGTCACCCGGGCTATCGCTTCGCTGGAACAGCGCTTTGGTGCCCGCTTGGTCGAACGCACCACCCGAAGGTTAGCGCCGACAGAGGCAGGGTTGCGGTTGGCGGAGCGTGCGCACTTGCTGCTTACTGACTATCAGGCCGCGGTGCTGGACACGGCGGACACTCAGCTCACCGGATTATTGCGTATTACCTCGCCGGTGCAGTTCGGGCGTAAGCATGTGGCACCGGTGGTGATGGCGTTTCTTGACCGGTATCCGCAGATGCAGATTGAAATGGTCCTCAACGATCGCAACCTGGACTTGATTGACGAGGGGCTGGACGTCGCGGTGCGCATTGGTCATTTGCAGGATTCTTCGCGGGTGGCGCGTCGGTTGGGGCAGGTGTCCCGGGTGACCGTCGCCAGCCCGGACTATCTGGCGCGGCGCGGCGAACCGCAGGAGCCGGCGCAACTGGCGGAGCATGACACCATCGTGGGTACCCAGCGGGCATCGCTGCGCGAATGGCGCTTTGGCCCGCAGGAGAATGGCGAGCGGGTGAGGCTAACGCCACGTTTGTTGCTCAATGACGTCGAAACGCAGTTACTGGCGGTGCGAGCGGGCAAGGGCATCGCCCGGCTATTGTCGTATCAGGTGGCAGACGATTTGGCCGCGGGGACGTTGGTACGCCTGTTACCGGCGTTTGAACCTTTGCCGATGCCGGTGCAGTTGGTGGCGCAAAACATGCAGCGCATGCCGCTCAAGGTACGCACCTTCTGGGATTATGCCTGGCAGGAATTAAGCCAATTAGCGCAAATTCAGGCGCGATAAAAATAGGTATTGGCGCCAAATAAGTTTCACTGGTTAAACTTATTTGGCGCGAAAAAAGATTTATATTACCGGGCGCGCATTGCTGTAACGCCTCTCTTGACAATATTTTGACGACTGCTAATAGTTAACGCATATCTTAAATAATAAACGAAGTTTAATATATGAAACTTGTTGCGGGAAGTTACGACAACGGTAGCACGGTGGATAATGAAGATGAGATCCTCAACTCATTTCAAATCCGCAGTCAGGCGGTTTATCAAAAAACTCGCACTGAGTGCAATATTGCCTATGGAAATTCACCGCGAGAAGTTTTTGACTGGTTATATTCCGACAAACCGGGTAAAGGGACCTTAATATTTATTCATGGTGGCTATTGGCAGTTTTGTCGTAAGGATGATTTTGCTTTTATTGCGCAGGTGCCGTTGTCGTTAGGTTTTGACGTCGTGCTGGTGGAATATACGTTGGCGCCCGAGGCTCGGCTTGACGATATTTGCCGGCAAACCGGTGCGGCGCTGGACGCCATTCAACAACGGCTTTCCGTCTGTCAGCCGGCGCCAGTGTATCTGTGCGGCCACTCTGCCGGCGGGCATCTGGCCAGCGTCTGGCAGCATCACCCGGTGGTCGACGCGACCTTACCGATCAGCGGCATTTTCGAACTGGAGCCGCTATTAAACACCTACGTTAACCGACGACTGCAGTTGACCAATCAACAAATTACCCAACTGAGTCCGGTGCGACATATTCCGCAGCGTATCAAGCCGATGACGCTGTTTTACGGTGCCAATGAGCTGCCGGAATTGATTGGTCAGTCAAGGCACTATTACGCTGCGCTGAAGGAAAAAGGCCAGCCTGTCAGCCTGGTCGCCGTCACCGGCGCCAACCATTATAACGTGCTGGATGCCTTGTTCGCCTGGGATGGCGCCCTGACTCACCTGCTAACCACTACGGGGAAATAAACCATGCGCACCATCATTGACACCGGCCTGCCGGAAATCGGTCAACCTTTCTCCTGGGCCACTCAGGGCGGCGGCATGTTGTTCACCGCCCATGGCCCGGTCAGAGCCGACGGCAGTATTGAAACCGGCGCGCCGGAAAAGCAGATCGCCCTGACATTCGATAATTTGGCTCAAACCCTGAAAGCGGCAAATAGCCACAGCGATAAGGTATTACAGGTCATTATTTATCTGACCGATGTCAATGACGTTAAATTACTCGATGAAATTTACAAAAAATACTTTAACTTCCCTTATCCCAATCGTTCAACGGTGATAGTCGATAAACTGGTGGTGCCCGGCATGAAAATAGAAATAACCGTTAGCGCCACCGTCTGATTTATCTATTACTTAATTCCCACCTGCTCATTCATTCAATAATGAATAAAGGAATCGCTATGTTTAATCACATTGGCCGTTCGCCGGCCGATCCTATTATGTCGTTGATGGAAGCTTATTTACAGGATGGCAATAGCCAGAAAGTGAATCTGGGCATTGGCCTTTATTACGATCGGCAGGGCAGGATCCCGCTGATGCAGGCGGTAGAGGCGGCGGAGCAGCGCCTGCTTGAGCGGCGCAGCCCGCACGGCTATCCGCCAATCGAAGGTTCAGCGCTATTTGCCCAACAGGTGCAGGCATTGTTGTTTGGCGAGGCGCCAACAGCGTCGATAGCTACGGTACAAACCGTCGGTGGCTCCGGTGCGCTGAAGCTGGCGGCGGATTTTATTCATCACTTTCTGTCGCGCCGTGACATCTGGGTCTCTGATCCCACCTGGGCCAATCACTGGGCCATCTTTGAGGGGGCCGGGCTGAAGGTGCACACCTATCCGTACTTCGATGAGGCCAACGGCGGGCTGCGCTTTGACGCGATGCTGGATACGTTAGGCAGTCTGCCGGAAGGCAGCGTGGTGCTGCTGCACCCCTGCTGCCATAACCCGACCGGCACCGATCTCAGCCAGGCACAGTGGCGTGCTACCCTCGAAGTGCTGCAGCGCCGCCGCCTGCTGCCGTTGTTCGATATCGCCTACCAAGGGTTTGGCGAGGGGTTGGATGAAGACTGCTTTGCCCTGCGTGAGGCGCTGAAAACGGATCTGGAATTTATGGTCGCCAACTCATTTTCGAAAAATGTCGCCCTCTATGGTCAACGGCTGGGTGGGCTTTCGGTTCGTTGCGCTGGCCCAGAGAGTGCGGAGAACGTCAAAGGCGCATTAAAAACGCTGATCCGCCGCAGTTACTCCTGCCCGCCGACCCATGGCAGCCAGATTGTGGAAACCCTGCTGACGGACCCCGATTTGCGTCAACAGTGGGAGAGCGAACTGGCAGGCATGCGTCAACGCATTCAACAGATGCGCCAAATTCTTTCCGCCGGCTTGGAGCAGGGGGGATCGCAACTGGACTACCGTCGCATCCGTGACCAAAAAGGGATGTTCAGCTACACCGGCCTGAACCCACAGCAGCTTGAACGACTGCGGCAACATTACGCCATCTATCTGGTGGCGCCTGGCCGCATGTGCCTGCCGGGCCTGAACCAAAACAATGTCGACTACGTTACTGCCGCCATTCTGGACGTCACCCGCACTGCATGAAAAGGTAGGAGACTGCTATGAGACAGATAAAAGGTTTTGACGAAATCGCCCGGCGGCAAGGCGGGTTGCAGAAACAGCTCACCGCCGGGCAGATGTCGATGCTGGCGATCGGCGGCGCTATCGGTACCGGGCTGTTTCTCGGCAGCGCCTATGCCATTCAGATGGCCGGGCCCAGCGTATTGCTGAGCTATTTTATCGGCGGCATCGTGGCGTTATTACTGATGGGATGCCTGGCGGAAATGACCTCAGAACACCCGACGCCGGGCTCGTTTGGCGACTATGCCGAATTTTACATCAGCCCGCTGTTTGGTTTTCTGGTGCGTTATTCTTACTGGTCCTGCGTGGTATTGGCGGTGGGGACCGAGGTGACAGCCATCGGCATGTATATGCAGTTCTGGTTCCCGACCACGCCAATTTGGCCCTGGGTGCTGTTGTTCTCTGCGGCGGTGATCCTGATTAACGTGATTGGCGTTAAATCGTTCGGTCAGGTGGAATATGCGCTGTCGACCATCAAGGTGGTGGCCATTGCCGCCTTTATCGCCATCGGCATCGGTATTCTGATGTTTTCTGCCAACCCGGCCTTTGGTCTGCAAAACTTTACTGCCAACGGTGGCTTCTTCCCGTTTGGCGTGAAAGGCATGTGGTTTGCGGTGATCGTGTCGATTTTCAGCTACCTGAGCATTGAGATGATCGCCGTCGCCGCCGGTGAGGCCAAGAACCCGGTAATTGCGGTAAAAACCGCGTTCAAGGGCACCATTTTACGACTGTTCATTTTCTACATGCTGTCGATTGCGCTGATGCTGGCGATCGTTCCCTGGCGGCAGTCCGGTACCGGCGAAAGCCCGTTCCTGGTGGCGATGAACGTCATCCACCTGCCTGCCGCCGCCGGTATCTTCAACTTTATCGTTCTGGTGGCCGCGCTGTCGGCGATGAACAGTCAACTGTATATCACCACCCGCATGATGTTCTCGCTGTCACGCGCTGGGCAAGCTCCGGCTGCGCTGGGCCGGGTCAGTAAACGTGGCATCCCGGTAAGCGCGCTGGCGATGTCCTGCATCGGCATCGTGGTGTCGATCGTGTTGAGTCTGGTCTACCCGCAAAAATCCTTTGCCGCCATGATGTCTATTTCGGTGTACGGTGCCTGCTTTACCTGGCTGATGATTTTTGTCACGCACCTGTTTTTCCGCCGTCAGCACCGGCAAACCCACCTTAAATTTCGCATGTGGGGCTTTCCTTACACCACGCTGGCCGGTGCCGGTTTGATGGCCGCGTTGCTGATCTCGACGGCGTTCACCGAATTTTTCAGGATGACGCTGTGGTTTGGCATTCCGTTTACCCTGCTGTTGGTGGCTATCTACTTCTTCTACAGCCGTCATCAGCCCGTACCCGCGGTAATGGAAACACCGAGCGTGGAGTAAACCGGTTCACTGAAAATGTGAATATGTGGCTCTGGTGATAAACCACTTTATCCGGAGAATAAGCCTTTTCTGGGGTTATGGAGTGGTTTGCAATGAGCAGTGGGACAGAAAAACGGCGCCTTATTGGCTGTAGCAACAGTATGCCGGTGGCCAGGCATTCGGCGCAGGGATGGATCAACGGCTTTCTGGGCATGTTGATTTTCAGCGGTTCTTTGCCTGCCACTCGCGTGGCGGTGCAAGAGTTTGATCCCATGTTTCTCACCGCGATGCGCGCGGTGCTAGCGGCCTTGCTGGCTCTGAGTGCATTGACGCTGATGCGCCAGCGTTGGCCGCAGCGCCGCGACCTGGCGCCGTTGGCACTCACCGCGCTCGGGGTGGTGATCGGTTTTCCTTTGCTCACGGCGCTAGCCTTGCAGCACACCACCTCGGCGCATGCGCTGGTGTATATCGGGCTGTTGCCGCTGGCTACCGCCTGCTTCGGTGTACTGCGGGGCGGTGAGCGGCCCAAAGCCGCTTTCTGGCTGTTTTCGGTGTTGGGGAGCCTGCTGGTTGGCGCTTTTGCGTTAAGCCAGGGGGCGACTGGCTCCTGGCTTGGCGATCTGCTGATGGTGGCCGCGGTGCTGCTTTGTGGCCTGGGCTATGCGGAAGGCGCCGTGCTGACGCGCAAGCTTGGCGGCTGGCAGGTGATCTCCTGGGCGCTGGTGGTGGCTTTGCCGTTGACGGCAGCGGCGGCCGTGGTGACGGCCCCGCCAGCCTGGCCACAGGTCAGCGTCGGCGCCTGGTGTTCTCTGGGCTACATTTCGCTGTTCAGCATGTGGATTGGCTTTATCTTTTGGTATCGCGGTTTGGCGCAGGGGGGCATCGCCGCCGTGGGACAGCTGCAATTGCTGCAGCCGTTTTTTGGTCTGGCGCTGGCCGGGCTGGTGCTGCATGAAAGCATTCAACCTTCAATGATTGCGGTAATGGTCGGCGTATTGGTTTGCGTATACGGCGCCAAGCGTTTTTCGCGGTAAGTAATAAGACGGGGTAAGGCCTGCCTTACCCCGTAGCCAAGGTCGCCAGCACCCGGTTCAGCTTTTGGGCCGCCTGGTGGATCTGCTGTTCCGTGTAGCCTCCCAGCCCGAGTATCAATCCGTTTTTCCCGCTGCCGGGGCTATACATCGGCGAAAGTGCACCGACGGCTATCCCGGCCTCGGCGGCTTTACGGGCAACCTGCCGATCGTCCACATCCGCTTTTAACCACAGCAGCATATGCATGCCCTGATCGCTGGGGTGCAGAGTGGCCAGCTCGGCAGAAACCTGCGCGTTGATGGCGTCGGTCAGCACTCGCCTTTTTTCCGCATACACGCCGCGCATTTTACGAATGTGGCGATCCAGATGTCCCTGCGCCATAAAACTGGCCAGAACGTATTGATCGGCACTGGGGGGGTGGCGATCCATCAGCACTCGCGCACCGCAGAAGGCATTCACCAGGGGCTGAGGAACGATGGCGTAGCCCAGGCGCAGCGAAGGGAACAGCACCTTGCTGAAGGTTCCCAGGTAGATAACCCTGGCCGGATCCAACCCCTGCAACGAAGGAAACGGGTGGCCGGAATAACGCATTTCACTGTCGTAATCGTCTTCGACGATCCAGGCCTGCTGCGCTTTGGCCCATGCCAGCAGCTCAAGCCGGCGCGACATGCTCATGGGCATACACAAGGGGTACTGATGCGAGGGAGTGACAAAGGCGGCTCTGGCCTGTGGCGCGATTTTCCTGCCTGCGGCGACCGCTATGCCTTCGCTGTCCACCGGCACTCTGGCCATTTTCCGGTCTCTGAAGACGGTATTAAAAATGGCGGTAATGCCATGATAAGCGGGATCTTCAACCCAGGCGGTCTCACCGGCATCCAGCAGAATCTGCGTGGCGAGATAGAGCCCCTGCTGTGTGCCGGAGGTGATGATCACCTGTTCCGGCGTGCAGTGCACCGAACGGGACTTGCGAACGTATTCGCATATCGCCTCACGCAGCGGCAATGCGCCCTGCGGTTCGCCATAACCGGCGGGGGCGCCGGGGCCTCTGGCGCGGATACGGTTGCCGAGCCTGCGCCAAACGTCGTCGGGCGCGGTATCGTTGATCGGTACCGAGACGGTGAAGGGAACCGGTGGCAGAGGGCGCAACTGGGCGGCAAAGTGATCCAGGGCCAGCGCCTGATCGGAAAGCGGCATGTCGCCGGCGTCCGGGTGTTTGACCGGCGCGGGGGCCGGGCGGGTGAGCGACAACGCCACCCGAGTGCCCGAACCGGGTTGTGCTTCGAGAAATCCTTCCGCCGTCAGTTGCTCGAAGGCGGCCAGCACCGTTCCTCTGGCAAGCTGTAATGCGCCCGCCAGTACGCGGGTTGAGGGCAGCAGATCGCCCGGTTTAAGTTCGCCTTTGCCTATGGCAGCGCGCAGCGCCTGGGCAAGTTGCAGGCTAAGTTGCCCCGCATGGCGATCAAGCTCGCCGATAGCGGGGACTTCAACCGTTTTGGCCGTTCTGGGCATCTATTCCGGTCCAGATAAAAGTGGGTTAACAGGGAGTTTACTGTAAACCACTTTTGGCCTGAATAGCGGTTTTCGACAGGATTAAAGCTGGCTTTTCGGGATCAGGTGGTCGCCAAAGCTCAGGCGTTGACGGCCCGGTTCAATGGCGGTCAGTGGCGCAACCTCCTGCAGCGAGGATTTACAGCGTTCAACCAGATCGTGGTATTCGCGCGTACCGGCGACTTTCCACGCCAACTCCTGTTCGGTCAGGTCACGCAATACCCGCGCCGGGCTGCCGACCACCAGCTTATTGGCCTCGATCACCGCGGCGGCCTTGACGAATGCCATGGCACCGACGATGGTGTTTTCGCCGATCTCTGCACCGTCCATGATCACCGCGTTCATGCCGACCATGGCGTTACGCCGGATGTGGCAACCGTGCAAGATGGCGCCGTGGCCGATGTGCCCGTCCTGCTCCACCACGGTGTCCTGCTGCGGAAAACCGTGCATCACGCAGTTGTCCTGAATATTGGCGCCATCGTTAATCACCAGCCGGCCAAAGTCGCCGCGCAGGCTGGCGTTGGGGCCGATATAAACCCGTTTGCCGACGATCACATCGCCAATCAGTACGGCGGTAGGGTGTACGTAACTGCTGGGATCGATCACTGGCGTCAGGCCGTCAATCTGATACACAGGCATAGCAAAGTTTCCTTATACTGTAGGGTCGCGCGGCAGGCCGCCGAAGCGCCGATAATAGCCGGCTGCCGGGGCAGGCAGAGCACCGATAGTGGTCTCGGCCATGGCGCTGACATACTCGGTCGCTGCGCGGTCTACCCGCTGATAAATATTGATGCACAGGTTACGGGCAATCTGTCCTTCCCACTGCGCCGGCAGCAGGGCGTCCGGCAGCAGAGGATCTTTGAGCACCACGCGCCGGAAGAAGTGGATCAATAATAGCTTAATCTGGAAACAGCGCTGGGGCGTCAACAGCGCTTCATCGGCTTCGCGCAGCAGCGCCATCAGCGGGCGGAAAGAGACGATAAATTCGTGATAATCGGCAGCGACGTCAGCCAGCGCCCAGCAGTTGGCCACCAGCTGTTGCAGGGTTTTCTCCGAGCGGTTATAGGGATAGTCGGCGCGGAAGTAGATCACCTGTTCGCTGGCGTTAAGTTCGCCGAGCAGGGCGGTGACGTCGGTTTGCGCGTGGGTGGGGGCCGCCATCAGATTGCTGGCTATTTGGCCGAAGCCCAGCCAACCCAGCTCTTTTTTCAACCGTGCCCGCTCCTCCTTTTCCGCGCTTTCCAGCAACAGCAAATCCCATTTCCCGTCCCAGGCGGGCGGTTCGCTGAGATAGATTTTCGACTCGGCATGGCGGAACTGACGCATACCCTGATCGGTCACCCGATAGAAGCTGCGACGGCCGATTTTTTCAACCTCCAGCCAGCCCTCTTTCTGCAGGCGAAATACCGAGGTACGCACGAAGCGGTCACCAAAACCCAGGGCCTCCAGCAGCGCGCTCAGGCTGCCAAGCCAGACTTCGCCGCCCCGGTGGCTCAGCGCATCGCCGTAGAGGGAGATAATCAGCGAGGTGCCGCTGATCGGCTGAGCCTCTATAGCATGGCGGATAAACTCATCCAGTTTATGTTCCATATTTTTCCATGGGTTAGCCGACGGTGAAGCACAACATTACCACAAATCATTCGGGCGTCATCCGTGACGCCGGGGCAATCAGCGAGGCCGCAGATCGACCACGCGCTGGGCCTTGCCTTCTGAACGCGGGATGTCGCCGCAGTTGGCGATGCTGACATCGGTGCTGACGCCGATAATCGACTTGATATGGTGGCGTAACTGGTGGCAAATCTCACAGCGTTGCTGGTGGCTGAGGCTGAGCGCCGCTTCCTTCAATTCAACGCGCACCGCCAGGGTATCCAGGTGCCCGCTGCGGCTGACCTGTAGCTGATAGTGTGGCGACAGCTGTTCGAACTGCATGATTTGCTCTTCCACCTGCGACGGGAACACGTTGACGCCACGGATGATCAGCATGTCGTCGGAGCGGCCGGTAATTTTCCCCATGCGACGCATCTGGCGCGCGTCGCCCGGCAGCAGGCGAGTGAGGTCGCGGGTACGGTAGCGGATCACCGGCAGCGCTTCTTTGGTCAGCGTGGTAAACACCAACTCGCCGTGTTGGCCGTCCTGCAGCGTCACGCCGGTTTCCGGACATATGATTTCCGGCAGAAAATGGTCTTCCCAGATGGTCGGGCCGCCGCCGCTTTCGGCGCATTCCATCGCCACGCCCGGCCCCATCACTTCGGACAGGCCGTAAATATCCAGCGCCTTGATGCCCATGCGGCTTTCAATTTCATGCCGCAGCGCTTCGGTCCAGGGTTCGGCACCAAAGACGCCGAGGCGCAGCGAGCAGCCACGGGCGTCGCCGCCCATTTTGCGCTCCAGCTCGTCGATCAGCGTCAGGCAGTAGGACGGTGTCACCATGATCACATCGGGTTTGAAATCCAGGATCAGCTGCGCCTGCCTTTCGGTTTGCCCACCGGACATCGGGATCACCGTCGCCCCGAGTCGCTCCGCGCCGTAATGAGCCCCCAGCCCGCCGGTGAACAGGCCATAGCCGTATGCCACGTGCACCTTGTCTTTGGCGGTAGCGCCGGCGGCACGCAGGCTGCGCGCGACGATATCGGCCCAATTATCGATATCCCGCTGGGTGTAGCCGACCACCGTCGGTCGGCCGGTGGTCCCTGACGAGGCATGAATACGCACCACCTGTTCCATCGGCACGGCGAAGGTGTCGAACGGGTAGTTGTCGCGCAGATCCTGCTTGGTGGTATAGGGGAAGCGAGCCAGATCGCTCAGCTGTTTGAGATCGCCGGGATGGACGCCCGCCTGATCGAACTTGCGTCGGTACATCGGCACATTGTTGTAGGCGTGGTGCAGCGTCCATTTAAGGCGCTCCAGTTGCAGCGCCTCAATCTCATCGCGCGAGGCGAACTCAATGGCGTCGAGTGGCTGTGGATTCATTGTCATGGTTAGCCTCGGGGGTCAGACTCGCTCAATAATCATGGCGATGCCCTGGCCGACGCCGATGCACATGGTGCAAAGCGCGTAGCGGCCGGAACGCCGTTCCAGTTCGAACAGGGCAGCTAACGCCAGACGCGCGCCGCTCATGCCCAGCGGATGGCCAAGGGCGATCGCGCCGCCGTTGGGGTTCACCTGCGGGGCGTCGTCAGGCAACCCAAGCTGGCGCAATACTGCCAGCGCCTGGGCGGCAAAAGCCTCGTTTAGTTCAATGACATCCATTTGCGCCAGGCTCAGCCCGGCCAGTTCCAGCACTTTACGGGTGGCCGGTAGCGGACCTATGCCCATTAAACCGGGTTCGACCCCGCAGGTTGCCGTCGCGACGATACGCGCACGCGGTGTTAATCCCTGACTCACTGCCATTGCCTCCGAGGCGACGATCAGCGCCGCTGCGCCGTCGTTCAGGCCAGAGGCGTTGCCGGCGGTCACCGTGCCGGGTTGGCGGAACGGGGTTTTCAGCGCCTGCAGCTGTTCCAGCCGCGTATCTGCACGCGGGTGTTCGTCCTGGTCAAACAGGGTGACCGCGCCTTTTTTGCCGCTGAGGCTGACCGGCACGATCTCCTGCGCGAATATCCCCAACGCTTGCGCTCGCGCGGCCCGTTGCTGGCTGCGCAGAGCGAAGGCGTCCTGATCGGCGCGGCTGACGTTGAATTTTTCCGCTACGTTTTCGGCGGTTTCGGGCATGGATTCGGTGCCGTATTGCGCCTGCATCAGCGGGTTGATAAACCGCCAGCCGAGCGTGGTGTCATACAGCTGCGTCTGACGGCTGAAGGCGCTGTCGGCCTTACCCATCACCAACGGGGCCCGGGTCATCGATTCTGCGCCGCCGGCCAATACCAAACCGGCTTCACCGGCCTTGATGCTGCGGGCCGCCGTCGCCAGCGCGTCCAATCCCGAGCCGCACAGGCGGTTGAGGGTGGTACCGGAAACGTTAACCGGCAGGCCCGCCAGCAATGCTGCCATACGGGCCAAATTGCGGTTGTCTTCCCCGGCCTGATTGGCGCAGCCGAGGATCACGTCGTCAACCCTCGACCAGTCCACCTGCGAGTGGCGGGCCAACAGGGCACGCAGCGGCAGTGCGGCCAAGTCATCGGCGCGGACGTTGGCCAGGGCGCCGCCGTAACGGCCAATCGGCGTGCGGACGCCGTCGCAGATAAAAGCCTGGTTCATGCTTGCTCCCCTAAAATGGCGTGACCGAGCCGATGTGCGCGGCCGCGGAACCAGGCGACGGTCTTGCCCAGTTGATTGACAATCTCCACGTCATACAGACCGGTGGTTTTGCCCTGATGGCGCACCTCAGCGCTGGCCGTCAGGCGATCGCCTGCCAGCGCCGGGCGGATAAAGTCTATGCTGCAGCCGGACGCTACCGCCGCCAGCCCCTGGCTGTTGCAGGCGTAGGCGAAAGCGGTGTCCGCCAGGCTGAACAGTTGCCCGCCGTGGCAGGTCTGGTGGCCGTTGAGCATCTGCGGCCCGACGGTCATGCTGACTTTTGCGAACCCGGCGTCGACGGCATCCACCCGCATGCCCATCGCCTGGGCGCAGGTGTCCTGCTGAAACATCTGTTCGGCGCAGCGTTGCGCCAGCGCGTGGGGCGTATTGGCATTCATCATTGGGCTCCTGAAGAAAGGGATGCGTAGTGGCGCAGCAACGGCATCGGGCGATAGCGGGGTTCGCCGTAGAAGCGTTGCAGATTTTCCAGCGTGGTCAGGATGTGTCGCCAGCCTAATGACGCACCCCATTCCAGCGGGCCGCGCGGGTAGTTAACCCCGCAGCGCATGGCGTGGTCGGTATCGGCGGCGCTGGCGACGCCCTTGTTCACCACGTCGAGCGCTTCATTCGCCAACATGGTGAGGGTGCGCATCACCAGCAGGCCCGGGTAGTCCGGCAACAGGATCACTTTCTTGCCAAGGGATTGCAGCAGACGTACCACAGTGGCGTTGTGTCGGGCATCGTTTTGCGCCGCGCAGCTGATGGCGACGGTGGAGGCCTGGGCATACTGGGCAGACAGATCAAACAGCACCACGGGGGTTCCGGTTTCATCGGCGACCTGGCTGGCTGTTTTACCATTTGTTAACATAAATGTAACTTCATCGATCTGGGCAAAAGCACTGGTCTGGCCGGGTTGTATGATCGCCTCCGCATTTCCTGCCAGTAACTCGGCCAGCAGAGTGACGCCTGCCGCGTCGCCGTGCAGCTTAATGCTGTGCGGCAATTCCGCTGAGGATGCAGGTAACCCGGCGACAATTTGAGGTGGCGCTTGTTTGTCATAGCGATAAAAGCCGCACCCGCTTTTGCGGCCCAGACGCCCGGCGGCCACCCGTTCCTGTTGCACCAAAGACGGCGTGAAGCGTGGATCCTGGAAGAAGGCCTGAAACACTGATTCAGTGACGGCGTAATTGATGTCCTGACCAATCATATCGGTCAGTTGCAGTGGCCCCATCGCGAAGCCGCCTGCGTCGCGCATTACCGCATCCAGCGTGGCGGCGTCGGCAACTTGTTCTTCGAGCGCGCGCAGGGTTTCGGCGTAAAAAGGTCGCGCCACGCGGTTAACGATAAAGCCGGGCGTGGAACGGCACAGCACGCTTTGTTTGCCCCATTGCCGGGTCAGCGCCTGCAGTTCGGCAACGGTTTCGGCGCTGGTGTCCAACCCGCTGACGATCTCGACCAGCTTCATCACCGGTGCCGGGTTGAAGAAGTGCAAACCGGCCAGGCGCTGTGGATGGCGCAGCGCACCGCCGATGGCGGTAATCGACAGCGATGAAGTGTTGCTGGCGAACAGTGCTGCGGGGGAACACAGCGCTTCCAGCTCACGAAACAGGCTCTGTTTGATCGCCAGTTTTTCCGCCACTGCTTCTATCACCAGTGCGCTGTCGGCCAACTGGTCAAGCGACTCGACCGGCTGAATACGGCCCAGCAGGGCCTCGGTGGCATCGGCGTCGGCCTTGCCGGACTCGACCCTTTGGCGCAGGCGTTGGCCTAACGCATCGAGTGCCTGCCGGGCGGCGGCGGCATCGATATCAAACAGCCACACCGGATGCCCGGCCCCGGCCGCCACCTGGGCGATACCGATGCCCATGGTGCCGGCACCAATCACGGCGACCCTTGCGTTGACGTTCGGCAGGTTCATGATTATTTCCCGCTGAAATTAGGGGTGCGTTTGGCGAAGAAGGCGCTGACGCCTTCGCGGTAGTCGTCGCTGCGGCCGCCGAGGCGCTGCAGGTCGCGCTCCAAATCGAGCTGCTGATCGAGGGTATTGTTCGCCGAGCTGTAGAGGGCTTTTTTAATCAGCCCCAGCCCGTAAGTGGGTTGGGTGGCCAGGTGTTGTGCCAGCGTTTGGCTGGTGGCGGCCAGTTGGTCCGCCGCTACCACCTGCCAGATCATGCCCCATGCCAGCGCCTGTTGTGCGCTGACTTTATCTCCCAGCAGCGCCATGCCCATGGCGCGGGCGTGGCCTGCCAAACGGGGCAGGAACCAGCTGCCGCCGGAGTCCGGCACCAGCCCCAGGCGGCAGAAAGACTGAATAAAATTGGCGTTATCGGCGGCGATCACGATATCGCAGGCCAGCGCCAGCGCTGCGCCGGCCCCCGCAGCGACACCGTTGACGGCGCACACCACCGGCTTTGGCAGGGCGGTCAGACGACGGATCAGCGGATTGTAAAAACGCTCTACCGACAGGCCGAGATCCGGCGCCTGCTGTTCGATGCTGACGTTGCGATCGTTCAGATCCTGCCCGGCGCAAAAGCCACGCCCCGCGCCGGTGATCAGCAGGCAGCGTACGGTTTCGTCCCGCTCGGCGAGGGTCAAGGCTTCGCTCAGTTGGCGGTGCATCTCGTCGTTGAAGCTATTGAGCCGGTCTGGCCGATTGAGGGTCAGCGTCAGCACCCCGGCTTCAAGGTGGGTGAGAATCAATGCATTTTCCATAAATCAGCGCCCCTGATAGTTTGGCGTACGTTTTTCGAAGAAGGCGGCGATGCCCTCGCGGCGATCGTCGGTGGCGGCCAGGGTGGCAAACTGCTGGCGTTCGATGAGCAGCCCTTGGCTAAGGCCGGTTTCCTCCGCCTGTTTCAGCGCCTGTTTGGCGGCGCGTAGTGCCAGCGGGGCCTGCCTGCTGATGTGCTCGGCGATCTGCTGTGCGCGTTCTAGCGTCAGGGCATCGACGCACACTTCACTGACCAACCCGCACTGCAATGCGCGCGAGGCGTTAATGGCTTCGCCACTCAGCACCATCTGACTGGCGAAGGACTTGCCGACGCAGCGAATCAAGCGCTGAGTGCCGCCGGCCCCTGGCATCAGGCCGAGGGTGATTTCCGGCAGGCCAAAACGGGCGCTTTCGCCGCAAATGACAATGTCGCAGGCCAGCGCCAGCTCGCAGCCGGCGCCGAGCGCATAGCCGTTCACTGCCGCCAGCAGCGGTTTACTGAACTGCGCCAGCCGTTGCCACAACAGCGGGCGGCGATCCGTCAGCGTAGCGGGCAGGTCTTGCCGTTGCAGTTCGTGCAGATCGGCACCGGCGGCAAAGAAACGCGTTGTGCCGGTGATCACTACTGCGCCAATGGCGGTATCGGCATCGGCCTGTTCCAGTAAATAAACCAGCTGCTCCAGGCAGGGTGTGTTCAGGGCATTGCGCGCTTGTGGACGGTGCAGTTCCAGCGTCAGCACGCGCGCCTGGCGATGTTGCAGGATCAAAGGGGTTTCCATTGGCGGCTCCTATACGTCAAAGTCCAGCACCACACCGTCACCGCGTGGCCACGACTGGCAGCTCAATACGTAGCCTGCCGCGAGTTGATCCGGCTCCAGGCTGTAGTTGACGGCCATGTCCACCTGACCGGCTTTTAACCGGCACTTGCAGGTGGCGCACACGCCGCCTTTGCAGGCATAGGGAAGATCGGCCCCCTGACGCAGCGCCGCGTCCAGAATGCTGTCGTCCTGCGAACCGACCTCGATATCCAACCGGCGGCCGTCGAGCAAAATCGCCACTCGCGTGGCGTTGCGCGGGGTGTCGTTGACCGGGCGGGCGACCACGCCGCTGGTGTTAAAGCGCTCGCTGTGGATACGCTCGGCGGCTACGCCAGCCTGTTCCAGCACGCTTTGGGCGTCGTCCATCATGGTTTGCGGGCCGCAGATAAAGGCATGGTCATAGTCGCGGTAATCCAGCAGCGCGCCGCCAATCGCCAACAGACGCTCGCGGTCGATGCGCCCACTGAGCAGCGGGCTGTCGAGGCTCTCCTGGCTGAACAGATACAGCGGCTGAAAACGTTGTGGATAGCGGTTTTTCAGATCGGACAGCGTCTCCTTGAACATCACCGAACGGCTGCTGCGGTTGCCGTAAATCAGCGTGAAGCTGCTGTTTGGTTCAAGTTGCAGGGTGGCTTTGATGATCGACAGCATCGGCGTGATGCCGGAACCGGCGGCAATCGCCAGATAGTTGCCGCTGTTTTCCGCCTGTGGCTGGTAGCCGAAACGGCCCTGCGGCACCATCACCTCCAGCGCGTCGCCGACTTTCAGTAGCCGATTAACGAACGAGGAAAAGCGGCCCTGATGGATGGCTTTAACGCCGATCTGCAGCAGCCCTTCCTGAGGAGCGCTGCAGATGGAGTAGCAGCGGCGCAGCTCTTCGCCATCCACCTGCGCCTTTAGCGTCAGATGTTGGCCGGGGGTGTAGCAGTAATGACTTTTCAGCTCTTCGGGCACGCGCAGAGTGATAGCTACGGCGTCCGGCGTTTCGCGCTCGATGGCGGCGACGTTCAGGCGATGGAAGACCGTCATGGTTTTCTGCGCTCCTAAATGCATTTGAAATAGTCGAAGGGTTCGCGGCAATCGCAGCAGCGATACAGCGCTTTGCAGGCGGTGGAGCCGAATTCGCTGATTTTTTCGCTGTGGGTGCTGCCGCAGCGCGGGCAGGGCACCGGGCCTGCAGCCTGCGGTTTGTCGCAGGTATGGCCCTGTGGCGGTGCGACGCCGTATTCACGCAGCCGTTCACGCGCCGAGGCGTTCATCCAGTCGGTGGTCCACGCCGGGCTGAGGCGAATGTCCACTTTGACCGGGGCAAAGCCGGCCTCGGCCAGCCGCTGCTCGATGGCTTCGAGCAGGAACTCGGTGGCGGGGCAGCCGGAGTAGGTTGGCGTAAAGGTAATGCGCCAGCCGTTGCCGTCGGCTTCAACGTCGCGAACCATGCCCAGATCGGTAATCGACAGCACCGGCAGTTCCGGATCGCTGATCTGTTGCAGGCAGTGCCAGATTTGCGGAATTTCCGCGGCCTGCAGCCGGGTAATGTTCATAGCTGCCCCTTACCAGTTTGCGTTGGGATAGGCGCGTTGCAGGAACTGCATCTCGGCCAGCAGCGGACCAAGATGTTCGCTGTGCCGACCCTGTTTACCGCCGTGGCGGAACGCCTGCTCTGCCGGCAGCGTCAGGGTGGCCTGTTGCAGCGTTTCTTCAACCAGCGCCAGCCACGGAGCCTCAAGCTGGCGCGGATCGGCGGCGATACCCTGTTCTGCCAACTGCAGTTCAAGCTCGTCGGCATGGAACAGTTCGGCGGTAAAACGCCACAGGCCATCCAGCGACTGCTGCATTTTTTGGTGGCTGACGGGGCTGCCGTCACCCAGACGGATCATCCAGCCACGGCTGAAACGCAGGTGGTAATGCGCCTCTTTCAGTGACTTGGCGGCGATGGCGGCGAGTTGCGCATCGTGACTTTGGCTCAAGGCCTGATGCAACTGCACGTGGTAGGCGTCCATCAGGAACTGCCGCACCAGAGTGTCGTTGAAGCCGCCGTTGGGCTGTTCCGCCAGCAGCAGGTTATGGAACTCACGTTCGTCACGGCCGAAGGCCAGTCGGTCTTCGCTGAATTGCGGCCCGGCCAGTTCGGCGGCATAACCGAGAAAGTTGCGCGCCTGGCCGAGTAGGTCCAGGCCGATATTGGCCAACGCCAGGTCGATCTCCAGTTCCGGCGCGTGGCCGCACCAGGCGCACAAGCGCTGGGCGAGGATCAGTGGCGTATCGCCCTGACGCAGGACATAGGTGACGAGTGGATCGTTATTGAAGGTCATGGTCGCCCCTACATGTTCTTGATGCCGTCGGGAATGGTGTAGAACGTCGGATGACGGTAGATCTTGTCATCGGACGGATCGAAAAAGGCTTCGCGATCTTCCGGCTGCGAGGCGATCAGATGGCTGGATTGCACCACCCAGATTGAGCAGCCTTCGTTGCGGCGGGTATAGGCATCGCGGGCGTTTTCCAGCGCCATCTGGTCGTCGGCGGCGTGCAGGCTGCCGACATGACGGTGCGCCAGCCCTTGTTTGCTGCGGATAAACACTTCATACAGTGGCCATTGGGCATGTGTCATCATCGGTTCCTTATGCGGCGGTTGAGGTGTTTTTTGACGCGTGGGCCAGAGCGCCATCGCGTACCCAGGCACCGTCCTCCCAGGCGCGGCGTTTGGCTTGCAGCCGTTCGTGGTTACATTGGCCGCGCCCCTTGATCACCTCATGCAGTTCACTCCAGTCGATTTCGCCAAAGCGGTAGTGGCCGGTGGCTTCGTCCCAGGCCAAATCGTCGTCTGGTGCGACCATGCCCAGGGCTTCCAACTGGGGGACGGTGTTGTCGACAAATTTCTGCCGTAACTCATCGTTGCTGTGGCGTTTGATTTTCCAGGCCATGCTCTGCGCGCTGTGCGGTGAATCGGTGTCGCTGGGGCCAAACATCATCAGTACCGGCCACCAGAAGCGGTTAATCGCATCTTGCAGCATGGCTTTCTGTTGTTCGCTGCCGTTTGCCATCGCCATGACCGCTTCGTAACCCTGGCGCTGGTGGAAGCTCTCTTCCTTGCAAATTTTCACCATCGCCCGCGCATAGGGGCCGTAGGACGCACGACACAGCGCCACCTGGTTAACGATGGCCGCGCCATCCACCAACCAGCCGATCACCCCGATATCCGCCCAGTTGAGCGTCGGGTAATTGAAGATCGAGGAGTATTTCATCTTGCCGTCGAGCATCTTCTGGTAAATATCCTGACGAGAGCAGCCCAGGGTTTCCGCGGCGCTGTACAGGTACAGGCCGTGCCCCGCTTCGTCCTGCACCTTGGCCAACAACACCGCCTTGCGGCGCAGGGTAGGTGCGCGCGTCAACCAGTTGGCTTCCGGTAACATGCCGACCACTTCGGAATGGGCATGTTGGCCAATCTGGCGGATCAGGTTTTGGCGGTAGGCGTCCGGCATCCAGTCTTTGGCCTCAATCGAGGTATCCGCCGCAATTTTGTCGTCGAAGTGCTGCTGATGTTGCGCGTCAGTTGTCATGCGTGCCTCTTGGTGATTCGTATTTTTCACATTAAATATAAAAATGTGAATCACGTTAACTAACCATAAGGCTACAAACTGATAACAAAAAGATCAAACGGCATTTGTGTGGTTTTGCGAGGGTGCTCACAAGGAGTGTTGTTATAATGTTGTTTTTAAATGAAATTAAAAATTAATCCATGAGAGTAAAACGCCTGTCTGAGCGCTTTCAATGTCTGGTTGTTTTTATTTTGTTAAATTTCATTCTGGTGAAAACTGGACAATATGTGATACGTAATTAATCCTTGTGGTGTAAATTTATGAATTCCGGAGGAGCAAATGCAGCAGCTACACAGTTATCTTTCTGGCGCCTGGGTGTACGGCCAGGGCAAAGCCCGTGAAATCCACCATGCCGTCACCGGCCAACCGCTGTATCAGGTTTGTTCCGACGGGCTACCGCTGGCCGCCAGTCTGGAGTATGCGCGCAGCAAGGGCGGCAAGGCGCTGGCACAGATGACCTTCCAGCAGCGCGCACAAATGATGAAAGCGGTGGCTAAGCACCTGCTGGCCAACAAAGAAACGCTGTATGAGATTTCGTACCAGACCGGCGCGACTCGCAGTGACGGCTGGGTGGATATCGAAGGCGGTATCGCCACGCTGTTTGCCTATGCCGGGCTGGCAGGGCGCGAACTGCCGGACGATACCCTGTGGCCGGAAGACGAACTGATCCCGCTGTCCAAACAGGCGCAGTTTGCCGCCCGACACGTGCTGACTTCACGCCCTGGCGTGGCGTTGCATATTAATGCTTTTAACTTTCCCTGCTGGGGGATGCTGGAAAAACTGGCGCCCACCTGGTTGGCCGGCATGCCGGCGATCATCAAACCGGCGACCGCCACGGCGCAGCTGACGCAGGCGATGGTCAGACTGATTATCGACAGCGGTCTGGTGCCAGAGGGCGCGTTGCAACTGGTATGCGGTGGCGTCGGCGATATGTTTGAACATCTGGATTATCAGGATGCGGTGACCTTTACCGGCTCGGCGCAGACCGGTCAGCAGCTGCGTGCGCACCCGCGCCTGTTGCAAAAGTCGATTGCTTTCACCATGGAGGCAGACTCGCTCAACTGCTGCGTGCTGGGCGAGGACGTTACGCCGCAGATGCCGGAGTTTGCGCTGTTTATCAAAGAAGTGTGCCGCGAGATGACCGCCAAGGCCGGGCAAAAATGTACCGCAATCCGGCGGATTATCGTGCCGGCGAAACGGGTGGCAGAGGTACAGCAGGCGCTGTTGCAGCGGCTGAGTGGCGTCACGGTGGGCGATCCTAAACTGGAACAGGTGCGGATGGGGGCCTTGGTCAGCCGCGAACAGCGCGACGATGTGCAACAGAAGGTGGATTACCTGCTGCATAACGGTTGCGAACCGTTGTGCGGCGCGAGAACGGATAACCTGGAGGTGAGCGGGGCAGGCGTGCAGCAGGGGGCTTTTTATCCGGCCACGCTGTTGTACTGTGCCGATCCCTTTAGCCATCAGGCGGTGCACGGCACAGAAGCATTCGGCCCGGTAGCGACGCTGATGCCCTATCAGCATACCGAACAGGCGATTGAGCTGGCGTTAATGGGCCAGGGAAGTCTGGCTGGCTCACTGGTGACCGCCGATGAGGCGCTGGCGACGCGCTTTATTCGCGCCACCGCCTGCGCGCATGGCCGAATGCTGATCCTGGATCAACAGGCGGCGGTGGAGTCCACCGGCCACGGTTCTCCGTTGCCGATGCTGGTGCACGGCGGGCCAGGGCGAGCCGGTGGCGGTGAAGAATTGGGTGGGCTACGCGCGGTAAAACACTATATGCAACGCACGGCCATTCAGGGCAGTCCGGCTATGCTGGCGGCAATCGGCCGTGAGTGGGTGCGCGGCGCGACGGTGATTGAAGAGCCGGTACATCCGTTCCGCAAATACTTCGAGCAACTGCGCCTGGGCGAAAGCCTGCTGACGGCGCGGCGTACCGTGACCGAGGCCGATATCGTCAATTTTGCCTGCCTGAGTGGCGACCACTTCTATGCCCATATGGACAAGATCGGCGCGGCCGAATCGCTGTTTGGCGAGCGGGTCGCGCACGGCTACTTTGTGGTTTCTGCCGCCGCCGGGCTGTTTGTTGATCCAGGCGTCGGGCCGGTGATTGCCAACTACGGTATGGAAAACCTGCGCTTTATCGAGCCGGTGAAGATTGGCGATACCCTTCAGGTACGGCTGACCTGCAAAAAGAAAATCCGTAAGCCGCAGAAAACGGCGGAGGATCGTCCGCACGGCGTGGTGGTATGGGATGTTCAGGTGCTCAACCAGCATCAGCAGGCGGTGGCGCTGTACAGTATCCTGACGTTGGTGGCGCGGCAGGAAGGGGACTTCGGTCCGACAAGCTAAAGGCCGGTGAGATGGCGCCATGGTAAGATGCACCATCTCCTGACACAGAGTTTGTGGCGACGATGATCCAACAACTCCAACTGAGCGGTTTTCGCTCTATACGTAATTTGCAGCTGCAATTGGGCCGTCTGAATGTGATCAGCGGCCCGAACGGTTGCGGAAAATCTAACCTGTATAAAGCGGTGCGATTGATCCACGAGGCCGCCTGTGGGCGGCTTTCTGCTGCGTTGGCTGAAGAGGGGGGCATTCAGAAGGCGATGTGGGCCGGCGGATTGCGACCGGGTGATCGCCGGGGCGATCCGAAACGGATGCTGTTGTCAGCCACCCTGGATGATTTCGACTATCAGCTGCAGCTAGGCTTCCCTGAGCCGACCGGCAGCCTGTTTCAACTCGACCCGCTGGTCAAAGAGGAGTCACTGTGGATCTCGGGCCACGGTCGTCGACCTTCAACCCGGGTACTCGAAAGGCGCAACCAGAGTGCATTCCTGACGAATATCCAGGGCGATCGCGCCACTTATCCTGCCAGTCTCCATGCGGAGGAATCGGTATTTGGTCAGCTTGCCGATCCGCATCTGTATCCTGAAGTGTCCCAGGTACGAGAGAATCTGCGGCAGTGGCGTTTTTACCACGAGTTTGCCGTGTGGCCCGGTTCACCGTTGCGAGCGCCACAGGTGGGTATTCGCGCGCCGGTGCTGGCGCATGACGGCAGTAATCTGGCGGCCGCTTTTGAAACCATCTGCGAGATCGGCAACGGCGAGTTGCTGCGCGACATTCTGGCGCAGGCGTTTCCCGACAGCGAATTTGAAATTCAGGCCCCTCAGGGACGCTTCCAGCTATTGATGCACCGTGCCGGCATTTTACGCCCCTTGGAGAGTGCCGAACTTTCCGACGGCACGCTGCGTTTCCTCTGTTTGGCGGTAGCGATGCTCAGCCCGCGGCCGCCGGCATTTATGGCATTCAATGAACCTGAAAACAGTCTGCATCCGCAACTGTTACCGGCATTGGCCATGCTGATCGCTGAAGCCAGCCGTTATAGCCAATTGTGGATCACCAGCCACTCACCGCAGCTTGCCGAACTGATTGGCCGCCATAGCGAGGTTACCCACTATCAACTGGCACAGCAGCAGGGTGAAACCCTGCTGGCGGAACCGGATTAGATCAAGGGCTGGTGTAGCAGGGTTTCCAGTACCTTGAGCGGTGATTGCTGTGGATTCTTCATTGCGGTGACGGGCAACAGGAAAGTTTGCTCCAGCATAAACTGACCCGCCATCGCCGCGTGTGGCGTCTGATCGGAGAAACAGATCCAACTGCTGCCCGGCGGCAAGTCGAGCGCCAGCTGCGGGCCCTGTTGCTGATAGTGCTGGTCGGCTTTCATGGCATCATGCAGTTGCAGCATCAGGTGGTCGTAATGACTGCGGCGCCGTTTGGTGATGCCGACCTTGTGCTGCAGCCAGCTGTTCAGCGGTGAATAGCGGCCCAGGCGCGGCATAAAGCGTTGCGCCAGTTGAGGAAAGGGTTCGCCGATGCGCCATTGGCGAAGTTCGCCATTGGGGTTGATGTTGGTGAAGATGCGCAGAATGCGCTCACCATAGTTCGGGCGCGACGGGAAGGCATCGACGTGCAGCCGGCTATCATCCTTGCGCCATGAGCTGGTCTTGCGCCAGGCCGCAACCGGATGCAGGCGCAGGGTGTTGACCGGCGAATGCAGGGCTTGTTGGTAGTGGGGGAGCAGGGTGGCAACCAGTTGCAGGCAGGTTTGATAATAGCGTGACAGCAACGTCTCGACCTGTGGCTGCTGCGCGGCTATCGCCACGCCGGATAATTTGCTCGTTTCTGGCCAGTAGCTGATGTTTTTACGTTTTGTATCGACCAACGCGGGATCCAGCAGCGCCATTTCACCAGCCAACAAGGGAAACGCCAGTTCGGGCAAAAATACCAGCTTGCCTTGTTCAAGCGCTTCGACGGCAGAGGGGGAAAAGGGCGCTGGGGCGCTATCCCACTGCTGCTGTGGCAACGTTATTAACGCCTGCTCCGGCGTCAGGTTTTCCATGCGCATAATATCTCCTTGCGAAGGGGATGTTTTGATTGTTTTTATTTGAAAGGAATATATAACCAGCGGGAATTATTGTTGAATTGAACTAGTTGATGCTAATAGCTGGATTGAATTATCCTAGCACTATTAAAATGCGCCAAAAAGTAAACAGATATTAAACGACGCGCTAATGGCACGAATGGATAAAAATAGATTTAATCGCTATTAATTAATTTATCAGCGAAAGTAGATTAACGATTTAAATTAAATTTAGTTTTATGATCAGCGGGTTGATTTTGATTTTCCGAGCGGAAAAAAACAAATTCAGGGGCCGCCTCCGAGGGAGGCGGCCCAATGGGTCAGGCGGGATAAATGCGGTTTTTCCCTTGTGCTTTGGCTTGATACAGGGCGCTGTCAGCCTGATTAATAAAGCCAATTGGCGTGTCGTTATACATATGCGGCACTTTGGCGAAGATGCCAATACTGATGGTGACAATACCGTGAGGGTTGCCCGTATGCGGTATTTTCAGCTCCCGCACCGATTCAATCACCCGTTCGGCGAAAATCAGTGCGCCCTGAGTGTCGGTATCCGGCAGAATAATGGCCATTTCCTCACCGCCATAGCGGGCCATAATATCGTTGCTGCGGCACGCCAGCCCTTTCAACGTTTGTCCAATCTGTTGCAGACACTGATCGCCAGCTACGTGACCGTAGATGTCGTTATATTGTTTGAAACAGTCGATATCCAGCATCAGCAACGCCACGCTGCGGTAATTGCGTGAAGCGCGCATCAGTTCGTTCTTCATGGCGATATCAAACTGACGGCGGTTGGCCAGGCCGGTTAACCCGTCCAGCAACGCCAACTCTTCCAACGTTCGGTTGATGGTAGTGAGCTGATCGCGGGTGCGCATCAGTTCAGCTTCGGTGCGTACGCTGTGGTTAATCTGGCGCATCAGTACCAGACCCATCGCCAGTAAAATGATTAACAGCGTCGCGCCACCCAGGGCAAACACGCCGGTATCATTACGCCAGTCGGACAGCGCATCTTCCTTCGACAGTCCGGCAGCTATCACCAGCGGATAGCGATTAACCCGCGAATAACCGTAGATCCGTTCCACCTTGTCGTACCGCGAAGTGATGGTGGCATTGCCGAACTCAGAGTGGGGTAGAATTTCGCGGAACAACACGCCTTCCGAAATATTTTTGCCAATCGCGGCAATGGAGTAGGGGCGGCGGTAGAGAATGGTGCCGTCCGCCAACAGCAGGTTGAGCGAGGCGTCACTGTTCAATGCGAAGGTGTCGTAAAATTGGCGGAAATAATCGACATACAGCGTGGCCAGTACCACCCCATTAAAGCTACCGTCCGGGTTGTTGATCCGGCGTGAGACCGGAATGATCAAATCACCGGTAGAGCGGCTGCGTACCACTTTGCCGATAAATATCGCGCTGCTGTTGTGGCTCAGGTGGAATTTGAAATACTCACGATCGGCATTGTTGGCATTTTGTATGAACCGGCCCGATGAGGTGACGATCCAGTTCCCTTGAGCATCGTAAACAAACAGGCCATGCAACTGGGGCAGGTTGCCAACCTGCGTTTGCATCACTTTCTGTAGTCGCAGCTGTTGCGGTTGGCTCAGGCCGTCGGTCTGAATGCGTTCGGTCAGATCGGACAGCGTAGTGTCGGTCTGCATAAAGGTGTCATCGGCATGCTGTGCCAGAGAGCGGGCCAGGTTGGCCGATTCATTTTCGGCACTTTGCAAGTCGCGCTGGTGCGCATTCCAAATCTGCCAGCCGTTAAACAGAATCAGCGTGACGGCAACGATGACGACAAATACGCCGGCCTGAAAAAGTAACGGGGAATTTTTACCGTTGCGTGGCCGTTCGGCATCCTGCGGTTGCTGCTGTGTCATGTCACCCTTGTTATAAAGTCTTTAAATCGTGTTAAGAACAATCTTACATCTTATTCGTTAATCACGCCGACCACTACTCCCTTAACATCAAAAATGCATGAGCCACTCAAGCGGAGTGTTACAATTCGCCGCAAAACCGGCATAGAAAATACAGGGTTCACGCATATGTCTGACTACATCATTATTACTTTGCTGACGCTGGTGGTTTATTACCCGCTGACCTTGGGGGTGCTGGCGCTAATGATGATTTTTGCCTGGCGGCAGCGTAAATCGCCCTATTGGCGTTTGGGACTGGTGCTGTTGACGGTGCTGTTTGTGCTGTTCGCGATGGCGGCTTATGACTGGTATCACTACCGTTGACCTTGGCACCAGGGTATCCGCTGTCGGTGGCGGACACCCTGGCGGGATGACGGGTTATTCAACGTTAATCATCCAATTGACCCCGAACTGGTCGGTCAGCATGCCAAAACCCTTGGCCCAGAAGGTGGCCTGGTATGGCATGGTGACCTGGCCGCCCTGCGCCAGCTTCTCGAATAATGCTCGGCCTTGTTCCACGTCGCTCGGATCCAGCGACAGGGCAAATCCTTTATGCGAAGCTTCGCCGCCGTCCTGCGGACACCCATCGGAGGCCATCAGCGCCGTTTCGCCAATCAGTAGACGGGCATGCATGATGGACTCTGGATTGACGTCCTGAGGACCGCCTTGCTTGGCCTCCTCGGGCATATCTTTGTAGCGCATAATCATTTCGATTCTGGCGCCCAGCTGCTGCTGGTAGAAGTTGATCGCCTGTTCACAGTTACCGTTAAAAAAAAGATAGGGTTGAATCAACATGACATTGACCTCTGTTGTGGCCCGTCAGGCGTTTTGCATCCCACGGGCGAGGGACAATAGTTTCTGGTTGTGACTATTGCTGCCGGGAACTTACAAGTGTAGTGCGATTTACGCCGAATGCCCGGCGGGCGATCACGCTGTGGAAATTAACGGCCTGATCGTTGCTATTGACCGAAAAAGCGGGATGGTTCATCCCAATTTGGACAGATTATCTGAGCGGTCACAGTTTCTATACTCGTTGCAACCTTCACTAACGGAGTCACTGTAATGAGCAAGCAATCTTTGAATGGAAAAGTGGTGTTGATCGCCGGCGGCGCCAAGAACCTGGGTGGCCTGGTGGCGCGTGATTTGGCCGCCAACGGCGCGGCGGCCGTGGTGGTGCACTACAACAGCGACGCCACTCGTGCTGCCGCGGAGGAAACGTTGCGGGCGGTTAAGGCGGCAGGTGCCGAGGCGATTGCGGTGCAGGGCGATCTCACCCAGCCGGCTAACGTGGCGCTGCTGTTTGAGGAGGCCGTCAAGGCGTTTGGCAAGGTGGACATTGCCATCAATACCGCCGGTCTGGTGATTAAAAAACCGATTGCCGAAGTGACCGAAGCCGACTACGACAGCAGTTTCGACATCAATGCCAAAGCGGCATTTTTCTTTATCCAGCAGGCCGGTAAACATTTGGCCGATAACGGCCGAATTGTGACCATTGTCAGCTCGCTGTTGGCGGCCTATACGCCATTTTATGCGGTCTATCCGGGCAGCAAGGCGCCGGTGGAGCACTTTACCCGCGCGGCTTCCAAGGAGTTTGGCGAACGCGGTATCAGCGTGAACGCCATTGGTCCGGGGCCAATGGATACGCCGTTCTTCTATGGCCAGGAAAGCAAGGAGGCGGTGGCGTACCACAGCAGTGCCGCCGCGCTGAGCAAGTTCTCGAAAACCGGTCTGACCGACATCGAGGACATTGCGCCGATCGTTAAATTTTTGGTCACTGACGGCTGGTGGATCACCGGGCAGACGCTGTTCGCCAACGGTGGCTATACTACCCGTTAACCTTAATTCTGCTGCGGCCCAGGCCGCAGCCTGTTAATCAGGACGCACAACCGGTGGATAAAATAGGGAGATTACGGGTTTTTATCCAGGTTGCTGAGGTGGGCAGTTTTATCCGCGCTTCGCAAATCCTGTTGATGCCAAAAACCACGGTTTCGGCGGCGATACAACAACTGGAACACGAAATGGGTGCCCGCCTGTTTCACCGCACCACTCGCCGGGTGCAATTGACCAGCGACGGTGAGCTGTTGCTCGAAAAAGCGCGCAGCCTGTTGTTCGACGTTCAAACACTGGAAGGCCTGTTTCATCGGCAAAACGGCCCGATCGACGGTCGTTTGACGGTCGATGTGCCCAGTCGTATAGCCCGGCGAATGATAGTGCCTGCGCTGCCGGACTTTTTTGTGCAGTACCCCGACATTCAACTGTTTCTCAGCGCCAGCGACCGTTCGATCGATTTGATCCAGGAAGGGATCGACTGCGTGGTGCGCGTCGGCAGTCTCAGCGACAGTAGCCTGGTCAGCCAGCCGCTGGGGCGATTAAGCATGATCAACTGCGCCAGCCCGGACTATTTGCAACGTTACGGCACGCCGGAGCATCCTGAGCAGTTGGCGGGGCATTGGGGGGTAGGCTACGCGCAGCCGACTTTGGCCGGGGCAGATACCTGGGTTTGGCAGCGGGGCGATCAGCACATGGAAAAAATCTTGCGTAGCCGGGTCACGGTAAACAATGCGGAAAATTATATTGGGTGCTGTCTGGCAGGATTAGGGATGATTCAGATACCGCGCTTTGATGTTCAGCACTACCTGGAGGACGGGAGCTTATGTGAGGTTTTGCCGCAGGCCCGGCCACCGGCAATGGGCATTGCCTTGCTTTATCCTCACCGCCGCCAACGTTCGGCGCGTTTAACCGCCTTTGCCGAGTGGTTCAGCCACCTTATCAAGCCCTTTTGTGAAAATTGAGGCCCGGTAGCCAATGGGATTTTTATCCAAACGGCTCGCTATTTGTCATTCGTTTTCAACTGATTAAATTTGCAGACAAAACAAGACACATTTAAAACCACTCGAAAAGTGACAAAGCGCGTGTAACATCACTGGAACAACAAGGCGGCAGAACCGTCCCAGGCGGCGGCTAGCGCATAGATTGCAGCCAGTATCAGCAGAAACGGTGTGTTGGTCATGGTCTGTCCCCTGCAGCAATATTCACCTGTTGTTATAGCGCGGAGTAATGACAGTTTGATGAATGCGGTTGATTTTTGCACAGCTAAATTCAGACACACGGAAATGGGTAAACTGCTGATATTTGTCTATAGTAACAGTGTGAATATGCGTGTTTATCAAGATTCACCCTGCATCGCGCTGCCGTTAACGGTCAGCACAGGGCAACAGGATTGTGGTTGTGAAAGTATCGTCAGGGTTGGATCAGGCGCCGACGCGGGCCTGAAAACAGAGTTTCTTTGGGCAAAAAGTAATAGGGAGAGTAAAAATGGGCATCATTTCCTGGATCATTTTTGGGTTAATCGCCGGTATCTTGGCTAAATGGATTATGCCGGGCAAAGACGGCGGCGGCTTTATCGTAACCGTTATTCTGGGGATCATCGGTGCGGTTGTCGGCGGCTATATCAGTACCTTCTTCGGTATGGGCCGTGTTGATGGCTTCAACCTGGGCAGCTTTGTTGTCGCGGTCATCGGTGCCCTGGTGGTGCTTTTTGTCTACAGAAAGATCAGAAATTAATCAGTTGCTGATCAACAGGGTCGCTGCGGCGGCCCTTTTTCGTTAAATCACTGCGGTCGAGCGGCAGAGCCGACGATCGGAAGGGGAATACCATGGGTCTGTTTGATAGCGTATTGGGCAACATTCTGGGCGGTGCCAACGGTAAGGGCATTGATTACGTCGCCATTATGCAATGGGTTGAGCAGCAGGGTGGCCTGCAGGCGATTCTGGACAAGTTCCGCCAGGGTCAATTCGGCGATGTGGTCGGCTCGTGGCTGGGCAACGGTGAAAACCAGCAGATTAGCGGCGATCACGTGCAGCAAGCGCTGGGCAGCGATGCCATCAACCAACTGGCGGAAAAGCTGGGGATCGATCCGGCTCAGGCTTCAGCCACCATTGCACAGTTCCTGCCAACGGTCGCTGACGCGGCCTCGCCAAATGGCGAAGTGCAGTCGAACAGCAACGAACTGGGTGACATGGTCGGTAAACTGTTCAAATAATCTTTATGCCCCTGGCACCTTGTCGGGGGCTTTGTTCACCCTAATTCCCTCAATACTCCCCAACGCCGCCAGCAAATAATCTACCCAGGCCCGGACTTTACCGGGAATAAACCGCGCTGCGGGGTAAACCGCATGCAGCGCCATCGGCGGATAATGCCAGGCCGTTAACACCGGTACCAGGTTGCCGTTGGCCAGTTGCCGACCAATCAGCGGGCGCTGTGCTCCGCCAATACCCAATCCTGATTCGATGGCCGCCAGCAGCGAAAACGTATTGTTGGCGCGAAAGACCGGGCGCAGGTTCACTATCTCGGCACCCTGAGGGCCAATTAAGGTCAGCGCATCGCCGTCACTCAAGCCGCTATAGCGGATATGCGGATGTCTCGCCAGCTCTGCGGGAGTTTGCGGCTCGCCCTGCGCTGCCAGATAGGCCGGGGAAGCCACTAAAATACGCTGTAATTCCCCCAGCCGGCGCGCCACCGTGCCCGGCGTATTTATTTCGCCAAAGCGGATCGCCACGTCGATACCTTCACCGATCACGTCAGCCCGGCGATCGTCGAGCAACAGTTCGATATTCAATTCCGGATGCTGTTGCTGAAAAGCTATCGCCAGCGGCGTCAGGTGCTGTTGACCGAAGCCGGTCGGGGCATGGATGCGCAAGGGGCCCTGCAGCCGCTGCTGCATGCCGTGCAGCGCTTCCTCTGCTTCACTCACCGCCGCCAGAATCGGTTTGATTTGCCGATAATAGCCGCCGCCAGCGTCGGTCAGCGTGACGGAGCGGGTGCTGCGAAACAGCAACTGCACGCCCAGTTGTTGTTCCAGACCGGTAATCTGCTGGCTGACCGCCGGCTGCGTCAGGCCCAAATCGCGGGCGGCTGCCGAGAGGCTGCCCAGTTCCGCGACCCGCATGAAAGTCTTCATGGCGTTCAGCTTGTCCATCAGCGCTCCAGTTATAGATTTTACTTATAAGTGTTAGCAACACTACGCCTCTACCGCAAGCTTTGCTAATCACTCACAGTGAGGGCCTCAAACAAAAGCGAGCGGGGTGACCTATGCAAAATGAAAAACTGGCGTTGGTAGTCGGGGCTAACGGCGTGATTGGCGGCAAGCTGATTGAAGAACTGGAACGGCAAGGTTGGCCGGTGGTTGGCCTGTCACGACGCGGGGGCGTCAATCGGCCGCAAGTGCGCTATGTGGCGGTCGATCTGTTGGATGCTCAGGCGACGCGCAATGCCTTGCGCCCGCTAACCGAGGTCAGCCATATTTTCTATGCCGCTTATCAGGATGCGCCGGACTGGGCGGGGCTGGTTGCACCGAATCTGGCGATGTTGGCCAATGTGGTGGAGGCGCTGGAGCCGGTAGCGCATGGGTTGGAGCACATCAGCCTGATGCAGGGCTATAAAGTTTACGGCGCTCATCTGGGGCCGTTCAAGACGCCGGCGCGGGAAAACGATGCCGGGCACATGCCGCCGGAGTTTAATCTTGAGCAGCAGAGCTATCTTGAACGGCGTCAGCAGGGCAAAAATTGGCGTTGGAGCGCGATCCGGCCCAGCGTGGTGGGGGGCTTCTCGCTCGGCAATCCGATGAATCTGGCCCTGACTATCGCGGTCTATGCCTCCATCAGCAAGTCTCTGGGGTTGCCGCTGCGATTCCCCGGCAAGCCGGGGGCCTATCACAGCCTGCTGGAAATGACCGATGCGGGTCTGCTGGCGCGCGCCACGCTATGGGCTGCGACGGAACCGGCGGCTGCCAATCAGGCGTTTAATATCAACAATGGCGATCTGTTTCGCTGGAGTGAGATGTGGCCGAAAATTGCCGGCTACTTTGGTTTGGAAGTGGCGCCGCCGCTGCCTATGCCGCTGACGTCGGTGATGGCAGACAAAAGCGAGTTGTGGCAGGCGCTGGCGCGGCAGCATGGCCTGGCCGAAGCGGATTATCGCGCGGTGGCGAGCTGGCGCTTCGCGGACTTTGTTTTCTCGTGGGATTACGACATGTTTGCGGACGGCAGCAAGGCGCGACGCTTTGGCTTTCATCAGTTTGTCGACACCGAAGCGATGCTGTTCGCACTGTTTGACGAATTCCGTCGTCGCAAGATTATTCCTTAAGCCCGCTGGCGGGGGATAGGTTTTTTATGGCAATCTTTGGCTGCCGCCAGATACGGCAGCCAAGAGGCCGTCACCCCGACAGGCCCAGGCCGATGAGAATGAGGAAATAAACGTGACAGGGATTACCGCCATACTGACGCTTTTGCTGGCGCTGGTGACCATTGCGCCGCTTTCAAAGCATGCAGCCTGGTGGATTCGGGTGTGGGATTTTCCCCGCCTGCAGATACTGGCGCTTTCGCTACTGGTGTTGTTGCTGAATCTGCTGTTTGTGCCGCTGTCGCCTTGGGTGTGGGGCATGATGGCGCTGAACCTGGCCTGTGTGGTTTACCAGGCGGCCTGGATTTACCCTTACACCCGGCTGAGCAAACCGCAGGTGCTGGACTTTACCGGCTATCAAAAAAAGCCGCGTATCCGCATTCTGGTGTCCAATGTGTTAACACCCAATCGCCAGGCGGATAAGCTACTGGCGTTGGTGGCGACCGAGCGTCCGGACGTGCTGGTGGCGGTGGAAACCGACCGCTGGTGGGAACAACAGCTCTCGGTGCTGGAGCAGGATTATCCGTACACGTTGAAATGCCCGTTGGATAATCTGTATGGCATGCACGTTTATTCGCGGCTGAAACTCAGCGATGCGCAGATCCAATATCTGGTGGATGATCAGATCCCGTCGATGCACATGATGGTGCATTTGCCGCATGGGCCGCAGGTGCGCCTGCACTGCGTTCACCCGATGCCGCCGAGCCCTACCGAAAACGAGGAATCGGAAGACCGCGACGCCGAACTGGTGATGGTCGGGAAAAGTGCGGCCAAATCGGAGTTTCCGGTGATTGTGACCGGCGATCTGAATGACGTGGCTTGGTCGACCACCACCCGGTTGTTCCTTAAAGTCAGCGGTTTGTTGGATCCGCGCCGCGGTCGGGGCATGTTCAGCACCTTTCATGCCGGTTATCCGTTCCTGCGTTGGCCATTGGATCACGTGTTTCACAGCGATGATTTCGTGCTCGGATCGCTGCGTCGGTTGACCAGCGTCGGTTCAGATCACTTCCCGATTATGGTGGAGTTGGTGTATTCGCCGCAGCAGGGGGCGCAGCAGGAAAGCCTGGAGAAAGACAGCGAAGATGAAGCGCTGGCGCAGGAAAAGTTAGACAGTACCGACTCAACGCCTGGAGACGTGCATACGCCAGGCAGGTGAAACAGGCCCCGCAGCCTAGGCTGCGGGGCACAGATTAGAGGGTCAGCATGATCTTGCCGATGTGCTGGCTCGACTCCATCAACGCATGGGCTTCGGCTGCTTGTTCCAGCGGGTAGGTTTTGAAGATCTGCGGTTTTAACGCACCGCGATCCAGCAATGGCCAAACCTTTTGCAGCAAATCGGCGGCAATACCCGCTTTGTCTTCAACGCTTCGCGAACGCAGCGTGGAACCGGTGTGGGTCAGACGTTTGAGCAGCAGCGGCATCAGGTTCAACTCCTTCACCACGCCATTCTGGGTGCCAATTTGCACAATGCGGCCATCCATCGCTGCCGCCTGGTAGTTTTTCGCCAGGTAGTCGCCGGCGATCAAATCGACAATCACGTCTGCCCCTTTGCCGTTAGTTGCGTGCCGGGTCTGCTCGACAAAATCCTCGTCGCGATAGTTGATCGACACATCGGCCCCCAAGGCCAGGCTGGCCTGACGCTTCTCTTCCGAGCCAACGGTGGTAATCACATGAGCACAGAAAGCTTTCGCCAGCAGGGTGGCGACGGTACCAATGCCGGAAGTGCCGCCGTGGATCAAAACGGTTTCGCCAGCTTTCAGGTTGCCGCGCTGGAACACATTGACCCACACGGTAAAGAAGGTTTCCGGGATGGCTGCTGCCTCAACCAGGCTAAATCCTTTGGGGACCGACAGCGCATTGCTTTCATGCACCTTGCAGTATTCGGCATAGCCGCCACCGGCAATCAGGGCGCAGACGCTATCGCCAACGGCATAATTTTGCACACCAACGCCGGTGGCGACCACCACGCCAGCGATCTCCAGGCCCGGGATATCCGATGCGCCGGGAGGCGGTGCGTATTGGCCGCGGCGTTGCAACACGTCAGGGCGGTTAACCCCGGCGGCGGCGACCTTCACCAGGATCTCCCCTTGTTGCAGGGACGGCAGCGGCCGCTGTGCGACAACCAAAACTTCCGGTTCGCCGGGCTGGCTGATCTCAATGGCTTTCATGGTGCTGGGCAGTTGCGGGTTCGCAGACATGACGATTCTCCTCGGTTGGCATTCAGGCGCAGTGACCCATCTAGGTAACCAGCTGCAGTAATTGATGATTTATCTTACTGAAATGCTAAGGAGAGAGTGTAGCTCACAAGGCGATTTTTTCGGGGGAAGGGGGCGCCGCCGCAAGGGCGGCATAACATCAATCATTTGGCGGGATGCGAAAACCTTTTAGCGAGACGATAAAGTGTTCTTTACCTTTGGAAATCTTGGCACCTCTATCACACCACAGGCTGGCGAGCTGGAAAAAATCATCGCTGTCGATGTCATAGGCCAGTTCGATTTTTTTCGCCGTACCGTAGCGGATCAGCTTTTCGGCTTCCTGGTGGTTTGTTGCTTTAATCATGGTGGTCATAACGAAATCCTTGGTGTTGAGCCAGTGCGGATAATCGCCGACCATGATATGGCTATATTGTGACAATTTTGTGATAAAAAAATGACAGAGCGCAGTTGTGTGGCCTGAGGCACAGCGTCGATGCCGTACCCCGGCCACTTTTGCGTCAACGATCGTGCGGACGCAGCAAAGTACTTTTCTTCTGTGATTTAAAGTGTTTATACAGTGCGAAACCTGCGATGCCGGCTAACACTGCCAGCAAAGATAAATATTCAGTCGCCATCTGGCCAACCTCCGATAACGCGTGGCTTGAGAGCGGTTATTTGTGACAGCTATCACGTTATGCCGCAATGAGACCATTCTGTAAGGGCGGAACGGACTGGTATTCAGACATAAAAAAAGCGCCTATAGGGAGGCGCATAAAAAATTGCAACACAGCTTGTTGTGTCCAGCACCAGGAGGAGTGGTGAACAGGTGACCATTATATAAAGTGCGCGTTTGCGCAGATATAGGGATAACTCTTAAAGCGTGGTTACCATTGATAACCCATGTTCACGCTGTACTCGGGATCCTGATTGGTGGAATAGGGATCAGACTGGCGACGGCGGTCGGTTTTTTTCACCGGGCTGTTCAGCGATGAATACGGTTTGGTGCGCTTCTGGCTACACCCGGGGTGATCGCATTCCAGATCGACCCGAAAACCGGTTTTCTCTTCTGTTTCTGACCACACCACGGGCGCCTTGGCGGTTTTTTCCGCGGGGCCGAGCGCGGCTTTGGGCGCGGGCGCGGGTTTGATGCTGGGCTCAGGTGCCTTGTAGGAAAGATCCAGCGCCTGGGCTGGGGCGCTCAATATTAACAGCGTGGTGCAGCAAAATGCTGCCAGCGTATGCCCTCTAAGCATGGTCAATCTCCCTTTATAGTTACGCTGCGCAACTATAAAACAGTCAGACGAGAATTACTATCATTTGTGACCTCTGAGGGGCCGGTGCCAGAGTTGGCGGCGTTCAGGTTCAGGTCTAGTATATGAGCAACTTCCCGTTATAAGACATTGGACTATGACCACTGACACTGCGGCGCTCAGTTTACGCCAGCGCAGCTATCGGCTGCTGTTCGACAACCATTCGCGCATCGGCCGCAGGATGGAAACCTTTTGGGTCGCTACCGCGTTGCTGAGCGTGATTTTGTTGTTCCTCGAACCAGGGGGCAGTGCCCTTTACGCGCCCGGTCGGCAGGCCATTTATCTGTTCTTTTGGGCGGAGGTGGTATTTACCTTCATTTTTACTCTCGAGTATCTGTTACGCCTGTGGAGTACGCCGCGTGAGCAGCACTATGCCCTGAGCTTTTTCGGCATGGTCGATTTGTTGACGGTACTGCCGCTGTACATCATCTGGTTGTTCCCGCATATGACGGTGGAATTTGTGATGCTGCTGCGTGTCCTGAGGGTATTGCGGGTATTGCGGGTATTGAAACTGCTGCGTTACATGAGCGAAATGGGCATGATTTGGCGCAGCATCAAGCTGGCGCGCCATAAGCTGGCAATGTTTTTTGGCTTTGTCGCCGTGGTGTTGTGCGTGTTTGGCGGTTTGATGTATGCGATAGAGGGCGGTAGCGGCGGGTTTACCAGCCTGGCGGCGTCTATCTATTGGGCAGTCGTCACGCTGACCACCGTAGGCTACGGCGATATCGTCCCCCATACTCCGCTGGGCCGATTATTGACCTCCGTCCTGATTCTGGTGGGCTATTCAATCATCGCGGTGCCGACCGGGATTCTGACGGCTTACATGTCGCAAGAACTGCAGCGCAGTCGTGAAAGGCGAAATTGTGAACAATGTCAACGAGGTGGCCATGAGACAGAGGCGATATTTTGCAAATATTGCGGCAGCCGATTACCCCCATTATCGGGTAAGCAGAGCCAGAAGTGACCAAAAAACAAGCGAAATGGGTTAAATCCTGTGCATTTGGCCCCGTTTCCACAGAGGGGCAAACAAAAAGAGTTGCTATTAAAGTCCCATCGTGAGTTAATGCTTCTCGGCCTGTGGTACAGACCTATTTATGCACGACATTTTGAGTAAAGTAGTTCAAATTTAAAGCGTTATCCTAGATAGCACTTCACTGACGAATTTCCTTTCTAGTGCCTCCATAAGTAACTGATGACCGGCTATATCTTGCCCATGGTGGCTTACATTTAATATTGAAGGAATTAGACATGTCTAACATGATCAAAGGTCAAGTGAAGTGGTTCAACGAGTCTAAAGGTTTTGGTTTCATCACTCCAGCAGACGGCAGCAAAGACGTGTTCGTACACTTCTCTGCTATCCAGGATCAAGGCTTCAAGACCCTGGCTGAAGGCCAGAACGTACAGTTCTCTATCGAGAACGGTGCTAAAGGTCCGTCAGCGGCTAACGTTACCGCTATCTAATCGGCTCTTCTGCTGATTAACAAAAACCCGCCAAGGCGGGTTTTTTTGTGCCTGTAATTTGGCGCAGGCAAAAAAAAGCCCGCAAGTCTGCGGGCAAAAGTTCCTTGTTACTTCTTCATTTGCTGATACTTCTCTGGGGGGAAGCACCAGGAAACAGACTAACCGTTGTGCGCTTAAGATTCTGCGGACAAAACGTTAAGAAAGTGAAAAGCTGAGGGTCCGGTGGACTGCTACGCTTTAGTGAGAACCGTACAGGCGAGTGGCGAATTCCCTGTCGGCGCAGTATTTTTCTCACCGCATTTTGTAATACACTGACATCAATGATAAATGATGGGGTACGGCATGAAAGTGAACGATCTGGTCACCGTAAAGACGGATGGCATACAGCGGCGTGAAGGGGTGATCCTGGCGGTAGAAGAGTTTAATGAAGGGATTATGTATCTGGTCTCTTTGCCGGACTATCCTGCCGGTGTCTGGTTCTTCAACGAGATTGACAGCCGTGATGGGACCTTTGTTGAGCTTAGGCAGACGGAAACCAGGTCATAGTCTGATACCGAGCCAATACTTCTCTGGCGCATTAATTTAATCTGCAAAACTTCCGTGAGGGAATTATTCCGGAGGGGGAAGAATACTCGGTCTTTTAATGCGGGAATACCCGTCGCGGCCGAGAGTATCGTCGCGAACAGGTATTTAGGTTATTTAAATGCGTGGTATCCAGCAGGGCACGCTGAAAGACATTTAAAACCAACGTTTGCAGAGTAAGCAACAAACCTTTTACCTAGCGGCTATTGACGAATATTCCACTGGTTAAGGTGTCGGTTAAACGAACAACATGGTAAATAATCTGCTTGTTGTGCGTTTTAATTTTTCTTTTGATATTTCCCTTATGGGAAGAGACGGTTTTGGCCTTAATTTGCATCTGGTCGGAGATCTGGATAGTGCCCTGGCCTGACATCCACATGCGTAACATGTTTGACTCAGTTTGGCTAAGGGTAACCGGAGTCTGGTCAAACGAGGTTTTCTCGGTACGAGGCGCTTTTTTCTCCAGATAGTGACTAAGTAGTTGATTCATAGTCTCTGGTTTGATGGATTTTGACGAGATGATGACATTTTTACGAACATATAAATAATCGTCGAAATGTACGTTGGTGATGGCCATAAAGATGAAGAATAAGGTGTCAGGGTGCAGTGAAATCACCCCCTTTATACGTTCCGTAGCGTTCGCTTCGTGTATAAAGCAGTCTTCATTTATAAATACCAGGCTGGGTTTCAACTTGCTGCATTTTTCATGCAGGTCGTCGATATCATTGATGGCATTAATCTGGCGTTTTTTTACTCCGTGTGTTGTCAGGTAGTCTGTCAAACCTAATCTGGTATAGCTGCATGAATCCATAATGATCGTTGGCATATCTCACCCCCACTTAAATCCGTTTTACCGCGGTAACAAAAAGAAAAAGCCTGAAGCCTTAAAGGCAAATAAAAAGCACAAAAAATTCACGTAGAAGCAGTGTTCTATCAATAAACACGGCTGTACTCAACGATATTTTATTACTAAACTAATTAACACTGTGAATCTATAAGTTTAGCTTAAGTCAGAATAATCTGCTGGCGCAGGAATTGCTGTGAGGTAACGCCAATTTGGGCTTGAACCGCGTGCCTGCTGGTCTTTTTGTCATTGATTCAACCCATCATGTCACGAAACGAAATATTAGATTGCTAGGAAAATTCTTAAAAAAAATTCATGTGTTGTTTTTTTAACTTTTTTTAGCCTATTTATTGAGCTTTAGAAATACACTCTGATTTGTATGATTTTATTTTTAATAATATTATCATAATGTTATCTGTGATTCTCTTGTTTTTGATAATGATAATTCTTCCATTTTTTATCACTTGCGATAATCAATAATCACATAGAGTTAACATTAACGCGTTTTTTTGTTAAGAAAAGTGACGATATAACAAGAGGTTGGTGTGATTATTCGTGCTATTTCAACCAATGTGAAAAATGTCAGTGAGTGATTAATTGGTTTTACTGAACTATTTTCTTTCGCAACAGGGCTGTAAATTATCAATTATTGATAAAGGTTTACGGCCGCATGGTGACGACCGTAATAATAGAGCGACCCACGCAGGAAACACCCTTGATTTTTCCCTATCAGCAAGGTTCTGGCAAACAATAACGCATCGATTCCAATGCTAAATGAATATCGCTTTCCTGCGTCATCCAATTGACCAGCGCAGCACGGATCCCCGGCTGCCCATTGTAGCGAGTAGGGGTACAACGCACGATGCCGTGCCGATCCAGGCGGGCGATAAAACGGTCGCGTGCTGCAACGGCATCGCCTTTATTGTCTTTCAGGGCAAAGCACACCACGTTTAAATTGACCGGCGCCAGCAGATGAAAGCCTTCGCTGGCCGCCAGCTCTGTGCCCAAAAGCTGCGCCAATTGGACATTTCGCTCCACCATATCCCGCATGCCGCTGTGGCCATAGGCTTTCAGCGCCATCCATAAAGGGAGTGCCCGGAAGCGCCGCGAGTTTTCAGGGGTCAGATGCAGATAGTTGTCCGGCCGTAACGTGGGGGCTTCCAGATAGGCCGAATGGTTTTGGAACACCTGCATCTGCAAGGCCAGATGACGGCTGAATTGAATGGCGCTGTCATAAGGGACGTTCAGCCACTTGTGAGCATCAACGGTGATGGAATCCGCCTGCTCCCAGCCGGCCAGGCGCGCTGCATAGCGCGGTGAACAGGCCGCCACGCCGCCAAAGGCCGCATCGACATGTAGCCAGAATGGATAACGTTCCCGCAGCGCCAATAACTGCTGCAGGTCGTCGAAGGCCACGGTATTCACCGTGCCGGCACTGGCCAGGACGAGAGTAGGTATGCCGACGCTGCTAGCCAGATGCCGTTCCAGCGCCGCCGGATCTATAGCTTCGGAGCCGGGAAGACAGTCGATAATTTTCAGCGCATCACGACCGATCCCCAGCATGCTGAGCGCTTTCACACTGCTGGCATGCGGATTCGCCGACAGCACCTGTACGGGGCCCAGGGCCGCAACCCCCTGTTCGGCGACGTCAATACCGCGTTGCTGGCCGAGCCATTGGCGACCGATGGCGATACCGACAAAGTTGGCCATGGTCGCCCCGCTGACAAAACTGCCATTGAAGGTTTCCGGCAGCCCCAGCAAGGTTTTTAGCTGGTCTACCGTCGCCAATTCAATCGCTGCGGCAACGGTATCCTGGCTCAATTGACTATTTTGGTCGATAGCGCTAACCAGCCAATCCGCCGCCAGTGCCGCCGGGGTTGCTCCACCGGTCACAAAGCCAAAGTAACGTGGCCCGGCGCTGGCGGAGATCCCCTCGGCATAACGCTGCCAGAAGTGGTCCAGTGCCGCGATCGCGCCCTTGCCACCTTCGGCCAGTTGGTCATCACCCGGCTGAAGTTGCTGTGCATCCAGGGGCGGGCAAACCGGGCGCTGTTTTATGCCGCCCAGAAACGTTTCGGCCAACTGACGGGTGTGATCGAGGATCTGTGGAAACTGGTCAAGGTCTTGCTGCAAACGTGGGTGCATCGATAACTCCAGACGTAAGGGGGAATAGTGACACCCTAAACCCTTTACTTTGGCGCGAAAATCGATGAAAAATACCCTTTTTGGATAGCAGGGCTAACCAATGTTCGATGAGCGTATTCCTTTACACTTTCTGCCGACCTTTGTAATTGCCGCCCGGCTAGAGAACCTGCGCGCCACCGCCCAGCAGGTGCACCTTACCCACGGTGCCGTCAGTCAGCAGATCCAGCAGCTTGAACAGGCGATGGGCTGTCCGTTGTTTGAACGGCAGGGGCGGGGGCTGCGTCTGAACGCTGCCGGGCGCGAGCTGTTGGCGGTGGCCGAACCAACGCTGGAAGCATTGCAACAGGGGATTGGCCGGGTCAGGCGCGTTGCGCAAAGTCAGGCTCTGCGTATCAGCGTCTTGCCTTCTTTCGCTCATTACTGGTTAATGCCGCGGCTGTCGTCTTTTCACGCGGCCTGCGCCGATATTACGTTGGATATCGATGCCTCGCTGGCGGTGCAGGATCTGACGCGCAAAGGTTTTGATGCGGCTATTCGTCTTGGCAATGGGCAATGGGCGGATATGCAGGCGCAACTTATTGCCAGGGGAGAGGTGGTGCCGGTCGCAACCCCTGCGTTGGCGCGCCAATGGCAGGCGGCCTTCGACGATGGTACGCCAGGCATGCCGCTGCTGGAGCATGATGTTACGCCATGGCGCAGTTGGTTTTTGGTGCATCAGCAGAGGGAGTATGGCAGGCCTCTGGCGTCGTTCAATGACGCTGGCTTGTTGATCCGCGCGGCCGAACAGGGATTTGGTATCGCGCTGGTGAAAAGACTTTTGGTGAGCGATGCGCTGACCGAGGGCCGACTGGTGGCGTTGGCTGCGGCTCGGCAACTTGAACCGGTTGATTTTTATCTGGTCTGGCCGCAAAACTCCGGGTTGACGCCGGCGGTTGAAGCCTTGTTACATTGGTTGCAGCGTCAATTGGCCTGAGTTCAGCGTCGTAGCCAGACCGGTTGCGAGCGGCCGAGCGGGGTGGCCGGCAGTACCCAAAGTAGCGCGGTGCCATTGAGCCATAACGCGGGGTTAAGACGTTGCGCCGGGCCCCAGCAGGTCAGTTCGGTTTCCGGGTTTTCATCTGCATCGACCGGCGGCGCCAGTGGTTTTCCCGGATGTTGTGGCGGGTACGGATGACGCAACAGCAGCTCTGCCGTTCGGGCCAGCGACAGCCGGGCGCTGTAGCCGGTGCCATTTTGCAGACGTTGGCGGATGCCCTGCAGCACCGCCGTGGCCATCAGGTAACCGGTGGCGTGGTCCAGCGCCTGTACCGGCAAGGGTACGGGGTGAGGGGCGCCTTTCCACGTCATGCCCGCCTCTGCCAGACCACAACTCATCTGTACCAGACTGTCGAAACCGCGCCGCCCGCGCCACGGGCCGCTCCAACCGTAGGCATTCAGGCAGACGTCGATCAATCCCGGAGATAAAGCCTGTCGTTGTTCCGCGCCATAACCCAGCTTTTCCAAGGCTCCGGCGCGATATCCGTGCACGATAACATCGGCGTTTTTCAGCAGCTGTTCAAAGGTATGGCGATCGTGGGCGTTGGTCAGGTTCAATCGTGCACTGCGTTTGCCGAGCATCACCTCATGCTCAACAGCGGGTTCGTCCCAGCCGTAGGGATCGATACGCAATACGTCCGCCCCTAAACCGGCGAGAAAACGGGTGGCTACCGGGCCGGCGATAATCCGCGTCAGATCCAGCACCCGTATGCCGTGCAGCGGCCTGGCGTTGGGCAGCGTCCAGACTGGCGTCGCAGCTTCCTGAAGTTGCGTCTGATGGATCAGCGGTTCCAGGGCAACGCTTTTACCCTGGGTATGCTGCCGCCACGCTTCGACAGAAAGCATTTGCGCCGCGCAGCCACCGGCCTCTATCACCGCCTGCTCCAGCTCGTTTTTTTTCCATGCCAGCACCTTTTGTGCCAACCCATTTTTATCCTGATGCGGACCGAGCACTTGCTCTACGGCTTTACGGTGATGCGGTGCATTGGTATGCAGGCGGATCCAACCGTCGCTGGTGGCATAATCGCCCGCCAACGCGTCCCAGGCCGCAGGCAATGACCAACCTAGCGGGCGTAGCGTCCAGCCGAACCATAAGGACGCCAACCGTCGATCGACAAACACCTGCGGTGCTGCGCTGCGATTCTGTTGCAGCAGTCTGGCGCCGGCCAGCCCGGCGGCGGCCCAGCAGGCGGTCGCCAATTCGCTGACCGGGAATGCGCTGCTCAGCACACCTTCACCGCTGACCGTCACCGAATCCGTCGAAAAGGCGTCGTGACCAAAGCTTTGCCCGATCTCTGCGAGCAGCGTTTGAGTAAGGCTATCCATTATCAACTCCAGCGGTGACGGTCAGGGGACTGAACCTAGCGTAGTTCACCCCGACCGGTGTTGCTATGGCGTAACGTTCAGGGTGCGACCGTCCGCCAGTTTGGCACGCAGACTCTGGGCGGCTATGCTGTCGAACGGCTGCTCGCCAAAATTGGCGGTCAGCGTGGTGCCGTCGCTGAAGATGGTTTGCTGCACCCACCCGGCTTTATCCAACCAGCGGAAATCGATCAGCGCTTTATCCCAAAGGGCCTGATGCAGCGGACGGAAGGCGGCGTCGGCCTGTTTGATCTGCGGCAGGCGCGCCTGCAACGTGGCACGGCTGAGATGGAACATCGGCGCGGTATTGTAGAGCTGGCTCAGCAGGCTGCGGGTGGTTTTGACATCGCTGAATTTCAGGTTGTCGTAGTTCCAGTGGTGGCTGCTGATCACCGCGTCGTGGAACACCGCCTGATACATGGGCAGGCGATAGCGCGGATCGAATTCCACCGTGCGGTAGGGTTCCTTTACCTTGGCCGGGCTGAAGAAGAAGGCCGGTTGGACATTGGGCCACCAGGCACCCAGGTAATAAGGGGAGGACTTATCGTGATTCATCTGCTTATCGCCCCAGCCAAATCCCCAGGTTTCCATACCGTGGGCAAACATGATGTGGCGTGCGGTCACCGCATTGCCATCTTCGGAGCCGAGCGGCAGGCGAAGGGTGTTGCTGAACCAGGCCAGCCGCGCATTGCGAGCCTGCGCCATTTGCTCGGCACCGGTCGGGTGGTTGGGCTGATAATCGTCAGAGACCATCCCGGTGCCGTCAACGTCAAGGAACAGACTGTTCAGCCCGGCCAGTCGCACCAGTTCGGTCATCCGCTGTTGAGAGTAAGGCAGTACGCAGCCTGGATTCAGGTAGTAGCCTTGTTTGCCGAAGCCGGGTTTCTTACTGCCGTCGGCACGCACGATGGCGCACTTTTCTCGCAGGGACGTCGGCAGTTGGGCGGTTAACCAGCTGTCATTGACCCCACGTGGAATGGCGGTGTCGTAAGAATCGTAGCTGGCGATCAGGTATCCCGCTTTTTTGGCGCTTTCTACCGCATGCGGGTGCAGAAACTCGGCGGTCCAGTTGTCGGTACCCAACCACAGCCGAGGCAGGCCGGCGTGCTGCAGCGACTCGACCAGGGGGCTAGCCAGCCCCTGTCCCCAGCTCTCCGGCGCAGTCAGATAGGGCCCGAGTTGCCGTTGCGCCAATGCCCGGATATCCGTGGCCTGTTGGCGTTGCGCCGATAAGAAGTCGGCGTCATCCGGCGTCGCCTTGAGCGGCGTCAGCGTCACCAGCGCCTGATTAAGGGCATCAATCAGCGCTTGCTGTTGCCAGCCCTGCGGCGTTTTTCCCGCCAGCGTGCGCGCGGTTTTTTGGCTATCGGCATCCATTTTCCGCCACAGAAGCTCGCCCTTGGAGGTGATAAGCCAGGCCAACAGACCCGGCCAATCTTTCACGTCGTTCGCCGCCAGCAGTTTGTCGCCCCACAGATAAATGTGCGTAGCGCCAATCAGCTTTTCGCCTTCCGGCGCGATGCGGATTTTATCTCGCAGGCTGCTGAACTGACCGCTTTGTTGCAGGTATTCACGGTAACGGTGCGCGCCGGACAGCGGCGTGTCTCCCACGTGCAGCAGCACCTCGAAAGCCTGCTGCTGATTAAAGCGGTTGAACTCATGACTACTGCGCATGGCGAGTCCCTTTCCTGCGCTGGCGAAGGTTACCTGGTTGCTGAATGGGGTTAGCAGCAACCAACTGTAGACCTTGCCTTGCTGTTGCTGGCTCCACAGCGGCAGTTTCAGATCCCAGTTGGTATCCAGCGGCGTCATTTCCTTGACCAGATAATTCCGCCAGACGGGATTGTCCAGCGGGATGCGGCTCCCTTCGCCAATCGGCAGCAGCAGGGTCGTTGCCTGCGGCGGCAGCCTGAACCAATTCAGGGTTTGTGCCCGCTTGCTGCTGAAACTCAAACGCAGATCGCCACCCTCCAATCTGGCGGTAACCTGCATGGCGCTGTTGGGCCATTGCCAGCTTGCCTGCGTCGATGTGCTTTGCAGTTCAGCCACGGTTTGCCCAGCCAGTGCCTGGTTAACCTGGTTTTTTCCCGCAACGATTTGCAGCGTGGCAGGATCGATATCGAAACGCGTTTCGCCCTGTTGCAAGAGCAGGGCCTGAGCGGGAAAACCGGCAAGCAGGGCGAGGCTGATGGAAAGGCGAAGCAGGTTCATTGAATGCGTGTCCTTGAGGATGATTGTCCTGTTGAAGCTCAAGCTTATCGGTAATTAGCCAATTGCCCAATGCCAATAAGTTATAATCGTGTGACTCATCAAATATTGGGGTTATTGAGTTTAATTTCCGTTTAATAAATTCGCCTTTACATCGTCACTCTGCGTCACTATACTCAGCCAAAATTTCAAAGAGGAAACACAATTGGACAGTTTTAGTTGCAGTGATATAAATAAGGCAAGCTGACCAATCCTCTTCTGATTAGTTGCTTGCCGAAAACGGCGGGCAGCACCCCTCTCTGGTTATTCCGAGCTGTGCAAACCCGAATCTGACTGTTGTTCCTGAGGCCAAATGGCATCGGGTGAATTGATTTGGACGTAATTATGGTTATTTGCAGCCACAGCCTATTCCCTCCTGGCACTTATACGCTCAATCGCTGATTTATTATCGGCGCGATTTCGCGTGTGCTAAAAAGCACATGATTTTATCTCCTGTGGCTATTTAAGGGGAAAGTCATGGCTATGACTCCTTTTGTTTTAAATTTATTACTGGCGATGAGCCTGGGTGCCGTTATTGGCGCAGAACGGCAATGGCGCCAGCGCATGGCCGGCCTGCGTACCAATGCACTGGTGGCGACCGGGGCGGCGGTATTTATCCTCAGCTCCATGTCTACCGACCCTTCCAGCGCCGGCCGGGTTGCGGCACAAATTGTCTCTGGCATCGGCTTTTTGGGGGCCGGGGTGATCATGCGTGAAGGCCTGAATATCCGCGGCCTTAATACGGCGGCCACGCTCTGGTGCTCAGCCGCAATAGGCGTGCTGTGCGGCCTGGGGCAGTATTGGAACGCGGTGCTGGCGACGCTGGTGATCCTGTGCGCCAATATTCTGCTGCGCGAAGCGGCGCAGCGCATCAATCTGCAGCCGCAACAACAGGCGACCGATCTGGAGGTGTGCTACCGCATACAGGTCACCTGCGGCGAGCAGGATGAAATACTGGTACGCACCCTGATATTACAGGCGCTAAATGGCGTGGCATTAAGATTACAATCATTGCGCAGTGCCGATATTGCTATTCCCGGCCAGCTGGAGGTTTGTGCGGAAATAACCGCTAACCCTTCGGTGCAAAAAGAGATTGAGGGTATTGTCTGTCGCGTCAGTCTGGAAAAAAGCGTCAGTGCTGTACGTTGGCGTATCGCTTCTGAATTGCCTGTCTAATAAGTCATTAATGTTTCACTGTACTCAGTGATAAGGAGGCGTCATGGACGGTGACCCCGAAAGCTTAATTATTCAGCGTGCATGACGCGGCAATAGTTCGCGTTAATCACGCCAATTAAATAAATTCCATTCTGTGCTTATTCACCTGTTAATCAGGCGGGGTATCCCTGTGCGCAGAGTAAGATAAGAGAATTGCATTATGACCTATATTAATGAAACCGTACGTCGCCGGGATAAAAAATCGACGCCATACGCCATCGCACAAGAGGCGAAAAACAGCGTTGACCAGACGCTGGCAAATTTAAAATGCAACCGTAATGGATTAACCCAGGAGGATGTTGATGAACGCCTGACGCAGTTTGGTATTAATCAGGTAGCTCATGAGAAGGCTCCGCACGCGTTGGTGCAGTTGTTCAGCGCCTTTAATAACCCGTTTATCTATGTACTGATGGTGCTGGCTGCGATCAGTTTCTTTACCGATTACTGGCTGCCTGCCCGGCGCGGTGAAGAAACCGATCTCACCGGTGTCATCATCATTCTGGTGATGGTGTCACTCAGCGGGCTGCTGCGCTTCTGGCAGGAATACCGCACCAACAAGGCGGCGGAGACGCTGAAGTCAATGGTGCGAACCACCGCAACGGTAATGCGCCGCAGCAGCTACAGCGCACATCCGCTGACGCTGGAGGTCCCGATCCGCGAACTGGTGCCGGGCGATATTATTCAGCTCTCTGCCGGGGATATGGTACCGGCGGACGTTCGCCTGCTGGCGTCGCGCGATCTGTTTATCAGCCAGGCCATTCTGACCGGCGAGGCGATCCCGATTGAGAAATACGACGTTATGGGCAACGTCAGCCAAAAATCGAGTGAGGACGAAGTCTCCAGCGAACATGCGCTGTTGGAGCTGTCGAACATCTGCCTGATGGGCACTAACGTCGCCAGTGGTACCGCCACGGCGGTGGTGGTGGCAACCGGCGGACGCACCTATTTCGGGTCGCTGGCGAAGTCGATTGTCGGTACCCGTTCGCAAACCGCGTTTGATCGCGGGGTTAACAGCGTCAGTTGGTTGCTAATCCGCTTTATGTTGGTGATGGTGCCCATTGTGTTGCTGATCAACGGGTTCACCAAAGGCGACTGGAGCGAAGCCGCGCTGTTTGCTCTGGCGGTGGCGGTTGGGTTGACGCCAGAAATGCTGCCGATGATCGTCAGTTCCAACCTGGCGAAGGGCGCTATCGCCATGTCGCGACGCAAAGTGGTGGTCAAGCGTTTGAACGCTATTCAGAACTTTGGCGCGATGGACGTGTTGTGCACCGACAAAACCGGCACCCTGACGCAGGATCGCATCATCCTTGAGCACCATCTGGATGCCAGCGGGACCAAAGACAATGAGGTGCTGCACCTGGCCTGGTTGAACAGCTTCCACCAGAGCGGAATGAAAAACCTGATGGACCAGGCGGTGATCCGTTTTGGTCGCGGCAAACCGGGCATCGAGGCGTTGGGCCGTTACAGCAAGGTCGATGAGCTGCCCTTTGATTTTATACGCCGCCGTTTATCGATCGTGGTGGCGGATGAAAATGGCCAACAACGCCTGATTTGCAAAGGGGCGGTGGAGGAAATGCTCGAAATTGCCACCCATGTTCGCGATGGGCAGCAGATTTTACCGCTGGATCAGGCTCGGCGTGAGGCGTTGCAGGCGCTTGCCGCTCAATATAACGAAGAGGGATTCCGCGTGCTGGTACTGGCAACGCGAGATCTGGGCGAACAGAAAAATGCTCTGCCGCTGAGCATTATCGATGAACGCGATATGGTGATCCAGGGCGTTCTGACCTTCCTCGATCCACCGAAGGAGAGCGCACAGGAAGCGATCGCCGCCCTGCAGGAAAACGGCGTAGCGATTAAGGTTTTGACCGGTGATAACCCGGTGATCACCTGCAAAATCTGCCGCGATGTTGGCCTGGAGCCGGGTGAACCGCTTTCCGGTCCGCAAATTGAACAGATGGACGACGCCACGCTGGCGCAAGAAGTGGAACAGCGCACGGTCTTCACCAAACTGACGCCGCTGCAGAAGTCGCGAGTGTTGAAAATGCTGCAGGCGAATGGCCATACCGTCGGGTTCCTAGGCGACGGCATTAACGATGCGCCGGCGCTGCGCGATGCCGACGTGGGCATTTCGGTCGACACCGGTACGGACATCGCCAAAGAGTCGGCAGACATCATTTTGCTGGAAAAAAATCTGATGGTGCTGGAAGAGGGGGTGATCAAGGGACGGGAGACTTTCGGCAATATCATCAAGTACCTGAACATGACCGCCAGCTCCAACTTCGGCAACGTGTTTTCGGTGCTGGTGGCCAGCGCCTTTATTCCGTTCTTGCCGATGCTGGCGATCCACCTGCTGATCCAGAACCTGATGTACGATATCTCTCAGCTGTCGCTGCCGTGGGACAAGATGGACAAAGAGTTCCTACGCAAGCCGCGCAAGTGGGATGCGAAAAACATTGGCCGCTTTATGCTGTGGATTGGGCCAACGTCGTCCATCTTTGATATCACTACCTATGCGCTGATGTGGTTTGTTTTCGCCGCCAACAGCGTAGAGCATCAGGCGTTGTTCCAGTCCGGCTGGTTTATTGAAGGCTTGCTGTCGCAAACCCTGGTGGTGCATATGCTGCGCACCCAGAAGATCCCGTTTATTCAGAGCACCGCCGCGCTGCCGGTGTTGCTGACCACGGCGCTGGTGATGGGGCTGGGTATCTACCTGCCGTTCTCGCCGCTGGGCGCACTGGTCGGGTTGCAGCCGCTGCCGTGGGAATACTTCCCGTGGCTGGCAGGTACCTTGGTGAGCTACTGCGTGGTGGCGCAGTTGATGAAGCGTTTCTATATTCGCCGCTTCGGTGAGTGGTTGTAATAAGTGCCGGCTGTAGGGGCGAAATATTATCCGCCTCTACAGCATTTTTTTCACCAGCAGACCCAGCATGATGGTCAGGGTAAAGGAAAACAGCGTACCCAGTAGCACATACTCGGTACGCATTTTGTCATCGCTCTGACGCAAATCGCCAAAGCGAAAGATTGACTTGGCCGCCAGCAAAAAACCGACCGCCGGGATTTGGCCGATCAGCACAAAGGTCAGGATCAGCGTTCTTTCCAGATAGCCAATTTGCTTGCCCGCACGTAATAACGAGTCGTTATCGGCTTTGGCTGAAGGAGGCATCTGCGGTGCCCAGTGAGCCAAAAGCTGGCCGATAAGCACGCCCATCGGCATGTAAATCACCAAATACGTCACCACAACCAGCCCAGCCTGCCAACCGGCAATGGCCGCTCCCAGCGCGCTAAGCAGGCCATGGGCATTGGGCGTCAGCGACAGCCACAGCAGTGCAATCACCGTAAGATGCAGGCCTTGATCGAGCAGAAAACCGCCCGCTTGACTGATGCGCGTCAATAACGTGACCTTCAACAGGTCAATCAGCCAGTGGCTGATGGCGATCACCAGCAGGGTGGTCAGCACCTGGCCGGAAGAGAGTCCGCCATGCAGCAACGCAAAACCGGCCACCACCCAGGCGGCCAGCACGCCGTGCAGTAAGGCATGCAGCAACAGGAAACGAGAACGTGCGCGGTGACGAGCCTTATCCTCGACCCAACTGCGCGGCTGCAGCGGGAAGTCTGCAAGCAGGTGAACCACCAGCAACCAGGTTAGCAACGGCGCGTAGCTCAAATCCATATTCAGGTGATCCTGTTAATCGCGTGAATAAATCGCATAATTTCCTCGTAGGCCGCGCGTTTCAGCGTAGCAGAAACGGTGGAGGCGGCCTTTTGCAGCTTTTCCGCTACCTCTTGGCTGGTGTCGGCGAAGAAACGTGCCTGGACGACCTGCGCTTCGGTCTGTGAAAGGCGGCTAATCACATGATCTAACATCGGCAATAGATCGCTGACAATGGCATTTGTCTGCTCATTGTCATTTTTCAGAGCCAGTCGGCAATTTTTCATCAAAGCGTCCAGGGCCTGGCCAGAATTCACAAAGGCGCTGCCATAACCGGCGGTTTGTCCCTGGTCGCTGCCGAGGCCAACGGCGATGCGGGCATCCCAATGGCGTGAGTCCATCGCTCTAAGCGCAATACGGATATACACCGCCAGCAGCAAACCGGATTGCGGTTCGGCCACCGCTTGAAAAGCATCGCCACGGAAAATCTCGAATCGCTCAATAAGCGTAGCCCGTTGCAATTGACTCAGCAGGGCATTTAACCCGGTAATGTAGTGAGTGGTGTCTAATTGCCGTGAATTGACCAGATCGCCGGTGATCACGCTAACTTGTGCTGGCATCTTTTTTTCTACTCTGAAGCGGGAGTTATCGGTAAATTTCGCACCTCAAGGCGAATATGTCAATAATTCGTATCTGAGAGCGAATATGATAAATATTCGTCTCTCAAGGCGAAATCAACGCCGCCGCTGAATAGGCTCAAGCATCAGCTTAAGCAGCGATTTCTCCATCCGGGCGACATAGACGCCCAGCAGGATCAGCCCCACGCCCAAGATCTGCGCGCTGATGGTATCGCCGCTGTCGCGCAGGCGGTCGATAACCACGCCTGCCAGCATTTGGCCACTGATAATCAGTAGTGCGGCGCGCAGGGTGCCGAGACGCGGCAGAACATAGCTATTCAGCGCGACAAACAACGCCCCGATGACACCGCCAAGGTAGGCACCCCACGGGGCCTGGCCGAAGGTTGCACCGTTGACGCTGCCGGTTGCCACCAGCAGCAGGCTGAGGAACAAAAAACCGACGATATGATTGCAAAGTGAGGCCTGAAAAGCGCCACGATCCAGCGCCAGACGCCCGTTGATTGCGCGGCTGAGGCCGATACAGACGCCGTTGAGTAGAGCAAGGACTATCAGGGTAAACATGGGCGTTACCTCAGGAAAATGAGCAGAGCGCAGCCGCAGAGGATCAGCAGCGTGGCGACGATATCGTTGAGACTCAAACGGCGTTTAAGCGAGCCAAACCAGCCGCAGCTGTCGGCGAGCATGCCGAACAAAACCTGACCGGTAAGCATCAGCGCCAGGCTGCCGGAAAGCGCCAGCGGGCTGTTGACCGTAATGGCGGCCAGCACCACCGTCAGCGCACCGGGCAGACCGCCCAAATAAGCCCAGCGAGGCGTCCTGGCCGATGAGGGCGCGCGGCGCGGGGAACGACGGTTCAGCAGGAGCAGCAGCAACCAGGCGGTGATGGCGCCCATACCGTGAGCCAACCATGAGGCCAGCAAGGGGGAGTTATAGCTGGCCAGCAGGCTGTTGATGGCAATCATCAGGGCCAATAGGGCACCGGCGCCCAGCGCCAGCAGAGGATCGGAAAAACGTTCACGCATCAGGGTTTCAACTTCAAAATTAATTTGAAGAGCAGCCTATATTGTTTTTTTTTAAAGCTTAATCCACTAAAATGGAAACTCATTGTTGAGAAAAAGTTGACTAATAATGAACGATCGCTTTGCAGCAATCCCGGTATTTGTGGCGGTGGTGGAATGCGAAAGCTTTTCTGCCGCCGCCGAGCGACTGGGCATCACCAAATCGGCAGTAAGCAAACGCATCACCCAGTTGGAACGCTCGCTGGGCGTGCAATTATTGCAGCGAACCACCCGCAGTTTGAGCCTGACCGAGGCCGGTGAGCAGTATTTTGGCTATGCACGCAATGCCTGTGCCGTAGCGCAAGAGGGAGAGGATGCGGTCACCCGCTTGCAGGGGCAGCCGCAGGGCTGCCTGAGGATCAGCGTACCCATGGTGTTTGGTCGTTTGCATATTGCCCCGTTGATCCCCCGTTTCCTGGCGGCTTATCCGGCGGTGGAGATCAATATGATGATGGACGACCAACTGGTCGATTTGGTCGAAGGGGGCTATGACCTGGCGATCCGCATTGGTCGACTGGCCGACTCGAGCCTGATAGCCCGGCGTATTGCGCCGTGCAACAGCGTCTTGTGCGCAGCGCCGTCTTATCTGGCGCGCTGTGGAACACCGACGGACATGGAGCAATTAGCGAAGCATAACTGTTTGTTTTACAGCTATTTCCGCGGGGGGAGCGAATGGCAGTTCGACGGGCCTGCGGGGGCTGTACGTTTCCAACCCAGAGGCAATTACCAGGTGAATAACAGCGAGGCGTTGCGTGAAGCGTTGATCGCCGGTTTGGGGATTTGTCAGATGCCGACTTTCATCGTTGGAGACGATATTGCGCAGGGGCGACTGCTTGAGTTGATGCCGGACTATCGGCTGCCCGAGCATGCTATATATGCCGTCTATCCACAGCGCAAATACTTACCGGCTAAGGTATCGGCCTTTGTCGATTTTCTGCTGGCTCAGTTCGGAGGAGAGCAGCCTTATTGGGATACCCCGGATCGGTGATAACACCCCGTCGCCATTCGACCGGGAATACGCGTGCCTATAGGTACGCCACCGGCGAAGGGAGATTAAGGTGCGGGGTGTTAGAAACTTTTCACCAGCACTTCGCGCGGCTGTTCGTTGCCGTGCTTCAACAGATAGTCGAAAGATTTCTCGCTGCTTTTCAGCTGCTGCAGAAATTCCTGCGGTGACAGGTCGTGTTTTTTGCCGCTCATATAAGCCAGCGCCAGTTCTTTTGCCTGATAACGTGAGAAGTTGTACATAAGAGCCCTCTAAACGGTGGATTTCACGCTAGAGATTGTAACGAAAGAGCACATAATGAACAGTCGCTTTGGCGTATGGAATCAATAGCTGAAACTTAACTCAGGCTGAGTGAGCGTTTTCACCGGACCATCGCGAAAGTGAGCCATTCTGCGCAATCTTCATAAACCTTAATATTCACTAATTCATATATGTTTCTTGGCGTTTTTTCTCCTTCGGCTTATGATGGCGGTTATCGTAAAAGGAGGATCCCCATGACATCACTGACGCCACTGGCATTGTTTAAAAATCTGTCGGAGGAAACTCGCCTCACGCTGGTGCTTTTGCTGCGCCAGGCGGGTGAGCTATGCGTGTGCGAATTGGTCAGCGCATTGGAGGAATCGCAACCCAAAGTTTCTCGTCACCTCGCGATGTTACGTGAAAGTGGTCTGCTGATCGATCGTCGCGAGGGCAAGTGGATTTACTACCGCCTGTCGCCGCATATGCCGGCATGGGCGGCGGCAATCATCGAACAGGCTTATCTTAGCCGGCAACAGCAGGTGACCGAGCTGGCGCAGCGCGCGTTAGGGGCGGTCTGCCGGTAACGCTAAAAAATTTAAACAAACACATTCGAAATAACATATATATTATGCGAGAGACTAAGGAGTTGTGATGGTGTTGGCCGGGGCAATATTTATCCTGACGATCGTTTTGGTGATCTGGCAGCCGAAAGGCTTGGGCATAGGCTGGAGTGCCTGTTTCGGCGCGATCTTGGCACTGCTGACCGGTGTGGTACAGGTCGGTGATATTCCGCTGGTCTGGCAGATCGTCTGGAACGCCACCGCGACCTTTATCGCGGTGATCATTATCAGCCTGCTGCTGGACGAGTCCGGCTTCTTTGAATGGGCCGCGCTGCATGTTGCGCGCTGGGGCAAGGGCAAAGGGCGCTGGTTGTTCACCTATATTGTGCTGCTGGGCGCCGCGGTGGCGGCGTTGTTTGCCAATGACGGGGCGGCGCTGATCCTGACGCCGATAGTGATTGCGATGCTGCTGGCGTTGGGGTTCAGTTCAGGGGCAACGCTGGCCTTCGTGATGGCGGCGGGATTTATCGCCGATATCGCCAGCCTGCCGCTAGTGGTGTCCAATTTGGTGAATATCGTCTCCGCTGATTTCTTTCAACTGGGTTTCACGCAGTATGCGGCGGTGATGGTGCCGGTGAACCTTGCCGCCATCGTCGCCACGCTGGTGATGTTGCACCTGTTCTTTCGCAAGGACATTCCGCGCAGCTATGACCTGAGGTTGCTGCGGCCACCGCGTGAGGCCATTCGCGATTTGCCGACGTTTAGAGCCGGTTGGGGCGTATTGGCGCTGCTGCTGGTGGGGTTTTTTGGGCTTGAGCCGCTGGGCGTGCCGGTTAGCCTGGTCGCCGCCGTTGGGGCGTTGATCCTGCTGCTGGTGGCGAAAAAGGGGCAGGCCATCGACACTGCTAAAGTGTTGCGGGGCGCCCCCTGGCAGATCGTGGTCTTCTCTCTCGGGATGTATCTGGTGGTCTACGGACTGCGTAATGCAGGGCTGACCGATACCCTGGCCGGTGTGCTTGATTTTTTGGCCGAACGCGGAATTTGGGCAGCTACGCTGGGCACCGGTTTCCTGACGGCATTTTTGTCCTCGGTGATGAACAACATGCCGACGGTGTTGGTGGGGGCCTTGTCGATTGACGGCAGCAATGCCGAAGGCGTAATTAAACAGGCAATGATTTATGCCAATGTCATAGGCAGCGATCTTGGGCCGAAAATTACGCCGATCGGTAGCCTGGCCACGCTGCTGTGGCTGCACGTATTGTCGAAGAAAAGCATCGTCATAAGCTGGGGATACTATTTCCGGGTCGGGGTAGTGATGACCCTGCCGGTGCTGTTGGTTGCGCTGACCGCCCTGGCCCTGCGCCTGTCGCTTTAGCCATAACTCAGAGAGAACGCCATGAGTAACATCAAGATTTACCACAACCCGGCTTGCGGCACATCGCGCAATACGTTGGCACTGATCCGCAATAGTGGTGTGGAACCGACGGTGATTTTGTATCTGGAGACACCGCCCGACCGCGAGCAATTGATCGGGCTGATTGCCGATATGGGAAAATCTGCGCGAGCCTTACTGCGTAAAAACGTCGAGCCTTATGAATCGTTGGGGCTGGCAGATGCAGGCTGGAGTGACGAACAATTGATCGACTTTATGTTGCAACAGCCGATATTGATTAATCGACCTATTGTGGTGACACCCTTGGACACCCGTCTGTGTCGACCGTCGGAAGCCGTGCTGGATATCCTGCCGGATCCGCAGCAGGGCTCTTTCACCAAGGAAGACGATGCACCAGTGATCGATGCGCAAGGGCGGCGAATAGCCGACCAATAACCGACTTAGCCGGCCGAACGTTCCTCAGTCAGGAATTCGATCACGCTGTGGCTGAACAGTTGCGGACAGGCGAGGTTGGAGATATGCGAAGCCGGCAGCCGCTGCAGTTCCGCGTGCGGGGCGTTGGCCACCAGAAACTCGGCGTCCGCGACGGTGGTTACCGGATCAGCGTCTCCGGCGATCACCCGCATCGGCCGGCTCATAGAAACCACGTCGGCGCGTAAATCCGCCACTGACAAGGCATCGCAGCAGGCGGCGTATCCCTCGGGGTTACCGGCCGCCAGAGCGGCGACCAGGGAGGCAACCTGCTCAGGATGATTTTGCAGAAAGGCTTCGGTGAACCAGCGGGCGGGGGAGGCGGCGGCAATCGAAGACAACCCTTGGCTGCGCACCTGCTGCGCTCGCTGTTGCCAGCCTTCGGCATTACCGATGCGTGCGGCGGTATTGGCGACCACCATCCGCGTGATGCGCTGCGGGTGGTAACGGTTAAGCCACAGACCGGTCAGGCCGCCCATTGAAATGCCGCAGAAATGGGCGCTGGGTACGTCCAGATAATCGAGCAGGGCGATCACGTCCTGGCCGAGATCCTCAAGCCGTAACCGTGGGGTAGACAGCGGTGTGGCACCGTGTCCGCGTTGGTTATAACGCAATACCCGAAAGTGTTCGCTCAGTGCCAACAGCTGCGGTTGCCACAGATCGAAGGTGGTGCCCAGTGAGTTGGACAGTACCAACAGCGGCGCAGCCGCGCGGCCATCAAGACGATAGTCGATATCCATCCTTGTCCCCTTTTCACACCCGCTCGATAATCAGCGCAATACCCTGGCCGACGCCGATACACATGGTGCATAGGCCATAACGCCCACGCGTGTTCTGCAATTGCCAGGCCGCGTTCATCACCAGCCTGCCACCGGAGGCGCCCAACGGGTGACCCAGAGCGATGGCGCCGCCGTTAGGGTTGACCTGTGCGGCATCGTCGGGGAGTCCCAGCTCACGAGTCACTGCCAGCGCCTGCGCCGCAAAGGCCTCATTAAGCTCGATCACGTCCATCTGATCCAGGCTTAAACCGGAAATTTTCAGCACCTTGCGAACCGCTTGCGCCGGGGCAAAGCCCATGATCGACGGCTCAATACCGGTAACGGCGCTGGCAACAATGCGCGCCATGGGCTGCAGGCCGTGGCGGGACAGCCCGGATTCGCCGGCCAGCAGCAGCGCACAGGCGCCGTCGTTTAGCCCGGAGGCATTGCCTGCGGTGACGGTACCCTGCGGATCCACTACCGGTTTCAGTTTCGCCAATCCCTCCATCGTGGTAGCACGAGGATGTTCGTCTTGCGTGAACAGCCGCGGCTCGCCTTGTTTCTGTGCGATGCTGACATCAATCAGTTGGTCGGCAAAAAAGCCGCTTTCCTGAGCGGCGGCGGTACGCAGTTGGCTGCGCAGGGCGAAAGCATCCTGATCCTGACGGGAAATATTGAACTTCAGGGCGACGTTTTCGGCGGTTTGCGGCATCGAATCCACACCGTACAGCGTTTTCATTTGCGGATTGATAAACCGCCAGCCCATGGTGGTGTCTTCCAGTTTCATCGCCCGGCTGAAAGCGCTTTCCGCCTTGCCCATGACGAAGGGCGCGCGGGACATGCTCTCTACGCCACCGGCAATCATCAGTTCGCTTTCACCTGTTTTTATCGCGCGCGCCGCCATCGCTACCGCATCCAGGCTGGAGCCACACAGGCGATTAAGGGTGCAGCCGGGGATTTGTAGCGGCAGGCCTGCCAGCAGTAACGCCATGCGCGCCACGTTACGGTTGTCTTCGCCAGCCTGATTGGCACAGCCAAGCAGCACATCATCCACTGCGGCCCAGTCCAGCTGCGGGTGTCGAACCTGCAGCGCTTTCAGCGGCAGAGCGGCCAAATCGTCGGCGCGAACGGTTGCCAGGCTCCCGTTCAATCGGCCAAAAGGCGTGCGGACGGCGTCACACAGATAGGCTGGATTCATGGGGATGTTCTCCGTGCTGAAGGGCAAAGGTCAATTCGACCGGGGTGACTTCCTGCAGCTGTTCCGGGGTCAGACCGCCGAATATTTCGCGGACCACCAGGCCTTGCGGGGTCACGTCCATCACCGCCAGATCGCTGTAGATGCGATCGATGCAGCCGACGCCGGTCAATGGATAAGTGCAGTGGCGGACAATTTTGCATTCCCCTTTTTTGGTCAGGTGCTCGGTCATCACAAACACCTGGCGGGCGCCAATGGCCAAATCCATCGCGCCGCCTACCGCCGGAATGGCTCCTGGGGCACCGGTGCTCCAGTTAGCCAGATCGCCCCGTTCGGAAACCTGATAGGCACCGAGCACACAGATATCCAGGTGGCCACCTCGCATCATAGCGAAGGAGTCACCGTGATGGAAAAAACAGCCGCCCTTGAGCAGGGTGACCGGCTGCTTGCCGGCATTGATCAGTTCGGGATCCTCCTGGCCCGCCGCCGGTGCCGGGCCCATGCCGAGAATACCGTTCTCGCTGTGCAGAAAAATCTCTTTATCCGCCGGCAGGTAGTTGGTGATCTGCGTGGGAATGCCAATGCCCAGATTGACGTAGGCGCCTTCCGGGATATCGCGCGCAATGCGTTCTGCCAACTGTTGATGAGTAAGTTTGGTCATGGAGAGCCCTTAAGCCGAAAGCTGCGCAGGATGGTCAGGCGTGGTCACCAGGCGCTGTACGAAGATCCCTGGCGTAATGATGTTTTCAGGATCCAGTTCGCCCAGCGGCACCATGCGATTAACTTCAGCAATGGTGCAGGTGGCGGCCATGGCCATGATCGGCCCAAAGTTGCGCCCGGTTTTGTTATACCGCAGGTTGCCCCAGCGATCGGCCTGTTCGGCCTTGATCAGGGCGAAGTCCGCCCTCAACGGCAGTTCGAACACGTAGTGCCTGCCGTCGATCTCGCGGGTTTCTTTGCCCTGCGCCAACTCGGTGCCGTATCCGGTGGGTGTGTAAAACCCACCGAGCCCGGAACCGGCAGCCTGGATGCGGGCCGCCAGATTACCCTGTGGGATCAGTTCCAGCTCCAGTTCGCCGCGGCGGTAAAGGTCGTCAAATACCCAGGAGTCCGACTGACGCGGGAATGAACAAATGACCTTGCGTACACAACCGGCCTTCAGCAGCGCGGCCAGGCCAAAGTCGCCATTGCCGGCGTTGTTGCTGATCAACGTCAGCTCGCGTGGGCAGCGCCGAATCAGTGCATCCAGTAGCGCATAAGGCTGACCGGCGGGGCCAAAACCGCCGACCATAATGGTCGAGCCGTCGGGGATATCGGCGACGGCGGCGTCTACGGACGCCACGCTTTTATCGATCATCTGCTCTCCTGAGTACGCTAAGAGTCTCTCAGCGTGACGCTGGTGGGTCTGGATCCACCTTAAGCGAGGAAAAATGCAGCGACAAGTGCGAATATCAGCTGTTTGTGCGATTATCGAATCGATGGTGATTTGCCTGTCAATTCTGTGACGCAGATAACTAAATCGCTATTGGATGCCAGACAAAGCAGCATCGCGGCGCCACAGGCTTATAATGCCAAAGTTTATTGAATCGGAGGTCCGGATGGGCGATGAGTCGGAATTTGGCGCTGGAGAACTGCGCCGGCTGCAGGAAATCGGGGATTTAAGTAACGATCAGTATAAAGGCGATCCCAATTTTATGGCGTCGCTGGCCAGGGGGTTAGAGGTGTTGCAGGCCTTCCAGCCGCAATATTCGCAAATGTCGGTTTCTGAAATCAGCCACATTACCGGTATTCCCCGTGCGGCGGTGCGCCGCTGCCTTTACACTCTGCGCGCCCTCGGCTTTGTCCATTGCCCCGACGGTCGGCATTACCGGCTGTTGCCGCGGGTTCTGACTATCGGTCACGCCTATCTTTCCTCATCCGAATTGGCGAAAGCGGCACAAAACTCGCTGGACTATCTCAGTAAACTGCTGAATGAATCCTGCTCGGTAGCGACCCTGGACGGTGACAATATTCTGTATATCGCCCGTGCTTCGGTGAAGCGCATCATGACCATCGATCTGGGACGGGGCAGCCGTTTGCCGGCCTACGCGACGTCAATGGGATTGGTTTTACTCAGCGCGCTGGACGAAGCGCAGTTGGACGATTATCTGTCGCGGGTCACCTTCGAACCGCTGACAGAGTTTACCGTGGCCAGCGCTGAGCAACTGCGTGAACAGCTGGCCAAGGTGCGTCGTCAGGGGTATGCGATTAACGATCAACAGTTAGAAATAGGCTTGCGTTCGATCGCAGTGCCGATGCATTCACGCAAGGGCGGCGTAGTGGCGGCGATGAACGTAGGGGTGAATGCCTCGCAAATTTCGTCGGCGGAATTGCGTGAGCGCGTGCTGCCGCAGTTGCAGCGTACGGCAATGGAGCTGGCACTGCTGCTGTAGTCGGGAGCACTGACCCCGAGTCCGCGCTGGGATCAGTCTCCCTGCTTTTAGCGATTATTGCGGGCCGTTACGCTCAGCCAAGGCTTCCAACAGGGTTGCCGAAGGCGTAAAGAACAGGCTGCCGGTGACCGCGCGGCTGAAATCCAGCAGGCGATCGTAGTTGCCGGCCGGCCGACCTACAAACATGTTCTCCAGCATTTGCTCGATTGGCTGGGGGGAGCGGGCGTAGCCGATAAAGTAAGTGCCGAATTCGCCCATGCCGGGTTTGCCAAACGGCATGTTGTCACGCAATATTTTGACTTCATTGCCGTTTTCATCGGTCAGCGTCGTCAGGGAACTGTGGGATGACGAAGGCTTGACGTCCTCATCCAGTTCAATATTGGATTGCTTGTGGCGACCAATAATGCGCTCTTGCGTTTCGACGCTCAGTGAGTTCCAGCCTTTCATGTCGTGCAGGTATTTTTGTACCAGCACGTAGCTGCCGCCGGAAAAACCGGCGTCTTCCTCGCCAATCACCGTATAGTCGAACGCTTCGTGTCCCTCGGGGTTTTCGGTGCCGTCGACAAAGCCAATCATTGCCCGCTGGTCGAAATAACGGAAACCGTGCACTTCCTCTATTACCGTCACGGCATCGCCAAGCTTGTTCATCAACTGTGTGGCGAGTTCGAAGCACAAATCCATCTCGTCGGCGCGAATGTGCAGCAGGATATCGCCAGGGGTCGAAACGGCAACGCGGTCGCCGGTGCCTATCTCACGAAAAGGATGAAGCAGCGCCGGGCGAGGCTGGCCGAACAGCCGATCCCAGGCCGAAGAGCCAAATCCGCAGACGCAGGACAGATTGCCCGCAGGGGATCTTTTACCGACGGAACGAATTACGCCGCTGATATCCGCGCACCAGCCACGCACCGCAGCGAGCTGCGCAGGGTTGGCGGATAAAGTCGCGACCAAAAAAATGGCGTGGCGTGTAACGGGGCTGAAGACAGCCTGGGGGTGTTGATTTTGGGTAGTCATAGCATCCAGTGCCGAGGAGAGTCAGAGCTTAAAACTAATCTATTTTAGCGGTCACGCCAACTGATTAACCCCAGTTGACGTGTGGAGTCGCAGAACGGCGATGGCGAATAAAAAAATCGCTATCGGCGCAGGTAAGATTACGCCAGGCAAGCGTCAGGCAGAAGTCCCTCTGCCGTTAAGGCGTTCAATTCCTTCAGCAAGCTGAAAGTCAGTTTCATGTGTTTACGATCTATCGGGCTGCCATTTTGGCGCGCGTGGCGCAAAACAGCGGTGAGCTGGAACTGTTACCGTCGCATTTTAATCTGCCGACGAGGGCCTTATCGGTGGACATTCATGACCCGGCACTGCCGAAGAGGATTATTCAGGACACTAGTAGGGAATAAGGCGGCAGGGAAATCACTGCCGCCTCGCATTAATGAAGAAGAACATTGTGGTAAAGAACAGAAAGATCAGCTTCCCCTGAGTGGTCTGCCGAAAATGAATTTAATTATTAAGTAAATAAACCTTACCAAGGCCACACCGCAGCCAATTGATACTAACAGGACGGAAATTCCCCTCGGCGCGGGATACCATGTTGAAAAGCCTACTCCGGCCCCGCTTAGCAAGGATGAAGATAAAAATATACCCATGACAACTGATATTATTTTTAGCGCTTTATTATTCATGTGATCACCTGAGAACGGCGAAAGGTCAGCCCGTTGTTATTTTCGTTAAGGTTAATGCTTACCAGGAACACTTGCCGCCGGCACTTGACCCGCATTTATTCCCGCCTTTCCCCATGCCTACGTTACCGCCGCCCCTGCTGGCATCTTTAAAACAGCCGCCGGTCACCGCACCGCCAACCAACCCCATCGCCGCCCCGGGTAATCCGCCGAATGCCCCTAAGGCCGCGCCGGCCACCATGCCATTGATGCAGTCTTCCGAGGTGTTTTTAGCATAGTAATCGCCAGAACGTCCCTGCTTACCACCGTTGTTTTTCCCTTTATTCCTGCGGCTATTATCCGCACGGTCGCCGCCATTGTTGCCGCGACCGCCGGCGATAGTCTCTAATAGCGCAGAATCAATTGTTTTCATAACTCACTCCTTTTTAATTTATGATTTTTTATTATATCTTTCCTTGAAGAACGATTAATTATTAACTCAATTCATTTGTCATATCAACCGTTATTTCATTCTTGGGTTACGGTGGCGTTATAAATTAATGATTATATTAACCTGAAAAATTAAATAAGGTGAATAAATTAAATCGATATTAATAACCACTATTTTTATGGCAGGGTTAATCTTTTAATTCGGGCGGCATCGCCGCCCGAAGGGGGGATCAGGAGTCTCAACCAAAGGGGGCATCAATAGTTTTCGCCGGCGCGGTAAACCAGCGCGCTCCGTCTTTGGTGACGTAGAAATGATCCTCAAGGCGAATGCCGAACTCGCCCGGCAGGCATAGCATGGGTTCGATGCTGGCGCACATGCCCACGTCGAGCGGCTCCTGCTGCTTGCGGATCAGATACGGCGCTTCATGAATGTCCAGCCCGATACCGTGACCGGTACGGTGCGGCAGCCCCGGCAGCTGATAATCCGGCCCAAAACCATGAGAAGCCAGCGCTTCGCGCGCGGCGTCATCCACTTTATGGCAGGGCACGCCGGGCGCGATTACAGCAAATGCCGCAGCCTGCGCATCATGTTCAGCCTGCCAGGCAAAGCGTTGGCGCGGGTTGGCTTCGCCGTAGACATAAGTTCGGGTGATATCGGACAGGTAGCCCTTGTAGCGACAGCCGGTATCCAGCAGCACGACATCGTTATGTTGCAGCGGGTTGGGGGCTTTAACGCCATGAGGAAACGCGCTATCGGATCCGAACAGTGCAATGCAGAAGTAAGAACCGGTGGTGCCCATTTTGCGATGGGCCTGATCGACAAACTCGACCAGCTCTCTGGCGGTGATCCCTGGGCGCAATATGCTTGCCGCCGCCTGTTGGACCCGCAGGGTAATGTTATTCGCGGTTTGCATCAGCGCAATTTCGGCCGCCGATTTGCGGCTGCGGCAGTACCCGGTGATCGGCAGGGCGCTGACCAACTTTATTTCACCGGCATGCTGTTGCAGGCCGAGGAACAGCGTGACCGACGCGGTTTCGCAAATGGCCACTTTGAGTTGGCGGCCCGAACCCGTCAGCCCACGCGCGGCCAGTACGGTGAAGAACAACCGATAGGGATCTTCTTCCTCATGCCAGCTAAATATCTCCCCCTCAATCACCTGCGCGTCCTTGAACGTGCCGATCTCAAACCAGGGCGCAATATAGGCGATTTCCCCCTCGGCCGGGATCACCGCGCCCACCATACGTTCGCTGGGCGACCAGGCGGTACCGGTAAAATAGAGCAGGTTGCTGCCGGCATTGAGGTAGCAGGCGTCAATGCCGTTGTCGCGCATCAGGCGCTGCGCGTGCTGAATGCGTTGCCGGTATTCCACCGCGGCGATTTCAGGCGGGTTGTCCGTGAGCGGTTGCAGCTGTTCCAGGGCCTGTTGTGGCGTACTACCGCCAATGCCTGTAGCCATGTGTTCTCCTCGCGTGATGTTAATGTCAGGGCCAATGTCCCCGCGCGTCAAACCTTCATCATAAATAAAGCGCGGCAGGAATACTTGGCTCCAATAGGGAGTAAAAATGACGATTACGGCACAGTTTCTGTTTTCTGCGCCGCTATAGCGCCAGAGGGCCCTGAGAGTTTGGTTCAAAGGGCGTCATTCGCAGACTGAAAATTATTATTTTCACCATAATTAACACTTAACTCACTGTAATTAAATATGAATGCAATAACGCATCAATGTGATGCAAAAACGCTCTTGTAAATAATGATTAGCGTTGCTAATTCTTAATGCCCATGCATTAAAATTGTTTATGATAAATTTCGGGGACTTTTCAAGATGGCGAATTAATAATTATTAACCAAGATGATTTCAACGCGAACAATATTCTATGGCCTGAACTCCATTCGGGAGGGATTAATGCCTGAGTGCGTTATCTTCGTTTTATTGTTGCGCATAAATAAATAGTTAAGTTATTTATTCATTGAGTGTGCCAGATCAAATAAATGAGTGGGTATGTTCGATTGATATATTCATTCGTTCTTTTAGCGAATATCTATTGAGAGCACCTTATGGAAACAGAGGCCGTTGAGTCCAAGTTCAGTTTTGGTTCTTATACCCGATTATTGTCTGATCCCGGACATGCGACGCTTTCATTGTTTGGCCTGCTGGTCAGGTTCCCGGTGGCGATGCGGTCCATCAGTTGCATAATGTTGATTTCCGCCACTATGGACTCGTTATGGATTGCCGGAACCGTGGCGGGAACATTAATGATTACGCAGGCGATAGCCAGCCCGGTTTTAGGCCGATTTGCCGATAAATTCAGTCAGCGAAAGGTGCTTATTATTACCTGCTGCTGCCACGTCATTGCGATCCTTTCGTTAATTGGCTTGGTGCTGCTGAATATGCACTTATGGGCAATTATGGCCGCGGCCATTGCTACCGGTTGTTCGTCGGTGCCGGTGGATGGATTTATTCGTACTCGCTGGGCCTCCATGGTGACCGATGAAGCGCTACGAACCGCGTACGCGTTAGAAACCGTGCTTGATGAGATCATTTTCTTATTGGGGCCGTTAATCGCCATTGTTTTGGCCACGGCATGGCACCCCGCAGCGGGGCTGGCGTTATGCGCCGCGCTCACCTTCAGTGGTTCTCTGGCCCTGGTGTTACATCGGCGTTCTGAGCCGGTTATTGTGCACAAGAGCGCAGAAAGCGACCGTCGGGCAATCAGCATGGTCTGGGTACGGGCGTTAATGATCTCCTATGCGGCGGTAGGCCTGTTTCTTGGCTCAATCGACGTCATGATGATCGCCTACGCCAAAGAAGTAGGCAATCCAACCCTCGCCGGCGTGCTGTTATCCATTTGCGCCGCGGGCAGCCTGGTGGGCGGTACCTGCTACGGCGCCATGAACTGGACCTTATCGCAACCCCGCCTGCTGCTGATCACCTCCGCCACCCTGTGTGCCGGCACGCTCCCGCTGATTTTCACCAGCGTTCCCGTTGTCATGGGCATTTCCGCTTTCGTCGCCGGGCTGTCGGTGGCGCCGTTATTGATCACCTGCAGCAACCTGCTGGAGTCCTTGACGCCGAAAGGGTGTTTATCCGAAGGCTTCTCCTGGTTGTCCAGCGCCGGCTGGCTGGGCTTTTCACTGGGCGTCTCGGTGGGTGGGCAGCTTTCTGATCAAAGCGGAGCGGGTCAGGTGGCTTGGGTAGCCATGGCCGCCGGAACACTCGCTTTATTATCCAGCCTGTTTAGCCAGAAATTACTCAGCAATAAATAAAAACTACGCCCCAGAATATCGGGGCCTCACATTATTATTTTCGAAACAGGAAAACGGCAATCGTGAAACAGTTAACGACGGGGGTTCCCGTTCCGCGCATGACCTTTAAAGAGTTCGTCGCCTTTGGTGTTGAAGCTATTTTCCGAGCCGACGTCCCGGTCATTATTACCGATTTACCCATTGATACCAGCATAGGGGCGAGTGACCTGATTTCACAACGTTTGGGCGATGACAATGTCACCTTGTTCCGAGAGGCCAGTAATAAAGAAAATACCGAACGCTGGCAAACCATGAAAATTCAGCTGCGTGGTTTTTTGGAAAATAAAGAGTACCAAAGCGACAACAATACCTGGTATCGCGTGGTGTCCAATATTATGCACCGCCCCGAGGACGTCAATAATATCCTTGGCTTTGATGCTTTTTCCCTGTTGGCCTCCCGTCGTGGGTTGAACGCCGCCAATTTATGGGTCAGCTACCACGGGGTATTTACCCAAAGCCATTTCGATGAGCTGGAAAACTTTAATATTTCTTTGCAGGGCAGAAAACGGTTCATTCTTTTTCCTCCGGGCCGCAGAGATTACTATCCGCGATCTATCCTGCAGGGGTTCGGCGATAAATCGCAGGCCTTTGATTTTGACAATATCGACCCGCAGCGTTTTCCCCGCTTGGCGGCAAAAATCCCGCAGCGCCGCGACTTTATTTTAGAACCCGGCGAAATGCTGTATTTGCCGCTGGGGTGGTGGCACCAGGCCGAATCTTTAGACGACCTGAATATCAACGTTAATTTTTGGCTGTGGGATCTGAAAATCCTGCGTCGCCCTTATGTTTTCTACTCCGCGCTCTACACGGCGGCTTACCGCAAGTTTAAAGGCATCTACAACTATCAACCAGAACCCACCAAGAGGAAGGCACTTGATGAGCAGCCGTAAGCAGATCATTCCCACGAACAAATTCCGCAACAACGATAAGGCCATCGGCATAGGCAATCCTTTCTGGGATATGTCAGAGCAAAACGGCCTTGCGGGTATCGTTGCCGGGCTCGATAACGACCTGTTGTCTACCCAAAGTGGCCATCAGTTTGTCAATTTCAGCTGCTGCTCGTACCTGAACCTGGACTCCCACAGCAAGGTGGTCGAAGGTGCTATCGACGCGGTGCGCCGCTACGGCGTGTTGGATCACTGCATTGCCCGCAGCCGGGTCCAGCTCCCTGCCATGAAGGAGTTGGAAGCGTCGCTGGGTGAGCTGTTCCAGGCTGATGTACTCAGCGGCGTGTCAGCGAGCAGCGTCAGCGGCGGCTTGCTTCCTCTTATTGCCTCGGGCCATTTAGGCAACGGTGTGCGGCCTTTGATGATTTTCGATAAACACGCCCACGTGTCGCTGGCGGCTGCCAAACCCGCCTGTGCCGATGAAACCGAAGTCGTCACCTGCAATTATCATGATTTGAATTTCATTGAAGACTGCTGCAAGCAATATCAACGGGTCTGTTACGTGGTCGACGGCAGCGATAGCCTGGGGGGCTATGCTCCGGTCAAAGCCCTGGCTGAACTGCAGGACAAATACGGCCTGATGGTGTTTTACGACGATTCGCATTCGATCTCCGCTTATGGCGAACGCGGTGTTGGCTATGTTCGTTCCCATAGTCCGGCGTTGGATGAAAACACCATTATGGTGGTCACGCTCAACAAAGCTTTCGGCACCAGCGGGGCGGCGATATTGCTCAACGGTTATTCGCAGCAGATGCTGCGCCTGGTCGAACGCTTTGGCGGCGGGCTCAACTACTCGCAAAACCTGAATACGGCGGCCATCGGCGCCAGCCTGGCGTCGGCGGAAATTCACCGCACGGATGAATTGCCCCGGTTACAAAAGAAACTGTACGACAACATCGCGCTGTTCGATTCCCTGATCCCGACGGAGCAAAGCGGCAATACCTATCCGATCCGCCTGGTGCCGATGAGCGATGACCGGGTGATCGAGGCGGGGCGCCAGGTGATCGAGGCTGGCTTCTATGTCTCGCCGGTGTTTTTCCCTATCGTCGCCAAAGGCACCGCCGGCCTGCGAGTCATGATGCGAGCCGGACAAACGCAAGAGCAGATCCGCGGCCTGTGCCAGGTGATCTCTGCTGTCAGGGGGCCGCAATGACGGATATCGCCCGGGCTGTTCCCCGCAGCATTCTGTACACGCCGGCCTTGTCACTAAACCGTGTGGTCAAGGCTCTGTCTTATGACGCTGATGTGCATTTGATGGATCTGGAAGACTCCGTACCTGGCCCGGCCAAGGCGGAGGCCAGAAACATCTGCCGTACGGCTCTCGATAATGCACCGCCGTCTGCAAATATTGCCGTGCGAATCAACGCGCTGGGCACGATTGACGCTTTGCATGATCTGGTGATGCTGTGTTCCGGTCAAACCACGCCCAGTTTTATCGTGATGTCGATGGTTCGAACCCCTGCCGAGGTGGTTTTCCTGCGTGAAACCTTCGCCTCAGCCGGAAGGTTCCCAGAAATTTACCTGACGATAGAGACCGTCGAGGCCATTACCGATCTGGATAATGTCGCGGCGGTGGCGGATGGGCTGATTTTCGGCTCTGCAGATTTGGCGGCCACTTTAGGGGTGCCGATCACCTGGTCCGGGATGCTGGCCGCTCGTCAGGCGATGGTGTTGGCGAGTGCCAGACATGGTATTGGCTGTATCGATACCGCCAACTATCGGCTTTCCGAACCCGACGTGTTGGCCAATGAAATTCAGTGCGTCAAAGATCTGGGCTTCCATGGCAAAGCCACCGTTCATCCCAGCGAGCTCGAACTGATCAACTCGACGTTACGGCCCTGCGAGAGCGCACTCTTGGCGGCAAGCCGCATTACCGATGCTGTGAAAGCGGCGCAAGGGGGAATTGCCTTGTTGGACGGACACATGGTGGGGCCGCCTTTTGCCCGCATGGCGCGCAATACCCTGCAATCAGGCAAGGCCTGGGCCGCTCGTTTCAGTAGGGGTAACTCATGACGCTCTCCGTCGCTGTCATTGGAACCGGCGCCATCGGCATGGATCTGGTCAATAAGATCCAGCGTTCCCCGTTGCTGCATTGCGGGTTGCTGGCGGGGCGCAACAAGGACTCCGCCGGTCTTGAGGTCGCAGCCCGCTTGGGTTGCCCGACCAGCGCCGGTGGCATTGACGCTGTGTTGGCGTCGCCAACGCCTTTTGATGTGGTTTTCGACGCCACCAACGCGATGTCGCATGCCAAACATTGGGAGCTGTTGCGTCCGCTGGGCACCTTACTGATCGACTTAACCCCCAGCCACCTGGGCAAAATGATCGTGCCTACGGTGACGGGAACCGAGGCGCTGACCGAGCGCAATGTCAGCCTGATCAGCTGCGGTGGACAGGCGTCGATACCCATTTTGCATGCCCTGAGCCGACATTTTCGCATCATCGATATCGAGGTGGTGGCGACCGTCGCCAGCAATATTCTGGGGCGGGCCACCCGGATCAACATCGACGAATATGTGGACACCACGCAGCGGGCGCTCAGCGCTTTTACCGGCGTAGCCAACACCAAGGCGATCCTCAACATCAGCCCGGCCGCGCCACCCGCCATGTTCAGGGTCACCATTTTCGCCGGTATTCCCGGGGTCACAAAGGAACAGATCACTCCGGTGCTTGCTGAGGCCGTTGAGGCGGTGCGGGGATTCTCGGCGGGCTATTCGCTTACCGCTCTCAATGTCAGCGAAGGACGCGTTTCGATCTCGCTGGAGGTGGTTGCCAGCAGCAAGGTGATGCCTGAATACGCCGGGAATCTGGATCTGATTAATTCTGCCGCCATCCTGGTTGCCGAACAGTATGCGAGCTATCGAAATAAAACGGAGGGGGCTAATGGCCATTCTGATTAACGACTCAACCCTGCGTGATGGTCAACACGCCGTGAAGCATCAGCTCACGGTGGCTCAGTTACGAGACTACGCGACGGCGGTAGATAAAACGGGGGTGGCGATTGTCGAGGTTGGCCATGGCAACGGGCTTGGCGCCTCCTCGTATCAGGTCGGGCGCGCGGCGTTGAGTGATGAAACCATGCTGAACACCGTGCGCGAGTGTTTGCAAAACAGCAAGATGGGCGTGTTTATGCTGCCCGGTTGGGGAACCATCGTCGATCTGTCGAAGGCGTTATCCTGCGGTGCGGATGTGGTGCGCATCGGTACCCATTGCACTGAGGCAACCCTGGCCGAACGTCATCTGGGATGGCTGCGTGATCACGGGGCAGAAGCGCATGCGGTACTGATGATGAGCCATATGGCCACTCCCCAACAGTTAGCCGATCAGGCTCAACTGCTGGTGGAGTACGGTGCGCAGGCCGTCGGCATCATGGATTCTGCCGGCAACCTGTTGCCGCAGGATGTGACCGAACGCATCACCGCGATGCGGCGGCAGGTAGATGTGCCGCTTATTTTCCACGCCCACAATAATTTGGGCATGGCGGTGGCCAACTCGGTTGCCGCCGCTCAGGCCGGCGCTAGCGTGATTGATGGCTGTGCCCGCGGATTCGGGGCTGGGGCAGGGAACACCCAACTTGAAGTTCTGGTACCGGTACTGGAACGTTTGGGGTTCAACACCGGCATCGACCTTTATCATTTTCTCGACGCCGCCGAGCTCGCCGCTCGGGAACTGATGGTCACCCCACCGATGATCGACTCCGTGGGCATTGTCAGTGGCCTGGCCGGCGTTTTTTCCGGCTTTAAAAATCCGGTGTTAAGCCATTCGGCCTCTGCGGGGGTCGATCCGCGTGACGTCTTCTTCGAATTGGGAAAACGTCAGGCCGTGGCCGGGCAAGAAGACCTTATCGTAGAAGTGGCCGCGCAGTTGAAGAGGATCGCCCTGTGACGATGCAAATCATCAATGCAGCTGAAATGTCCGGAGAGATCCGACTGCGGCAGGTCATGGCGATGCTGAGTGAGGCGTTCGGGGATTTACGTCGCGGTGACGAACAATCACCGACGCGGACCTTACTCCAGCATGGTCCTTCAGAGACGTTGATCAGCCCGGCGGCCTGGAACAGACGCGGTGTCGCCAGCGTTAAAATCACTACGCTCACGCCCGGCAATGCTGAGAGAGGGTTGCCATTGATCCATGGGGTGGTGCTGCTCACCGACATCGATACGGGCCAGATGCTGGCCTTGTTCGATGGCGCTAGTCTGACCGCGTTGCGAACCGGTGCGGTGGCCGGACTGGCGACCCAGCTGTGTGCTCCGGAGCAGGCTGGCGATCTTGCTATCCTCGGGGCAGGGGTTCAGGCACGGGCCACGCTGCTGGCGATGCTGGCGGTGCGGCAGATCCGCAGGGTGCGCATTTTTTCCCGTTCGGCGCTCAGAACGCAAGAGTTTGCGCACTGGGCTCGTACGCTGACCACCGCGCCGGTCAGCGTTTGCAGTAGCGCATTCGAGGCCGTGCAGGGGGCGGATCTTATCTGCACCACCACCTCAACCCGTGCCCGTGAACCTTTGGTGTATGCCGATTGGGTAGCGCCAGGGGCCCACCTGAACATTATCGGCGGCACCCACGAGGACGCCATTGAGGTCGACCCCGCGTTATTGAAAACCGCCTTTGTCGTGGTGGAAACCGGCGCGGCTGCCAGGGAGGATGCGGGGGAGATTCGAAGCGCTATGGCGCAGGGATACATTCAGCCTGAAGGACTGAATGAGCTGGGCGCTCTCGTGTTGGGTGAGTCCGCTGCAACGGCGGAGCAGACCACGGTATTTCGCAGCGTGGGGCTGGCCATCGAAGACACCGCTGCCGCGGTGGCGCTATACCCATTCAGGGAGAAAAAACCATGTTAAGAAAAGTCGGCGAAAATGAGTATCAGGAAGAGCACGGAGGGGACTATGAAGACTTCGAAACCGGCATGACGATCAAACACTGGCCGGGGCGCACGCTTTCCGAAGCCGACAACACCTGGCTCACCCTGTTGACGATGAATCAGCACCCTTTGCATTTCGACAAGGCCTATGGCGCCCAAGCGGAATATGGCCGCGTTTTGGTCAACAGCAGCATCACGCTGGCGTTGGTCAGCGGGATGACCGTGCAGGCATTGTCTGCCAGGGCGGTGGCCAATCTGGGCTGGGAAACGGTGCGCCTGAAAGAGCCGCTTTTTGTCGGTGATACGCTTTACGCCATCAGTAAGATCCTGGCTAAACGTCCGTCAAAATCCCAACCGAACAACGGCATCATTACGGTGGAAACGCGGGGCATCAAATCCACGGGCGAAACGGTGATCACCTTCGAACGATCCTTTATGGTTCGACGACGAGATTACAGAGAGCCTTGATTTTCAGCGGTTCGGGGATCGGCAGAGCAATGTTGATGCTCAGGAGTTGCTGATCCCATCCCCGCGGATAATCACTGCGGGGATTTTCAATCCAGGCAGACATAAGGAGGGAATCAACCTGACATGACCAACCCTGAAATCTGCGAGGCAACTCTCGTTTATAGTCCTTCGGGTTGGGGCGATATGAACTATTGTTTTCTGTTTGCAGCACGCTACACACCGCTTCCGGTCGTGGGCGCAGCGGAGATAACAGATGAACAAACGGGAATTAGAAAGCGCGATTGTCACCGATTTTTCCAAACGCATGAGCTATGGCGACTATCTGTGCCTGGATCAACTGCTGGACTGCCAGCACCCGCTGTCCAACCCGCAACACCATGATGAAATGCTGTTTGTGGTGCAGCACCAGACGTCGGAGCTGTGGATGAAGTTGATGCTGCATGAACTGCAGGCGGCGCGGATGCTGGTGCAACAAGATAAGCTCAGTCATTGCTTCAAGATCCTGGCGCGGGTCAAACAGATCCAGCGGCTGCTGTTCGAGCAATGGGCGGTGCTGGAAACCCTGACGCCGTCGGAGTACGTCGAGTTTCGCGACGTGCTGGGCAGTTCATCAGGCTTCCAGTCCCATCAATACCGTTCGATTGAGTTTTTGCTCGGCAACAAGAATGCGGCCATGCTGGCGGTGTTCAGCAACGATGCGGAAAAACACGCGGCGCTGAAGGCCATTCTTGAAGCGCCGAGCCTGTACGATGAATATCTGCTTTACCTGTCCCGCCACGGTCTGCCGATCCCGCAGGAGTGTATCGAACGTGACTGGACGCAACCTTACCAACGTAATCCAAACCTGCTGCCGGCCTTTAAAGAGATCTATGACCATCCACAAAAGTATTGGGAAGCCTATGAAATGGCCGAAAAGCTGGTGGATATAGAGGAAAGTTTCCACCTGTGGCGTTTCCGGCATATGAAAACGGTAGAGCGGATTATCGGCTTTAAAACGGGCACCGGCGGTTCGAGCGGCGTCAGCTTCCTGAAAAAGGCGCTGGAGCTGACTTTCTTCCCTGAACTGTTGGATGTGCGCACCGAAATCGGCGCCTAGCTTAGGGCCTTAATCGTAGCAGGAAGGGCGCTTCTCATTCACTCTTCCCCCAGTTCAGTTGGGTAAGGGTGTCGCACAGCCAGGTCAGCGCCGGATCGCGCCGGGCCTGGCGACCAGCAACCAGATCGATAGAAAACGTGCTCACCGCCAGTTCTGCCGGTAGCGGCAGAAAGCGCACCTTCGTCGGATCGGCAAACTGGCTGGCGACGCTGTGTGCCAGGGTTGCGATCAGATCGCTGCCGGCGACTACCGCAGGCAGCGCCACGATATGCGAAAATGTTGCGGCCACCCGTCGCTCCAGCCCCAGTTCCGCCAGTCGACGATCGATAATTCCACGGGCGGAGCCGTCGTCCGAGGGGGCGTAAAGGGCATGGGGCAGGCCGACGTATTGCGCCAAGCCCCAACTTTCGGCAGCTAACCGCGGATGATGCCGGCTGGCGATACAGGTAAAGCTTTCGGTAAACAACGGCTGCACCAGCATGCCCTTCACCGCCTCGATATGCCCGCCCAACGCCACATCTATCTCACCACTCTCAAGCTGTTGCACCACATTGCGGCGATCGAGCCGGGAAACCCGGATATCGATGCCTGGCGCATCCTGCCGCAGTCGGCTGATAATGGCAGGCAGTAGCGTGATATCGGCGTAGTCGCCGGCGGCTAGCCTGAAGCGGCGCTGGCTGGCCGTCGCGGGATCGAAGCGCGTCGGCGGCGTCAGCGTCTGGTGGATTTGTTCCAGTACCGGGTGGATTTGCAGCATCAGTTGGTGAGCACGCGCGGTTGGCAACATGCCGCCGCCGCTGCGGGTAAACAGCGGATCGTCAAACAACAGCCGCAAGCGCGACAGCGCATTGCTGACCGACGGTTGGGCACGGTTCAGACGTCCGCCGGCAGCGGTGACGTTACGCGTTTGGTATAACGCCTCAAACACCACCAGAAGATTGAGATCGACGCTGGATAAATTCATTTTATGAATACTCTATATACAGATAATCCATTTCCAGAATCATAGCGCGTTGTTTAGGCTGAGAGCACGCGGATTCAATAACAACCTGAGGTGTGATGATGGAAAGGGTATTGGTGACCGGCATTGAGCCGTTTGACGGGGATAAGGTTAACCCTTCTTGGCAGGTAGCGCAGGCGCTGGCGGGAGAGCGGATCGCCGGCGCAGAAGTGGTGGTGCGTCAATTGGCCTGCGTGCTGGGGTTGTCCAACCAGCAGCTGATTGCCGCCATCGAAGAGCTGCGGCCCAAAGCCGTGATCTGCCTGGGGCTGGCCGGCGGGCGCGGCGAAATTTCCGTTGAACGGGTTGCCATCAATCTGATTGACGCTCGCATTCCCGATAACGCCGGAAAACAACCGATAGACATCCCGGTGGTGGAAGGGGGGCCGGTGGGCTATTTTTCCACGCTGCCGGTGAAGGCGATCGTGCATCATTTACACCAGGCAGGCATTCCGGCCGCGGTGTCGCACACGGCAGGCACTTATAATTGCAACCAGCTTTTCTACGGGCTGAGCCATCATATCGCCAGCCAAAATTTGGCGATCAAAGGTGGGTTTATCCACATCCCTTACAGTCATGAGCTGGCGGTCAATCATCCGGGAAAACCCAGCCTGGCGTTAGCCGCAATGATTGAGGCGGTACGCAGTATTGTGCATACCACTCTGACGGTCGATGAGGATTTATCACTCAGTGGCGGTGCGTTGCATTGAGGGCATAGCAGGGCGCGGCAGTTCATCACCGCGCCCAGTGGGGATTACTCGTCGGCGACGCGGATCACCAATTTGCCGAAGTTCTTGCCCTGCAACAGGCCAATGAATGCCTGCGGTGCATTTTCCAGTCCGTCGACCAGGTCTTCACGGAATTTGATTTTCCCCTGATCGACCCATTCGCTCATTTGCTGCAGGAATTTATCAAAGCCTTCCGCGAAGTCATCGAAAATGATGAAGCCTTGCATACGGATGCGCTTGCGTAAGATCAAGCCCTGCAGCATCGGCAAGCGGTCCGGCCCGGCGGGCAGGTCGGTGGCGTTATAGTGGGCGATAATCCCGCAGACTGGAATACGTGCCTGGGTATTCAGCAGCGGGATCACTGCATCAAACACCGCACCGCCGACGTTTTCATAATAAATATCGATGCCTTGCGGGCAGGCGGCGGCCAGTTGCTCAGCGAAGTCTGGGGCTCGGTGATCGACACAGGCATCGAAGCCCAGCTCTTCCACCACATAGCGGCATTTCTCTTTACCGCCCGCCACGCCGACTACCCGACAGCCTTTCAGTTTGGCGACCTGACCGACGACCGAACCGACGGCACCGCTGGCGGCGGCGACCACCAGGGTTTCACCGGGTTTCGGCTGGCCGATCTCCAGCAGCCCCATATAAGCGGTGAAGCCCGGCATGCCCAGGACGCCAAGCAGACGAGAAGGATGCGCCTGATGAGGGCCGAGGTTACGTAAGCCGCTTCCGTCAGACAGGGCATAATCCTGCCAGCCGTCGTAGCCTAATACCCAGTCGCCGGGTTTGAAATCGGGGTGCTGTGATGTCACGACCCGTGAGACCGTGCCGCCCACCATGGTTTCGCCAATCTGCACTGGCGGGGCATAAGAGGGCGCGTCGCTCATGCGGCCTCGCATGTAAGGATCGAGCGACAGGTAGACGGTGCGCAATAACACCTGGCCGGCGGCGGGCTGCGGCGTAGCGACGGTTTCCAGACGGAAGTTGTCTGCGACAGGTTCGCCGTGCGGGCGAGAAGCCAACAGAAAACGGCGGTTTTGTTGTGTAGACTGAGACATCAGGCATTCCTTATGCGGACAGAGAGTCTAAGTCTAGTCAATCATCGAAAAGAGCGAATGGCCTAATGTGCTCAGCGTTACAGTGGGATGATCAGCACGTCGATACGGCTGGTATTGATAAAGCGCGCGGCAGAGCAGGAGATTTTGTTCATCATGCCGTCGCTGTGATTACCGCAAACCACCAGATCAAAAGGTTGCCGTTGGCTGGCATAGTTCAGGCTATCGGCCAGTTCGCCGTGGACGATCAGGGTGTCGGCAATCGGGTAATCCGCCTGCAGGCGAAGTTCTTCCAGAAACAGCAGCGTTTCTTCTTCCATCAGCGCACGCAGGTCGCCCAGCATGGGGCCCGCAAAGTTATTGAACATTTCTGGATTGGCGATGGTGCTTAGCAGGGTAATTTTGCCGTTATAAGGACGTACGATGGAGACGGCTTTTTCAACCAGGCGGTGGCTGTCTGCCGCCACGGCGACGGTAACCAAAACGTTTTGATATCCCATCTTCCACTCCTGTTTCCTGTTGATAGGGCAAAGGGTAGAGCCTGGTGAAGTGAATAAATGTGTTTTGTATCACGCGCGCCAATAAATCCGCGACAGATGGCCGTTATTTAGCAATAAAAGATAAATTACCTGCGCGCGCAATGAATGCAAATTATAGCACCTGTGCCCACAGCGTTTTCGGCACCTTGCCCAAATCGAAGAGTTTTCCTGCAACCAGCTCAGCGCGACGATGATCGGCGGCGCGATACATGTTGCTGATTTCAATGTCATTATCGATGGAGTAGTTAAGCTTGTCGTACACTTTCTCCACGCTGTCCAAGCTGGTGCATTTACGGAAAGTCATCAGGTAATCCAGGGTATCGGTCATGATTAAAATATAGCCTGTTAAGAGTTGTAGCCGAACGAAAAAACATCACTCTGTCATCGTGACAGCAGCAAAAGCGTGATGTGCGACCTGAAAAATTAATTTCAAATAAATAAATTGCGATACGTAATAATTGTCTGCGCGCAAGTTTCCCTGCTCTGAGAATAATAATATGCCCATGCGCCGTCGGCAATGGCATCTTGCTGATCTGTACACAAAATAGGGAAAGCCTCAGGTTGGGGAGCAAGGTGCTGGGGGGCAGAACCGCTTGCCAATGCGCCTGGCGTTGAATTCCGGCTTTTTTTAGGGGCCAGCAGGGCGGTTTATAGCTGAGGTTGGACGTTTTTTATCCCGATTGCGCCCCTGCTCCGGCAGCAGGTTACCTGTCCGAGTCGGCAGGATTAATCGAACGGCCCGCGACGCGGTATTTTCCACACCGCATGAGATAGTCGCCCCTCAGAGAAAAATAAAACGAAACTGCGTTTTACTTTATTAGTGCTACTGAAACTAACAGCACTTATTCTCGGCGCATAAACATCAGCCAAGATCTAATTTTTTTCGTGGCGCTGAAAAACTATTAAAGTTTTAATTAATACTGCCGATAAAACGTTTTGCCATTATCCTGCCTAAAAAACCACCCGAAGCTTGCGGCTTTCATTCCATTTGTCAGGAAACAAATCGTTACCTCTGTTTTCTTGTTTACAACGTAACCGAGCCGTTGTTAATCGAATTGGAACATTCGTCGAAAAATAAAACAGGAGATTCCCGCAAGCTTAAGTCAAATCCGAAACCTAATAACCTTATAGTTTACATGCGTTATATTTCAATGCGGATAGTTTATTGTTTATTAAACGGTTATTTATACTGTCTTTATCGGCTACGAGCAGATTTTTGTTCTGTTATTTTAGTTTGGTGATGCTTTTGTTCGAATTGATCTAAAAAAGATATTTTTTTGGCTTATATACATTGTTTTTAAGACGTTTTTTTACTTATGTCTGTTTTGTGAGCGAAAACGCGGTTAAAAACCATACTGGTAACGGGCTATTTGGCTTAATTATTTTTTATTTTTGTGATCTAGATCACATTGTATTTAAAATTGCCTCTCACTTACATTGTGTGTGCTAATGGTTCAGGGGTAGAGTTGCGCTGCATTAGGAATAATCTTATTAATTTTGTAAAAATAGTTTCACGGTGATTAAACACCGCTGGAGCAAAATGCTGTACATCCATACACGTTGGTTTGCGCACGTATCAAATACTGAATGATGGTCCGAATTTAGTGATGTTGAAAAATTTATAACGGTCGTTATTCAGGGCTTCATTGCCAACTTAGGGAACAAACCCAGGTCACGGGCGATAAAAATTATCACCCAGCGTATGTTTTTAAACATAGTCTGTCGGGATGGGGAATATGGGTACGTCTGAATTACTTAAGCATATTTATGACATCAATTTGTCATATTTACTTTTAGCACAGCGTCTGATTAATGATGAAAAAGCCTCGGCAATGTTCCGTTTGGGTATCGACGAAACCATGGCCGATGCACTTTCTCAGCTCACGTTACCGCAAATGGTCAAATTGGCTGAAACCAACCAGCTGGTCTGCCACTTCCGCTTTAACGATCACCAAACCATCGAGCGTCTGACAAAAGAGTCTCGCGTGGACGATCTGCAGCAAATCCATACCGGTATTTTGCTCTCAAGCCATTTACTGCAAGAACTGTCGGCGAAAGACGGCAGTGCGACGAAGAAAAGAGCTTGATGATGGCAGAGAAAAGTATTGTTCAGGAAGCCAAGGATATTCAGCTGGCCATGGAGCTGATTACACTGGGTGCGCGTTTGCAGATGTTGGAAAGCGAAACGCAGCTCAGCCGTGGGCGTTTGATCAAGCTCTATAAGGAGTTACGCGGCAGTCCACCGCCGAAAGGGATGTTGCCGTTCTCGACGGACTGGTTTATGACCTGGGAACAGAACATCCATTCATCGATGTTCTACAACGCCTACAGTTTCCTGATGAAAAGCGGGCACTGCACGGGCGTTGAAGCAGTGATTAAAGCCTACCGTCTGTATCTGGAACAGTGCCCGCACCAGCCGGGTGAGCCGCCGTTGCTGGCGCTGACGCGAGCCTGGACGCTGGTGCGCTTCGTCGATAGCGGCATGCTGCAGCTTTCTGCCTGCAACTGCTGCGGCGGCACTTTTATCACCCACGCGCACCAACCGTTGAACAATTTTGTTTGCAGTTTATGCCAACCCCCATCCCGCGCAGTAAAAAGACGTAAACTTTCGCCGCAACTGGCCGATATTATTCCTCAACTGCTGGACGAGCAGGTTAAACGCGCAATTTGAGCCGGCGGCAGCGCCGGTTTATCCAGATTTAAACCGATTGGTGAAATGCAGGGTTCGGCGTGCCGAACCCAAAGGCGCAGCTCAGCCTGTTGTGCCTGTGCGGCTCATATGCGCGCTTAGCCCACCTTCCATCCACATTGTTAATTTAAGGAATGCGTGTGTTAGTTATTTTGGGTTATCTCGTGGTATTGGGTGCGGTCTTTGGGGGCTACCTGATTGTGGGGGGCCATCTGGGCGCGCTTTATCAGCCGGCAGAATTTCTGATTATCGGCGGCGCGGGTATCGGCGCTTTTATCGTGGGCAACAACGGTAAGGCAATAAAGTCCACCCTGCGCGCCATTCCCAAGCTGATGCGCCGTTCGAAATACAGCAAAGATCTCTACATGGATCTGATGGCGCTGCTGTTCCGGCTGCTGGCCAAATCCCGTCAACAAGGCATGCTTTCCCTCGAGTTCGATATTGATAATCCGCAGGAAAGTGAAATTTTCTCTAATTATCCCCGCATTCTTGCCGATAACACCCTGGTGGAGTTTATTACCGATTACTTACGGCTGATGGTGAGCGGCAACATGAATGCCTTTGAGATCGAAGCCTTGATGGACGAAGAGATCGAAACCTTTGAACAGGAAAGCGAGGTGCCGGCAGGCAGCCTGGCGATGGTCGGTGACTCGTTGCCGGCCTTCGGCATTGTTGCGGCGGTGATGGGGGTGGTGCATGCGCTGGCCTCGGCCGACCGCCCGGCAGCCGAGCTGGGGGCGTTGATCGCCAACGCGATGGTCGGCACCTTCCTGGGCATTTTGCTGGCTTACGGCTTTATCTCACCGCTGGCGACCCTGTTGCGACAAAAAAGTGCCGAAAACGTCAAAATGATGCAGTGCATCAAGGTCACTTTGCTGTCCAGTTTGAATGGCTACGCGCCGCAGATTGCGGTCGAATTCGGCCGTAAAACGCTGTACACCACCGAACGTCCCTCCTTCGTTGAGCTGGAAGAACATGTGCGTCGCGTGAAGGCGCCGGCACAGCAGGCGACGGAAGAAGAACAGGCATGAAACAGAATCACCCGGTTGTTTTGGTCAGAAAACGCAAGTCGCATCACGCCAGCCATCATGGGGGTTCCTGGAAGATTGCCTACGCCGATTTTATGACGGCAATGATGGCTTTCTTCCTGGTGATGTGGCTGCTGGCGATTGCCAGCCCGCAGGAACTGACGCAAATCGCCGAATACTTCCGCACGCCGCTGAAGGTGGCGCTGACTTCCGGCGACAAGAGCAGCTCTGAAAGCAGCCCGATCCCCGGCGGCGGCGACGATCCTACCCAGCAAGACGGGTTGGTGAAAAAGCAGATTGATACGCTCGAGAAGCGTGACGAAGAGCTGCGGCTGAACAAGCTGCGGGAAAAACTGGACGAACTGATTGAGTCCGATCCGCGCCTGAAAGCGCTGCGGCCGCATCTGTTGATCAACATGATGGATGAAGGCTTGCGCATTCAGATCATCGACAGTCAAAACCGTCCGATGTTCAAAACCGGCAGCGCGCAGGTAGAAAGCTATATGCGCGACATCCTGCGGGCGATTGCGCCGATCCTCAATGATCTGCCGAACAAAATCAGCCTGTCCGGCCACACCGACGATATTCCCTACGCCACCGGCGAGCGCGGTTACAGCAACTGGGAGCTTTCGGCCGATCGTGCCAACGCGTCGCGACGCGAGCTGATCGCCGGCGGACTGTCGGAAGGGAAGGTCCTGCGGGTGGTCGGCATGGCCGCCACCATGAGCCTGAAACAACACGGCGCCGACGATGCCATCAACCGTCGCATTACCGTACTGGTGCTCAACAAACAAACCCAGCAGGGCATTGAACATGAAAATGGCGAAAGCAACGCGATGGAGATTGCTCAGCCGGTCGATTTAAAACCGTTGGCCCCGTCGGCGACGGCTCCGGCCACCCTCATTGCACCGGAGCAGCCGGCGGCTGTCCCTGCACCGACTAACAGCGACTCACAGCAGAGGTGACCCCGTGAGCATGGATATTAGTGCGTTTTATCAGACCTTTTTTGATGAAGCAGACGAATTGCTGGCCGACATGGAGCAACACCTGCTGGAGCTGGATCCGCTGGCTCCGGACATTGAGCCGCTGAACGCCATTTTTCGCGCAGCGCACTCGATCAAGGGCGGTGCGGCGACCTTTGGCTTTTCGGTGCTGCAGGAAACCACCCACCTGCTGGAGAACCTGTTGGACGGTGCGCGGCGTCAGGAAATGAGCCTGAGCACCGAGATTATAAACCTGTTTCTGGAAACCAAAGACATTATGCAGGAGCAACTGGACGCTTATAAAACTTCGCAAAAGCCTGACGTCGACAGCTTTGAATACATCTGTCAGGCGTTGCGGCAGCTTGCGTTGGACGCACAGCAGCAAGATGCCCCCGCAGCACCTGCCGTCGCGCAACACGCCGTCGCAGCACCGGCGGCCATCGAAGGCGGCATGCGGGTTTGCCTGTGTGGTCTGAAGCCGAACGAAGTTCCGTTGATGCTGGAAGAGTTGGGCAACCTGGGTGAGGTGAAAAACCCGCATCAGACCGAAAACAGCCTGGAAGTGACGCTGCTGACCTCCGCCAGCGAAGATGACATCAGCGCAGTGCTGTGTTTTGTACTGGAGCCGGAGCAAATCAGTTTCACCACGCCGCCTCAGGCTGAGCTGCCGCCGGTAGCGATCGAGCCGGTCGCTCCCGTTGCCGTTGCGCCCGTGGCCGCCAAACCGGCGCCGACGGTGGCGGAAACGCCCAAACCGCGCGCCAAGGCCAGCGAATCCACCAGCATCCGCGTAGCGGTAGAAAAAGTGGACCAATTGATCAACCTGGTCGGGGAGTTGGTGATCACCCAGTCGATGCTGGCGCAGCGCTCCGGCAGTCTGGATCCGGTGAATCACGGCGATCTGCTCAACAGCATGAGCCAGCTGGAACGCAACGCACGCGACCTGCAAGAGTCGGTGATGTCGATCCGTATGATGCCGATGGAATACGTATTCAGCCGCTTCCCTCGTCTGGTGCGCGATCTGGCCGGCAAGCTGAACAAGCAGGTGGAATTGCAGCTGCAGGGCAGTTCTACCGAACTGGATAAGAGCCTGATTGAACGCATTATCGATCCTCTGACGCACCTGGTGCGCAACAGCCTGGATCACGGCATTGAAGATCCGGCCACGCGCCTCGCCGCGGGCAAGTCGGAGGTGGGGAACCTGATCCTGTCGGCAGAGCATCAGGGCGGCAATATCTGTATCGAAGTCACCGACGACGGCGCCGGCCTGAACCGCGAGAAAATTCTCGCCAAAGCGGCTTCACAAGGGCTGGCGGTCAGCGACAGCATGAGCGACGAAGACGTCGGCATGCTGATTTTCGCGCCGGGCTTTTCTACCGCCGAGCAGGTGACCGATGTTTCCGGCCGTGGCGTCGGCATGGACGTGGTGAAGCGAAATATTCAGGAAATGGGTGGGCACGTCGAAATCCATTCCCAGGCGGGCAAGGGGACCTCTATCCGGATCTTGCTGCCGTTAACGCTGGCGATCCTCGATGGCATGTCGGTCAAGGTGAACAATGAAGTGTTTATCCTGCCGCTCAACGCGGTAATGGAATCGCTGCAGCCGCAGGCTGAAGATCTGCATCCGTTGGCCGGTGGCGAGCGGGTGTTGCAGGTGCGCGGGGAATATTTGCCGCTGGTGGAGCTGTTCCGGGTGTTCGACGTGGCGGGGGCCAAAACCGACGCCACCCAGGGCATTGTGGTGATCCTGCAAAGCGCCGGCCGCCGCTATGCGCTGTTGGTGGATCAACTGATCGGCCAGCATCAGGTGGTGGTGAAGAATCTGGAAAGCAACTATCGCAAGGTGCCGGGCATTTCCGCCGCCACCATTCTCGGTGACGGCAGCGTGGCGCTGATTGTCGATGTCTCGGCGCTGCAAACCCTGAACCGCGAGCAGCGTCAGACGGACGCGGCTGCATAATAATTAATCTATTGATTTAAAGGGTGAATGACATGGCAGGACTGGCAACCGTCAGCAAACTGGCTGGCGAAACGGTAGGGCAGGAGTTCCTGATTTTTACCTTGGGTAACGAGGAATACGGCATTGATATCCTCAAGGTGCAGGAGATCCGCGGTTACGATCAGGTTACGCGCATTGCCAATACTCCGGCCTTTATCAAGGGCGTCACCAACCTGCGCGGCGTGATTGTGCCGATTATCGATTTGCGGGTGAAGTTCGCCCAGCAGGACGTGTCCTACGATGAAAACACCGTGGTGATCGTGTTGAACTTTGGTCAGCGGGTGGTGGGTATCGTGGTTGACGGCGTGTCTGACGTGCTGTCGCTGACCACCGAACAGATCCGCCCGGCGCCGGAGTTTGCCGTGACGCTGGCCACCGAATACCTCACCGGGCTGGGCTCGTTGGGCGAACGCATGCTGATCCTGGTCGATATCGAAAAGCTGCTGAGCAGCGAAGAGATGTCACTGGTCGACAGCGTAGCGAAAAGCGCCTGATCCGCTCCCCGTAGGGGCGCGGCATGCCGCGCCCTGATTCGAAAACCGGACAAACCCAGACTCTGCACAAAATAGTTACCTCTCCTCATAAAGTTCTTCCCTGCCGCGCCGATAACTCTGTCAATCAACGTAATCAGGGCCTGTCCGCGCGGGCGTTCAACAAGGGAAAACATGTTTAATCGTATGAAGGTGGTCACCAGCCTGTTACTGGTGCTGGTGTTATTTGGCGCCTTGCAGCTGGTTTCAGGCGGGCTCTTTTTCTCCTCACTGAAGAATGACAAAGAAAACTTCGCCGTTTTGCAGACCATTCGCCAGCAGCAGTCCGAGCTGAACGAAAGCTGGGTCAACCTGCTGCAGGCGCGCAACACGCTGAACCGTGCCGGTATTCGTCACATGATGGACGCCAATAACATCGGTAGCGGCGCCAGCGTCACCGAACTGTTGGCTCGCGCCAAGAGCAACCTGGTGGTTGCGGAACAGCACTATGCCGCCTATGACAAAATTCCTCTCGACGCCCGCCAGGACGCGCAATCGGCCGAAAAGCTGAAACAGCAATACGGCATCTTGCAGGGCGCGCTGACCGAACTGACCCAACTGCTGGGTGAAGGCAAAATCAACGCATTCTTTGATCAGCCGACGCAAAGCTATCAGGACGCGTTCGAAGACATCTACAACATCTATCTGGCGCAAAACGACAAGCTTTACCAGACCGCGGTTGAAGACAGCAATAAGTCATTCAGCTTCGCCATCTGGACGCTGGTGGTGGTGCTGTTGGTGGTACTGGCCGTGATTGTGCTGGTGTGGAGCGGTATTCACCACATTCTGGTGCGCCCGCTGAACCGAATGATCGAACACATCAAGATGATTGCCGCCGGCGATTTGACTCAGCCGATCGCCGTGACCAGCCGCAATGAAATGGGCGTGCTGGCAGCCAGCCTCAAGCATATGCAGAGCGAATTGATCGACACCGTCAGCGGCGTGCGTCAGGGTGCCGACGCCATCTACAGCGGCGCTTCCGAAATTGCCGCCGGCAACAACGATCTCTCTTCACGTACCGAACAACAGGCTGCCTCGCTGGAAGAAACCGCCGCCAGCATGGAGCAGCTGACCGCGACGGTGAAACAGAACGCCGAAAATGCCCGTCAGGCCAGCCAACTGGCATTGAGCGCCTCCGAAACCGCGCAGAAAGGCGGCAAGGTGGTGGCTAACGTGGTGCAGACCATGCACGACATCGCCGGCAGTTCGCAGAAAATTGCCGACATTACCGGCGTGATCGACGGCATTGCCTTCCAGACCAATATCCTGGCGCTGAACGCGGCGGTCGAAGCTGCGCGTGCTGGTGAACAGGGCCGTGGCTTTGCGGTGGTGGCCGGTGAAGTGCGTAACCTGGCGCAGCGCAGTGCCCAGGCGGCGAAAGAAATCAAAGGCCTGATCGAAGACTCCGTCAATCGCGTCGATATGGGCTCGGTACTGGTAGAAAGCGCCGGGGAAACCATGGGCGATATCGTCAATGCCGTGACCCGCGTTACCGACATCATGGGTGAAATCGCTTCGGCGTCGGACGAACAGAGCCGCGGTATCGATCAGGTCGGCCAGGCGGTGGCGGAAATGGACCGCGTCACTCAGCAGAACGCCTCGTTGGTGGAAGAGTCCGCGTCTGCGGCAGCGGCGCTGGAAGAACAGGCCAGCATGCTGACCCAGTCCGTGGCGGTATTCCGCTTGAAAGCGGCAGGTCAGGAAGAGTTCAAAATGCCCGTCAGCAGCAAGGCGGCAGTAACACCGGTACTCAATCATAAAAAAATGAACGCCAGCGATCCGCAGGATAACTGGGAAACGTTCTAACCGGCATTGGGCCTCCCTGCATTCACGGGGGAGGCCGATTCCCCGTCGTAAGCTGGCCCTCGGCCGGCTGCAAGGAGGTTCATAGTGTTTAACCGAATCCGCGTCTCTACCAGCTTGTTTCTGTTGTTGATGACTTTTTGTGTTATGCAGTTGGCCACCAGCGGCTTGTCGTACACCGCTTTCCGTTCCGATAACCACAATCTGAACCTGATCACCCTCGGCAGCCAACAGCGCGACGCCCTCAGCCTGAGCTGGGTTTCCCTGCTGCAGGCCCGCAATACGCTGAACCGTGCCGGGACCCGTGCGGCGCTCAAACTGCCGCAGGATCAGGTCAATGCCTTGATGGGCAACGCGCGCAGTTCGCTGCAGAAAGCCGACCTCTATTTCAACCAGTTCCTGGCCGTGCCGCGTAACAGCGAGCAGGAACAGCAGCTGACCGAAACCACCAAAGCCAGTTACGACCGGTTGCGCAGCGCGTTACGTGAGCTGATCGGTTTCCTGGAAAACGATCGGCTGCAGGCCTTTATGGACCAGCCGACGCAGAAAACTCAGGATTTGTTTGAAGCGGATTTTGTCCAGTACCTGCAGTTGGTAAACGCCAACGTGAGCGAAGCCAATGCGGCGAATCAGCAATCCTTCACCCTGTCCGGTTGGCTGGTGGCCGGTGCGGTACTGATGTTGCTGGTGGTGACCGGCAGCGCCATGTGGTGGTTACGCAATATGCTGGTGCAGCCGCTAAACATTATGCGCAGTCATTTTGACCGCATTGCAGCTGGCGATCTGGCCACGCCGATTCAGGTGTATGGCCGCAATGAGATCAGCCAGCTGTTCGCCAGTTTACAGCGCATGCAGCAGTCGCTGATCGGCACCGTTGGTGCGGTACGTGACGGTGCCGAGTCGATCCTGATTGGCCTGCAGGAAATCTCCGAAGGCAACAACGATCTCTCTTCCCGCACCGAGCAGCAGGCCGCCTCGCTGGAAGAAACGGCCGCCAGCATGGAACAGTTGACCGCGACGGTGAAACAGAACGCCGATAACGCACGTCAGGCCTCTCAGCTGGCGCGTGACGCCTCTACCACCGCAGCCAAGGGCGGCGAACTGGCGGGCGACGTGGTGACCACCATGCATGACATTGCCAACAGTTCGCAGAAGATTGGCGCTATTACCAGCGTGATCGACGGCATTGCCTTCCAGACCAATATCCTGGCATTGAACGCGGCGGTCGAAGCGGCGCGTGCCGGTGAGCAGGGGCGCGGTTTTGCGGTGGTGGCGGGCGAAGTGCGTAATCTGGCACAGCGCAGCGCCCAGGCGGCAAAAGAAATCAAAGGTCTGATCGACGAATCGGTCAGCCGGGTCAAGCAAGGTTCGGTGCTGGTGGAAAACTCCGGTGCCACCATGCAGGACATCGTCCGTTCGGTCACTCGGGTTACCGACATCATGGGCGAAATCGCCTCGGCGTCCGACGAACAAAGCCGCGGCATTGAACAGGTCACGCAGGCCGTGACCCAAATGGATCAGGTAACCCAGCAGAACGCCGCGCTGGTAGAAGAAGCCGCCTCGGCGGCCACCGCACTGGAGGATCAGGCGATTACCCTGGCCGATGCGGTGTCGGTATTCCGCCTGGCGGACGATAACTTCACCGCGCAGGCCAACCATCAAGACGCAGTTTCACCCGTGGTAAAGGAAGCCCCAGATTGTCAAACCGCATAAGCAGCCCGTTTTTTTTGAGTGATATGGCATGAAGCCGGCGCCGTCGAACCCTAACAGAGACCCTGCGACATTGTTGACGCAGATGGTGCAGCGCCTGCCGTTGCTGGACGTGCATTTTCGTCGCATCAGCCAACTGATTTATCAGCGTGCCGGCATCGTGCTGGCAGAGCACAAGCGCGAGATGGTTTATAACCGCCTGGTGCGACGCCTGCGGCTGCTGGGCCTGAACGACTTTGGCGATTATTTGGCGCTGCTGGAAAGCGATCCTAACAGCGCCGAATGGCAGGCGTTTATCAATGCCCTGACCACCAACCTGACGGCGTTTTTCCGCGAAGCGCATCACTTCCCGATCCTGGCGGAGCACGCGCGTCAGCGGCCGAACGGCTACAGCGTGTGGAGCACGGCGGCCTCGACCGGCGAAGAGCCTTATTCGATTGCCATCACCTTAAGTGAGGTGCTCGGGCAGCGCGCCACCGGCTGCCAGGTATGGGCCAGCGATATCGATACCCAGGTGCTGGAGAAAGCGGAAGCGGGCGTTTATCGCCAGGAAGATCTGCGTACTCTGACGCCGGCGCAAATGCAGCGTTATTTCCTGCGCGGCACCGGTCCGCATCAGGGGTTGGTGCGGGTGCGGCCGGAGCTGGCGGGGCGGGTGAATTTTCAGGCGCTCAACCTGTTGGCGCCAGAGTGGGCGTTGCCGGGGCAATTCGACGCTATTTTCTGCCGCAACGTGATGATCTATTTCGATAAGGCGACACAGGAGCGCATTCTGCGCCGCTTCGTGCCCTTGCTTAAACCGGGGGGCCTGATGTTTGCCGGCCACTCCGAGAATTTCAGCCAGATCAGCCGGGATTTCTACTTGCGTGGGCAGACCGTGTATGGCCTGACCAAGGAGAGGTAATGAATAAAATCAGAGTATTGAGCGTAGACGATTCGGCCCTGATGCGGCAGCTGATGACCGAAATTGTCAACAGCCATCCCGATATGGAGATGGTGGCGAGCGCGCCTGACCCTCTGGTCGCGCGCGATCTGATCAAAAAGTTTAACCCGCAGGTGCTGACGCTGGACGTCGAAATGCCGCGCATGGACGGCCTCGACTTCCTCGAAAAACTGATGCGTCTGCGGCCGATGCCGGTGGTGATGGTGTCGTCGCTGACAGGCCAGGGGTCGGAAATCACGCTGCGCGCGCTGGAGCTGGGGGCGGTGGATTTTGTCACCAAACCGCAGCTTGGCATCCGCGAAGGCATGTTGGCCTACAGCGAGCTGATAGCCGAAAAAATTCGCACCGCGGCCAAGGCGCGCTTGCCGCAACGCTCCAGCAGCCCGGCACCGGCGATCCTCAGCCATACGCCGCTGTTGAGCAGCGAAAAACTGATTGCCATCGGGGCCTCTACCGGCGGCACCGAAGCCATTCGGCAGGTGCTGCAACCGCTACCGGCCACCAGCCCGGCGTTGTTGATCACCCAGCATATGCCGCCGGGGTTTACGCGCTCGTTCGCCGAGCGGCTGAACAAGCTGTGCCAGATTACGGTGAAAGAGGCCGAGGACGGCGAACGCGTGCTGCCGGGCCATGCCTACATCGCACCGGGCGATCGCCATATGGAACTGTCACGCAGCGGTGCCAACTATCAGGTGAAGCTGCATGACGGCCCGGCGGTCAACCGTCACCGGCCATCGGTAGACGTGCTTTTCCGCTCGGTTGCGCAGTACGCCGGTCGAAATGCGGTTGGCGTGATCCTGACCGGCATGGGCAATGACGGCGCGGCGGGCATGTTGGAAATGCATCGTGCCGGTGCCTATACCCTGGCGCAAAACGAGGCCAGTTGTGTGGTGTTCGGCATGCCGCGTGAGGCGATCGCCACCGGTGGGGTGAATGAAGTTGTCGAACTGGATCGCATGAGCCAACGCATGCTGGCGCAAATTGCCGGTGGCCAGGCGCTGCGTATTTGATTTTTACCCTTAATTATACCCGTCGCCTTTCGAGCCGCAGCGTTCAAATCTGTTCCCGACAGATTTGTCGCTCACCCCAGTCACTTACTTGAGTAAGTTCCTGAGGATGAGCGAGCTGGTCGCCTGGCTGCAACTCGAAATTCATAGGGTATATAGGGGGTTATAGCGAACAGCTGCCGTGAGGCTGGCTGTTGTTTGGATTAGGTAAACCTTGGGAGTATATATGGCAGATAAGAGTCTCAGATTTCTGGTGGTGGATGACTTTTCCACTATGCGTCGCATCGTCAGAAACTTGCTGAAAGAGTTGGGATTCAACAACGTAGAAGAGGCCGAGGACGGTGCGGATGCGCTGAACAAACTGCGTGCCGGCGGCTTCGATTTTGTGGTGTCCGACTGGAACATGCCGAACATGGACGGCCTGGAACTGTTGCAAACCATTCGTGCCGATGGCGCATTGGCGGCGATGCCAGTGCTGATGGTGACGGCGGAAGCCAAGAAAGAAAACATTATCGCGGCGGCGCAGGCCGGTGCCAGCGGTTACGTGGTGAAACCTTTTACGGCGGCGACGCTGGAAGAAAAGCTCAATAAGATTTTTGAAAAACTGGGCATGTAAGGAGAGAGGGCGATGAGAGACATTCCAATGCCTGCCAGCGATGCGGCAACCGCGGGGGAGATCATCTCGCGCATTGGCCAACTGACGCGGATGCTGCGCGACAGCATGCGCGAACTGGGGCTCGATCAGGCGATCGCCCAGGCGGCAGAGGCAATCCCGGATGCACGCGATCGTCTTGATTACGTGGTCACCATGACGGCGCAGGCGGCGGAACGGGCGTTGAACTGTGTGGAAGCGGCGCAGCCGCGCCAGGCACAGCTGGAGTCCGAAGCCAAAGGATTGAAAGGCCGTTGGGACGAGTGGTTCGCCAACCCGATCGAGTTGGACGACGCCCGTGAATTGGTTACCGATACCCGTCAGTACCTGGATCAGGTGCCGGAACATACGGCGTTCACCAATGCCCAACTGCTGGAAATCATGATGGCGCAGGATTTCCAGGATCTGACCGGTCAGGTGATCAAACGCATGATGGACGTGGTGCAGGAGATTGAAAAGCAGCTGCTGATGGTGCTGATGGAAAATATTCCTGAGCAACCGGCGAAAGAGAAAAAACCGAACGACAGCCTGCTCAATGGCCCGCAGCTCGACCAGAATGGCGCCGGCGTTATCGCCAATCAGGCGCAGGTGGACGATCTTCTGGACAGCCTGGGTTTCTGATAGCTCCTGGGGCGCATTTTGTTGCGCCCCAGACAGGCAGCACTGCTCCTGCGTCCCCAATCTTCCCCATCCCGCAAATAACCGTCCTTTTCTCCCGTTGTTCCACCAATGAAATCAGCATTTTTTTGGCATGCTGACCGCAATTTTATTCCCTCCGGCACAGGAACCGCCCCGTGGCTGAAGACAGCGATCTGGAAAAGAGCGAGGCCCCCACGCCCCATAGGGTGGAGAAGGCGCGTGAAGATGGCCAGATCCCGCGTTCCCGCGAGCTGACGTCGGTGCTGATGCTGGTGGCAGGCTTGTCGATCATCTGGATTTCCGGCGGCAACATGGCGCAACAGTTGGCGGCCATGCTGACCCAGGGCCTGAATTTCGACCACGGCATGGTCAGTAACGACAAGCAGATGCTGCGCCAGTTGGCGATGTTGTTACGCCAGGCGGTATGGGCGCTGTTGCCGATCATGGCCGGGTTGGCGCTGGTAGCGCTGACGGCGCCGATGCTGCTGGGCGGCCTGCTGCTGAGCGGTAAATCGCTCAAGTTCGATCTCAAGCGCATGAACCCGCTGTCCGGGCTGAAACGCATCTTTTCCAGCCAGGTGCTGGCGGAACTGTTGAAGGGCATCCTGAAGGCGACGCTGGTAGGGTGGATCACCGGTTTATACCTGTGGCACAACTGGGCGGCGATGCTGCATCTGGTGACGCAACAGCCGCTCGATGCGCTGGGTAACGCGCTACGAATGATCATCTTTTGCGGCCTGCTGGTGGTACTCGGGCTGACGCCGATGGTGGCGTTTGACGTGTTTTACCAACTGTGGAGCCACTTCAAAAAGCTGAAGATGACCAAGCAGGACATCCGCGACGAGTTCAAGGAGCAGGAGGGTGACCCGCACGTTAAAGGGCGCATCCGACAGCAACAGCGTGCCGTTGCACGGCGGCGAATGATGGCCGACGTCCCCAAGGCCGACGTCATTGTGACCAACCCGACGCATTACGCCGTCGCGCTGCAGTACAACGATAAAAACATGAGTGCGCCGAAGGTGCTGGCCAAGGGGGCCGGCGAAATTGCGCTGCGTATTCGTGAACTGGGAACGGAACACCGTATTCCCATGCTCGAAGCACCGCCGCTGGCACGTGCCCTATATCGACACAGCGAGATTGGACAACACATTCCCGCCACCCTGTATGCCGCCGTGGCCGAAGTATTGGCCTGGGTTTACCAGCTGCGACGCTGGCGGCGCGAAGGGGGGCTGATCCCGAAAAAACCTGAACGTTTACCGGTGCCGGAAGCACTGGATTTTGCTGGAGAAAGTAATACAAATGGCTAATTTGGCCGCCTTGCTTCGTTTGCCGGGCAGTTTTAAAGATACGCAGTGGCAGGTGCTGGCCGGCCCGATACTGATCCTGATGATCCTGTCGATGATGGTGCTGCCGTTGCCGGCATTTATCCTCGATCTGCTGTTCACCTTCAATATTGCTTTGTCGATCATGGTGTTGCTGGTAGCGATGTTTACCCAGCGTACGCTTGAATTTGCCGCATTCCCCACCATTTTGCTGTTCTCAACCTTGCTGCGCCTGTCGCTCAACGTAGCTTCGACGCGCATCATCCTGATGGAAGGGCATACTGGATCTGCCGCCGCAGGTCGCGTGGTAGAGGCCTTCGGTCACTTCCTGGTGGGCGGTAACTTCGCCATCGGTATCGTGGTGTTTATCATTTTGGTGCTGATCAACTTTATGGTTATCACCAAGGGTGCCGGGCGTATCGCCGAAGTGGGCGCACGCTTTGTGCTGGACGGCATGCCGGGCAAGCAGATGGCGATCGATGCCGATCTCAACGCCGGTTTGATCGGTGAAGAAGAGGCGAAAAAACGTCGCTCTGAGGTCACGCAGGAAGCGGACTTCTACGGTTCGATGGACGGTGCCAGTAAGTTCGTCCGTGGCGATGCGGTCGCCGGTCTGATGATCATGATGCTAAACGTGGTCGGTGGTCTGTTGGTCGGCGTGCTCCAGCACGGAATGGAACTGGGCACGGCGGCGGAAACTTACACCTTGCTGACCATCGGTGACGGCCTGGTGGCGCAGATCCCGGCGTTGGTGATTTCGACCGCCGCCGGCGTGATCGTGACTCGCGTGGCGACCGATCAGGACGTTGGCGAGCAGATGGTTGGCCAACTGTTCAACAACCCGCGGGTTATGTTGCTCAGCGCCGCTGTGCTCGGCCTGCTTGGGCTGGTCCCGGGGATGCCGAACCTGGTATTCCTGCTGTTTACCGCCGCTCTGTTAGGGTTGGCCTGGTGGCTGCGCGGGCGCGATCAGCAAGCGCCCAAAGTGCAGGAAGTGCCGGTCACGCAGGATAATCCGCAGGCGGTGGAAGCCAGTTGGTCTGACGTGCAGCTGGAAGATCCGTTGGGGATGGAGGTCGGTTACCGGCTGATCCCGATGGTGGATTTCCAACAGAATGGTGAATTGCTGGGCCGTATCCGCGGCATCCGTAAAAAATTCGCGCAGGAGATGGGCTATCTGCCACCGGTGGTGCATATCCGCGACAACCTGGAACTGCCGCCGGCCAGCTACCGTATTTTGATGAAGGGCGTAGAAATCGGCAGTGGCGAAGCGCAACCGGGCCGCTGGCTGGCAATTAACCCAGGCAATGCGGTGGGCGAGTTGGCGGGGGATAAAACCACCGATCCGGCGTTTGGGCTGGAAGCGGTATGGATTGACAGCGCGCTGCGCGAGCAGGCGCAGATCCAGGGCTTCACCGTAGTGGAAGCCAGCACGGTGGTCGCGACACACCTTAATCATTTGATTGGCCAGTTTGCCAGTGAGCTGTTTGGCCGACAGGAAGCGCAGCAATTACTGGATCGCGTCGCACAGGACATGCCGAAGCTGACCGAAGATTTCGTGCCGGGCGTGGTAAGCCTGACTACGCTGCACAAGGTGTTGCAGAATCTGCTGGCGGAACGGGTTTCCATCCGCGATATGCGCACCATTATTGAAACCCTGGCGGAGCATGCCCCATCACAAACCGACCCTTATGAGCTGACCACCGTGGTGCGCGTGGCGCTGGGAAGGGCGATCACCCAACAGTGGTTCCCGGGCAACGGTGAAATTCAGGTGATTGGCCTGGATACCCAACTCGAGCGTCTGTTACTGCAAGCGCTGCAGGGCGGCGGCGGTTTGGAACCGGGCCTGGCGGACCGCTTGTTGGATCAGGCCAAACAGGCGTTGCAGCGGCAGGAAATGCTCAGCGCGCCGCCGGTACTGTTAGTGAATCACGCACTGCGGGCCTTGCTGGCGCGTTTCCTGCGTCGCAGCCTGCCGCAGATGGTGGTGTTGTCGAATCTGGAGATCAATGACGACCGCCAAATCCGCATGACCTCCACCATTGGGGCCGCATAATGAAACACCGTCTGGCGTTAATTTGCCTGTTAGCGCCGTTGAGCGTGCAGGCAGCATCCGGTTCTTGGGTAGCCGACAGCGTCGGCGCCACGCTGGAATATGGTGGTGAGCGGGGGGAATCGCCGGGGTTACGCGCCCCCAATGCGTTGCCGGATGCCAATGCCCGCATCACCAGCGTAAGCTGGCGTTACCGGCTGCTGGCCGATGAGCCGGCGGGCATGCAGGCGCAGCTTTGCACCCTGACGCGCTGCATTGTGTTGGGCGGCGGCAGCGGCAGCAGCACCGGGCTGAAAGGGGAACCGGCGAACGCCGAGCTGCGTTTTGTTTATTACGTGCAGGCGCGCGGCAGCCTGAATCCGCCGCTGCGCGTGATCAGCAATCAGGTGATTGTGAATTACGAGTAAAACTAAAACGACACAAGCCAAGTCCCTCAGGCCGTTGCCTTCGACCTGGTTTTATTCCGTTGCCCCAAAGCGTGTTTAGCCACGGGGCAGGTAGGCCAATTTAAATTTCCTGATGCTTCAACTGCTTTCAGGAATTTTATTATACGCCGCTTGATCGTTGCTGACGATCATGGATACTGTATATAAATACAGTTATTCGGATCCGCCATTATGCAGTTTATTCACCCTAGTCAGCTCACTCCCGGTTTATTACTTCCCCTCTTTATGGAGCGAGTCTCCTGCGGTTTTCCCAGCCCGGCTCAGGACTATGTCGAAGACAGTCTCGACCTGAATAAGCTGGTGGTGAAACACCCCAGTGCGACGTACTTTGTCCGGGTCAGTGGTGATTCGATGATCGGCGCAGGTATCAGCCACGGTGACTTACTGGTGGTTGATCGTTCCTTGACCGCCGTTCATGGCGACATCGTCATAGCGGCAGTGGCCGGCGAATTTACCGTGAAGGAGCTGCAAACCCATCCACGTATTCAGCTGGTGCCTCATAATACGGATTATTCTCCGATCGTTTTCCAGGCCGAAGAAGAGCTGGAAATCTTTGGCGTTGTGACATTTACCTTGAAATCAAACCGACATGTTCGCACTTGTTGACGTCAACAGCTTCTACACGTCCTGCGAGACTGTTTTTCGGCCAGATCTTAAGGGCAAGCCGATCGTCGTCGTTTCAAACAATGACGGATGCGTTATTTCACTTTCGGCGGAAGCCAAAGCGCTGGGCATCAAAATGGGGGCGCCTTACTTCAAAATCAAAGAGCAATTACGGCGCCAGCAGGTCAGCGTTTTCAGCTCGAATTATACGCTTTATGCCGATCTCAGCCATCGGGTGATGCTGACGCTAATCGAGATGGCCCCTGTCGTAGAGATATACTCCATCGATGAAGCTTTTATCGATGTGTCTGGCCTGAGTAGCAGCCTTCCGCTGAGCACCTTTGGCCATCAAATGCGCGATCGGGTGTTAAAGAATACCGGGTTAACCGTTGGCGTGGGGATCGCGCAAACCAAGACACTGGCGAAGATCGCCAATTTTGCGGCAAAGAAGTGGCGTCAAACGGGGGGCGTTGTTGAGTTGTCCGATCCTGAGCGTCTGCGAAAACTGCTGGCGTTAGTGCCGGTGGACGAGGTGTGGGGCGTGGGCCGCCGCATCGGCAAGAAGCTCAGCTTTATGGGAATCGAAACGGCGCTACAGCTTGCTGACTGTTCAACCTGGGTGATCCGTAAACACTTTAATGTGGTACTCGAACGTACGGTTCGTGAATTGCGCGGCGAATCCTGTTTGGCATTGGATGAGTTTGCGCCCACCAAACAGCAGATCATCTGTAGCCGCTCATTTGGTCACCGCATCACGGCTTATCAAGATATGCGCCAGGCCATTTGTACCTATGCGGAACGCGCAGCCGAAAAGCTCAGGGCAGAGAAGCAGTTCTGCTGTGTGATCAGCGTCTTTATGCGAACCAGTCCCCATGCCGAAAATGAAACATTTTACGGCCCTCAGGCCAGCGGGCGCCTGGCGATCCCTTCCAACGATACGCGTGACATTATTCGCGTTGCTGTCAGTGCGCTTGACCGTATCTGGAAAGACGATTTTCGCTATATGAAAGCCGGTGTGATGCTGAGTGATTTCTTTAGCCAGGGGGTGGCGCAGCTTAATTTGTTTGATGAACACCAACCCAGGCCTAACAGCAGTGAGTTAATGCAGACCCTTGATCGGCTTAATCAGTCCGGTCGGGGCACGGTGTGGTTTGCCGGGCAGGGGATCCAAAAAAGCTGGGCGATGAAACGTGAAATGCTGTCCCCCAGCTATACCACAAGGTACTCGGACCTGCCGTTCGTCAAATAGCCCTGGGGTCTTATCATCCACCGGTTGAGCCCGCTCAGGTGTATCAACAATCATTGGTAGCATTCATCGGGTATGCACAGTACGGGCAGCCTACGTCAGGATCGCCAGACCGCTGCGGTCGACCAGCGAAAGCAATTTCATTGCGGCGGAGTTAGGGACAGCTTCGCCGCGCTCCCATTTTTGCACCGCTTTTTTGCTGACGTTCAGGTGCAAGGCAAACACCGGCTGACTGACGTTTTCACGCTCGCGCAGGGCGCGGATGTCCGCGGGGGTGTAGTGCTTGACCGGGCGTAAGCACAGCATGTCGAAAGTCCGCATAGTAACATCGTCGACAAAACCTGCATGATGCAGTTCCTGAACTTCCTGGTGGATCTCAGCAAGGATCTTGCTCATAGGTCAACCTCCTCAACTTCCTGTCATTAACCAACTGGTAAAGCCTGAAAGGCGAGTAATCCAGATAGAGCGCAGCCAAGCGCTTTAACCCGACGAGCTCATCATTCGTCAGGGTATCCTTTTCATTTTTGGCAAATCCCCGCATGAAAAACAGGCGGTCCTCATCCCGAAAAGCGATAAGCACGCGATAGCCCCCGCGCTTTCCGCCTCCTGCTCTGGCGACGCGTTTTTTATAAACGCAGCTGCCTGGATTAGCCTCGTAGAGGTGGTTTTGTATTTCACGTGCGGCCTTGATCACCGTGGCATCGCTGATGCGTTCATGGGCAGCAAAGGCCTGAAACGTTTTGGTGAGATAAATATCGGTCATTCACTCTCTCTGTGAAACTATCCCCTTTACGGGTATAGATCAAGCGGTTTAAAAACCAACACAGGGTGAAGGAATTGAATGGGGAGGCGAATGGGGGAAGGTTGGGTATGCGCAGCGTTGTGCAAATAAAAACTGCCGTGCAGGCAAGGGACGGTTCAAAGTGCGAGTGGGCTCGCAGCGTAAAGAAGACACCCGACTTCAGGCTGGCCGGGTGAGTGTCTTTGATTAAACGCCGATTTTTCGCCCCAGCAGGCTGGCATTGCGCGACTGGCCATCCGGGCCGTAGAGCGATTTGTTTTGCTTGCTCAGGATCGCCAACGCCTGAGCGTTGTGATCGATCTGTTGATTGAGCAGCATGCCGTTATGCTGGTTTTTTTCCCGCAGCTGCTGGCTGAGCGTTTGTACTCGTTGCCAGCCGTCCGCCAGGCGCGGGTGCGCGGAATAGGGTGCCTGTTGCCCCTGTGCGCGCTCCAGGTTCAGCCGCTGCTGCTCCAGATAGTTTACCGTGGCCAGCAACTGGCTCTTGGCATCGGTAGCGCGTTGCAGCGCCACGCCCGGTAATTGTCCCGAACAGAGCAGATGATGTTCTTCCGTCAGCACCGTACTCAGCGCATTCAGGGTTTCCAACAGCTTATCAATCAGTTGCGCCAGACTTTCCATTACGAATAACCACCTGTCAAAGAATTCCTTGGTGTTTAACCCGAGGGTTAAGCCTCCGGCGTTTGCTGGCCGTTAGCCATCCACAGGGCATCGCTTTGCGCGTCTTTCAGTAGCGCATCGGCAATTTTCCCGGCATCCATTTTCAGTTCGCCGTTGCGGATCGCCTGCTTGATGGCGTCCACCCGATTCATATCAATATCTTGCGTACCCGGCTGCATCAGGCGCGCTTGCGCGTCGCTCAATTTTACCTGGGTGCCGCTGACGGTGTTTTCCGTCTGGGCAGCTTTGCGTGGCTGAAGTGGGCTTTCAGTCGCGGTTTCACGAGGTTGCACCGTTGGAACGGGTTGCAGCCGCTGGGTGCGATCGATACTCATGGTCAATCTCCATCGATGCCGTCGCCGCGAAGGCAATGGCTGATATTTTGTGGCCCTGGCGGCCAATAAAAGTCTGCTTATGATTTTCTTATCGGCAGGTTTTGATAAACCTTTACCTTTTTATAACCGTCATCTTTCAAGCTGCAGCGTTGTTACCTGCACTCGCTCACCCCAGTTACTTACTAAAGTAAGCGCCTGGGGATGAGTGAGCTGGGCGCCTAGCTGCAACTTGAAAGCTATAGGGTATTTAACCCAATACGGATCGTACCGTCATCACTGGCTATACCGCTGACGATTTGTCCGGAAGCCATACGCACACGGACATTGTCTTCGGCGGCGGCATTGTTCATGGCTTTGCCCGTACCGCTGATGTTAAATCCACTTCCCTGCGCGGTCACCTGCACCGCCTGACCGGCCTTGATCACCCAGGCGCGACGCAGCATGGCGAAGGTCAGCGGCTGACCGGGACTGATATTGCGCAGGCTGACGGCCCCCAGCGCTTTGCCGGTTTCGCTTAGCGTGCGCGGTGGCAAGGTGTCGAGCCGGCCACTTTTGAACCTGATGTCCGCCGCCGTCAGCTTGCTGCCGGCGCTGATGCCGCGGGCCGACACCAGATATTGGCCGATCACCTGAACCTGGGTCTGGATAAAGCGCCGTTCCTGGCCGCAGCGTGCCGAAACGCTGATATTACCCCAACGCCGCGCATTCTGTGGCAAAGAGAGCTGCGGGAATTCGCACTGTGGCCATTGGGTGGCGGGCGTGCGCACCAGCACTTTAACCTGCACCGGACTGCCGCTGAACTGGCTGCTGATGAAGCGATCGATCTGCGCCGCCAGATCTTCGGCCCGTGCGTTCAGGCTGCACAGCAGGGCTGCCAACAACAGCATTTTCGCTTTCATCTCCGCTTCTTCCTCAAAAAGCCTCAGGGTGCGCGTAAGTGTACCCGGAGTGCGCGCAGGCTAAGCAGATAAATAGCGACGCATTTTGCCCTTATTCCCACGATAGGCTGGCGGAAGGGACGTTTATGCTGTCGGCTCCAAATTCTAACCTCGCGGAGGGAGCATGATCGACAAACTGGACGCTGCTCTGCGCTTTGGTCAAGAGGCGCTGAACCTGCGCGCCCAGCGGCAGGAAATTCTGGCCGCCAACATCGCCAACGCAGACACCCCGGGTTATCAGGCGCGGGATATCGATTTCGCCGGCCAACTGAACAAGGTGCTGGAACAAGGGCGCGCCAGCGGCAGCGGCATTGCGCTGAACATGACGTCATCGCGCCATATTCCGGCGCAGAACATGCAGCCGCCACAGCTCGACTTGCTGTTCCGCGTGCCGGATCAGCCCTCCATGGACGGCAACACGGTTGACATGGATCGCGAACGCACCAACTTCGCCGATAACAGCCTGAAGTATCAGACCGACCTGACGCTGATCAACGGTCAGATCAAAGGGATGATGTCAGTGTTACAACAAGGATAAGGCGCATGTCGCTACTGAATATTTTTGATATCTCCGGCTCGGCGCTGTCTGCCCAGTCGCAACGCATGAACGTCAGCGCCAGCAACATGGCCAATGCCGACAGCGTCACCGGGCCGGACGGCCAACCCTACCGCGCCAAGCAGGTGGTGTTTGAAGTTGCCGCCGCGGCCGGACAACCTACCGGCGGCGTACGCGTAGCGCAGGTGGTTGACGACCCGGCGCCGGAGCGTCTGGTTTACCAGCCGGGTAACCCGCTGGCAGACGGCAAGGGCTATGTGCGCATGCCTAACGTGGATGTGGTGGGTGAGATGGTCAACACCATTTCCGCCTCCCGCAGCTATCAGGCCAACGTCGAGGTGCTCAACACCACCAAGTCGATGATGATGAAAACCCTGACGCTGGGTCAATAACCGGAGCTTGCCATGGCGATTGCCGCAACCACCACTGAATCGCTGGATAACAGCGTCATCGGTGCCAACGCAAAAAATAACACCAGCCAGGATCTGAGCAACAGCTTCCTGACGCTGCTGGTGGCGCAGTTGAAGAATCAGGATCCGACCAACCCGATGCAGAACAATGAACTGACCAGCCAATTGGCGCAGATCAATACCGTTCAGGGCATCGAGAAACTCAACACCACGCTGGGGTCGATCTCCGGGCAGATCAACAGCAATCAATCGCTGCAGGCTACCGCTTTGATCGGCCACGGCGTGATGGTCCCGGGCAGCAATATTCTGGCTGGCAGCAAAGACGGCAAGGTCAGCACTACGCCGTTTGGTCTGGAACTGGAGCGTGCGGCCGACTCGGTGACCGCCACCATCACCGACGCCACCGGCAAAGCGGTACGCACCATTGATCTCGGCGGCCTGACCGCTGGCGTGCATTCGTTCAGTTGGGACGGATCGATGACGGACGGCACCACCGCACCGGACGGTGCCTACAGCTTTACGATCAACGCCAAAGCCAACGGCGAACAGCTGGTGGCGCGCAATCTGCATTTTGGCATGGTCAACGGCGTCATCCGCGACGCGAACGGCGCGAAGCTGGATCTGGGCCTGGCGGGTAGCGCCACGCTGGAGGATGTCCGGCAGATCCTTTAACCCAATACCCTTCATCCTTCAGGCTGCAGCGTTGTTGGCTGTGCGCACTCACCCCAGTCACTTACGTGAGTAAGCTCCTGGGGACTCCTGCGCTTGCCGCCCGGCTGCAACATGAAAGCCATTGGGTATATCAAAACACTATCAGGCGTTATCGGACGATAGCCTGACCACTATTCGGAGAATGACATGGCCTTTTCTCAGGCAGTAAGCGGCTTAAACGCGGCAGCAACCAATCTGGACGTGATCGGTAACAACATCGCTAACTCCGCCACTTCCGGTTTTAAATCAGGCAGCGTTTCCTTTGCTGACATGTTCGCCGGTTCACAGGTTGGCCTGGGCGTTAAGGTGGCGGGGATCACCCAGAACTTTAAAGGCGGCACCACCACCGGTACCAGCCGTGCACTGGACGTGGCGATTTCCGGCAACGGTTTCTTCCGCCTGCAGGATCAGGACGGCGGCATTTTCTACAGCCGTAACGGCCAGTTCAAACTGGATGAAAACCGTAACCTGACCAACATGCAGGGCCTGCAACTGACCGGCTACCCGGCTGCAGGTACGCCGCCGACCATTCAACAGGGCGCGAACCCGGTGCCGCTGAGCATTCCGGAAGGCATGATGAACGCCAAGGCGTCAACCTCCGGCAATATGGTCGCCAACCTTAAATCCACGCATAAGGTTCCGGATAACCACACCTTCGATCCCGCCAAGAAGGATTCTTACAACTACGTCAACACCATCACCACTTATGACTCGTTAGGTAACGCGCACAACATCAACGCCTACTTTGTGAAAACCGACGAGAACAAGTGGCAGGTTTATACCCAGGATGGAACGGCTGCTCCGGTAGATGCCGGTACCATGACGTTCGACACCAGCGGCAATCTGGCCAGCACCACCAGCAAACAAGGCACCGCCGGCGAATTCAGCATGCTGATCCCGATGGAAGCCAAAGATGGCGCGCCGGCACAGAACTTCACCCTGAATTTCGCCAAGAGCATGCAGCAGAGCGTCAGCGCCGACTCCGTCAGCAAAGTGTCGCAGGATGGCTATGGCGCAGGCGAATACACCAACTTCCAGATCAACAACGACGGCACGGTGATGGGCATCTACTCCAACCAGCAGACTCAGGTGCTGGGTCAGATCGTCATGGCCAACTTCTCCAACCCGGAAGGCCTGTCTTCTCAGGGCGATAACGTTTGGCAGGAAACCGGCGCATCCGGTCAGCCACGCGTAGGTCTGGCGGGCAACGGCGGTTTGGGCAAACTGACCAGCGGCGCGCTGGAAGCCTCCAACGTCGATCTGAGCCAGGAACTGGTGAACATGATCGTCGCACAACGTAACTACCAGTCGAACGCCCAAACCATCAAAACGCAGGACTCGATCCTGCAAACGCTGGTTAGCCTGCGCTAATAGGACTGATTTATGGATCACGCGATTTATACCGCGATGGGCGCAGCGCGACAGACGCTGGAACAGCAGTCTGTCACCGCCAATAATCTGGCCAACGCATCGACACCGGGCTTTCGCGCCCAGCTGTCGGCGCTGCGTGCCGTGCCGGTGGATGGGCCAAGCTTGCCGACGCGAACGCTGGTTACCGCGTCAACGCCGGGCGCGGACATGAGTCAGGGGGCGCTGAATTACACCGCACGCCCGCTGGACGTGGCGCTGCAGCAGGACGGCTTTCTGGCCGTCGGCCTGCCGGACGGCGGCGAAGCCTACACCCGTAACGGTAACATCCAGATCTCCTCCACCGGGCAGTTGACGGTGCAGGGCGTGCCGCTGATGGGCGACGGCGGACCGATTGAGGTACCCCCGTCGGCAGAGATCACCATTGCCGCCGACGGGACCATCTCGGCGCTGAATGCGGGCGATCCGCCGAACAGCATTGCACAGATCGGCAGGCTGAAACTGGTGAAGGCCGACGCGCGCGAAGTGATGCGTGGCGATGACGGGTTGTTCCGCCTGACGCCGGAAACCCAACGGCAGCGCGGCAATCAGTTGCCGAACGATCCGCTGGTGCAGGTGATGCCGGGCGTGCTGGAAGGCAGCAACGTCAAACCGATGGAAACCATGGTCGACATGATTGCCAACGCCCGCCGCTTTGAAATGCAGATGAAGGTCATCCACAGCGTGGATGAAAATGAACAGCGCGCCAATTCATTGTTATCAATGAGTTAATTAGCAAGGAAATAACCCATGATCCCATCTTTATGGATTGCCAAAACCGGTCTGGATGCGCAGCAGACCAATATGGACGTGATCGCCAATAACCTGGCCAACGTCAGCACTAACGGTTTTAAACGCCAGCGTGCAGTATTCGAAGATCTGCTGTACCAGACCATGCGTCAGCCGGGGGCGCAGTCCTCCGAGCAGACGACGCTGCCGTCCGGGCTGCAGATCGGTACCGGCGTGCGGCCGGTGGCGACCGAGCGTCTGCACAGCCAGGGCAACCTGTCGCAGACCAACAACAGCAAGGATATCGCCATCAAGGGGCAGGGCTTTTTCCAGGTGATGATGCCGGACGGCACCCTGGCCTATACCCGCGACGGCTCGTTCCAGAGAGATCAGAACGGCCAACTGGTGACCGCCAGCGGCTTCCAGGTGCAACCGGCGATCACCATTCCGGCCAATGCCCTGAGCATCACCGTCGGCCGCGACGGCATCGTCAGTGCCACCCTGCAGGGGCAGACCGCCGCCCAGCAGGTGGGCCAACTGACGCTGACCACCTTTATCAATGACAGCGGCCTGGAAAGCATGGGCGAGAACCTGTATCAGGAAACCGAGAGTTCTGGCGCGCCGAACGAGAGCACGCCTGGGCTAAACGGTGCCGGTCTGCTGTATCAGGGCTATGTGGAAACCTCCAACGTCAACGTGGCGGAAGAGCTGGTCAACATGATCCAGACCCAACGTGCTTACGAAATCAACAGCAAAGCGGTATCGACGTCCGATCAGATGCTGCAAAAGCTGACGCAACTGTAATTGACGGGCGCCGCTGCGCCCGCAAGGTCGTTAACCAATCTTAAAACAGGGTTGGAAGGTCAGGATTTGCTAACAAAAAATGAAGGAAAATCAAATTATTGATTTTCGGCTAATAACCACAAAGTGGGGAAAAACCACGCTTTTTCCCCACTTTGTCAACACATTCACGGGTGCTGCAGCGCCCGTAACACTATTTTGTGAAACAAAGGCGATACCCGTGGTAACCACAACTCTGATGGAAAATCCGCCGCAAGGAAAACGCTGGCTGGCGGCAATGGTGATGCTGACGCTGAGCGGCTGCGCTTACATTCCACATAAACCCCTGGTTGACGGGGCTACCACGGCACAGCCGGCGCCGGCGGGCGCGCCCGTGCCGAACGGTTCCATTTTCCAGACGGTGCAGCCGATGAACTACGGTTATCAGCCGCTGTTTGAAGACCGTCGTCCGCGCAACGTCGGCGATACCCTGACGATCGTGCTGCAGGAAAACGTCAGCGCCAGCAAAAGCTCCTCTGCCAACGCCAGCCGCAACGGGGCCAGCAAGTTCGGCGTGGCCACCTCGCCACGCTACCTCGATGGCTTGCTGGGCAATGCGCGTGCCGACATGGATATCTCCGGTGACAGCACCTTCGGTGGCAAGGGCGGGGCCAACGCCAACAACACCTTTAACGGCACCATTACCGTGACGGTCAATCAGGTGCTGGTGAACGGAAACCTGCACGTGGTGGGGGAAAAACAGATCGCCATTAATCAGGGCACCGAATTCATCCGTTTCTCCGGGGTCGTCAACCCGCGCACCATCAGCGGCAGCAACTCGGTTACCTCCACCCAGGTGGCGGATGCGCGCATTGAATATGTCGGCAACGGCTATATCAACGAAGCGCAGACCATGGGGTGGTTACAACGCTTCTTCTTAAATGTCTCACCGTTTTGAGTACAGGCTATTTTACTTGCCATTTTGAGGTTGGGCAGTGCTCGGGGCAGTCACGTACTGCGTGTACGCTCCATTCCCTGTGCGCCGCCCGCCCCCAAACTGCCTGCGACAATAACGCCTTGTGGGTAAGGCGAATGAGGTTCCAATGTTAAAGAAATTTCTAATGGCGCTGGTGATTAGTGCGCTGAGCCTGCCGGCCGCGGCGGAGCGCATTCGCGATCTGGTCACGGTGCAGGGCGTACGCGATAACGCGCTGATCGGTTACGGACTGGTGGTGGGGCTGGACGGTTCCGGTGACCAGACCATGCAGACCCCGTTCACCACCCAGAGCCTGAGCAACATGCTGTCGCAGTTGGGTATCACCGTGCCACCGGGCACCAACATGCAGTTGAAAAACGTGGCGGCGGTCATGGTCACCGCCAAGCTGCCGCCGTTTTCGCGCACCGGGCAGAATATCGACGTGGTGGTGTCCTCCATGGGTAACGCCAAGAGCCTGCGTGGCGGCACTTTGCTGATGACGCCGCTGAAAGGGGTAGATAATCAGGTTTACGCGCTGGCGCAGGGCAACGTGCTGGTCGGCGGAGCCGGCGCTTCGGCCGGTGGCAGCAGCGTACAGGTTAACCAACTGGCCGGTGGGCGCATCAGCAACGGCGCCACCATTGAGCGCGAGCTGCCGACCACCTTTGGGGCCGGCGGAGTGATTAACCTGCAGCTCAACGATGAAGACTTTACGCTGGCACAACAGATCAGCGACGCCATCAACCGTCAACGCGGCGGTGGCACGGCTTCACCGTTGGACGCCCGTACCATTCAGGTGCTGGTGCCACAGGGCAACAGTTCGCAGGTGCGCTTCCTGGCGGAGATCCAGAACATTAATGTCAGCGTCGGGGCGATCGACGCCAAGGTGATCATCAACTCACGCACCGGTTCGGTAGTAATGAACCGCGACGTGATCCTGGATTCCTGCGCGGTGGCGCAAGGCAACCTGTCGGTGGTGGTCGATCGGCAAAATACCGTCAGCCAGCCAAATACCCCGTTTGGCGGCGGGCAAACGGTGGTGACGCCGAACACCCAGATTTCGGTGCAACAGCAGGGCGGCTCGCTGCAGAAGGTCAACGCCAGCGCCAATCTGAACAACGTGATCCGCGCGCTTAACGCGTTGGGGGCAACGCCGATCGATCTGATGTCTATCCTGCAGGCGATGCAAAGCGCCGGCTGTCTGCGCGCCAAGCTGGAAATTATCTGATGGCCGGCGATCTGATGGCAATGTCGGGCGCTGCCTATGATGCGCAGGCGCTCAATGGACTGAAACGCGATGCGGCGAGCGATCCGCAGGGCAACCTGAAACAGGTGGCGCAGCAGGTTGAAGGCATGTTCGTGCAGATGATGCTGAAAAGCATGCGTGCCGCGCTGCCGCAGGATGGGATCTTGAGCAGCGATCAGTCTCGGCTCTACACCTCAATGTATGACCAGCAAATTGCCCAGCAGATGTCGCAGAAAGGCCTGGGGCTGGCCGACATGATGGTGAAGCAGATGAGCAACGCCAACGCGGTGCCGAGCGAAACGGCGGGCACGTCGCCGATGGCGCTGGACGATGAGGTGTTGCGAACGCTGCCGAATCAGGCGCTGGAGCAGACTCTCCGCCGCGCGGTGCCAAAAGCGCCGAGCGCGGCCCCGCTGCCGCTCAACAACGGCAACTTTGTTGCCCGGCTGTCTACTCCTGCGCGCGTCGTCAGCCAGCAGAGCGGCATTCCGCATCAGCTGATTGTGGCACAGGCCGCGCTGGAATCCGGCTGGGGTCAGCGTGAGATCCCGGCCGCCGACGGTTCGCCGAGCTACAACCTGTTTGGCATCAAGGCGGGCGGCAGCTGGGACGGGCCGGTGACCGAGATCACCACCACCGAGTTCGAGCAGGGCGCGGCGAAGAAGATCAAGGCGAAGTTCCGGGTTTACGGTTCTTACGTCGAGGCGATGGCCGACTACGTCAAGCTGTTGACCAATAACCCACGCTACGCCGGGGTGGCCAACGCCCGCAGCCCGGAGCAGGCGGCGCAGGCGCTGCAACAGGCCGGTTACGCCACCGATCCGCAATATGCCAGCAAGTTGGTCAGCGTGATACAGCAGATGAAAAACGCCGGCGAGCAGGTGGTGAAGGCGTATACCCACGACCTGAAGGATCTTTTTTAGCCACTGGACGCAGCATGCAGCGCCCCTACGCAATAGGCCGTATTTAAATGTAGGGGTCCAGCATGCTGGACCCGGATTTTTCCCTCAAGTTTCCCCCGTTTTTGCCGATAACCAAGACAGGCTGAGTGAACGGCTCAGCAGATTAATTGACTCCTGTGGGCCACCGGCGCCGCAGCAAAAGGAACTTCTATGTCCAACAGCTTAATCAATACCGCGATGAGCGGGCTGAATGCGGCTCAGGTGGCGCTCAGCACCGTCAGTAACAACATCTCTAACTACAACGTGGCGGGCTATAACCGACAGACTGCGATCCTGGCGCAGAACGGCGGTATGAGTACCATGAGTGGCTTCATTGGCAACGGGGTCACCGTGACCAGCGTTAACCGTGAGTACAACCAGTTCATCACCAATCAGTTGCGCGGAGCACAGAGCCAGGCCGGGGCACAGAACGCCTACTTCGAGAAAATCTCGCAGATTGATAACCTGCTGGCGAGCAAAACCAATACCTTGTCGACCAATATGCAGGATTTCTTCAGCAACCTGGAGAACCTGGTCAGCAACGCCGGCGATGACGCCGCGCGCCAAACGGTGCTGGGCAAGGCCAATGGGTTGGTCAATCAGTTCAATAACACCGACAAATACCTGCGCGATATGGACAGCGGCGTTAACCAACAGCTCAGCGACAGCGCTAACCAGATCAACAGCTACAGCCAGCAAATCGCCAAACTGAACGATGAAATTACCCGCCTGCGCGGCAGCGGCGGTGAGCCGAATGCCTTGCTCGATCAGCGCGACCAACTGGTGACTGAGTTAAACCAGGTGGTGGGCGTGCAGGTGATGCAGCAAGACGGCGACGCTTATACCGTGTCTTTCGCCAACGGCCTGACGCTGGTGCAGGGGAGCAATGCCTACCAGGTGGAGGCAGTGCCTTCCAGCGGCGATCCTTCTCGCCTGACCATCGGCTATAACCGCGGCAACGGCGTCAGCGAAGTGCCGGAAGGGCAAATTACCAGCGGCAGCGTCAGCGGCGTACTGAAGTTCCGTAGCGAATCGCTGGATAGCGCACGCAACCAGTTGGGGCAGTTGGCGCTGGCGATGGCGGACAGCTTTAACCAGCAGCACCGTGCCGGGTTCGATCTCAACGGCGACGCAGGCACCGATTTCTTCAGCTTCGGTGGTGGGCGCGTGGTGGATAACAGCCGCAATGCCGGCGATGCGGCGCTGTCGGTGTCCTACACCGATACCAGCAAGGTGAAGGCCAACGATTACCGGGTGGAGTTCGACGGCAGCAACTGGCAGGTCAGCCGTCTGCCGGACAACGTGAAGGTCAACGCCACGGCGGGCGTCGATGCCACCACCGGCAAACCGACGCTGAGCTTTGACGGCCTGAAGGTCGACATCGACGGCACGGCACAAAAGAACGACAGCTTTACCGTGAAGCCGGTCAGCGACGTGGCGGGCAGCTTGAAAGTCGCGATTACCGACTCGGCGAACATCGCCGCCGCCGGCAAAGACGACAGCGGCCGCGGCGATAACGAAAACGCCAAAAAGCTGCTCGATCTGCAGACCAAAAAATTGGTCGACGGTAAAGCCACCTTCAGCGGCGCATACGCCAGCATGGTGAGCAGCGTTGGTAACCAGACGGCATCGGCCAAGGTTTCGGCGACTTCTCAGGCCAATATCGTCAAGCAACTGACCATTCAGCAGCAGTCGATCTCCGGCGTCAACCTGGACGAAGAGTACGGTGAATTGCTGCGTTTTCAGCAATATTACATGGCCAATGCACAGGTCATTCAAACCGCCAGCTCAATGTTTGACGCGCTGCTGAATATCCGTTGATTTCCACTTTGACCGGAGCCCTGGCGGTTCCGGTCGCTGATTTTGAGGAACCCGCACCATGCGCATGTCCACCAGCATGATGTACCAACAGAACATGTCCGGCATTACCGGCAATCAGTCGCTGTTTATGAAAGCCGCCGAGCAGCTTTCCACCGGCAAAAAAGTCAGCAATCCGTCCGACGATCCTCTGGCGGCTTCGCAGGCGGTGATGCTGGCTCAATCACAGTCGGAAAACACCCAATATGCCTTGGCGCGGACCTTTGCCCGTCAAAGCGTGTCGATGGAAGAGACCGTGCTGGCCGGGGTGACCAGCACCATCTCCGATATGAAAGCGCTGATCGTCAGCGCCGGCGGCACCAAAAGCGACGACGACCGCGATTCGCTGGCGACCCAGCTGCAGGGGCTGAAAGATCAGTTGCTCAACCAGGCCAACAGCACCGACGGCAACGGCCGCTATATGTTTGGCGGTTTTGTGAACGACAAGCCTCCCTTTGAAGACAAGGGCGGATCGGTCAGCTATGTCGGCGGTAACACGCCGGTCGAGCAGAAAGTGGATGCCAACCGCACCATGACCATTGGCCATACCGGCGATAAGGTCTTCATGGCATTGACCAGCAACCCGAAGCCGGAACCGGATGGCAGCGCCTCCGTCGCTAACGTGTTTGAAAGCATTGATATCGCGCTGAAGGCGTTGAAAACACCGCAGAAGGATGCGGATGATGCCACCAAGCAGCAGGTGAACGATGCGCTGGCCAAAGCCAACCGCGGCCTGGACAACTCTTATAACAGAGTGCTTAGCGTGCGCGCGGAGCTGGGCAGCCAACTGCAGGAAATGGATACGCTGGACAGTATCGGCAAGGATCGCGACATGATCAACAAAACGCAAATGAGCGCGCTGGTTGATGCCGATCTGGCCGAGTCGATTTCCAGCTATTTCATGCAGCAGGCGGCCTTGCAGGCGTCATACAAAACCTTCGGGGATATGCAGGGGATGTCGCTGTTCCAGTTGAACCGCTAATCCCCTTGCTGTGAGGGGCCGATAAATTCACTCCAGTATGGTTGTTACGGGCGCAGCATACCGCGCCTCTACGCTAGCTGGGGTGGGGCATCGAAATCCATAGTACCGGGTAATAAATAGCTATTAGCCTGCCGTGCAGTCACGGCGGGCAATCTCTTTGGGTGTGCTTAGAAGACGTTATTGCTGCGTAGCAGCGGTAGGGAATTCTTGAAACCGGGCGCACTTGTTTGGCACGTCACGCTTCCCCCACACAGGTTTGGCGTGACGTGCCTTTTTTTATCGCCATGAACTCATCCGTTGAGCAGGCGTTAACGTTTTATTTGATGGCCGAGGCTTCGGCCACCGGGTCAAAATCGAAACGCAATATCGGCCCACGCTTGCCTTCTTTACTGCTAAATTCAGCGTCGGCTGAGGTACTTCCGCTCAGGCAGAAGGCGATTTCGCGCTTTCCTGCCTGCAGGGCCTGCTGTACGGTTTGGGTGACATCGAAGGTTTTCATCACCGTGTCTTTCCACATCTGGGCACGATCCAACACTGGTGTCGATGGGCATTGCGTGATGGCAGGCTGATTGCCATTTTCATCCCAGTCGGTGTTCGGCAGTGCATATAACCGTACCTGCCCGGTTTCGCTGCTTACCTGGTTGCCGTAAAGGCGCAAATCAGCCTTGGTGATGCTATGGCTGTCGAGGCGCTCTGGCAGCGCGAATTTGATCAGGCCAATGTTATTTTCGCCCCCGACCTTGATGACCGCATCATCAAAATGTTTTTGTCCCTCTTTAGCTGAAATCCAACCGTCGGCGCTGCTGCGTTCGAAATCGCCGGTAATGTCTTTATCACAGGCCACCTTACGATTGAGGCACTCTTCAACGCTGTAGCGGGTGGTGCGCGGGTTCCAGGCAGCGAAGAAGTCCGCATGGGCACTGTTCAGATCGCCCCAAACCGGGATGATGGCGCCGTGCTCGTCAACCGTCGGGTTCATGGACAGTTTGGCACCCTTAAGATTGCCGTCATCATTCATTGCGTAGTGGATCCGCATGTTCAACTGCGGGATCTTCACGGGGAAAGCCGCGGGACATACGCCATTCTCACTGAATGCGGCATTGCGATTTTTAGGATTGGCGGTGGTTTTCAGGTTTTTACCATCCCAACAATCAGGGAAGCTTAACGAAATATTGAACTCGGCACCTTCATCAAACCCCGGGATTTGCGGGCAACTTTCTGGTGGTTGGTTTGAATGTTCGCCACCTTGCAGCGACGTGCGGCAATAGAACCATACGTGCGGATCGTATTGGCCCGCGGGGCGGTGGTGGTTGCCGGCCAGCAGCTGCAACCCCGGTGGGATAGGGGCCGCAGCCTGCTTTTCCGGGTTGTCGTTGCGGTAATACACTTTGATGTAGGAGGGTTTGACGAGGGTACCGTTAGCGCGCATCAGCTGCGGTGCCCAGTATGATGAACTGTCATACGCAGAGGTGCAGGTGGTTCTTGGTGCGTGCTGCAGCGACTCAGTGGTGGTCATGGCGTCGGCGCTGGTGTTGCCGAAGAAGTCATGCATCATTGAATAGCCAGGACGGCCAGGCATGACAATGGCATCATCGGCCAGCGTATGTGAATAATCGCATACTACGTTAAAAATACCGGTATCGTAATCGGCAATCACTTCTACTGGGGTAAAGTCAGGGACCAGTGGTGATGCACCGACAAGACAGGGGATAAATAATGATGAGGCAATAGAGTAAACTAATTTATTCCTTAACATAACGACTCCTTGGTTAGAGATATTTTTAAAAGGTGGTAACGACCGGAAAATATAAATTCCTCGGCTAATTTCGAGAAATTACTATTTACTGGTTAAATGACTTTCTTCACCTTTACTATTCCACGAAATCTGGCTGGTGACCTTATTGTTACGATGTGCGACCTTTCACAGGACAAGACTACATAATATTTCCTATCAGTGGGTTAGGTGTTTTTATTATGGGCGCTTTCATCGTGAGGTTCATTGGGAATGCTGGGTTTAAACGTGTTTAATTGTAACTCAGGGCCGATGTGTGATTGGGCTGTAATAGAATTGAAGAAAATAATGGGTAACTGTGGGCGTTATGCTGGGTGAGAGGAACATTTTATTAAAGACAAGTAACACCGGGGCTGGATTATTATGACTTTGGAAGGAATAAGAATAAAAGTGTTTTCGATGGCCGGACGATGCACCTGTCCGGTTTTATCCTTCGCCGAAGGACATCTTTATAATTCGGTCATGACATACCGCGTATCACTTCGGACAGTTGGTTGAAGAACTCGCCAAACAGGTGCTCACAAAACGGCGCCAGCATCGGCATCATCATGCCGATGGTCATAATGCCAATGGTCATGGTCACCGGGAAACCGATGACGAACACCGACAGCTGCGGTGTCATGCGGTTAAGCAGGCCGAGCGCCATGTTCAGCGTCAGCAACAGGCAGATCAGCGGCAGTGCCAGCATCATGCCGTTGATGAAAATCAGCGAACCGGCCTGGGTCAAGGCGAGAAAGCCATTGCCGTTAAGCGGCTCGGCCTGGATCGGCAGGGTATGGAAGCTGTCCACCAACAGAGAAATCAGCCACAGATGGCCGTTGAAGCTGAGAAACAGCAGCATCGCCAGCAGGTTGAGCAGCCGTGCCAACACTGGCATGTTCGGCCCGCCGCTGGGATCGAAGAAGGTGGCGAACGACAAACCCATCTGCATGCCGATCACTTCGCCGGCCAGCCGTATCGCCGCGAAGGCGAACTGCATGGTCAGGCCCAGCGCGACACCGATCAGGATTTGCTGGGCCGCCAGCCACAAACCGGCCGCAGAGAAAATAGGCACGGTGCTGGTGGGTAGCCCGGGGGCAATCAGTATCACGATCAGCCCGCCGAGGCCAATTTTCACCTTCTTGCTGATCTGCTTTTCGCTGAATACCGGCGCGGTGCTGATCAGCGCCAAAATGCGCAGCAGCGGCCAGAAATATTGGCTGAGCCAGACGCCGAACTGCGCGCTGTCAAATGTGAGCATGGTTAACCAATCAGGTTGGGCAGATTAGTGAACAGCGTGCGCATATAGTCCAGCAGCAGGTTCAGCATCCACGGTCCGGCAATCACGATGGTCGCGACCACCGCCAGGATTTTGGGAATGAACGACAGCGTCATTTCGTTGATCTGGGTCGCGGCCTGCAGCAGGCTGACCACCAGGCCGCTGACCAACGCGGCGAGCAACAGCGGCGCGGCCAGGGCCAACGCCACCTTCATCGCCTCGGTGCCCAGCGCCATAACCGATTCTGGTGTCATTATGGATCCCTCAGTGGCGGCGGGTATGCCGCGAATTACGAATAGAAACTTTGCGCCAGCGAACCCAGCAGCAGTTGCCAGCCGTCCACCAGAACAAACAGCATCAGCTTGAAGGGCAACGAGATGGTGGCCGGTGGCACCATCATCATCCCCAGCGCCATCAACACGCTGGCGACCACCAGATCGATAATCAGGAACGGAATAAACACCGTGAAGCCGATTTGGAACGCGGTTTTCAGTTCGCTGGTGACGTAGGCCGGCAGCAGGATGCGCATCGGCACCGCTTCCGGCCCGGCCAGCGGCGGCTGGTTGGCGAGCTTGGCATACAGCGCCAGATCGGTTTCACGCGTTTGGCGCAGCATAAACTCGCGCAGCGGCTGTGAACCTTTATCCAGCGCGATGTCCAGACTGATTTTGTCCTGACTGAACGGCAGATAAGCGTCCTGATAAACCTTGTCGAACACCGGCGACATAATGAAAAAGGTCAGGAACAGCGCCAGGCCCAGCATCACCTGGTTGGGTGGGGCGGAGGGGGTGCCGAGGGCATTGCGCAGCAGACCCAGTACGATGATGATGCGCGTGAAGCTGGTCATCATCAGCAGCATGGCCGGCAAGAAACTGAGTGAGGTCAGCAACACCAGGGTTTGCACCGGCAACGACCAGCTTTGGCCACCGTTGGCTAATGGCTGGCTGATCAGACCGGGAAGTTGTGCGAAAGCGGTGGGGCTGAGCAACAGTAAAGCCGCTGCCAATACGCGCAGAAGTATTTTGCCTCGCCCACAGAAGGCGACACACTGAACGAGGGATTTCATGCCGATTTTTCCGGACGTTTGAGAACTTTTTGCATCAGTTGGCGAAAATCCGCCGGCGTGGTCACTTCGGCGGCGTCGGTGTCCTGCACCGGCGCGGGCAGGCTATGCAGCGGGGTGATTTGCTGGGCGGTGACGCCCAACACCAGCAAGGTGTTATCCACTTCGATCACCACCACGCGTTCGCGCTGTCCAACCTGACAGCTGGCGCGCAGATTGAGCAGTTTGCTGTTGCGTGCCTGTGGGGCAAACCCCAGGCGACGAAACAGCCAGCCGGCCAGCAGGATCAGCAGCAAAATGCCGCCAAGTGCGCTGCTGACCTGCGTCAGCACTGAACCGGCCGGCAGTGCCGGCTCGGTGGATTGCAAGGTGCCCGCGGTGGGCGTGGCGGCGCTTGGGTTCATCAGCGGCTCAGGCGGCGCATGCGCTCGGAAGGGGTGATGATATCGGTAATGCGCACGCCGAATTTGTCGGCCACCACCACCACTTCGCCCTGGGCAATCAGATAACCGTTGATCATAATATCCAGCGGTTCACCCGCCAGCCCGTCCAACGCCACGACAGAGCCCTGCGACAGGCGCAGCAGTTCCTTGATGGTCATCTTGGTGCGGCCCAGTTCAACGGTCAATTTGACCGGGATGTCGAGGATCAGATCGATATCCTGCAGGCTGCCGCTGGTATCCTGCGGCTCCAGCGATTTGAACACCGCATCGCTGGCAGACGTCTTTTCGGTTGCTTGCTGTTCGTTAAACGCATCAGCCCACAGATCGTCCACGGATTCCTTTCCTTCGCCAGACGGTTGCTTAGGATCACTCATTTGGGCTGTTCCTCACTCAGAGCATTCAAAATAGGGTTAATCAAATGTTCAACACGCAGGGCGTACTGCCCGTTTAACGTGCCGTATTGGCTGGTCAAAACCGGCACGCCGTCGACGTGGGCGATGAGGCGATCCGGTTTATCAATCGGTAATACATCGCCCGGCTGCAACTTCAGGATCTTCGACAGGCGCATCGGGATATCGACGAAGTTGGCAATCAGCTCCAGCTCGGAATGCTGCACCTGCTTCACCAGCGTTTCACGCCAGTGGCTGTCTTCCTGCCGCGAATTCTCCAACGGTGGGTTGGTCAGCAGTTCGCGCAGCGGTTCGATCATGGCAAACGGAATGCAGATGTTGAACTCACCGCTCAGCGCGCCAATTTCCACCTGGAAAGGGGTGGTGACCACGATGTCGTTTGGCGACGTGGTGATGTTGGTGAACTTCACCTGCATTTCAGCGCGCACGTATTCCACGTCAATCTTGTAAATTGCGCTCCAGGCGTCGCCGTAGGCGTCTAGCGCCAGCCGCAGCATGCGCTTGATCACCCGCTGTTCGGTTGGCGTAAATTCGCGGCCTTCCACTTTGGTGGGAAAGCGACCGTCGCCCCCGAACAGGTTATCGACGGCGATAAACACCAGGCTCGGTGCGAACACGAACAGCGCAGTACCGCGCAGCGGGTTCAGGTGCACCAGGTTCAGGTTGGTGGGCACCGGCAGGTTGCGAGCAAATTCGTGGTACGGCTGGATCTTGATCGGGCCAACGGTAATGTCCGGGCTGCGGCGCAGCAGGTTGAATAACCCCATGCGGAACTGCCGGGCAAAACGTTCGTTGATGATTTCCAGCGCGTGCAGCCGTTCGCGCACCACTCGGCGCTGGGTGGTCGGATCGTACGGCTTGACCTCGCTCTCATTGAGGGCAACCGCTTCGGGTTCATCACCCGCGCTGTCGCCGTTGAGCAAGGCGTCGATCTCTGCCTGTGAAAGAATGCTGTCGCCCATAGTGATTACCGCAATATGAAGGCAGTGAACAGCACGTCGCTGACCACCTGCTTCGGTTGTCCCTTAACCAGCGGCGGGCTAAGCACGTCCTTAATCTGCGCCACCAGTTGCTGCTTTCCTTGTTCACTGCTCAACTGGCCCGCTTCCTGACGAGACAGCAGCATCAGCAGACGGCTGCGCACCTCCGGCAGGAAATCATTCAGTTGGCGGCGGGTACTTTCATCCGGCAAGCGTAACGTCAGGCCGATATACAACACCCGATCCGGGTTGTTATCGGGCGTCAGCAGATTGACGGTAAAGGTGTCCAGCGGCATAAACACCGGTGCGGCCGGGGGGAGTTCTTTGGCTACGGGCTGCGCGCCCTCCTGGTGCTGCTTGAGCTGCCACCAGCTGTAGCCGGCCGCGCCGCAGGCGACGAGGGTTATCAGCACCAGCAGTATGACCAGAAGGGAGCGTTTCGGTGCTGCCGGTAGGGTATTTTGAGACATAGCTAAATCAAATTCCTGTTGTTATACCCGTCGTCTTTCAAGCTGCAGCGTTGTTCCCTGCACTCACTCCCCCAGTCACTTACTTGAGTAAGCCCCTGGGGATGAGTGAGCTGGGCGCCTGGCTGCAACTTGAAATCCATAGGGTATATGCCCTTCATTTTTCAAGCTGCAACCTAAGATCTCGCGGGTATATAGCGCGTGTAAAAGCCGCACGCATGACATTATTTACCCAAAATATTTGGAGTTGCATCGCGACGGCAAGTTTGTAAGTCCTCAGCAGCATAGATAACTATGTGACCGGGGCGCGCAAATGCAGCCAACAATGATGCAGCTTCAAGTATGAAGGGTAGCGGTATTATCGCGCCTATTCCGGCACGCAATAGCCAGAATAGGCAGGGAAAAGCGTGCCAGCTTGGGCGTTTGCGGCCACTCAGGCGAAAATATCAACGCCGCTGACGGCGCGGGCCATCGCCTGCAATTCCAGCGGTGCGCTGTGGGCATCGACGGACAAATCGCCGTCACCCTGACGCTCGCGATAATCCGGGCGGCCCTGCTGCCCACCATTGTGCTGCTGCGCCTGTTGCCACTGCGGCATCTGGTCGCCGCCCACGCTGCTTTGTCCCAAATTGATGCCACTCTCAGCCAGCGCGTGACGCAGTTGCGGCATCGCGGCCTCCACGGCGGCGCGAACCTGTCCGTGTGCCGAGGCAATGTGCAGCTGTGCCTGGTTGTCATCCAGCTTGAGGGTGATTTGCAGCGCCCCCAGTTCCTGCGGATGCAGACGCAGCTCGGCGCTTTGCTGACCGTTGCGATGGAACATCAGCACCTGTTGGTTCAACGCCTGCTGCCACTCCGGGCTGCCCAACTGGGCGTTTAGCTGCGGCGTAGGCGGGGCAGTGACCAACGCAGCGCCTGGCGCTGCCGCGATCGTCGGGCTGGAGACCGGTGGGGCCATCAGAGGGACGTTTGGCGTTGGCGATTGGCTATCGGCGCCAAGCTTCAACGCCGCTGCATCCGGTTTTTCGTGCGCAACTGCAATTTGCTGTGGGATGTCGGCACGGCTTTCACTGCCGAGCGAAGCTGGAGTTACCGGCGTTGGTGCCTTTTGCGTGCCGGTTACCTCAGCCTGGCGCCCCAGTGAAGCGCTCTGGATCGTTGCAGCCTGAGGGGTATCTTGATCGCCTTCAAGGCTCAGTTCCGCCGCGCCGGTACCTGCATCAGGCATTGCTGGGGGAATAGCGATTGGCAGCATGGCGAACAGCGCTTGCAGCGTAGCGGCGTCGATCTCACCGGCAGGCCGCAGCGCGGCGTCGTGCGACGGTTGCTTCAACGTCGGCTCTTCGTCGTTACTGATGGCGGCTGGCTGGCCTTGCGTTAACAGCGAAGGCGCTAACAGCCCATCGCGTTCGCCGAATGCGGCCAGTAACTGCGTCAGTTGGTTGCGGCTCAGCGGCGCAGAGTCTTCTTCTGCGCTCAACGCCATCGGTGACAGTTTGCCTGCGGACTTGTCGGCCGGCAGCACGCGGGCGCCAAGCAGTTGAGCAAAAGCGGAAGAGAGCGATGACTCATCCAGCGGGAGCTGCGCGTCCGGCAGCAGGCCGGTATCGCCCGGCAGCGACAGGCCCGGCAAAGCGTTCAGGTTCATTGATGTATATTCCTTTGTGCACTGCGTTGAGCGAACTCATCCATCAGTTTTTGATCCCGTTTGTTCTCCAACTGCAACTCCGCGCTCTGGGCTCGGGTATGCAGGGTTTCGAAAGCGTTCAACCGTTGCTGTTTGTCCTGCCATTGTTTCATCGCGTGGTCCACTTTCTCTCCCCACTGCGTCAACTGCTGGCGGTGCTGGGCGATCGCCTGTTCCAGCGTGCCGATAAACTGCTGGTAGTTCTGCCAGTTGGACGATTCCATACCGCCGCTCAGTTGATTATTCAGCTTCTGACGGTACTCATCCTGATAGTTGAGCAGCATGGAAAGTTGCTGTTCAGCGGCTTGCTGAGCTTTGCGCACCTGGCCCAGTTGGCGAGTCGCCTGTTCTACTGCATCCTGCGCCAGATCGCGCAGGGTAATCAGGGGGGACTGTGGTTTCATCGGGATTGCGCCTTTGGTGACGTTAAACGATCAACTGCTGTAGCTGCTGGCAGGCGTCCTGATAGCCGCTGCGTTCGAAAATGCCTTGCTGCAGATAGGCTTCCATCTGCGGATACAGCGTCATGGCCTTATCCAGCAGCGGGTCGCTGCCTGCGACGTAAGCGCCTACGCTGATCAAATCGCGGTTGCGTTGGTAGCTGGCCAGCATCTGTTTGAAGTTACGCACCCGACGATAGTGCTCTTCGTCGATCAGCGAGGTCATGGCGCGGCTGATGGAGGCTTCAATGTCGATGGCCGGATAGTGGCCGGCTTCCGCCAGGCGTCGCGACAGCACCACATGGCCATCGAGAATGGCGCGTGCCGAGTCGGCAATCGGATCCTGTTGGTCATCGCCTTCGGTCAGTACGGTATAAAAGGCGGTAATGGACCCACCGCCGCTGATGCCGTTGCCCGCGCGTTCAACCAGTGCCGGCAGCTTGGCGAAGACGGAAGGCGGATAGCCTTTGGTGGCCGGCGGCTCGCCGATGGCCAGGGCTATCTCACGTTGCGCCATGGCGTAGCGCGTCAGTGAATCCATGATCAACAGCACGTGCTGGCCGCGATCGCGGAAATCTTCAGCGATGCGTGTGGCGTAGGCCGCACCCTGCATGCGCAGCAGTGGTGAGACGTCCGCCGGTGCGGCGATCACCACCGAACGCGCCCGGCCTTCGGGGCCGAGGATGTTTTCGATAAAGTCTTTCACCTCACGGCCACGTTCGCCGATCAGACCGACGACAATCACGTCGGCCTGGGTGTAGCGCGCCATCATGCCCAACAGCACGCTTTTACCGACGCCGGAACCGGCAAACAGCCCCATGCGCTGACCGCGACCGACGGTCAACAGGCCGTTGATGGTGCGCACGCCGACGTCCAGCACCTGTTCGATCGGCGTTCGTTGCAGCGGGTTGAATGGGGCGGTGATCAGCGGCGCACGGTAGCCGGTTTCCGGTGCGGGCAGGCCGTCGAGCGGCTTGGCGCTGCCGTCCAGTACCCGGCCCAGCAGGGCCGGACCGAGCGGCAGCTGCTTACTGGCGCTTTGGCCTTCCGGCGAGATGCGGGCGTAAACCCGGGCGCCGGGCACGATGCCTTCCACTTCTTCCAGCGGCATCAGAAACAGCCGCTGGCCGTTAAAGCCGACCACTTCGCTTTCTACTTCCTGGACCTCACCGGCGTCGTGACGCTCGATCAGGCAGGTGGCACCGATCGGCAGCTGTAGCCCGGTGGCTTCCAGCACCAAACCGGTGGCGCGGGTCAGGCGGCCGTAGCGGCGTACCGTCGGGGCGTGTGCGATGCGTTTTTCCAGCGCATCCAGTGAGGTCAGCCAGCGGCCGAGGCGCAGGGTCATTACACGTCTCCCGGAGCGGCCAGGCGGCAGAGTTCATGCCAACGGGTTGCCAGGCTGGCGTCAAGATCGCCTTCGTCGGCGCTGACCTTGCAGCCACCAGGATGCAACTGACCGTCCGCCAGCAACCGCCAGCCGTGCAGGCTGAGCGTGGCACCCAACTGTTGTTCGATTCGCTGATAGTCATCCGGGTGCACACGCAATTGCGGCTTGCCGCTGAACATCGGCTCTTGCTGGATCAACTGTTGGATCTGCGCCAGCAGGGCAGTGCCGTCGCACACCGGCGGTTGGCCCAGCACCTGTTTGGCGGCAGTCAGGGCCAACTGCATCAGGCGCGAGGCAATCACGCTGTCGAGGGCGTCCAGCGTGTGCTGGAATTCCGTCACCAGATGCTGCCAGTGCGCGGTCAGCGGTTGTTGCTGTTGCTGAGCTTCCAGCAAGCCCTGCTGGCGACCCTCTTCCATGCCGGCCTGGAAGCCGGCGTCGTAGCCTTTTTGCTGCCCGTCCGCATAGCCTAACTGCTGGCCCTGCTGCTCGGCCTGCAGGCGGAGTTGAGTGAGCTGTTGTTCCCGAACCAGGCTGTCGTCCAGCGGTGCGCCGTCGGTGATTTCCACCGGCAGCGGCAGCGGGTCGAGCGCCGGTTTGGGCTCGTTGAGATCGTTGAGCGACCAGGGCTGCCAGGGCAGGGTATTAATGCGATCAGACATAGGTGTCCTCGCCACCGCCGATAATCATTTCGCCACTCTCGGCCAAACGACGGACCACCAGCAGGATAGCCTTCTGCTCGTTCTCCACCTGCGACATGCGCACCGGGCCACGGTTGGCCAGATCGTCGCGCAGGATATCTGCGGCGCGTTGCGACATGTTTTTGAGGAACTTCTCGCGCAGTGGTTGTTCCGCGCCTTTGAGCGCCACCAGCAGGGATTCGCCTTCCACTTCCTGCAACAGGCGCTGGATGCTGCGATCGTCGACTTCCACCAGATTCTCGAACAGGAACATCTCGTCGATGATCTTCTGCGCCAGCTCGCCGTCGTATTCGCGCATGGCGTCGATAACCGCCTCTTCCTGCTGCGTTTTCATCAGGTTGATGATCTCGGCTGCGGTGCGTACGCCGCCCATTTTGCTGCGCTTGAGGTTCTGACCGTCGAGCAGGTTGTTCAGCACTTCGGTCAGTTCCGCCAGCGCCGCCGGCTGCACGCCGCCGAAGGTGGCGATACGCAGCATCACGTCGTTGCGCAGACGTTCGTCGAACAGCGCCAGAATGTCCGCTGCCTGGCCACGCTTGAGGTGAACCAGGATGGTGGCGATGATCTGCGGATGTTCGTCGCGGATCAGATCGGCCGCGCTCATTGGTTCCATAAAGTTGAGCGTTTCCATGCCGGTGGTGGTCTCGCGAGATTCGAGAATATCCTCCAGCAGGCTGGCGGCACGTTCTTCGCCCAACGCCTTGACCAGCACCGAACGCAGGTAGTCGCTGGCGTTGACGCTCAGCGCGGCATACTGTTCGGCGTCGTCTTCAAATTCGCGCAGGATTTCATTGAGCTGCTTGTGCGACACCTGGCTCATGCTGGCCATGGTGCCACTCAGCTGCTGCACTTCACGCGAGGAAAGGTGTTTGAACACCTCGGCGGCGCGATCTTCGCCCAGCGTCATCAGCAGGATGGCGCTTTTTTCGGTTCCGGTCAGACTCATAGTTCGTTACTCATCCATTGGCGGATTACCAGAGCGACCACGCGTGGGTCTTTATCAGCCAAATCGCGGATCCGCTGGCTCTGGACTTCTGCACTGACGCGCTGCTGGGATTTCCTGTGCTGCGCCAGCTCCTCATTGCTGGGTTTGCTGCTGTCAGCCGGCTTGGCCATCGGCGTAGCGGCGGCGGCGAGCGCGGCCTTTTGTACCGCCTGACGGTTTTGCAGTTGCGGGCGTACCAGTTTGCGCCACAGTACCCAGGCGACCAGCAGGATCAGCAGGTAGCGACCGGCATCGATCAGACGATCGATAAACGACTGGCTCTGCCAGAACGGCAGCTCGCCGCCGGTAATTTCGTTATCGGTAAACGGCGTGTTGACCACGTTGAGGGTATCGCCACGGGCGCTGGAGAAGCCCATGGACTCACGCGCCAGCGATTCGATCTGCGCCAACTGCTCTTTGCTCATCGGCAGTGGTTTGCCGTCCTTATCGGTGCCGCGATAGTTGATGACCACCGCGACCGACAGGCGCTGTACCGTCCCGGCTTTGTGCTGGGTATGGCGAATGGTGCGATCGACCTCATAGTTGATGGTTTCATCGCGGCGGGAGTTTTGCTGCCCGCTGCCCTTGGCTGCCGAACTGCGCGCCGTGGCCGTATCGGTTTTAGCTGCGTCGGCATTATTGCCGGCGGTGGCCGGTTGGGCGGTTTCAATCGGGGCAGCAGCCGGTGAGCTCGGCTGATTGGACAATGCGCCCGGCACGCCGCCGACCAATGGCCCGCCAATTTGGTCGCTTTGACTCGTTTGCTGTGAGCGTACGGCGGCCTTATTTGGCTCTTGGTTAGGTTGGTACTGTTCGTCAGTTTGCTCGCGAGTGGAGAAGTCGATCTGTGCGGTGACCTGAGCACGCACGTTAGCGCTGCCGACCATCGGGGCCAAAATCGCTTCGATACGGCGCTGGTAGCGGTTTTCCACTTCGCTGGCGTACTTAAGCTGTGCGGCGTTCAGATCGCGCCCGGTGCCGTCGGACTGCGTTAACAGGCGGCCGGCCTGATCGACCACCGTCACGTTGCCCGGTGGTAGACCGGCTACGCTGCTCGAGACCATATAAACGATGGCGTTGATCTGGCCGTCATCCAGGGCCCGACCCGGTTGCAACGTCAGGGTCACGGAAGCGGAAGGGGATTTTTGCTCGCGGACAAACAGCGAAGGCTTGGGCAGAGCCAAGTGCACCCGGGCGTTTTGTACCGGCCCCAGTGATTCGATGGTACGGGACAATTCACCTTCCAGCGCGCGCTGATAGTTGATTTGCTCGCTGAACTGGCTGATGCCGAATTTTTCCTGGTCCAGCAGTTCGAAGCCCACGGCACCGCCTTTAGGCAGGCCGAGCTGCGCCAAACGCAGACGGGTTTCATGGACTTTTTCGGCTGGGATCAGCAACGCCGCGCCATTTTCGGCAAAGCGGTAGGGGATGTTCATCTGCGTCAGTTGGGTGACGATGGCGCCGCCGTCGCGATCGTTAATGTTGCTGTACAGCACCCGGTAGTCTGGACTTTTCACCCATAACAGCAGCGCGACCACGATGGCGATGGCTGCGGAGGCCGCAATCAGCAGCGGGACTTTGGGGTTGGCGCGCAGGCGGTTCCACATGGCCAGCAGGCCATTATCGCGGCTTTCGGTAGCGGAGATTGAAGCATTCATTTTAGCCCGAGTCCTTCAATGACGCTCAGGATCCGGTGCGGGCCACGGCGTAGCTCCCTGCCAGGCTGATGAACGGTGTGGTTAGCGTTGTGTGACAAAACAGACTCCCTGATACACATATAAATATACCCTATGCCTTTCAAGTTGCTGCCAGGCGACCCGCTCGCTCATCCCGGGGGCTTGTAGGGGCGCGGCATGCTGCGCCTGAGTTAATCGGGGCGATTATATTCGCCCCCTACAGTCATTGGGATGAGCGCGGGCAGACAACAACGCTGCAACTTGAAAAGCGACGGGTATAGCGGCGCTCCCATTTCTGGGCATGTTATTATTCGCCCTTAGGGCCCATTTCGATGGCCCGATAAGCCGGGTTTTTTGCAGTTAATTAACCGCTTTAGGATGAAAATGCTGTGTTAGGGTGTTCAGCATCAAAGTAGTGTCTGATGCAACAACGTCCGGCAGCAGCGTTTTTATTGAGGTCATAATGGCAATTCAGGGTATTGAAGGGGTTTTGCAGCAGTTGCAGGCCACGGCGATTCAGGCAGGGCAGATGGGGCAAGGCGCATCCGCGCAGGGCGTCAGTTTTGCCAGTGAGTTGATGGCGGCGATCGGCAAGATCAGCGATACCCAGCAGGCTGCGCGCAAGCAGGCACAGGACTTCGAAGTCGGTGCGCCGGGCATCAGCCTGAATGACGTGATGGTCGATCTGCAAAAATCGTCCATCTCGCTGCAGTTAGGGGTGCAGGTGCGTAATAAGCTGGTTTCGGCTTATCAAGAAGTGATGAATATGCCGGTGTGATGAGACTGGCCTCGTACCCGCGGCCAGAATTGAAAGCCTGGATTCTCTGTTGAACAGGCAACGTCAGCTTAAGAACTGGCCTAAACCCACCCACGGTGGGTTTTTGCTTTTTAGCGCAAGGCAAATATGGGCTTCGGATTCTGAGATGCAGAACTTCTCTAAAGCCGAGACAAGTGTCTGGCCGGGAAGGGAGTCGGTGTGGATATCGAAAATTATTGTACGTTAAGGCTATTTTCTGACTTTCCGACTTTAGCTGGTCTCAGACGCCGAAACTTACCGGAAGCAGGTATCCGGTTGCTTTTCCAAATATAATCACCTGTCAGATTAGCCTAACGGGGACAAATACGAGAGTGGTTTCTCGTTGATTTCCATCCCATTACGCTTCACGGCATCGACCGCCATTTCCATATACACGGTATTCCGCCGCGAGATTTCCGCCGTCAGCAGAGTCAGCCCACTGGCCCGATAGCTCTGATTTTCGGTCCCTGATTTCACCCAGTCGATGCATGAATACAGCACGTTTCAGCGCGTAACAGAATTCTCCTTTATTCAGCCCCGTCTGAACCCGCCAACGCAGTGCTGGATCACGGAACCTGTCGAGTATAAACAGGGTTCGCTCGATGCGGTCAATTTCGCTCAGTGCTTTGGCAAGCCCGTTATTCTGCCTCACGGAAACCAAACAACACTACGGCTAACGGGTCAATTCGGTGTATCGGTTCAGCCTTTTAGTCGCATGGCGGCCCGCCTTTCGCTCACCAGAAATAACGAGTTGACGACGATCGCGGTGAGTGTACCCGCTGCCATACCGTTGCCCAATATCATCTGCACGCCGACGGGGAAATTCTGGTACAGGCCAGGCACAAGGATCGGCAGCATCCCCATAGCCAGACCAGTGGCTAAGGCATAGGTTTTTCCCGGCTTGTGTAGCGGCTCGCGGGCAATCATATCGATACCGATGACCCCGATGATACTGAAGACAATCACCGCCGTCCCGCAGACTACCGGACCGGGTAGACAGGCGGCAAGGCGCACCAGCGGCGAGAATAGCGCAATCAGGATTAACAGCAATCCGGCAATCGCCGTGACGTAGCGTGATTTGACGTTAGTGGTCCGAACCACGCCGATATTTTCGCCGGAGGTGATGATCAATGAGGTACCGAAAACGCCGCCCAGCAGCGAAATAACGGCGTCGCCGCGGATGGTTCGGGGAATGGCCTGATGGACGTTTTGTGTCGATTTGACGATCTCTGCGGTAGCAATCGTTTGCCCAGTTGCTTCAGCCATGGAAATCACCGCATAAATCAGCAGCGGCAGTGACGCTGACAGATTGAATATTGGCCAGCCGAACGGAAACAGCTGCGGCAGGCTGAACAGCGGCCCGTGGCTGACGCCGCTAAAATCGGCGATGCCCAGCAGCATTGCCAGCAGCGTGCCCGCAAGCAGGCCGAACATGACCGACAGCTGACGTAGGATGCCGCTGAACGCCAGGGCGAAGATCAGCGTAATCAGGATGGTGACCAGCGCCAGAATAATGTTGGTGGGCTGCGCAAAGTGGCTACTGCTCGGCTGACCGATAATGAGTCCGCCATACAGACGAATCAGGTTGATGGAGACCAGCAGCAGCATAATCCCGATAATAAACGGCGGGAAATGGTGCAGAAAACGGCGAAAAACGGGCAGGGCAATAAAATAAAACAGCGATGTTAAGATCACCGCGCCAATTGCCGTCTGGATATTGGTCTGTAAAGCGATAGCGATGAAGATCGCGATAGGCGCGCCGCCCGGCACCATAATAAACGGCAGGCGCGCGCCGAAGCTGCCGATACCGAGGCTTTGCAGGATGGCCCCCAGCCCGCACATTAGAAAGGTGGCGCTTAGCAGCGATGTGGTGACGCCAGAGCTGAAGTGAAGCGCCTGAGCAATAAGAAAAACGGCGGTGATCGGCGTAGCGGCCACGACCAGCACGTGTTGAAGGGCCAGCAGCAGTTTAGTTTGCCAAGGCAAGGCTTCGTTTTCCGGTACGGCGGAGTCAGAATACGGCATAAATTCCTCCCAAATACGTGAGAACCTCCCCGCCGACCCGCGCCGGCGAAGAGCGATTATTTCAGCCACGGCAGCGCATCGGCCGCGTAGCGGTGCGCGCGGAAGCTGCTGTTCTGCTTACCGGGGATGATCCCCTTGCTAAGATGGTCCGGATATTCATTGAAGTAAGGAATAATGTATTCCCATACCGTTTCTCCTTGCGGAGTCACTTCAAACAGTCGACCGAAGGCGGATTCGCAGATAAAGGTATTGCCGTTGGCCAGGCGCTGAGCGCTTCCCATATAGGGTGAGAAAAAGGCCGGCGGGAAAATATCGCGATATTGCCAGCGAATAGCCTGGGTGTGCGGGTCGAACTCCAGCACCGTGGAGTGTGGCGAGGTCACGCCGGGGCGCAGGTTGCCGTTATCGAACACCAGAATAGAACCATTTTCCATCTCAATCGGTGTGTGCTGTTGGGCGACGACATCCGGCCCCACGTGCCATACCACGCTGCCGCTCTCTTTATTGACGGCAATCACCCCGGAGGTGGTGCGCAGGCTCATCAACACCAGGCCCTCGCGGGTGACCGACAGACCGTTTATCATCGGCCAGTGGCGGCGGTCGAAGATCTCATGAATCGGGAAATCTTCCGGGGCCAGATGCTCCCAGACGCGCCATTCCCATACCACTTTACCGTCGCGATTGACCTCTTTGACGACATCGCTCTGTATGACGCCGTCCGGCGCATCGCGGCGCGGATCGCCGCCGGTAACGCGAGCGGCAATTTCCGCCGGCAGTGGCACCGCCGCGGTATACAGCAGGTTACCGTTCGCCAGCCACTGCGCGTCGTGGTGATGGAATATATCCTCATAATGCCAGACCACTTCGTTATCCGGAGTGACCTCATAAAAATCCCCGCCGTGCCAGAGATCCCAGGCCGGATAGAGATTGGCTGACGTGCCGTGACTACCGTTATAGCCGAGGTTACCGTTAGGCAGCAGCACCGCATCGCGTCCGGCACGAACCGGGAGTTGCCACTGGTGCGCCACTTTTCCAAGCTCATCAACCAGATATACCCGGCCTTCGGTAGTTTGTGGGGCGAAGAGCGTATAGCCGCCGAAGCTTTTCTCCAAATCGGAGAAGATCAGCCCGCTCGGACGACGCCCGAGGGTGAATGCTGCATCCTGAGATAGTTGTGTCACGTAGCCTCCTGAAGTGATTGGTTTCTTGCAAAATACGTCATTAAAACGTTTTAATTAAACGCCATTAGACAGGAATGCTTGCCAGTGAGCTACGGTAAATGGTCACTTTCTTCATATGATTTTGTTATGTATTAGCGCGGAAATTCATACACTGGAAATGTGCTAATCTGAGCATAAACTCTCGGGAGGGAACGCCAGCCAGATGACTGCTCAAGATAAAAAACGCGCCAGACTCATTGATGTTGCAAGCCTTGCTGGCGTATCGCCTGGCACCGTATCTAATGCGTTACATCACCCCCGTTTTGTCGAACCTGAGACCCGGCAACGTATTGAGGAGGCGATTCAGACACTGAACTACACGCCGAATATCCGCGCCCGTCAGTTGCGTACCGGCAAAACCAACACTATTGCACTGCTTTCTTCCTTGCCGCTGACCATTGCTTCCGGAGCATCGAAGCTGGGTTTTATGATGGAGGTCGCGCTTACGACGGCGATTATGGCGCTGGAAAAGCAGCATGCGCTGATCCTGGTCCCGCCCGGGAAGAACCCGCTGGACATGGTGACCTTTGATGCCGCCATTCTGCTGGAACCCGCCGAAAACGATCCACTGCTGCAAGCTTTGCAACAGGCGGGGATCCCATGCATCACTATTGGCCGCACGCCGGGAACACCGACGCCGCTACCGTGGGTGGATTTGCATTCGGAAGCGACGGCGAAAATGTTGCTGACCCACCTGCAGACTGAAGGCGCCGACTGTTGCGCGCTCTTTGTCGGGCATACGCCGCGGACTTCCTCGCTGGAAACTGAGGCAGCCTATCACCGCTGGTGTAAAGGAAGGCAGGCGCCGGTGATCTATTATCTTGATGAGCAGGAAGGGGAAGCGGCTGGCTATCAGGCTGCGTGTCAGATGTTGCAGGAACATCCCGAAGTCAATGGCGTCCTGGTGCTGGTTGATACTTTTGCTTGTGGCGCCGTGCGCGCTTTTCACGATGCGGCGATCGCCATACCGCAGCGGATTCGCTTAGCCACCCGTTATGACGGTATTCGCGCCCGGGAATCTTTGCCGCCGCTAACGGCGGTGAACATGCACCTCGATGAGGTTGCCCGTCAGGCCGTCACGCTATTGTTTGAAGTGCTGGCCGGACATAACGTGATCGGCAGTCGCGGGCAGATGCCGGAACTGGTGGTCAGAGCCTCGAGCAAATTGTCGTAAGGGTCAACAAATAGCTTTCACGTACAATAATTTCCGTTTCCCAAACGGATCCCGGAAACGTCAATCACCGGAGGAAGAGGGTAGAAACTACGGTTAAACTCACATTGCCACGGTATTCACGGGGCTATAATTTCCGGGTTAAGGCCGTTTCAATTACCGGATAAGATAATGTGTAGCAAAAGTGAACGCAGATGGCGGTTGTTCAGTATTTTAATTCTGATCGTTTTGGTTGTATTAATAAGCGTTTTAATTAAAGAAAGCTAAAATAACCCGGGCCACGATGTGTGGCCCTGCCGCTTTATTTTCCTGCCAGCAGCCGCATGGCGTCTTCTTCGTAGGTCAGGCCCAGCAACCATAGGCCGAGTAGCAACACCGCGAGGGAAAATAGCAGTTTTTCGTTGAGCATGATTTATTCACCTCTGATGACCTGAATGCTCGCCGATGCTATCCCACTCGCCTGTTTTGCGCCAATATTGCCGCTATAAACCACAGTTTCATTGTTCAATGATTTAATTTACGCCGGCAGCAATCACTCCGGGGCTTGCATCATGCTGAAATGATCGGGACGAATGGCCATGGGTTCCATGGCCCGCTGATGTCCGCGAATGGCGGTGGGCGCAAAGCCGAAACGTTTGCGAAAGCGCTCGGCAAACCGCGAAGCGCTTTCATACCCCACGTGCTGGGCGATCGCCGATATTGGCCAATCGGTAGATTGCAGCAGGGCCAAGGCGCTGCTCATTCGCACGTCTATCATCAGATTACGCAGCGCGGTATTCTCCGCCGACAGCTTGCGTCGCAGCACCACCTCGCTCATTGACAAGGTTTCGGCGACTTCGGCCGCGGTCCAGATGTTGTGCGGATCGGTGGCCAGACAGCGGCGTACGCGTTGGGTTAAATTCCTGGCTTCGTTATGGATGAAGCTGATATTGAATTGTTTTAACCACAGTAGAATTTCCAGCATTTTATGGCGAATGATGACCGTGGGGAAACGCTGCTTCAGCGCCAGTGCCAGGCTGGTGGTCTCAAAACTGTGCATCAGCGCGCAGGGCAGATTGCATAATGTCATCACCGCGTCGAAGGGAGTCGGTGATGTGCTTTCAACCTGGGGCGGCGATAAGGTGAGCAACTGCGGATCGCAGGTCAATAGCTGACAGCTGAATACCCCGTCCTCAGAGAGTTCGTTGATAATATCCACGGTTTGCCCCCCGTCGATAATCAACAGCTCGCCCGCATGCGCCACCACTTCACGCTGTTGCCAACGCACGCGTTTGTGACCTTGCTGCACCAGGTAGAGATGCGGCTGTTCAAAATAGACTGAAGGAAATAATAATTCAGTATGCTGAATGATGTGTGCCGATGCACCAATTCCTGGACAAAGATTAATTGTACGTTCCATCGATATTCATTTCGCAGCCATTATCTATGAATATCTTTACGCTTTGATTGGCGTTGGAGCAACATCTTTCCATAGGTTGTGAAACACAACAGCGTGTTTTATCTATCAAAAATCAATTTCCTGCTGAACAGAAAACGTCCGTGTCGGAGTGGTATTTATCCGTTAAAGTGAGAGCAAGGCTCGAATTGCACATTTTTTCTAATTACCCAATATCTGAATAATTCAAATGGCATGGATTAATATTCTGACTTAACCGGGGAATAATAGTGCATGCTGCTATCTATTCCGTTGTCGCCGTTATTGCTGCGAACTCATCTGATTTGTGGATCTCCCAGCAACAAGGCGCGATCGTGAAACTGGCCGTAAGTGCTGTTCACCACGTTTTGGCGCGTCGACTGGCCGATTAATTCTTTCAATTGATCCATGCGTTGCTGCAGCAGACGTTTTAGTTCGGTCTCGTTGTCGAGGATTTGCTGCAGCTTATGGCGCAGCAATTCCTGTAACGCCATTGAGGGACCGGCCTGCCCGGTAAAGGCGGCGGTTCTTTCCACCGCCGTCACGTAGGACAGTTCCAGCTCGACCAGGTCTTCCCATCTTTCCGTTTGTGCCAGAACGATCATCTGGCTACTCAGGCTATACACCTGCTGATAGGCGGCTAACAGCTGTTGTTGACGTTCCATTACACGGCGTCCTGAGTGGGGTGGTAGTTGGGGCCAATCTGGCGCCAGGCGTCAGCAATATTTTCCAGCAGCTTCACCACTTCGGTAATCGCCGCTTCGTCATTGTGCAGGTTGGCTTGCATCAGGCGTCGCTTCATATAGTCATACAGCGCCGCCAGGTTATCGGCCATTTCACCGCCCTGCTGGTGGTCGAGACCGCTTTTCAGGCCGTTATCGATAATATTGATGGCCTTTGACAGAGCCAGTCCTTTGCCGGCGATATCACCCTGATTCATCAGTATCCGTGCGCGTAACAGGGCGCTAAGCGCCCCGTCAAACAACATCACGATTAACTGGTGCGGGCTGGCGCTCATTACGCCACTTTCCAGACTGACCTGGGCGTAGGCCTGAGTTCCGCTACGGTTATACATGTGATTTTTTACCTGGTTAAAAAGTTCTTACTTGAACTGTTGTTTTAAATAATCACCGGTGCCACTCAGCTTGGACATCATGGTATCCAGTTGGACGAATTGTTGTTTATAGCGATCGATAGTGCTTTGAATGCTGGCCGTGACGGTGGTGATCTTGCTGTTCAGGCGGTCAAGGCTGGTATTGATGCTTTTGGTCGAGTTCTCAATGATGCCGCCGGCCTTGATGTAGCTTTGGATCTCATTGTGGATCTCGGTGGCCATGCCGGTATCTTTGCCGTTGCCGGCGAAGAAGTTGGCAACCTGCTCCGGTTTTTCATCGATGGCTTTGTTGAGCTTGGTGCTGTCGATCTCCAGCTTGCCGGTTTTGGTGTTGGTGGTGATCCCCAGGTTACCCAGCCCCTTCAGCTCCGGGTTGTCCTGCGCGCCGCTGAGCGCACTTTTAATCGAAGACTGAACACCGCGCAGGGTGTTATCCCCCAGCAGTGCGCCGTTTTTGGCATTCTGCGCCTCGCCGGTTTTGACCGGGGTATATTTGGTCAGCGAGTTAAAGGTATCCAGCAGTGAGTTATAGTTGTCGACCCAGTCTTTGATTTTGTCGGCGGTGCCGGTTTTATCGGTGCTGATCACCAGGTTCTGCGGCTCATCTTTCTTGGTGACGGTTTTCAGATCGATGGTCACGCCCTGCAGGGCATCGGCAATTGAGTTGGTGCTGCGTTTGATTTTCGTGCCGTTAACCAAGACTTCAGCATCCTGACCGGCCACGGTTTGCTTCATTGCGTTGCTTTTGGCAGCGGAGTCGTAGTTGAGGATGGCGCCCAACTTATCGTCATTGTTGACCTGGACCGAAACGGTGTTTTTCTCGCCGGTGGCCGTGGAGCTGATCGCCAATTGATAGTCGTTGTCCCCCACCCGCATGATGCTGGCGTTGACGCCGGCTTTGGCATTGTTAATCGCATCGCGCATTTCCACCAGCGAGGTTTGATCATCGCTCAGTGGGATCTTCACTTCTTTCTGCGGGTCCCCTGCGGTGATGGTGATTGAGCGGTCAATGCTGCCGGGCGTGCCGAGTTTTTCCGTCTGATTGGTAATCGATGCCTGTGTGGTCAGCGTTTGCGGCTGTGCCAGTTTTTGAACTTCGACAATGTAGTTCCCCGCCACGGCCTTGTCGGTGGTGGTGATGGCAAACTGATCGTGTTTGCTGGCGGTGGTGTTGTTGAAAAACGTCGGTTTCGCCAGCTCTTTACTGAGGTTATCGAACTTTTCCAGCGAGCCTTTCAGGGTGCCGTAGGCGGTCAACTGGGCGTTGTAGCTGGTCTGCTGGGTGGTGTACGGGGTCAGACGCTGCTGTTCCGCTTTGGTCAGCTTGTCCAGCAAGCCGTTGAGGTCGAGTCCTGAGCCGATGCCTAATGAACTGATCGATGCCATTCGTAATTCTCCTTAATAATGACTTTATTCGCTTTACGCGTTTATCGGCCCAGCGGAGAAAAAGTTTACCGAAAAGTTTAAAAACCGATGGCGCAATAGAGGAAGGAAAAACCGCGTTATTTCTGCCATTGCGGCGAAGCGAAAAAAAAACAAAAAATTTCTAAAGGTTGCAGGGGGAGGGCCGATACCTGATGGGACGGTGGTTGACGCCGTGGGCAAAGCAGCCCGAACCTTTTAACTACGTTGCGAAGATCGCAACTGACACGTAAGGAAAGCATACAATGGCACAAGTAATTAATACCAACAGCCTGTCGCTGATGGCGCAGAACAACCTGAACAAATCTCAGTCTTCTTTGGGTACTGCGATCGAGCGTCTGTCTTCCGGTCTGCGTATCAACAGCGCCAAGGACGATGCCGCGGGTCAGGCGATCTCTAACCGTTTCACCGCTAACATCAAAGGCCTGACTCAGGCTTCCCGTAACGCCAACGACGGTATCTCTCTGGCGCAGACCACTGAAGGCGCACTGAACGAAGTTAACGACAACCTGCAAAACATCCGTCGTCTGACCGTACAGTCTCAGAACGGTTCTAACTCTTCCAGCGACCTGAAATCCATCCAGGACGAAATCGGCGAACGTCTGGCTGAGATCAACCGTATCTCTGAACAAACCGACTTCAACGGCGTGAAAGTGCTGAGCGGCGACCAGAAGCTGACCATCCAGGTGGGTGCCAACGACAACGAAACTATCCAGATCGATCTGAAAAACATCAACTCTAAAACTCTGGGCCTGGATAAGTTCAGCGTGGCAGACGGTGTTGATACCACCAAAGTTGGCGGTGCAGTAACGACTGTTGCTACAGGTAAACAACTCACCATCGATATCGATGGTAAACAAATCGGTACCCCAGCAGCAGATCCGGATCACCTCGTACAAGCAGATAATGGCAAGATCTATGGTACTGACGCTGGTGGCACTAAAACATTTGAAGCCACTATCGATAAAACTACGGGTAAAGTAACCGGTTTCAGCAGTACCGACTCAGGTGCAACGACCGCTTTGGCCGGTGCAAAAACTGTTACTACAGTGGGTGAAGAAGTCACTGCAACGGGTGACACTACTGGTCTGAAATCTTATGACGGTGGCAAATCTTACCTGATCCAGGAAGGTACCGGTGCAGATGCCAAATACTTCAAGGCCACTGCAGACAGCGCAGGTAAAGTAACCAAAGGCGCTGAAATGAGCACCACGCCTAAAACTGCCGACCCACTGGCAACCCTGGACAAAGCACTGTCTCAGGTTGACGGTCTGCGTTCTTCCCTGGGTGCGGTACAGAACCGTTTCGATTCTGTTATCAACAACCTGAACAGCACCGTGAACAACCTGTCTGCTTCTCAGTCTCGTATTCAAGATGCTGACTACGCGACCGAAGTGTCTAACATGAGCCGTGCCAACATCCTGCAACAGGCTGGCACCTCTGTTCTGGCACAGGCTAACCAGTCTACTCAGAACGTGTTGTCCCTGCTGCGTTAATCGACTCTCCCCGATTAACCTGTCGCAAAAGAACCCCGCTTCGGCGGGGTTTTTTTATGGTCGCGCGCCGCTCAGTTAATGCATGGCGCAAATAAGGCCCGTTTTGTACGACTGTTCAGCCGATTGGCATTTTGCCCCCTACGGATAATAGCGCTGACTCTCTTATCCGCAGGTTTTAGACATAGTGAGCGATCTGTATACCGCCGAAGGCGTGATGGACAAAAATTCTCTCTGGCTACGCTACGTTCCGTTAGTGCGCCACGAGGCGTTACGCCTGCAGGTCAGGCTGCCCGCCAGCGTGGAGCTCGACGATCTGCTGCAGGCCGGGGGAATTGGGCTGTTAAACGCCGTTGAGCGTTATGACGCCCTGCAGGGAACCGCCTTTACCACCTATGCGGTGCAACGCATTCGCGGCGCCATGCTCGATGAGTTGCGCAGCCGTGACTGGGTGCCGCGCAGCGTACGTCGCCATGCCCGTGAAGTGGCGCAGGTGATGCGGCAGTTGGAACAGCGGCTCGGCAGACCGGCCAGCGAAGTGGAAGTGGCGCAGACGCTGAACCTGCCACTGGATGAGTACCGTCAAATTCTGTTGGACACCAATAACAGTCAGCTTTTTTCCTACGACGAATGGCGGGAAGAGCATGGCGAAAGCGCGGAACCGCTGCTGGAAGGGCACGAAGAGGCCAATCCGTTACATCATCTGCTGGAGGGCAATTTACGCCAACGGGTGATTGACGCCATTGAGGCGTTGCCGGAACGCGAAAAAATGGTGCTGACGCTGTATTACCAGGAAGAGTTGAACCTGAAAGAGATCGGCGCCGTGCTGGACGTAGGGGAATCACGTGTCAGCCAATTGCATAGCCAGGCAATAAAACGCCTGCGCTCCCGCCTGGCGAACGAGAACTGACATGCACTCAACTCTGACCCTTCAACCTGATCACCATTGCGATAATCGGACTGCTTCTATGCCAGGAATATTATTGAAAAAACGGCCGCTGAGTCGTTATTTGAAAGATTACAAACACAGCCAGACCCATTGCTCTCAGTGCGGCAAGCTATTGGATCGCATGGCGTTGGTGTTTCGTGGCAAGATCATCAACAAAGATGCCATTGCGCGCATGGATCAGCCGATTGACGATCACGTTTGGCTGAATGTGCAAAATGAGCTGACGGCGCTGTGCCGCTTTTGCAGTGAGATCTCCTGCAATAGCCATCCGAGCTATTTCGATATTATGTCGTTCAAGCAATATCTGTTTGAGCAAACCGAAATGAGCCACAGCACCATCCGTGAATACGTGGTGCGCCTGCGTCGGCTGGATGAAATGCTGGTGGAACGCAACTATCCGGCGGATAAATTCGCCAGTAACGCCAGCCATCAGCGTATTATCGAAGACTTGCCTTCTGCGGCGCACAACAATTACCGCATTGCGCTGCGCAAATATGACCAGTACCTTGCCTGGCAAAAAAGCTACTGATCTGGCTTCCCCGGTACGCCAGCCGGGGATCTTACCCTTTCCCCGTCACGAATAAAGAGTGATTATTAGGTTCACATCTGCTAAATCTATCGTTTAGATGTTGATACCTGATTCCCTGGGGGAAGTTGTGAATCTGCAACACAAACTGGCGCAATTCCCGCGCCTCGATTTAGTGGGCTCTGCCACTCCGCTCGAAAAACTGTCTCGCCTTTCAGACTACCTTGGCCGCGAAATTTACATCAAACGTGACGACGTCACGCCGATGGCGATGGGCGGTAACAAATTGAGAAAACTGGAATTTCTTGCCGCAGAAGCGCTGCGTCAAGGCGCGGACACGCTGGTCACCGCCGGCGCCATCCAATCTAACCATGTGCGCCAAACGGCTGCAGTGGCGGCCAAGCTGGGTCTGCACTGCGTAGCGCTACTGGAAAACCCAATCGACACTCAGGCAGAAAACTACCTGACCAACGGTAACCGCTTGCTGCTCGGGTTGTTTAACGCGGAAGTGGTGATGTGTGACGCGCTGCATGACCCGCAACAGCAGTTGGCCGATCTGGCGACCCGTCTTGAAGGGCAAGGCTTCCGGCCTTATGTGGTGCCGGTAGGAGGCTCCAATGCGCTGGGGGCGCTGGGTTACGTGCAGTGTGCGTTGGAAATTGCCGAGCAGAGCCAGCGCAGCAACGTCGCATTCAGCTCAGTAGTGGTGGCCTCCGGCAGCGCAGGGACCCATGCCGGGCTGGCCGTTGGCCTGCAGCAGTTGCTGCCGGAAACGCAACTGATTGGTGTAACTGTTTCACGCAAGGTGATCGACCAGTTGCCCAAGGTGGAGCTGATCCAAAAAGCGCTGGCCTGTTCATTGGATATTGACCAACTGGCACCGATTACGCTGTGGGACGACTATTTTGCCCCGCAGTACGGTATGCCAAACGAAGAAGGCACGGCGGCGATACAGCTTTTGGCGCAGCAGGAAGGGGTGTTGTTGGATCCGGTTTACAGCGGCAAGGCGATGGCCGGTCTGATCGACGGCGTAGCCCAGCAGCGCTTCCGTGACGAGGGCCCGATCCTGTTTATCCATACCGGCGGTGCGCCGGCGTTGTTCGCCTATCATCCACAGGTGTAAGCGCGCTTTGTTATTCCATTTTGAACTATATTTATAAGGTTATATTCCTTCAAGCAGGCGGTCACACTGTTAAAGTGCTGATATCAAAAAAGATAAACAACAGATGGGGTGTTTATGATCTTTTCCAAAGTTCGTCGTCAATTGCTGCTGGGCGTGATGAGCGTTGCACTGACCGCCGGTTTGAGCACGCAGACCTATGCCGCCGATAACCTGCTGGAGCAGGTGAAGCATCACGGGACCCTGGTTGTCGGGTTGGAAGGCACTTATCCGCCGTTCAGCTTCCAGGGGGAAGACGGAAAATTGACCGGCTTCGAGGTGGATTTCGCCAACGCCCTGGCGGAGCATCTTGGCGTTAAAGCCAAGCTGAACCCTACCAAGTGGGACGGCATGCTGGCTTCGCTGGACTCAAAACGCATCGACGTGGTGATCAATCAGGTGACCATTTCCGACGAGCGCAAAAAGAAATACGATTTCTCGACGCCTTATACCGTCTCCGGTATTCAGGCCTTGGTGAAGAAAGGCAACGAAGGCACCATCACCAAGCCGGAAGATCTGAAGGGTAAAAAGGTCGGCGTGGGCCTGGGCACCAACTACGAGCAATGGTTGCGTGACAATGTGCAGGGCGTGGACGTGCGTACCTATGATGATGACCCGACCAAATACCAGGATCTGCGCGTAGGCCGTATCAACGCTATTCTGGTTGACCGTCTGGCGGCGTTGGATCTGGTGAAGAAAACCGGCGACACGCTGGCGGTAGCGGGCCCGGCTTTCTCTCGTCAGGAATCCGGCGTGGCGGTGCGTAAAAACAACCCGGAACTGCTGGCTGCGATTAACCAGGCGATTGCCGAAATGCAAAAAGACGGCACGCTGGCGAAGATCTCCGAGAAATGGTTTGGCGCGGACGTAACTAAATAATGCACGAAAGTATCCAACTGGCGCTGGATTCAGCGCCATTTTTATTGCGGGGCGCGATCCTCACTCTCCAGCTCAGTCTGGGGGGCATGGCGCTCGGTTTACTGCTCGGTTTTCTGCTGGCGCTGATGCGCCTTTCGCCGTTATGGCCGCTGTCATGGCTGTCGCGCATCTATGTGTCGCTGTTTCGCGGCACGCCGTTGATTGCCCAGCTGTTCATGATTTACTACGGCCTGCCGCAGTTCGGCATCGAGTTTGATCCCTTCCCGGCGGCGCTGATTGGCCTGTCGCTCAATACTGCCGCCTATACTTCGGAAACCCTGCGTGCCGCGATTTCGTCGATCGAAAAAGGGCAGTGGGAAGCGGCAGTCAGCATCGGCATGACCCGCTGGCAGACGCTGCGTCGGGTGATCCTGCCGCAGGCGGCGCGTACCGCATTGCCGCCGTTGGGCAACAGCTTTATCGGCCTGGTGAAGGACACCTCGCTGGCGGCGACCATTCAGGTGCCGGAACTGTTCCGTCAGGCGCAGTTGATTACCTCGCGTACCCTGGAAGTGTTCACCATGTATCTGGCGGCCTCGCTGATTTACTGGGTGATGGCGACCCTGCTTTCTGCGCTGCAAAATCGTCTGGAAGCCCACGTAAACCGCCAGGATCAGGAGTAACGCATGAGTGCCATTGAAGTGAAAAAACTGACCAAGCAGTTCAACGGTCAAACGGTGCTGCATGGGATTGATCTGGAAGTCGGTGCCGGTGAGGTAGTGGCGATTATCGGGCCAAGCGGCTCGGGGAAAACCACCTTATTGCGCAGCATCAACCTGCTGGAAGTGCCGGATTCCGGTACCATTCGCGTCGGCGATATACTGATCGACGGTTCCAAGCCACTGAGCAAACAGAAAAAACAGGTTCGTGCCTTACGCCAGCAGGTGGGGTTCGTGTTTCAGAACTTCAATCTGTTCCCGCACCGTTCGGTATTGGAAAATATTATTGAAGGTCCGGTCATCGTAAAAGGCGAGCCCAAGGCCAGCGCGGAACAACGCGCACGGGCCTTGTTGACCAAAGTGGGGCTGAGCGGCAAAGAGTCGGCCTATCCGCGCCGTCTTTCCGGCGGCCAACAGCAGCGGGTGGCGATTGCCAGGGCGCTGGCGATGCAACCGGAAGTGATCCTGTTTGACGAACCGACCTCGGCGCTCGACCCGGAGCTGGTGGGCGAGGTGCTCAACACCATACGTTCGCTGGCGGAAGAAAAGCGCACCATGGTGATCGTCACGCACGAGATGAGCTTTGCCCGCGACGTGGCCGACCGCGCCATTTTTATGGACCACGGTCGTATCGTGGAGCAAGGGCCGGCAAAAGAGCTGTTCGCTAATCCGCAGCACCAGCGTACCCAACAATTCCTCGACAAGTTTTTGAATCAGTAAGCAGGGGGGCGTTCAGCCCCCTGGCTATTGACTACCCGGCTTTCAATAATTCATTGCGGGCGGCGGCGGCCAAAAAGGCGCTGCGGCTACCGTAACCGGGATGCTGCTGCACCAGAGAATCTATGCGGTTCAGCAGCCGGTGCGGCAAGGTAATATTGATACGCTCCGCCCGACCATCAAACTTATCCATATTAATATTGACCAACAACCACTGCCCGCCATTCAGACTGTCGTTATTCTGTGCCAGATGAAAGGTCACGGCCTGTGGGCCGGGAATGGGCTGATTGTCTTCGCTCAAGAATTCGAAATGGGCGTCCAGCGCACTTCTGGCGTCTTCAAAGGCTCTGTCCAGGGTATCGCCGGCAAAATAGCAGCCTGGCACATCGGGAAAGAAGCCGCTGGCGCTGCCGTCCGGTTCAGAATGTACATAAGCAGGGTAGAACATAATTTCTCCTGTTAACTCATGGCGTCGGGTTAGCACAATCCGGCATCTTTCATGATTTGGCGCAGCGTCCCCGCTTTCAGATCCTTTCGCGGATGTGGAACGGTGATCACCAGACGGGAGTTCGGGTGCTTAAACTGATGGTGGCTTCCCTTGATCCGCGTTAAAACCCAACCTTCCTGTTCTAATAGCCCGATCAGTTCTGAACTTTTCACGCGATTACCGTCCCTTTATGATACACACCATACACACTTTTTGACAATCAGGGCGATACGCTAGCGTGTAGAAAGGGCGCAGACAATAAAAAACCCTGCACGAATGCAGGGTTTGCGGGAGGGTTCGCAGATTAAGTGACCTGCGGCGGTCATCCAGTCAGACGGATTACCCTATGGTCATCAGGCTGGCGTTACCGCCGGCAGCTGCGGTATTGACGCTCAGCGAGCGCTCGATCAGCAGGCGTTCCAACAAAATGTTGGTTTCGCCGTGAGCAAAGCCCTGCACTGAAACGATCGCGCCGCTGCGCTGGGCGATTTGCTCGCACAGGGTGCGCAGCTGATCGGCGTCGCCATGGTAAATGGCGGCATCGAACTCCACCTTGTCCTGCTGCCAGTCTTTGCTGAAGCTGATGCTGGCCTGAACCGCCGCCGGCAGGCGGCGATACAGGGTGCGTTGCAGCTCGGCTTCTGGCCACAGCACGCTGCTGCCGACGGCCAGTACTGCAGCCAACTGCGTCAAGGCATCGGCCTCGTTATCGGCCAGGCAGAGTACGCGCTCACGCGGCAACAGGGCATAAGTATTGCGTTCGCCGGTAGGGCCAGGCAGTGGACGTAGGGTACCGCCCTGGCCCAGTTCGGCGTAGCGTTGCGCCAACGTCACCAGATCGCGCTGGTTTTCGGCAATCGCCCATTGCTCCAGTGCCTGATGGGCTTTGAGCAACTGTGGCCGCGCGGTGGCTTCCAGCGGGCGTTCTTCGTCCTGGCGGTGCAGGGTGCGTTGCACCGCATCATCCGGGCGGTTGGCCAGCAGGCGATACAGGTACAGCGGGCCACCGGCTTTAGGACCGGTGCCGGACAGGCCTTCGCCACCAAATGGCTGCACGCCGACCACGGCGCCAACCATGTTGCGGTTAACGTACAGGTTGCCCACCTTGGCGCGTTCGGTTACGCGGGCGATGGTTTCATCAATACGGGTGTGAACGCCCAGCGTCAGACCATAACCGGCGGCGTTGATCTGATCGACCAGCGACTCCAGATTGGTGCGTTGGAAGCGGACCACGTGCAGCACCGGGCCGAAGATCTCTTTTTGCAGCTCGTCGAAGCTGTCCAGTTCGATCAGGGTTGGCTTGATAAAGGTGCCACGGGACCACTCTTTCTCATCCTGTACGTTGCCTTTCGCGGCCTGATAGACCTTACGGCCCTTGGCGCGCATCGCCTGAATATGACGTTCGATGCCGGTTTTGGCCTCGGCGTCGATCACCGGCCCGATATCGGTCGACAGGCGTTCCGGGTTGCCCATGCGGCATTCGGCCATCGCGCCGCGCAGCATTTGCAGCGTGTGTTCCGCCACGTCTTCCTGAATGCACAGGATACGCAGGGCGGAGCAGCGTTGGCCTGCGCTGTCGAATGCGGAGGCGACCACGTCAGTCACTACCTGTTCGGTCAGAGCGGAAGAGTCGACGATCATGGCGTTCAGACCACCGGTTTCGGCAATCAGCGGCGTTGGACGACCTTGCGGATCCAGACGGCCTGCGATGCTGCGTTGCAGGATACCGGCAACATCGGTCGAGCCGGTAAACATCACGCCGCGAACCCGAGCGTCATTAACCAGAACCGAGCCGACGCTTTCGCCCTGACCCGGCAGCAGTTGCAGCACGCCTTGCGGAATGCCGGCTTCCAACAGAATGCGCACCGCCTGTGCGGCGATCAGCGGCGTTTGCTCTGCCGGTTTGGCCAGAACGCTGTTGCCTGCCGCCAGCGCAGCGGCAATCTGACCGGTGAAGATGGCCAGCGGGAAGTTCCATGGGCTGATACACACCACCGGGCCCAGCGGACGGTGGCTGTCATTGGCGAAATCATCGCGCACCTGACCGGCGTAGTAATGCAGGAAGTCGACCGCTTCGCGCACTTCGGCGATGGCGTTGTTAAAGGTTTTGCCCGCTTCGCGCACCAGAATGCCCAACAGGCTTTGCAGTTGGCCTTCCATCAGTTCGGCGGCGCGCTCAAGAATGGCGGCGCGCTCGGACGGCGGGGTGGCAAACCAGATTGGACCGGCGGCAGCGGCGGCGTCGAGCGCCCGGCTGACTTCACCTTCGGTGGCTTCACGCACGTAACCGACTACGTCGCCAGGCTCGGCAGGGTTAATGACCGGTTGCTCCACGCCCTGATCCAGCTCGGCGTCAATAATCGGCTCTGCGCGCCAGGGTTGAGTAGCGCTGGTCAGCAGTGCGCTGGACAGAGACGCCAGACGCTGTTCGTTCGACAGGTCCAGGCCGCTGGAGTTGATGCGCTTGGTGCCATAGAGTTCACGCGGCAACGGAATGCGTGGGTGCGGCAGACCAAGTTGACCTTCGCTGGCGGCCAGGGCTTCAACCGCGGTGACCGGATCGGCAACCAGTTCGTCGAGCGGCAGGGTGGCATCGGCGATACGGTTAACGAACGAGGTGTTAGCGCCGTTTTCCAGCAGGCGACGCACCAGATACGCCAACAGCGTTTCATGGGTGCCGACCGGTGCATAGATGCGACATGGACGGTTCAGCTTACCGTCGGCCACTTTACCCACCACTTGTTCGTACAGCGGTTCGCCCATGCCGTGCAGGCACTGGAACTCATACTGGCCCGGGTAGTAGTTGTTGCCCGCCAGATGATAAATCGCGCTCAGGGTATGGGCGTTATGGGTCGCGAACTGCGGATAAATCAGGTTCGGCACCGCCAGCAGTTTGCGGGCGCAGGCCAGGTAGGAAACGTCGGTGTAGACCTTGCGGGTGTAAACCGGATAGCCTTCCAGCCCGTCCATTTGGGCGCGTTTGATTTCGCTGTCCCAGTAGGCGCCTTTCACCAGACGGATCATCAGGCGACGGCGGCTGCGTTGTGCCATGTCGATGACTGCATCGATGGCGAACGGGCAGCGTTTCTGATAGGCCTGGATCACAAAGCCGATGCCGTTCCAACCGGCCAGCTGAGGTTCGAAGCACAGCTTCTCCAGCAGGTCGAGCGAGATTTCCAGGCGATCGGCTTCTTCAGCATCGATATTGATGCCGATGTCGTATTGGCGCGCCTGCAGGGTCAATGACAGCAGGCGAGGGTAAAGCTCTTCCATTACGCGTTCGTACTGCGCGCGGCTATAACGCGGGTGCAAAGCGGACAGCTTGATCGAAATGCCCGGGCCTTCATAGATGCCGCGGCCGTTCGACGCTTTGCCGATCGCATGGATTGCCTGCTGGTAAGACACCAGATAGGCCTGCGCGTCGGCTTCGGTCAGGGCAGCTTCACCCAGCATGTCGTAGGAATAACGGAACCCTTTGTCTTCCAGCTTGCGGGCGTTGGCCAGCGCTTCGGCGATGGTTTCGCCGGTCACGAACTGTTCGCCCATCAGGCGCATCGCCATATCCACGCCTTTACGGATCAGCGGTTCGCCGCTTTTGCCGATAATGCGGTTCAGCGAGCGTGACAGGTTGGCTTCATTATGGGTGGATACCAGTTTGCCGGTGAACAACAGGCCCCAGGTGGCGGCGTTAACAAACAGCGATGGGCTACGGCCGAGGTGAGAATGCCAGTTGCCGTTGCTGATTTTATCGCGGATCAGCGCATCGCGGGTTGGCTTGTCTGGAATGCGCAGCAGGGCTTCGGCCAGGCACATCAGCGCCACGCCTTCCTGTGAAGACAAGGAGAACTCTTGCAGCAGCCCTTGCACCATACCGGCGCGGCCATTTGCACTCTTTTGGTTACGCAACTTCTCGGCGATGTCGTAAGCCATCTTGTGGGTAGCTTTGGCAAGATCGGCAGGTAATCGCGCCTGTTCGAGCAACATCGGCACCGCTTCAGTCTCAGGGCGGCGATAGGCCGCGGTGATGGCTGCGCGATTAACCGACTGCGGCAGAATTTGTTCTGCAAATTCAAGGAATGGCTGGTGGGACTCTTCCTGCACTTGCGGCATAATGTCGTCCGCTTCGGCCTGGCCGGCAGCGGCAAGTGCTGGAATTTCAGGGATATCGGAACCGTTCTCGAGACGTTCGAGATAATTAAAAATGGCCTGCTTGATCAGCCAGTGCGGCGTGCGATCGATACGCTGTGCGGCGCTTTTGATTCGCTCGCGAGTGGCCTCGTCGAGTTTCACGCCCATTGTGGTAGTGCCCATGCCAATCCAACTCCTGTGTTAAGAACCTATCCCATCAGGCTATACAAACTGCGGGCCAGATAGGCTGCTGGGATAGGTTCGTGCGTTGTGTGCTGTGATGAATGCAGACAATATCCTGCATGTTGCAACTTTGTGCAACCGTGTTAAATCAGGCGGATGAACGAAGTGTGAGTTCCATCGATTTTTTAACATCAATAATCGGCATGGTTCTTGCTCTGCCAGTGGGGTGGTGCGTCGAGGGTCGGTCGTCTGCACGCGTTAACCCCAGCAATATCAGGGGTAACGTTGAATTAGTATGAGGTGCAACTCTGTTTTTGAATGCGGGGTGTAACCTTGCAGGTGGTTAAATGTGACGCAGGGTAAACTTTGTGTAACTTTGTTGTTAAATGTCTTGTTGGATAATCAACAGGTCAACTAGGATAGCCGACGGTCAGACAATTGCGGGGGGAAACTATTTTCACTCGCGGGAGTGTCCGCTTTTCGCCACGTTCCGGCGGATTGGCAAGCAGTAACTATCGCAATACAGCGCGAAATAATAATGAGAGTGGAGAATTTCATGACAATGAGCACACCAATGCTGGTCACCTTCCTGGTGTATATCTTCGGGATGGTGTTAATCGGCCTACTTGCCTACCGGGCAACCAATAACTTTGACGACTACATTCTGGGCGGTCGTAGCCTGGGCAGCGTGGTGACCGCGCTCTCTGCCGGCGCATCGGATATGAGCGGCTGGTTGCTGATGGGCCTGCCGGGCGCCATCTTCCTGTCCGGCATTTCCGAAAGCTGGATTGCGATAGGCCTGACCATCGGCGCTTACCTTAACTGGAAGCTGGTGGCAGGGCGGCTGCGTGTTCATACCGAAGCCAACAATAACGCCCTGACGTTACCGGATTATTTCACCAGCCGTTTTGAAGACAACAGTAAGCTGCTGCGGGTGATCTCCGCCATTGTCATTCTGGTGTTCTTCACTATCTATTGTGCTTCCGGCATCGTCGCCGGTGCGCGTCTGTTCGAAAGCACCTTTGGTATGAGCTACGAAACGGCGCTGTGGGCCGGCGCTGCGGCCACTATCCTTTATACCTTTATCGGCGGATTCCTGGCGGTGAGCTGGACCGACACCGTCCAGGCCAGCCTGATGATTTTCGCGCTGATCCTGACGCCGGTGATTGTTATCTTTGCCGTTGGCGGCATCGATACTTCGATGCTGGTTATCGAAGCGAAAAACCCGGCCAATATCGACATGCTGAAAGGCCTGAACTTTGTGGCTATTCTCTCGCTGCTGGGCTGGGGGCTGGGTTACTTCGGTCAGCCGCACATTCTGGCGCGCTTTATGGCGGCCGACTCTCACCGCACTATCCGCAGCGCACGTCGCATCAGCATGACCTGGATGATCCTGTGTCTGGCGGGCACCATTGCCGTCGGCTTCTTCGGTATTGCTTACTTCGCCAATAACCCGGACCAGGCGGGCAACGTGTCGCAAAACGGCGAGCGCGTGTTTATCGAGCTGGCGATGATTCTGTTCAACCCGTGGATCGCCGGCATTTTGCTGTCGGCAATTTTGGCGGCGGTAATGAGTACCCTGAGCTGCCAGCTGTTGGTGTGTTCAAGTGCGATTACCGAAGATCTGTACAAAGCCTTCCTGCGTAAGGGCGCCAGCCAGCGTGAGCTGGTATGGGTAGGGCGCATCATGGTGCTGGTGGTGGCGTTAGTGGCTATCGCGCTGGCGGCAAACCCGGAAAACCGCGTGCTGGGTCTGGTGAGCTACGCCTGGGCCGGCTTCGGCGCTGCCTTCGGTCCGGTGGTGCTGATCTCGGTCATGTGGTCACGCATGACGCGTAACGGCGCCCTGGCCGGCATGCTGGTTGGCGCAGTAACGGTGATCGTCTGGAAACACTTCGCCTGGCTGGATCTGTATGAAATCATCCCGGGCTTCCTGTTCGGCTGTATCGCCATTGTGGTGGTGAGCCTGATGGGGCGTTCTCCTTCCGCCACCATTACCGAGCGTTTCGATCAGGCGGAAGCCGAATTCAAAACCGTTTAATCTCTCGCATCGCGAGTCAAAAAGGCGCTTAAGGCGCCTTTTTTATTTCATCCTCCCAGGTTTTTCGTCATCTTGCGGAAACAACTGGCGACATTTGATTAGAAAAAATCACCCTTGGCGCTCTTGTATTTCTTTCAGCCAGAATGATAATCACTATCGTTGTGTTTTACTTTTCTTTACATTGGCGCTGCCGTCATTTCTGACGTGCTGGCGCTTCGCAGCAGATGCCTTTTTAGGGGTTATTACTTATGTTTGTTCCCTTCCTTATCATGTTCCGTGAGGGGCTGGAGGCGGCGTTGATCGTCAGCCTGATTGCCAGCTACCTGAAACGCACGCAGCGGGGTCAATGGTTAGGCGTGGTATGGATAGGGGTGATTGTTGCCGCCGCTCTGTGCCTGGCGCTCGGCATCTTCATCAATGAAACCACCGGCGAATTCCCGCAAAAGCAGCAAGAACTGTTCGAGGGCATTGTCGCGGTGGTAGCGGTATTGATCCTGACCTATATGGTGTTCTGGATGCGTAAGGTCTCCAAATCGGTCAAGGTGCATCTGGAAGGCGCCATCGACAATGCGCTCAACTCCGGCAAAGGTCAGGGCTGGGCGCTGGTAGCGATGGTGTTTTTTGCCGTGGCGCGCGAAGGGCTGGAGTCGGTGTTCTTCCTGCTGGCGGCTTTCCAGCAAGACGTGGGGATTGAAGCCCCGATAGGTGCGGTGCTTGGTCTGGTGGCCGCCATTGTACTGGGCATGATGATTTACTGGGGCGGCGTGAAGCTGCACCTGGCCAAATTCTTCAAATGGACCAGCCTGTTTATCCTGTTCGTTGCCGCCGGCCTGGCCGCCGGGGCGATCCGCGCCTTCCACGAAGCCGGGTTGTGGAACCACTTCCAGGACATCGCGTTTGATCTGAGTAACCATCTGTCGACCCACTCCCTGTTTGGTACCCTGCTCGAAGGCATCTTCGGCTACCAGGAAACGCCAACGGTAAGCGAAGTGGCGGTCTACTTCTTGTATTTGATCCCAGCACTGATTTTCTTTTTCCTGCCGCAGCGTGTGGAACCGGTCGCGGTTTCGACGCAACGTAAAATCAATCATTAATTTAATAGGGAATCTTGTATGTCTACTCCGTTATTCCGCCGCAAGGCTTTGCACGCAGCATTACTGGCTATCCCGGCGTTCGCGCTGAGCATTGATGCCCTGGCGGCGGACGTGCCGCAGGTAAAGATTACCGTTAACGACAAACAGTGTGAGCCGATGCAACTGACGGTGCCGGCCGGTAAAACCCAGTTTGTGGTGCACAACACCAGCCAGAAAAACGTGGAGTGGGAAATTCTGAAAGGGGTGATGGTGGTGGAAGAGCGCGAGAATATCGCACCGGGCTTCACCCAGAAGATGACCGCCAATCTGGAAGCGGGCGAATACGACATGACCTGTGGGCTGCTCAGCAATCCGAAAGGCAAGCTGACCGTGACCGCGGCGGCCGGTGCTGCCACCGACGGTAAACCGAACGCCATGGATTTGGTTGGGCCGATTGCTGAATACAAAGTCTACGTCACCAAAGAAGTGGAAGGGCTGGTCAAACAGACCAAGCTGTTCACCGATGCCGTGAAGGCCGGCAACGTGGCAGAAGCGCGTAAACTCTATGCGCCGACCCGTCAGCATTACGAGCGAATTGAGCCGATCGCCGAGCTGTTCTCCGATTTGGACGGCAGTATCGACGCCCGCGAAGATGACTACGAGAAAAAAGCGGAAGATCCGAAGTTCACCGGTTTCCACCGGCTGGAGAAAGCGCTGTTTGCCGACAACACCACCAAAGACATGAACCAATACGCCGATCGGCTGTACAAGGACACCCTTGAGCTGCAAAAACGCGTGACCGACCTGACCTTCCCGCCAAGTAAGGTGGTGGGCGGCGCTGCGGGCCTGATCGAAGAAGTGGCGGCGAGCAAAATCAGCGGTGAAGAAGACCGTTACAGCCGCACCGACCTGTGGGACTTCCAGGCCAACGTAGACGGCGCGCAAAAAATCGTTAACCTGCTGCGCCCGCTGTTGGTCAAGGCCAACAAGCCGTTGCTGGACAAGATCGACGCCAACTTTAAAACCGTCGATACCATTCTGGCGAAATACAAAACCAAAGATGGCTATGAGTCTTACGAGAAGCTGACCGATGCCGATCGCAACGCCATGAAAGGGCCAATCACCACTCTGGCGGAAGATTTGTCACAGCTGCGTGGCGTTCTGGGTCTGGACTGAGGCAAAGTATCATGAGTAACAAGATCGGCCCGGAAAACGGGCCGCATCCACAAACGCAGGGCGCGGCGTCACCGTCGCGCCGTCGTTTATTGCAGGGATTGGGGCTGGGCGTACTGGCGCTGGGCGGCAGTCGTCTGACCCAGGCGGCAGATAAAACGGCGGAACCGCTGGCGGTCGCCAAGGATGAACGCTGGCAGAAGCAACCGTTCTACGGCGCGCACCAGGCCGGGATCCTCACGCCGCAGCAAGCGGCGATGATGCTGGTGGCCTTTGACGTGCTGGCCAGCAACAAGCAGGATTTGGAGCGGCTGTTTCGGCTGTTGACCAACCGCATTGCGTTTTTGACCACCGGCGGCAAAGCGCCGGAAGTGGATCCCAAGCTGCCACCGCTTGATTCGGGCATCATGGGGCCGGAGATCTACCCGGATAACCTGACCATCACCGTGTCGGTTGGAACCTCGCTGTTTGACGAGCGTTTCGGTCTGCAGGCCCACAAGCCGCTGCGGCTGCAAAAAATGACGCGTTTTCCCAACGACTCGCTGGACGCCAGCCTGTGCCACGGTGATTTGGTGTTGCAGATTTGCGCCAATACCAATGAAACCGTGATCCACGCGCTGCGTGACATCATCAAGCATTCGCCGGATCTGCTCAGCGTGCGCTGGAAGCGGGAAGGGTTTATTTCCGCCCACGCCGCACGTAGCAAGGGCAAAGAAACGCCAATCAACCTGCTGGGCTTTAAAGACGGCACCGCCAACCCGAAAACCGACGATAAACCGCTGATGGATCAGGTGGTGTGGGTGGCCGATAACGCCGGGGAACCGGCATGGGCGGTGGGCGGTAGCTATCAGGCCGCGCGTATTATCCGCTTCCACGTGGAGTTCTGGGATCGCACTCCGCTGCAGGAGCAGCAAACCATCTTCGGCCGCGAAAAGCACAGCGGTGCGCCGCTGGGTATGAAGCATGAACACGACGAGCCGGACTATGAGAAGGATCCCGAAGGGAAGATGATCCCGATGGATGCGCATATCCGCCTGGCAAACCCGCGCACCCCGCAAACTCAGAGTAATTTGCTGCTGCGCCGGGGTTATAGCTATTCGATCGGCGTGTCCAACTCCGGCCAGTTGGAAATGGGGCTGCTGTTCGTCTGCTACCAGGCCGATTTGGAGAAAGGTTTCCTGACGGTGCAAAAACGTCTGAACGGCGAGGCGCTGGAAGAGTACGTCAAACCTATCGGCGGCGGTTATTTCTTTGCGCTGCCAGGGGTCAAAGACAGCAACGACTATCTGGGCAGCGGCTTGCTGAAAGCCTGAGCCTCACTTCACCAGGCGGGGGTTCCCCGCCTTATTTTTTAATCAACAGCCGTTAATTAAAATCAACCCTGGGCTTGCGAAATCGAGAGCTCCGTCTTTAATTAGGCTAACTATTTTCATTTTTTGTTAAAAGCATTAACATATCGGCCATAACGTTCCAAATGGTTCATATTTTCCGATCCCTTTAACGGCATTCTCCTGATGAAAAGCACTCATAAAAACCGGTTGGCGGTTTCAGCTCTGGTTATCCCTGCCTTACTGCCTGTCTGCGCCCTGGCGCAGGACAAGGATAGCGAACAGACCATGGTGGTCACGGCCAAACGCAGCGGCCTATCCGAACTGTCCACCCCGGCTGCCGTCAGCGTGGTGAATGGCGATCAAATCCGTGAGGCCAGGCCGCAGATCAACCTGTCGGAAAGTCTGGGCAGCGTGCCCGGCCTGCAAATTCAGAACCGCCAGAACTACGCGCAGGATCTGCAGCTTTCGGTGCGGGGCTTTGGTGCACGTTCAATGTATGGCGTGCGCGGCGTACGTATTTATGTCGATGGTATTCCTGCCACCATGCCGGATGGTCAGGGCCAGACGTCGAACATTGACCTTAACTCGGTTGAAAAGGTGGAGGTGCTGCGCGGGCCGTTTTCCGCCCTCTACGGCAATGCCTCTGGCGGCATGGTGAATGTGGAAACCGAAACCGGCCAGCAACCTGCGCGCCTTGAAGCCAGTTCGTACTTTGGCAGTTACGGCACCTGGCGTTATGGCGTCAAGGCGACCGGGGCAACCGGCGACGGCACCCACGCCGGTGACGTTAACTACACTATTTCCGGTACCCGGTTCACGACGCAGGGCTTTCGCGATCACAGCGGCGCGCAGAAAAACCTCGGCAATGCCAAGCTGGGCGTACGCATCGACGATGTCAGCACCCTGACGCTGTTGTTCAACAGCGTCGATATTCACGCCAATGACCCGGGAGGCCTGACGAACGCGGAATGGCACGATAATCCGCGCCAGGCGCCGCGTGCCGACCAGTACAACACCCGAAAAAGCACTTCGCAGACCCAGGCCGGGTTGCACTATGAGCGCCAGATGGGGGCCGATGACGACCTGAGCATCATGATGTACGCCGGTGAGCGCGAAACCACCCAGTACCAGTCGATCCCGGTTGCGGTGCAGCAGCGTAGCGCCCAGCATCCTGGCGGGGTGATTGACCTGACGCGCCATTATCAGGGGATTGATACCCGCTGGACGCACCGCGGTGAGCTGGGCGTACCCTATACCCTGACCGGCGGGTTGGACTATGAAACTATGACCGAGCAGCGTAAAGGCTATGAAAACTTTACCCAGGTTAACGGCGTAACCGAGTTGGGCACCCAGGGGGCGCTGCGCCGCAATGAGCGCAACCTGATGTGGAACCTGGATCCCTATCTGCAAAGTTCGTGGCAGTTGACGCAAAAACTGACGCTGGATGCCGGCATGCGTTACAGCACGGTCAATTTCGACTCCAACGACCACTACGTGACCGGCAGCAACGGTGATGACAGCGGTAACGCCAGCTACCATAAATGGTTGCCGGCAGGCTCGCTGAACTATGCGGTGATGAGCGGCTGGAACCTGTATCTGTCCGCCGGTCGCGGGTTTGAAACCCCGACCATTAACGAACTGTCGTACCGCTCCGGCGATCAGGCCGGGCTTAACTTCGGTTTACAGCCTTCGACCAGTGACACTGTTGAGTTGGGCAGTAAAACCCGCATTGGCAACGGCCTGCTGACCGCCGCAGTATTCCAGACCGATACGCGTAACGAAATTGTGGTGGATGAAAGCAGCAACGGCCGCACCAGCTACAAAAACGCCGGGCAGACCCGCCGACGTGGGCTGGAATTGGCGCTGGATCAGCAATTCGCCTACGATTGGCGAGTGCAGTTGGCCTGGACACTGTTAGATGCGCGTTACCGCGATGATGTGTGCGGCGACAGCCAGTGTTCAGAAGCCAATAAGGTGCCAAGCGGCAACCGTATGCCAGGCATTGCGCGCAATATGGGCTATGCCTCATTGGCCTGGTCCCCACCTGAAGGGTGGTATGCCGGTGCGGAGGTACGTTACATGAGCGATATCGAAGTTAATGATGCCAACACTGAACAGGCTCCGGCCTATACCACCGTGGGTTTAAATACAGGCTATCGTTATCCAATGGGGAACTGGATGCTGAATGTTTTCGGTCGGGTGGATAACCTGTTTGACCGCCAATACGTGGGGTCGGTGATCGTCAATGAAGGCAATGGTCGTTACTACGAACCGGCTCCGGGAAGAAACTGGGGCGGCGGGGTAAGCGTTTCTTATACCTTCGAATAACGCTAAACAGCGTTACCGACGCAATCAAAGAACGGCAGGGCGGGAGCTTTCCCGCCTTTTTTATTTATAAATTTGGGGCGATGTGCAGGTTTTTGTTTGTGCAAAATTTAATCAGGAAACCGAAATGTCATCCGCGTATTTTAATCGTAACAGCATGATATATAACGTGATAAAAATTTTATTGAATGACGTAATCGGCGTGATATAGTGTTCTTGCGGCGCCTAAAAACAAAAAAGATTAAATTTTTTTACATTTTAGCAACGTGCGCGGTTTGAATGTCATTATACTGTAATCATCTGGCGGTAGTTTTCACAAGGTGCACAGCTCGAAGCTGTAAATAACACTGCGGGGATCGCTAATGGTAAAGTCCTTGGTTGGGCTAGAAAGAAAAAATAACAGTTCTTCCCTGATGACTCGTTGTAACGAGGGCACTCTCTCCGACTCTCTTTTTCTGACCAGACCGCACTCCCGTTATCACAAATTCCTGTCACTTTTCTCTCTCGATTTAATTATGCAATCGCGTTGTCCCGTGAAAAATCGGCGTGCCGAAATGCCCGTCGGATATTCACTTTTTCTATTGGCTATCGTCGGCTCAAAAGGGAGCCAAACCCGCATCTGTATGTGAAACATAATCGCACGGCCAGGCCGTTGCGGTAGGTGAAACAAACTGTAAGGTGCCACTATGAGACAAAAAGCAGTGATCAAAGCACGTCGTGAAGCGAAACGCGTTATTCGCCGTGACGCTCGTAGTCATCGCCAGCTGGAAGAAGAATCCGTAACCTCGCTGGTACAAATGGGTGGTGTTGAGTCTATCGGCATGGCACGTGACAAGCGCGATAGCTCCCCCATTCTGGCTCGAACCGAAGCTCAGGGTCATTACTTAATAGCCATAGACAAGAAGCAGTTGATATTTGCCACCGGTGAAGCCGGCTGCGGCAAAACATTTATCAGCGCTGCGAAAGCGGCAGAAGCCCTTATACATAAAGAAGTGGATCGGATTATCGTTACTCGTCCGGTTCTGCAGGCGGATGAAGACCTCGGTTTCTTGCCGGGGGATATCTCTGAGAAATTCGCCCCTTATTTCCGTCCGGTGTATGACATTCTGGTGCGCCGTTTAGGATCGTCCTTTATGCAATACTGCCTGCGTCCGGAAATCGGCAAGGTGGAGATCGCGCCTTTCGCTTATATGCGCGGGCGTACTTTCGAAAATGCGGTGGTTATTCTGGATGAAGCCCAGAACGTTACCGCCAGCCAAATGAAGATGTTCCTGACCCGTCTGGGTGAGAACGTCACGGTCATCGTCAATGGTGACATCACCCAGTGCGACTTGCCGCGCGGCGTGAAGTCCGGCCTCAGCGATGCGATGGAGCGCTTCGAAGAGGATGAAATGATCGGCATCATCCGCTTTGATAAACAAGACTGCGTCCGCTCCGCCTTGTGCCAGCGTACGCTCAACGCCTACAGTTAACACCTGCCCGTTCACAAAAGGCCGCCTCGGCGGCCTTAGTCTGATGACAAACACCCGAAAAGCGTGGTTTTCGGGTGTTTGGGGTAAATCAGAAGAGATAATCCTTTGTTTTTATTAGTCCCCAGATCGGGACTTTTAACTGCAAAGGACTTTGTCAGCAACCTGAGGCCGCCTCGGCGGCCTTTTTCTTGCCTTGAATATCAGCGCAGCCGCAACATTAAAACCAAGGGTATTGGCTCATGACGCCGGCGTAAAACAGCATTCGGCCACCAATACAGGCTGAGAGCAGCGTCAGCATCAGTGCGCCCGCCACGCCAACGTTCAGAACCGGCCGTTGGTACAGATAGGCCGCCAATCCGCTGCCGGTAATCAGCGCGCCAAAAATAAGCCATCCCATTAGACCCGAGCCAAAAACGGTGACGGCGCTGGCGAGCATTTTCCCTTGCTGGTTGAACCCGGCGCTGTAGCCCAGGATCACGACTAACAGCAATACCACGCCGCATAAAATGCCTGTCGGCAACGCGACGGGGAGCCACCTTTCGCGATCATTTTGAGCCGCATTGAACACGCTGAGCCGCAGCCCAAGGGTGGTAAACCCCAGCAGCAGGGCCGTGGCGATAAAACCGAGGTGGGTGAGCGGCGAATGCCAAAGAGGGTGACTCGCCATCTGGTAATAAACCTGTGCGGAAACCAGGATTGCAGCCACGCCAGCTCCCGATGCCAGCAGGCTAACCTGGCGAATCAGCCTGGGGTTTGAGTTAAAGCGAAACATCATGGCGGCCCAGATGACGACCACCGCGTTCAGCAAGGCGAAAGCGATGACTTCCCGGCTGAGCCAGGAATGGCCGATCCCCAGAATCGCTCGATAGGCGCCGGTGGGTGAACCCAGATGCAACAGCGACAGCACGGAGCCGAGGATATTGATCGCCACAATCCCTAACGCCAGCTGTCGCAGGACATTAAAGCGCTTTTCGTCGCTTAGCCAGCTCGGCTGCGCCAGAATCAATACCGTGATGGCTACGATAGTGCCGACCGCCCACTGACAAAACACGGTAAAAAAGACCAAGGGAAGTTCATATTCAGACATGGGCTATTCCTTATCACCGGCGGGAATAATGACGATATTGGGCTGACTGATTCGATGATCCGGCAGTGAGTAGCGGGTCTCGATACGCGCCAAATCAGCGGAATGGCGAGCGCGCAGTTCGTCAATATCGCCAAACTGCAGCACACCGGCCGGGCAGGACGCGACGCAGCGGGGCAGCAGCCCTTCATCCAGGCGTTCAGCGCACAGATTGCACTTACTGGTTTTTCCTTCGACGGGATCAAATACCGGCGCATTATAAGGGCAAGCCATAATGCACATCCGGCAACCAATACATTTGTCATGATCCTGTACGACAATGCCGTCAGGTCGCTTGCTGTAGGTATCCGCCGGGCAGACTTTCATGCACTGCGGATCGTCGCAGTGGTTGCACGACATCGAGATAAACGCCATCGCGTTCGGGTCGTCAAAGTGAAATTCTCTGACCCGCCGCCACAGCACGCCAGTCGGGGTGGCATTTTCAGATTTGCAGGCCATCGAGCAGGTTTTGCAGCCATAACAGCCGCGCATATCGACTAAAAATCCATATTGTCTGACCATGATTATGCCTCCGCCCGGACGTCGACCAGGGTGCTGTTACAGCAATGACCGTTGCCCAGCACTTCCGCATGGTCGTTGGTGACGTGGCTGCTGCTGCCGCTGCCGCCTTGCTGTTCCCACCAGCCGTTATCCAGGCATACCACGCCGCGTTTGATTTGACGCGTTACCACCGCCAATGCCCGGTGTTCTCCACGGTGATTAAAAGCAATCGCCCATTCACCGTTCCTGATATGGCGGCTGGCGGCATCATCCGGATGGATCATGATATTGGGCTGATTGCGCTGCACCTCGAGGATCCATTCATTCATGCCGTGGCTGGAGTGGATGCTGCGCGCCAGCTTGCGCTGAACGGCCATTAATGGATATGTTTTCGCCAACTCCGGCGAACCTTTCGGCGACTCTTTCACCTGCATATAGGTCACAATCGGCGGGAAATCCTTCTTCTGCCACTCTTCGATAAAGAAGTGGGCCTTTTTGGTCGGAGTGCGAAAAATACCGTCTTTGAACGGGATCCACGGCGTGGGGGCGGGTTTAATCGGTCCTTTACGTAGCTGTTCGATAGTGAGGCCGGTTCCGGCCAAACAGTTTTCTATATAGTGTTCGATCGGCTGGTTAAACACCTCGCCGAAGCCGAAGCGTTCCGCCAACCGGGCAAAAATCCAGTAATCCGGTTTGGCCTCCGCCACCGGTTCTACCGCCTTTTCCATCAGTTGGACATAGTGGCTGCGAACGCCGGCCATCAGGCTGAGATCTTCAAAGATGGTGGTGACCGGCAACACCAGATCGGCATACAGCGTGGTGGAACTCATCAGGTTATCGGCCACGACGACAAACGGCACCTTCTTCAGAGCTTTCTTCACCATATTGGTGTTGGGTAACTGGGTCAGCGCGCCCATGGTCATGATCCACCAAAAGTTAATCGGGTGAGGGCGATCGTTGACAATCCACTCGCCGGTTTTGGCGACCGGTATCGGCGGAATTTTTTGTACGTTGGGTGCCGGAGGCAGCGGCGGACTGAACTTCATCATTTGTTTGGCGCCGCCCGCGTCGCAGACTCCGCCACCGGCTTTGCCCATATTGCCGGTCAGCAGCGCCAGATAAAACTGGCTGGCCGCCACGTAGGTGCCGAATTCGGTACGCTGAGCGCCGGACATGTTCTGTACGATCATCGAAGGTGTATTGCTGGCATATTCACGCGCCAAACGGAACAGGGTGGCCGCCGGGATGTCGGTTTCCGCCGCCACTTTCTCGACGGTCCAGGGAGCCGACTCCTGACGGATCAGTTCAAATACCGTGGTATAAGCCGCATCGGCAGGCAATTCGGCCTGGGTGAGCGCCGGGACGATGGTGGGTGTGTCATGGCGCACCAGGCGGCGGCTTAGGGTGTCGTACACCAGATAGCTTTCTTTGTCCTGCGGGTCTTCTCTGAGCTGTTTTTGTTGGGGGTTCACCAGATAAACGGCCCCGGTGTGTCGCCGCAGGAAGTCAGCGTCGTAGCGCTGTTCTTCGATGATGATTTTGATCATCCCCAGTGCCAACGCGGTGTCGGTGCCGGGAACGATAGGGATCCACTCATCGGCTTTGGCGGCGGTTTCGTTAAAGCGGGGATCGATCACCACCAGCCGCGCGCCTCTTTCCTGCGCCTTAATATATTCTTTGAAATAGGCCTGCATGGTCACGGCCGGATTATTGCCCCAGCACAGAATGTAGCGGCTGTCGGCAATGGTGTCGCGCATATCCGCGTAGCGCAGGCCAAGCATCGGGATCATGGCGGCGGTCACCGCAGAACAGCATAAGGAACCGGAGCGTTTTGTCGCCCCGCCGAGGTAATCAAAGAAGGCTTTCCCCATGTCGTTTTTAATGGAATCCATATTCCCGGCATGGCTTGAAATTAACAGGCCTTTATTACCGTGACTGGCAAGAGTATTACGGATATTAAGTTCAACCAGATCGAGCGCCTCATCCCAGGATATGGGTTTGAATTTCCCTTCACCTTTTTCCCCCAACCGAAGCAAAGGCGTTTTAACCCGCTGTTGGTGATAGACCCATTTGGTCCGGCTGATGCCGCGCAGGCAGCATTTGACGTTAAAATCTTTGCTGGCTTCTATTTTTTTGAGCTCCCCCTGATAGACATAAGCCGTTAAATTACAATGTAAACACTCCATCGCGCAGGTTGAACGAAACGTCTGGTAGTCACTGAGTTTGAGACGCACCCGGGGCAGGGGTTTGCCCTTGTCCATTGCCATGGAAAATACGCAGGGCGATATGCTGGCCAGCCCAATCACGCCAAGCCCTTTTAACAAGGTTCGGCGATTCATTCTGATGTCAGATATATTTTTCATGATGTATTCCGTACGTATTATTTGTTTTTATTATTGTTTAATGGCTTGCCTTGGGATTAATCAGGCTCCCTGAGTTAATCATGGTTGAATTGCTGCACACTGATCAAAATCAAATTAGTCATTTATTATTCTGGAGTGAATAACGGATATCGTTAATAACCCAAGCCTGAAATACCCGCTTATTTTTATATCAAAGGCTATTTTATCTAACCCGGAGGGCGGGCAGTCATCGGTTTGGGCGCCAACCAGCAAATCGACAGAGGGCAAGCGGTTCCCGCCCATAACGCCGGCTCGTTTAGCCTTTGTGTAAACTATTGTGGTTTTTTGTATAGATTTTTGTTGGTTTAGCGTTAATGCTTAGGGGTGTTCCAGACGGGCGCAACAACTTATTGGCCTAAAGGAAATATCTGGGGTGCACGCCGGATGGGCGTGCAAGGTATTGGGATCTTCAATGCGGTTCAATCATGAAATATATTATTTTACTTCTATTTATTTTATGCGTTGTGTATGTCCATTACCGTGGGCGGGTTCGTTACACCTTCTGGCGGCAGCTCTCCGATCATTCCACATTTACTGCTCCGCTGAACGTTTTCATGTACCTGTTTTCACGCGTACCGACCACGCCCTATCTGCAGCCGGAGCAATTCCCGGAATTGCAGGCGCTGCGGGATAACTGGCAAAGCATCCGCGATGAAGGTCGGCAACTGATGGCTATCCAGCAGATTAAAGCTTCGGACCAATATAATGATGCCGGTTTCAATTCATTCTTCAAAACCGGCTGGAAGCGCTTCTATTTGAAGTGGTATGAAGACAACCACCCGTCGGCGATGAGCCTGTGCCCGCAGACTACCGCACTGTTGCGCAGCCTGCCTTCGGTCAAGGCGGCGATGTTTGCCGAACTGCCGGATGGCAGCCGCCTGCCACGCCACCGCGATCCCTACGCTGGTTCACTGCGTTACCATCTGGGGCTGATCACACCGAATGATGACCGTTGCTTTATCGAGGTGGATGGCGAACGCTACAGCTGGCGCGACGGGGAGGCGGTGATGTTCGACGAAACCTACCTGCATTACGCCGAAAACCAGAGTGGGCAGAACCGGTTGATTCTGTTTTGCGATATTGAGCGACCAATGCGTTTCCGCTGGGCACAGGGCATTAACCACTGGCTGGGGCGCAACCTGATGAGCGCGGCTACCGCACCCAATGAAGAGGGCGATCGTACCGGTGGCGTCAACAAGTTGTTCAAGTATATCTATGCGGTACGCAAGGTGGGGAAACGGCTGAAGGCGTGGAACCGAACCGGGTATTACATCATTAAATGGATTTTGTTTGGCGGTATCGCGGCGGGTATTTTTTTCGCGATTTAAAAAGGGAGGGCGCTACGAAAGCGCCCTCCGGCAATCAGGCAAAAATGGTCATCATATAGGCGGCAAACAGCGCCAGGTGCGCGGTGCCGTTCAGCACGTTGGTTCTGCCGGTCGAGAATGACAGCTGGCACAGCAGCAACACGGTCAGCATCACGACGATATGCGGCGTCTGCAGGCCGAAGATCAGCGTTTGCCCGGTCAGGGTGGCGATGATGGTTACCGCCGGTACCGTCAGTGAAATGGTCGCCAGTACCGAGCCGAAGAACAGGTTCATCGCACGTTGAACCTGATTGTTCAACACCGCACGCAGTGCCCCCAGGCCTTCTGGCGACAGGATCAACAGCGCGACCAGGAAGCCGGTAAACTGCGCAGGAGCATTCACCTTGGTCAGCAAACCTTCCAACGGGTTGGCGTTGAACTTGGTCACGGCGATCACCGCAATCAAATGCACCACCAGCCAGCCGGCATGCCAGGCACTGCTGTGCGAAGAAGGTTTGCCGTGGTGCGGGTCACCGTCGTCATCTTCGTGCTCGTAGACAAACAGGCTCTGGTGGGTTTTGGTCTGGATCACCAGGAACACGCCGTACATGGCGGCGGAAATCACCGCGACCAGCAGCGCCTGCCCAGTGCTGAAGTTGCCGCCCGGCAGCGCACTGGGGAACACCAGTACGATCACCGCCAGCGGGAAAATCGCCATCAGATACTGTTTAATACCGCCCAGATTGACGTATTGGGTGGCGAATTTGCGACCGCCCAGCAATAAAGCAAAGCCCACCAGACCGGCGCTGACAATCATAATGATGGAGTAAAGCGTATCGCGCATCAGTGCCGGTGCGGCGTCGCCGGTGGCCATCAGCGCAGAAATCAGGCTCACTTCCAGAATAACCACCGACAGGCTGAGGATCAGCGAGCCATAGGGTTCACCCAGACGGTGAGCCAGCACGTCGGCGTGGCGCACAACGCTGAACGCGCTGCTGAGAATACCGACCAGGGCAATGATGTTAATGCCGACGATCAGCGGGAAATTGCTGGTACTGCCCCACAGGTTCAACACCACCAAGGCGGCGATGGGGAAAAGCAGCGAGTACTCAGTGTGGCGGGATTTGGATCGGCCAGGATCGTTTTGCGACTTCATTTCGATGGTACTCCTTCTCAAACAGCGTGGTCCCGTCATCGCTGACTGCCGTTAAGGGCAATTATGCGCATCCAGAATGTATTTATATTTAATAATAATAGGATACACCCGCAGGCTTGTGCCGGGGAATGATGTGATGTTGTTTTACTTGTAAAAGCAAAAGCTTGCTTTCTGTGACTAGGTTAACAAAAAAACCGCATTGGATGCGGTTTTATTTACTTACTTTTACGTAGTGAGATGAGTTTTCTTCATTAACGGCACATAAATTGCAGTTTGTAGCTTCGCTGCTTGATTAATAAAGGGGAAAATCACAGTCAATCGTCAATATTGTCCATGATTTCATGCCGTTTATTATGATAACCCTCTTCGTTTAACCCCTCACGCCAGTAAGGTACGGCATAAAGCTGATTACGGTCACATTGGCGCTCGCGGCGCAGGTAACGGCGCAGGTCTACCACCAAACGATCTTCCCCGGCCAGCCAATACTGGATTTTTGTCTCAGGTAGCGGCAATGAGCAAAATTGCGTCACCAACTCGGCGGTTTTTTCGGTGCCGCCGATAATCCAGCTCAGTTCGAAGCCTGCCGGTTTTTTCAGATCGATAACGTCAGCCGCAGTGTCGACGCGGATAAAGGCGTGGCCTTCGCTACGTGCCGGTAACCCTTCCAGCAAGGCCGCCAGCGCGGGCAAGGAGGAAGGATCGCCGGCCAGACAGTAGAAATCGGCCTCTGGCAGCATAGGTTTAGGACCGCCCGGGTTACTGATGCCGATTTTATCGCCTGCTTTGGCCGATCGCGCAAAGTTAACCGCCGGGCCGCTGTGATCGTGAATGGCGAATTCAATGTCGACTTCCGCCAGCTCCGGGCGTACTGCGCGAATCGAATAGGTGCGGACAATCGGACGAACCGCATCGGCCGCCCAGCGAGGGCCGTTTTCGGTCAGCGTCGGCAGGTCCGGCTGCGTCTGGCCTTCGAGCGGCAGGAAAACCTTGATGTGCGCGGCGGCGGCGTTTGCCGGGTAATAACGCAGGTCCGGGGCGGTGAAAGTGATGCGGCGCAGGTGCGGGGTAACATCGCGAATCGCGCTGACAGCAATCAGGTAGGGTGCGCGTGAGCGTGGGGCTTCGGTAGTCACGGGGTTCTCCTTATGTTCGTTTGGCGAGGAGTATAACATGCCATGTGATAATGAGAATTGTTTGCTAATTGAGGCGGGCGGAGGTGTCATCTAAGCTTAAGGTTCACTGAATATCTGCGGGAGGAAATGATGCCCTACAACAGCACAAATGCCTTGCCGGACAACGTCAAACACGTGTTGCCGGCCCATGCGCAAGAGATCTATAAGGAAGCTTTTAACAGCGCCTGGGATCAATATAGCGATCCGGATGACCGGCGCGGCGACGATAGCCGAGAGGAAACCGCCCACAAGGTAGCCTGGGCGGCGGTGAAGCAAAGCTACCGCAAAGGTGATGACGACCGCTGGCACAAAAAGTAAGGCGCTCCCCGGCGCCTTTGTGCGTCGGTAAATCATGAAATCCGAACCTATTACGCGGGCAATTAATATTATTGCTGCTGAGTACAAATACTTTTTCACTTTAAAGCTCTTTTGAAACTTGATTGCTCACTGAGAAAAGAATAAGGTCATTATTATCGCGGGAAGATTATTGTATTAATATAATTCCGCACTTAATAAATAAGATTGAACAGTGGCGAGGGAGTATGGGCAATCCTATTCCCGGGAGGTTGTTAAGGTGTTAACGCGAGATTTTCTGCAAAATGCGGATTGCAAAACTGCATTCGGCACCATTGAGGAGTCGCTGTTACTGACATCAGAACAGCGGGCGGCCTCGTTGGATTGTACTTTATCCCGTCGGCCGGATAACAGCCCGGTGTGGGTCTTCGGCTACGGTTCACTGATGTGGAACCCGGTGTTTGAATCCGAAGAGGTGCGGCCGGCCACGCTGCAAGGCTGGCACCGCGCCTTCTGTTTGCGGCTTACCGCCGGGCGCGGCACCCTGCACCAGCCGGGGCGGATGCTGGCGTTAAAAGAGGGCGGCCATACCACCGGCCTGGCGTTTCGCCTGCCGGAAGCCAAGCTGCGCGAAGAGCTGGAACTGCTGTGGAAACGCGAAATGGTCACCGGCTGTTATTTGCCGACCTGGTGCGATCTCACCTTGGCAGACGGTGAAGTGGTGACCGCGCTGGTGTTTGTCATGAACCCGCAGCACCCGCTGTTTGAAGAAGATACCAGCCATCAGGTGATAGCCCCCCTGATCGCCAGCGCCAGCGGGCCGCTGGGAACTAACGCCCAGTACCTGTTTTCGCTGGATAACGAGCTGAAAAACCACGGTATGCAGGATGACTGCATTGGCGATTTGGTCAGCTACGTGCAGCAATGGCTGCAGCAAAATACCTGCGGCCCTATCGGCGGAGAGGCAACTGCCTGATCCCGCTCATATGACGCTTTCGATAGGCTCAGCTTGCTGAGCCTTTTTTGTTTATATATCTAATGCCTATATTTAATAACTTTATTTTGCATAAGCATTTAATCCACACTTTTAAAGTGGATATTTATGTTGTTAATTTTAAAGCCATTCGATAATTTAAGATTAAAAAACAGCTAATTTGCAATGGTGAAAAATTCACTTAGCATGAAAATGCATAACTAAAGGTTATTTCTTATTTGTCCCCTCCCGCCAGACTCCGTATCACTGGTGTTAACAATATTGCTCGTCAGGGGGAGTGGATGAACTTTCAACAATTAAAAATTATTCGGGAATCGGCGCGTTGCAACTACAACCTGACCGAGGTGGCCAATACTTTATTTACCTCGCAGTCTGGGGTCAGTCGTCATATTCGGGAACTGGAAGAAGAACTGGGCATTGAGATATTTATCCGCCGCGGCAAGCGTTTATTGGGCATGACCGAACCGGGTAAAGAGCTGCTGGTGGTGGCGGAACGCATCCTGAATGATGCCAATAATATCCGCCGACTGGCGGATGTGTTCAGCAGCAACGACACCGGCCAACTGCATATTGCGACCACCCATACGCAGGCGCGTTACAGCCTGCCGGGAGTGATTAAGGAGTTTCGTGCGCTGTACCCGCGGGTAAGGGTGGTGCTGAATCAGGGCAGTCCGGAAGAAATCGTCGCGATGTTGGCCTCGGGCGAAGCCGATATCGGCATTGCCAGTGAACGGCTGATGAGCGATGAATCTCTTGCGGCGTTCCCTTACTACCGCTGGCATCACACCATCCTGGTACCGGAAGGGCACGAACTGACCCGGCAACCGCAGGTGACGCTGGAAATGCTCAGTACCTTACCGTTGATAACCTATCGCCAGGGCATTACCGGTCGCTCGCGGCTGGATAGCGCGTTCAAAGCCGCCGGGCTGACGCCGGACATTGCCTTAAGTGCTCAGGATTCCGACGTAATAAAAACCTATGTCGAGCTGGGGTTGGGGGTCGGCGTACTGGCGGACATGTCATATGAGAAAGAGCGCGATCGTGGGCTGGTCAGCCTTAACGCCGAGCACCTGTTCGAGCCCAATACCGTGTGGTTAGGTTTGAAACGCAGTCAGTTACAACGTAACTATGCCTGGCAGTTTATCCAGCTGTGTAACCCGACGCTGTCACTGACGGAAATCAAAGACAAGGTGTTCTCTTCACAGCTGGAAACGGTGATCGATTACCAGATTTGAGCATTGCGGCGACGGAAACAGCAGCGCAGATAGCAGGCGGGATACACGTTACGTATTTGCGCTGACCTGTTCTACAGGGGCAGGAGCCTGGCGTGCAGAAGTCAATCGCTGATGGAGGTTCTGCTGTTGTACAGGCCTTTATCTTCGAGCCCTTTACTGACACTGCCAATCGCTACTTTCGCCTTTTCATTGATATCAACGCCAGGGATGGCTTGTCCTTTGGCCCTTTCTGGGCGCTGAAAGATTATTTTGTTACCGGGAAAGTACCTACTCTGCATTTTGAGCCTTACAAGGTGAGGCTCTGACCCCAAACCAGGTGTCTGGATCGTAAAACACTCGGACTATCACGCTTTATGTCACCGTATGAAAATTTGCTGGTGCCTTCGTCGAAAAATTTATGTTCTACTCATTGGCGTCACCACCATTTTATTCCATAAAATCAGCGTGATTCAGACTGACTGGATTTATTATTCCTATGGGGCCCATACATGCAAATTATCTATCCTGATGATTATTCGAATTTGTGCAAACCGGATGAAACTTTTGAACTGGAGTATCTTTGTGCCCGGCAACGTGGGATACATTGCCTGTTATTTGCCTCAGAAGCGGCAGCGATGGGTAAATATCAGTTTTCGGCTCCCTTTGAGTCTGGTAGTCCCGTGGTCTGGCGAGGATGGATGCTGAACGCCGATGAATATCGTCAGTTGTACGGTGCTGTGGCTGCACGGGGAGGGAAGATGCTTGAGTCCCCTGAAGAATATATCAGTAATCACTATATAACGGGTTGGTATGACCGCTGTAAGGCCTATACACCGGAAACTATTATAACCACAGCTGATGCTGATTTTGGGCGTCTCGTCAGCCAGCTTCAATGGCCCGCTTATTTTGTTAAGGACTACGTGAAATCCTTGACGACGTCCCGGGGCTCTGTGGCTAAGGATGCTCAGGAAGTCGCAGAAATTCTCAATCTTATTGCGCATTTTCGAGGGAGTGTAGAAGGAGGGGTTAGCCTGAGGCGCGTTGAGGAATTTGTTAATAACACTGAGCGTCGCTATTTTTCGCTTAACGGGAGAGTGTTTTCATCCGACGATCAAATACCTGAATTTGTTTATGAGATTGCACGCTGCGTGGAGACTCCGTTTTATTCAATAGATATTGTAGAAAATACCCAGGGAGAATTGCGCCTGGTAGAGATTGGAGACGGGCAGGTATCAGATATTAAGGAGTGGGAAGCTGAAAAATTGATTGAGGCATTTTGCTTGTCAGGTATTTAATGCATTGAAATGTAATAATTATCTACTCCACTGATACTGTGGCGACGGTGATTTCATTCAACCTGATTGTCGGGGCATGTCCGCTCGCCAACACCTGTAAGGCTCTTGGTTCGTCGTCTGTTACAACCTCAGATTGACGTTGTCAGTAGAATAGTAAGCCTGCCAAACGTGATGGCGCTTTATGAGGATTGGTTACCGCCTGCATCGAAAAAATATATTTGCCATAGTCCTTGCACAACTGACGGTATCCTCCCGCCTGCTTAATAATCAAAATCTCAGCTATAGACAGAAAAAGAATATCTATAGTTATTTAAGTACCTTCGCCTGCCGAGAGCTCTCACATACACTCGCGAAATTACTATAAATTCCATCCGCTTGGAGAGTTTTGATGAAAGCGTTCGTTCCCTCTTTGGTGTTTTTGGCCGTGGCGGCCAGTTTCAACGCACAGGCAGCAACCCCGGCAAACACGTTGGTGATTGCCCAGTCCATCGATGACGTGGTCAGTTTTGATCCGGCCCAGGGTTTTGAGTTAACCACGGTGCAGTCATTCAACAGTCTCTACCAGCGGCTGATCCAGTCCGATCCCAAAAATCCTATCGAACTCAAACCGACGCTGGCCAGCGAATGGCAGGCGGGCAGCGATAACCGCAGCCTGACCTTCACTCTGCGGCCGGATGCCAAATTTTCCAGCGGCAATCCGCTGCGCCCGGAAGACGTGATTTTCTCACTGTCGCGGGTAGTGAAACTGAATCTGGAACCCTCGTTTATCCTCACCCAGTTGGGCTGGGACGCCAAGAACGTCGACCAGCACCTGACCAAGGTGGATGATCAACGGGTCAAAATAAGCTGGAGCGAAAACGTCAGCCCGGCCTTTGTGCTTAGCCTGCTTTCGGCGCCGGTATCTTCTATTGTCGATGCCAAAGAAGCCTTGTCGCACCAGCAGGGGGATGACCTGGGTCACCAATGGCTGAACAGCCATTCCGCCGGCAGCGGCCCGTATAAAATTCGCACCTACGTACCGCACGAAGTTGTAGTGCTCGACGCCAACCCAAGTTCGCCGGAAGGCGCCCCGACGCTGAAGACTATCCTGATCAAAAACGTGCCGGATCCGGCGGCGCGTCGGTTGCTGATCGAACAGGGCGACGCCGATATCGCGCGTAATCTGGGGGCAGATCAGATGGCGGCGCTGAAAGGCAAGCCGGGCGTCAAGCCGTTGGCCATCCCTTACGCCTCACTTTATTTCCTGCAGTTCAACGCCAAGGCGTCACCGGCGCTGGGCAATCCGGCGTTCTGGGAAGCCGCGCGTTGGTTGTTCGACTATAAAGGCATTGCTGACGATCTGCTGAAGGGCCAGTTCCAGACCCATCAGGCGTTTCTGCCGGAAGGTTATCTGGGCGCACTGAAAGAGCGCCCATACAGTTTTAACCCGCAAAAGGCCAAAGAGATCCTGGCGAAGGCCGTCCTGACCAACGTCAGCTTCAAGCTGGACGTCAACAATCAGCCGCCGTACCTGGATATCGCGCAGGCCTTGCAAGCCAGCTTTGCCCAGGGTGGGGTGAAGGTGGAACTGGTGCCGGGCCTCAGCGCGCAGGTTTCCACCAAGGTGAAATCCCTGAACTATGACGCGACCCTGACCTCCTGGGGACCGGATTATTTTGACCCGAACACCAACGCCGCCGCCTTTGCCTATAACCCGGAAGACGGCAGCAAAACGCTGGCCTGGCGCGCCAACTGGCAGATCCCTGCGCTAAGCAAGCTGACGCTGGCAGCCACGGCGGAAAACGACACCGCCAAACGGGTTGCGGATTATCAACAGCTACAGCAGGCCGTGCAGCAGAGTTCGCCGTTTGTCATCGGCCTGCAGGCTCGCAGCCTGATTGCGGTACGTGACAACCTGAAAGGCTACGAGCAGGGCATCAACCCTGACATGGTGTTCTACAGCAAGGTCAGCAAGTAATGATAAGCCGTACCGCTTCCGCCGGGTTCGCCCGGCACAGTTGGCGTTGGGGACGCCGGCTGCTTACCGGCTTGCTGTCATTGGCGCTGACGCTGCTTGGGCTACTGCTGTTCACCTTTATGCTCTCGCATCTGGCGCCGATCGATCCTACGTTGCAGATCGCCGGCGATCATGCCAGCGAGGCCACCTACGCACAGGTCCGTCACGACCTGGGGCTGGATCAGCCGTTGCCGGTGCAGTTCTGGCGCTATCTGGTGCACCTGGCGCACGGGGATATGGGGATATCGCGCATTACCGCGCAGCCGGTGCTGAGCGATCTGTTGCGTACCTTCCCGGCCACGGTGGAACTGGCGACCTGCGCCATTATCCTCGGTGCGTTCGGCGGCATTACGCTGGCGTTTTTGGCGGTGATAAAACCGGGCAGTTGGCTGGATAACGCCGCGCGCCTGCTGTCGCTGATCGGCTATTCGGTGCCGATTTTCTGGCTCAGTCTGTTGGGGCTGCTGCTGTTTTACGCCACGCTGCACTGGTCGGCGGGGCCGGGGCGGCTGGACGATACCTACCTTTACAGCATGGAACCGCGCAGCGGATTTGTGCTGATCGACACCTGGCTGTCCGGCGATCGCGACATGTTCTACAACGCCATCAGTCACCTGTGGTTACCGGTGGTGGCGTTGGCGCTGTTGTCGATGGCGGGTATCACCCGCTTGCTGCGGGCGGCGATGCTGGAAGAGTGCAATAAAGAGTACGTCACCCTGGCGCGATCCAAGGGGGCCAGCCGTACGCGTATTTTGGTGCGGCACGTATTTCCCAACGTGCTCGGCACGCTGATCACCGTTCTCTCCCTGTCCTATGCCAGCCTGCTGGAAGGGGCGGTGCTGACCGAAACGGTGTTTGCCTGGCCGGGCGTGGGGCGTTACCTGACCACCGCGCTGTTTGCCGCCGATACCCCGGCCATTCTTGGCGCTACCTTGCTGATTGGCACCTGCTTTGTGGTGTTGAACGCGCTGGCCGATGCGCTGACCTATTTAGTGGACCCGCGAACCCGATGAGCCAATATCTTTCTGAACATGAACCCCAGAGCGAGCCTGCGGTCGGCTACCGCCAGCGCGGCAAACTCACCACGCTGACGCTGGGGGCGACGCTGGTGGCTGTGCTGATCCTGACCGCGCTGCTGGCTCCCTGGCTGGCGCCTTTCGACCCTAATTTGCAACACATCGAACTGCGCCTGTTGCCGCCGTCCTCCGGGCATTGGCTGGGCACCGACGGCTTTGGTCGCGATCTGTTATCGCGCGTGATTTATGGTGCACGGCCAACGTTGATCCTGGTGTCGTTAATCCTGCTGCTGACCATCCCGATTGGGCTGTTGGTGGGCATCAGCGCCGGTTATCTCGGCGGCTGGGTCGAGCGTATTCTGATGCGCGTCACCGATATTTTTCTGTCATTGCCCAGCCTGGTGATTGCGCTGGCGTTTGTCGCGGTATTGGGGCCGGGGCTGATGAACGGCGCACTGGCGCTGGCCTTGACCAGTTGGCCGGCTTTTGCCCGACAAGCCCGGGCGGAAACGCTGGCGCTGCGTCGCAGTGACTATCTGGCGGCGGCGCGCATGCAGGGCATCGGTGGGCTGCGGCTGATGGCGGGGCATATTTTACCCCTGTGCCTGCCAAGCGCAGTGGTGCGTGCGGCGCTGAGTTTGGGCGGGATAATTCTTTCCGCCGCGGGATTGGGCTTTCTCGGCATGGGCGTGGCCCCGCCGACCGCCGAGTGGGGCTCGATGGTGGCCGAGGGCAGCAAAGTGATTTTTGATCAGTGGTGGGTCGCCGCTGCACCGGGCGGGGCTATTCTGTTCGCCAGCCTGGCCTTTAACCTGCTGGGCGATGGCCTGCGCGATAAAATGGATCCTCGTCATGGACATTGATAACCCATTATTGACCGTCGAACGCCTGTCGGTGCTGTTACCGGCCTCGCTACCTTTGGTGAAAGGCATCTCTTTCAGCATGGGGCAGGAGCGGCTGGCGCTGGTGGGGGAGTCCGGTTCCGGCAAATCCCTGACTGCCCGCGCCCTGATGGGGCTGTTGCCACCGCCGTTACAGCTGCAGGCGCAGCGGCTGACGCTGGGCGACGACGATCTGACGCGCTTGAATGAGCGCCAGTGGAACCGGCTGCGCGGGAACAAGGTGGCCATGGTGATGCAGGATCCCAAGCACGCGCTGAATCCGACCCAGCCGATTGGGCGTCAGGTGGAGGAGCCGCTGCTGTTGCATACCCGCCTGGGCCGCGCCGAGCGGCGGGAGAAGGTGCTGGACATGCTGGCGGCGGTTGGCTTGCCCGATCCGCAGGCGCTGAGCCAGCGCTATCCGCATCAGCTGTCCGGCGGCATGGGGCAGCGGGTGATGTTGGCCATCGCATTAATCAACGATCCGCAGCTGTTGATTGCCGACGAACCGACTTCGGCACTGGATCACCAGATGCGCGATCAGGTGTTGCAACTGATCGAAAATCTGGTGGAGCAACGTAATATGGGCCTGATTTTGATCAGTCACGATTTACAGCAGGTGGCGCACTACTGCGAACGGGTGCTGGTGATGTACAAGGGCGAACTGTTGGATCAACTGCCTGCCGATCGTTTGGCCTCCGCCACCCATCCTTACACGCGCACGTTGTGGTCATGTCGGCCAAGCCGCGAGACTCACGGCAAAACGCTGCCGGTCCTGGATCGCGCACTGCTGGAGTCACTGAAATGAGCCTGATTACCCTGGAAAACCTCAGCGTCAGCCACCGCCAGGGCTATGAGATACGCACCGTGGTGCATGATGTCAATCTGCACATCGAACCGGGCGAGTGCTTCGGCCTGGTTGGCCCGTCCGGCTGCGGCAAGTCATCGCTGCTGTGGGTGTTGGCCGGGCTGAATGAAAGCTGGAGCGGCGGTTTTCAACTGCTCGGCCGTGATTTGCAACCGGGCCGTCCTTTTACCGGTGATCTGCGGCGTGAGGTCCAGATGGTATTCCAGGACCCCTATGCCTCGTTACATCCCAAGCACCGATTGCTGCGCACGCTGGCGGAACCCCTAAAGTTGCTGAAAGAGCGCAATATCGAGCAGAAAATCAGCGCCGGTTTTCGCCAGGTGGGGCTAGATCCCAGGCTGTTGGACCGTTATCCGCACCAGCTTTCCGGCGGGCAACGTCAGCGGGTGGCGATCGTGCGCGCGCTGTTGCTGAAACCAAAGCTGTTGTTGCTGGATGAGCCGACTTCGGCACTGGACATGTCGGTGCAGGCGGAAATCCTCAACCTGCTGAACGAGCTGAAGCAGGCGGGCGATCTGACAATGATCCTGGTCAGCCATGATGCCGACGTGATTGACCACATGTGCGATCGTTCGGTGGCGATGGCGCATGGACGGTTGGTGAACTGAAATCAGCCTGCCGTTCACTCGGCGGGCTTATTCATCTGCGTAATAAATAAAGCAATTTATAGTCGTTCTTCTGCTAAGCCGCTGCACCTACACTCGCCAAATAACGCATCCGCGTGACTCTGGAGAGTGCATCAATGAAACGGCTAATCCCAACGTTATTGTTCAGTGCCCTGGCGGCGAGCTTCGGCGCACAGGCCGCCACCCCGAAAGACACGCTGGTGGTGGTCAGTTCGCTGGAAGGCATCATCAGTCTTGATCCTGCCGAAAGCTTTGAAACCGTCAGTTCGGCCAACCTGGTCAATCTGTATCAGCGCCTGCTGACACCGGATCGCACCACGCCGGAAAAGCTGGCGCCGGAACTGGCCAGCAGCTGGCAAACGGGAGCAGACGGCCACAGTTTGATATTTACCCTGAACGCCAACCAACGATTTGCCTCCGGCAACCCGGTACGCCCGGAGGATGTGATCTTCTCACTGGTGCGGGCGGTGAAACTGAACAAGGCACCGTCGTTTATCCTTGGTGAGTTCGGCTGGACGCCGGAAAACGTCGAGAGTCAGTTGAAGAAACTGGGCGATAACCAGGTGCAGCTAAGCTGGTCGGCGAATATCGGCAGTGGGCTGGCGCTGCGGCTGTTAACCGCGCCGGTGGCGTCGATAGTCGATGAAAAGCTGCTCAGCCAGCACGGTCAGCAGGGGGACTTCGGCAATGCCTGGCTGCGTTCGAACTCAGCCGGTGCCGGCCCTTATCGCGTCAGCAACTATGTACCGCACGAGGCGCTGTTGTTCAGCCGCAACGATTACGCTCAACCGCAGGCCAAGCTGAAAACGGTGCTGCTGAAAAACGTCAGCGATGCCGGCACCCGCCGTTTATTGCTGCTGAAAGGGGATGCTGACGTGGCCTACGATCTGGGGGCCGATCAGTTCAACTCGCTGCGTAACGAAAAGGGCATCAGGATCGAGCAGCGTGATTCAGCCAAAGTCTATTACCTGGGGTTCAATACCGGCAGCAAGCAGGTACCGGCTTTGAGTAATCCGGCCTTGTGGCAGGCGGCACGCTGGCTGGTGGATTACCAGACGATTGCCGACAACCTGTTGAAGGGGCAGTATCGCGTTCACCAGGCATTCCTGCCGCAGGGGTTGGATGGCGCCTTGGATAATCAACCTTTTAAGCTCGACGTGGCCAAAGCCAAACAGATTCTGCATGACGCGGGTATCGCCGAAGGAACGCGTATTGATCTGATCGTCATCAACCAGCCGCCGTATACCGATATCGCCCAGGCGCTGCAGGCCAGCTTTGCCAAGGCCGGTTTGCAGTTGGACATTCATCCGGTAGTGGAGAGCGATCTGTGGGGCAAAATGCGCGGCCGTGATTTCCAGGCCATTTTCACCTACTGGGGGGCCGACTATCTGGATCCTAACACCAACGCCAGCGCCTTCGCCTACAACGTGCCGAATGGGCCGAAAACCCTGGCCTGGCGTACGCAATGGAGCATCCCGACATTGAGTGCGGAAACCCGTGCAGCCGCGGCAGAGGGGGATGCTGCAACCCGCGCCGCGCGTTACGTCACGTTGCAGCGCGAACTGCAGACCAGTTCCCCTTACGTTGTGGCCTTACAGGGGCAAACCCTGGTGGCGCTGCGCGATAATGTTAAAGATGCGCATGTGGATATCGCCAACAGCATGCTGTATCTGGATCGCGTGAGTAAGTAGGCCACCCCGGCACCGGTTATTGACCGAAACGACCGATAATACCCGCACCGCCCTTGGCGTGGCCCTGCAATTTTTCCAACAGCTGTTCGCGGGTTAACCCTGGCCCCAGCGCATGCGGCGGGAGATCGGTGGCGATCAGCACGAAGGTATAGTGGTGCAACCCAGAGCCTGCCGGTGGGCATGGGCCGTGATACACCGCGGTACCCGGTGAGTTCTTGCCGCCGACAAAGCCTTTGCCCTGGGTAAGATCGCCTTCAGCGAAACCCTGAGCCGTGGCTGGAATACCGTAGGCCACCAAGTGGCTGGCGCCCAATCCGGCACGGCCTTCGGGATCGGACACCAGCAAGGCGAAGCTGGTAGTGCCCGCCGGCGGGTTGGCCCAGTTCAGCGCAGGTGAAACATTGTCGCCGGTGCAACTGGCGTTGCCCGGGGTGGCCCCGGCATATTTCTGGGCCAGCATGCCGCCATCCTGAAACGCCGATGAGCTGAGGGTAAAGGTACCGGCAGCCTGCGCCGCGAACGACAGCGAACCGGAAAGTAATGCCGCGCTGAGCGCGAGAGCAGATAAACCACGACCGATCATACAGCCTCCTGTGTTTGGTTAAATAAAGCATAGTGGTGCAGAGACAGGCTCGCTATAACAGCCTGGCCAACAGTCGGCTATAACAGCGCCAACCACGGCATTAATCCGCCATGGGGGTGAAATAAGCTGAAATGAGAGAATTTCCCTTGATGAAGGGCGTGATATCCATGTCGGCCATCGTAAGCAGGGTAAACCAGCCGGAAAGCGCCAGATAAAGGCCGAACGGCAGCGGGGCATCTCTGCCGGTGCTGCGGCGTAACTGGGCCACAATCGCAACGCATAAGCCTGCCGTGGCTGCGCCGGTCACCAACATCGGCAGGGCAGACCAGCCACTCCAGGCCCCCAGGGCCGCCAGCAATTTAAAGTCGCCCTGGCCGATACCCTCCGTTTTCCGCCGAAGGCGATAAAGGGCGTTAAGCCACCATAGCGACAGATAGCCGGCGACGGCCCCGATCACTGCTTCGTCGAGCGAGGTAAAGCAGCCTTGCTGATTGGCCAGCAGTCCGGCCCATAACAGCGGTTGCGTCAGGCGATCCGGTAACAGCCTGTGCCGCCAGTCGATAAGCGCCAGCGCGAGCAGCAGGGTCGCCACCGGCAGCAAGCTGATTCTCTGCAGTGGCGATAGGCTAAAAGGCAATGCCGCCAGTCCGGCGCAGGCGGCTATCAACATCAGAGTACGGGTTTTTAGCAGCGGCAGGCGTTGCCCCACGTCCTGAAGTACGGAATGCATAAGCCATCTGGCGATCACCGCCGACAGTAACATAGCCACAATAAACAGGCCGCGAAACCAGAGATCCCCCTGCGGTTCGTTAAACATGAGCATCCTTGCTGAACTGAAATTAACGTTCAAAATAGCGGCAAAATGGGTTTTACAGCAGAGCAGGTGCCAGGTAATGACGCGCTTTGCGCAGGCGATCGCAAAGCATTGTTTATAGCCAGGTAAAATACGTTGAAAATGAGGGTTTCCGCGCATAATCAACGTATTACTGCGTTTTATGAAAAGATGAATGCCGATTAATCAGGCAAAATCTGCGATGAAATTTAGTGAGTTTATCCTGACCGACGGCGAGTGTTCGGCGCGTTCGGGAATGACCACGCTTTGCAAGGCAATATCAACCGTAATTGTGACGTTGTCACATAATAAACTGAGGTTTATCTGATGGTTTATCATCAGAAACCGATTAGAATTTGGGGTTCATGATGCACTTTGGCGCCCCGGTACCCGACAGGGGCAATACCCCGGTTGTTCGCTGTGCAAAGGTCGTTGTTCTGCTGCCTGGAGTGGCCGCAGCAAAAAAGGTTTTTCCGCCCACTCTCGGGATGAGGGAACGGCGGTGGTGTAATGACTGACGTTATTCTTAAAGCGCGTAACAGATTGAAAAAAGCCGTTGATTTCCTCTCACTCCCTGCCCGTTTACCGGCGGTGGGTTTGGCGTGGCTGTTGGGCAGCTTGCCCGCCGGTGCCGAATCTCCCCCTGCGCCGCCCTCGGTCAGCCATCAAGCGAACGCAAACGACAACTTGCCCGAGCTGGGGGGCAACGCCTCGAATGACGCAGAGCGAGAGAAAGAGTGGGCCACCATGGCCAAACAGCTGGGTGAGCGTAACCTGAATAATGTCTCCGGCCAGCAGGTGCGAACCCGCGCCGAGAGTTACGCGGTAGGGCAAGCCGGTGAGGTGCTGCAACAACAGGCGCAAGAGCTGCTGTCACCGCTGGGCACCGCCAAACTGTCGCTGGTGATGTCCGACCAGGGGGATTTTTCCGGCAGCAGCGGCCAGCTGTTCAGCCCTCTGTATGACGTTAACGGCTTGCTGACCTACAGCCAGCTCGGTCTGCTGCAGCAAAGCCAAGGTTCATTGGGTAACTTTGGCCTTGGGCAGCGTTGGGTCGCCGGTGATTGGCTGCTGGGATATAACACGGTGCTCGACAGCGATTTCAAGCGCAATCAAAACCGCGCCAGCCTGGGGGCCGAAGCCTGGGGTGACTTCCTGCGTTTTTCCGCCAATTATTACTATCCGTTATCGGCACTGGCGCAACAGAAGGATAACGCCGAATTTCTCAGTCGTCCGGCAAGCGGTTACGACATCACCACCCAGGGCTACCTGCCGTTTTACCGCCAGATCGGCGGCTCTCTCAGCTACGAGCAGTACTGGGGGGAGAACGTCAACCTGTTTGGCAGCGGTAAAAAACAAAACGACCCGCGCGCCATGCAACTGGGGGTGAATTACACGCCGGTGCCGCTGGTGACGGTGAAAGCACTGCACAAGATGGGGGAAGGCGGGGTGAGCCAGGATCAGGTCGAACTGGCGCTGAGCTATCGCCTTGGTGTACCGCTGGTAAAGCAGATATCCCCGGAGTATGTGGCCCAGGCCAAATCGCTGCGCGGCAGCCGCTATGACAATATCGAACGGAAAAATGTCCCGGTAATGGAATTCCGCCAGCGTAAAACGCTGCAGGTCTTCCTGGCCACGCCGCCCTGGAGCCTGCAACCGGGGGAAACGCTGCCGTTGAAGCTGGAGATTAAAACCACCAATAAAATCACCCGCGTCAGTTGGCAGGGGGATACCCAGGCACTGAGCCTGACGTCGTCGCAAAACAGCAACGATCCACACGGCTGGAGCCTGATTGTGCCGCAGTGGGATGACACGCCGGGGGCGGAAAACCGCTACCGTTTATCGGTCACGTTGGAAGATGACAAGCAGCAATTGGTGACGTCCAACTGGATCCAACTGCAGGTGACGCCGCCGCTGACCGCCTCTTCCGGGGAGGGCGAGGGCTTGCCGCCGCCAAAAACGCTGCAAACGCCCACCATTCCGGCAGAGACCGGGCCGTTGAACGGCGCTGACTAGCCGTTTTTGCCCTGCAGTACCCACACGGCGGCCTCAACGCGCGATTTCAGCTTCATTTTTTTCAACAGGTGTTTGACGTGCACCTTGACGGTACTTTCGGTGATGGTCAGTTTGCGGGCGATCATCTTGTTCGGCAGACCCTGGGCAATCAGTTTGAGAATATCGCGCTCGCGCGGTGTCAGTTGCTGAATATCCCGTTCGGCGCTCGGGCGGTTTTCACGCAGGCTGGCGGCCAGAATGGGGGTTAACGCCTCGCTCAATACCATCTGGCCTGCTGCAGCCTGGTGCAGCGCCTTCAACAGTTCCTCTGGCTCCATGTCTTTTAGCAGGTAGCCGTCTGCGCCGCGTTTTAGCGCGCTGACCACGTCATCTTCGTGATTCGACACGCTAAACACCACAATGCGGCCAGAAAGCGCGGTCATGCGCAGGCGATCCAACGTTTCCAGCCCGTTGATGCCAGGCATATTCAGATCGAGCAGGATCAGGTCAGGATCGTGCTCCTCGGCCAGCGAAACACCTTGTTCACCGTTGCCGGCTTCGGCAATCACCTGCAGGCGCGGGTCCATGCCGATAAGCTGTTTTACGCCGTTGCGCAGCATCGGGTGGTCGTCAATCAATAAAATGGTGGCGGCAGTTTCGGTCGTCATGGTTTCTCCCATTAGTCGATGGCGTGGTTGTCCGGCTTGAATACCACCCGGACTTCGGTGCCGCCGCCGTTGCGGGGCAAAATTTCGCAGCGGCCGTGCAGGCTTTTGGCGCGATCGCGCATGATGATCAGGCCATAGTGATCGGGGCGAAGAGTATCTTGAGGCAGGCCGCAGCCGTTATCGCAGACGCTCAGGGTGACTTCGCCCCGTTGATTGATCACCTGAATGCTCACCTGGCTGGCCTGGGCGTGTTTATGGATATTGCTGAGCGCTTCACGGGCAATCTGTAGCAGGTGGATAGCCTGATAAGTGGGCACGGTGCGCGGCGTCAACTGATAGTCGAGGCTGATGGGAATGCCCAGCCGTTGGCTGAACTCCTGCACCGTTGATTGCAGCGCCGCCAGCAGCCCCGGTTCTGTCAACCGCAGGCGGAAGGTGGTTAGCAGCTCGCGCAGTTGGCGATAGGCAATGTTAAGTTCCTCTCGCATCTGTTGCACCAGCCCCAGGTTGGCGGGGGAAAGTTCCGCGCCCTGCATTTGCAGGCAACTGAGTTGCATCTTCAGGCACGACAGCGACTGGGCGATAGAGTCATGCAGTTCACGCGCTATCGCCGCACGCTCTTCCATCAGCATCAGTTGCTGCTGGTGATCAACCTGGCGTTCAATCGCCAGCACGCTGGTCAACTGCTCCACCAGGGTGTTCATCAACTGTTTATGGTCGTCATTCAGCGGGCGCTGTGGCGCATGTTGCGCGACAATCACCCCATAATCTCCCAGCTTGTCGCTGAGGCTCCAGCTCAGCGATGGGTGGCTGGCATGCTGTTGCTCGTCGTCGTTCAGGCAGGCGCTGCACACCGGATTATTGCAGTACTCCGGTCGCAGAGGCTGGTTGCCGCTCAACTGCACAAACTGCTCCTGGCTGTTGTTTTCATACAGCCGCACCTGAATGGCGCGCAATGGCGTCAGGGTTTGCAATTGATTGAGTATTGGCGTCAGGCGGCTGCACAGCGGTTCATTGGCGTGCAGTTGCCGGCTGGCGCGGTACAAAAAGCTCAATACCTGATTTTTTTGCTGCAGATCGGCAGTTTTCTCCGCCACCCGTTGCTCCAGCCCGCTGTACATGGTGGCCAGTTCGTCGGACATGGTGTTTAACGCGCCACCCAGTGAGGCCATTTCATCCTGGTGACCACGTTGGGTGAAGCGGCGGCTGAAATCGCCGCGGCCCACCGACAGCGCCATCGCCACCAATTGCCGCCAGGGATGCAGCAGGCGCCGGCGCAGGTAACAAATGGTACCTACCAACAGCAGCAGCGTCAGGGCAATAAACACCGCCTGCACCAGCGTCACCGTCAACAACCGACGTTCGGTATGACGGTCGATGTCCGAGACCAGCGCGTCCAGCAGGGTGACGAAATGTGCTACCTGCGGCGCAGCGTTGGCGGGTTGACGTGCCTGGCGCAATTGCGGCAGCAGCGTCAGTCGCCAGTAGTCGTGCAGCGCCTGAAACTGTTCGGTTAAGCCTTCTTGTTCCAGCGGGCGTTGCAGGTCGGGGCTGTTGGCATCCTGATCCAGTTCGCGTATCAGGATTTCGCTGCGCGCATCCAGCGGCACCTGTGCCAGCAGGCGATAGCTCTGCATCCGCAGTGAACCGGCTTTGTTGATGGCGTGGGCGTTGCCCTGAATGCTTTGTGACATCCAGGCGGAAATGCTCATGCCAGCCACGCCCAGTATGCCGAGCAGCAACATCAAAATGGCCACCTGGTTAACGATGGAAAGCGGAGCTAACAGGCGTTTCATAGGCTTTGGATCCCCGGCGCATAGCAAAACAACGGCTGGAAACCAGAGGGCGAAAGCGGGTGGTGCCAGCGAAGGTGGTAACGATTCCGCGTTATTTTTCATCATACCCAGGCATAACCCCATACCTCTAACGAAGTACCCATTAGTTTCCGCTCGGCAATATGGCACCGTGGCAGCGGTATGGGGTGATTTTCAATCGCTTGATTTGTTTTGCTTTTAGCGGCGTTAGCGGCTTACTCATAAAGGGATGGCGAGCATTTTCCGGCAACTGGCTACCTGCATCCGGGTTGATTTACATCAACTTTACCGTAGGGGGCGCCGCCTAGGGTGAGCGAAGTTATCACCCTGTGTCTGAGGTTTTTTATGTCGCAATCAGCAACGTCATTATCAAAATCAAAAAAAACAGGCGCGGTTATTCAGGACTGGCAGCCTGAGGATGCCGCATTTTGGCAGCAACGTGGCCAACGTATCGCTAACCGCAACCTGTGGATTTCCATTCCTTGCCTGCTATTGGCCTTCTGCGTCTGGATGCTGTTTAGCGCGGTGGCGGTCAATTTGAACAAGGTAGGTTTCAATTTCACTACCGATCAGCTGTTCCTGCTTACCGCGTTACCTTCCGTTTCGGGTGCCATCCTGCGAGTGCCTTATTCATTTGTGATCCCGATGTTCGGTGGGCGTCGCTGGACGGCCATCAGTACCTGCTTCCTGCTGGTACCCTGCCTGTGGCTGGGTTTCGCGGTACAGGATGCCACTACCCCATATGGCGTGTTTGTCATTATCTCATTGATGTGTGGTTTTGCCGGTGCCAACTTTGCTTCCAGCATGGCCAATATCAGTTTCTTCTTTCCCAAGGCTAAACAAGGCGGTGCTTTAGGCCTAAACGGAGGGTTAGGCAACCTGGGCGTGAGTGTGATGCAGTTGGTGGCCCCACTGGTCATATCCTTCGCTGTCTTTGGCGCGTTTGGCGGGACGGCACAGCAGCAGCCGGACGGCAGTTCACTGTGGTTGGAGAATGCGGCCTGGATCTGGGTACCGTTCTTGTTGGTCGGCACGCTGGCAGCCTGGTTCGGCATGAACGACCTGGCGGCCTCTAAAGCGTCGTTGCGTCAGCAACTGCCGGTACTCAAACGGGGTCACCTGTGGGTACTGAGCCTGCTGTACCTCGCCACCTTTGGTTCCTTCATCGGCTTTTCCGCCGGTTTCGCCATGCTGTCTAAAACCCAGTTCCCGGACGTCGTCATTCTGCACTATGCCTTCTTTGGGCCATTCCTGGGGGCGCTGGCCCGGCCGGTAGGCGGCGCGTTATCTGACCGCTTTGGCGGTATCCGCGTCACGCTGATTAACTTTGTGCTGATGGCGGTGTTCGCCGCCATGTTGTTCCTCACTTTGCCGGGGGCAGGGCACGCAGGATCGTTTATCGCGTTTTACAGCGTCTTTATGCTGTTGTTCCTCACCGCCGGGTTGGGCAGCGGTTCTACCTTCCAGATGATTGCGGTTATCTTTCGCAAAATCACCGTCGATCGGGTTAAGGCGGCCGGGGGCAGTGACGAAAGTGCTCAGCGCGAGGCCGTCACCGACTCTGCCGCGGCATTGGGCTTCATCTCAGCGATTGGCGCCGCCGGTGGCTTCTTTATTCCACAGGCCTTCGGTACCTCATTGGCGCTGACCGGTTCGCCGGCGGGCGCGATGAAAATCTTCCTGGTGTTTTATGTGGTGTGCGTGTTGGTGACCTGGTTCGTTTACGGCCGTAAAAGATAGCCAGCTACTGACAACTTCTGCGCCTGCTCGTCAGGGGAGGCGCTTTTTATCCCTCGCTTTAAGTGAAGCTTTTTACTTCCCCAGTGAAATCCTCGTAGTTTTAGGTAATATTCTTATTATCACGCACTGCTTTTTCCTTTGTTTATAGATGTATCTCTCCCACTTTGATTTTTTTCCTGTCTTTGCGAAAAATGTTATTCCGACATTATTTTTTCATTTTTACGTCGAATTCCTTACGAAAATAACGCACCGTGAATGCTGCCTTGTACGGCAATGAAATTCTGTTTCTTCAGGCTGGCAGAGATTCATTTCATCAAGTTAACAATACGCCTTTGTATTTGATGCTATATTTTAACCAAGCATTCGGCGAGAGGCTAAATCAGATAACTCTCATTCTGTTTTAGCAGGCTTTTTGTAGGCTATCTGACAATCAGATTAGGTGGAAAAACAGATGATATTGTTTGATGTCAGGATGAAATTTCATAATTTCATTTAACTAACATTTGTTTAACATTTTTATATTTTTTGTTTTAAAACAATAAGATGGTTGAGTTTTATTGCCGGAAATCATGATGAGAAACCATGTTTCCAACAGGAAAATAAAGTCATTCAAAGAAACATAGCCTCCTTTTGAGCGGTGTTGTAAAAAATGAAATCAGTAATTTTTTATAAAAATAAATATCCCATGAATGCAACCTGTTGAGTTTACATTTAATTTCTTGAACATTTTTTCATATTTCTATACAAAGTGTGCAGGACAGGCACGCTAAGGAAATTAAAAGTGAATCTTGATAAAAGAATAAAGATTAGGAATCTAGATGTTCTGACACCGTCCAGGGAAAAATTCCGCCTACGTTGGAAGGAGTATCAGATACTTTCACTTCTTGTCGCCAGATCCCCAGAACTGGTTAGCCGTACGGAAATTATAGAAAACATTTGGAAAGGAACTTATTGTTCGGATTCAACGATAAATCAAACAATTAAATCAATTCGTCAAAAGATCGGTGATGCCGAGCATACGCTTATCAGAACCATTCCTCGCTTAGGTTATAAGGTGGAAAACAAGGCCGTTTTTCACTTTATTTCTGAAGAGGAAGAATATGCCGACGATGAAATATGGGGTGGCGACACTGACGATAATAAAGATATTCAAGCGGAACTTTCTGAAAGTAACGATAAGCCGGATGAAACTCTTGCTGAAGAAATAGAGCTTAATGATGAAAACATGGCTCCCGTTGATCCTCCTGTCGTACCAGTAACGCTTAAAAATACGTCAATCAGAAAAAAGATACCGGCTTCGGCGGGTTTTTTCTCTGTGCCTGCCGTCAGAGTTGTGAAATACCTGTCAGTATTCGTGTCCTTGCTCATTATTTCACATTTCTCCTACGTGCTGGGGAATCAAACCCGCCCGCCGATTATCAATGATATTCAAAACAATACCCGCGTAGTGCTGACGTTGACGCTGAATAACGCCCGTACCAACAGCCCGCAAACCCTACTTTGTCTGTATCAGGGCGAAAGTCTGGAACAGGCAACCATCGAGTGCGTCGACCCTAAGCAAGGAAGGTTGAAACAGCCGGTGAAATACGAAACTTCAGATGCGCAAGGGACGGGTAAGATTAATCTCATACTGCCGAATAAAACCATGGAATATCAGGTCGCTTATGATGTTAAAAATTAGCACGCGATGATATTTCACCTTTGTCGATAATTTTACATTTGGCACATATTTTTATTTCATTATTTGTTATTTGAAAGCCGGGTGCGTTTTGTCCAGTCTGGTTTCCATGTTCTAACGCGAATTAGCGTCCTGCCTCAATGGTGTGGTGGGGAATAATGGATAAACCGGGCTGAGTGACAAATTATGGATAAGCGTAAAGTAGCGATCATCGGGGGTTCCGGCTTTATCGGAACGCGTTTGGTTAAGCGTCTGAGTGCGCGTGACGACCTGGTGTTGACCATCGTGGATAAAAAACGGAGTGAGCATTTTCCCGAACTTTATCAGTTTGGCGATGTAACCCAGCCCCAGACATTGCAGGAGCCGTTGGCCGGGTGTGACGCCGTGATCAACCTTGCCGCTGAGCATCAGGATAATGTCGATCCTATCTCACTGTATTACCAGGTTAACGTTGATGGGGCGCGCAATGTCTGCATGACGGCATCGGCGCTGAATATCCAACAGATTATCTTTACCTCCTCCGTGGCGGTCTATGGCTTCGTGACACGGGAAACCGGCGAAGAAGGGGTTTTCGAGCCCTTTAACCATTACGGCAAATCCAAGTTGGAAGCGGAGTATGTCTACGAAGCCTGGCGTAAAGCCGATGGCAGTAACAAATTAACCATCATTCGCCCGACGGTAGTGTTTGGTGAAAACAATCGCGGCAACGTTTATAACCTGTTCCGCCAAATTGCCAGCGGTCGCTTTGTGATGATCGGCAGCGGCAATAATATGAAGTCCATGGCCTACGTTGAGAATATTGCCGCCAGACTCGAGTATGCACTGGATCAACAGGCCACTTATCAGGTCAGCAATTATGTTGATAAACCCGACTTCACCATGAATCAGCTGGTAGACGTTATTTCTTCTTCATTAGGCAGAAATAATAAGACTATTCGCATTCCTTATCTATTTGGGATCTGCGGGGCAACGGCATTAGATGTGGTGAGTAAAATAAGTCACCGAAAATTTCCTATTAGCCGCGTGCGGGTGCAGAAATTCTGTGCCAGAACACAATTTAAAAGCAATGTTCAATGTGATTTCGTGGCGCCAGTCGAACTTGATTCGGCAATCGAAAAAACAATTAAGCATGAGTTTTCCTAGAGATAACTTTATTACGGGTTAGGGTTATTTATTTTTCATCTCTGACAAGCAGATAAATCTGTATTAAACGGGATTGGCTCATGCTGACTTATATCCTGGGACTGTCAATTTTATTTTTGTTAATAGCGCATTGGGAGCTGTAACTCAAGGGCGGTAGCGTGCTTATTCGCTGGAGGAACAATGTTATATCAACTGAGCGTGATATTTATTTTGGCGCTGGTGCTGGTGGTTATTGCCCGCCGCGCTGCGTTGGCGGTGGGGTTAGTGGATAAACCCAATGCGCGCAAGCGTCATCAGGGGCATGTTCCGCTGGTCGGCGGGATCGTCATTTACCTCATTATGACGCTGGTGACCTTTTGGCAGCCCGAATGGTTGCCGCACAGTACCACCTTCTTGCTGAGCATTACGGCGCTGGTATTGCTGGGCGTTCTGGATGACCGCTTTGATCTGCCGGTGACGCCACGCGTCATCGTGCAGGGAGGGATTGCGCTGGCGATGATGCTGGCGGCAGGGATGCAACTCACCTCCTTTGGTTACCTGTGGGGTCATCAAGAACTGCAGCTGGGCTACGCGGCCCTGTTGATCACGCCGCTGGCGGTGTGGGGGGCGATCAACGCCTATAACATGGTTGACGGCATCGACGGCCAACTGGGCGCGCTGTCCTGCGTCACGTTTATGGCGCTGGCCATCCTGTTCGGCTTGGCCGGGCATGAAGAGCAGGCGTTGTGGTGTCTGAGCCTGATTGCGGCCCTGGCGGCCTACCTGTTGTTCAACCTCAGTCTGTTCGGTGCGCGCAACAAGATTTTCATGGGGGATGCCGGCAGCATGGTCATTGGGTTTAGCGTGCTGTGGCTGCTGATAGCCGCCACCCAGGGCGAAGACGCCGTGATGCGACCGGTGACCGCACTGTGGCTGATTGCCATTCCGCTGATGGACATGGTAACGGTGATGACGCGTCGTTTGCTGCGTCGACAGAGTCCTTTCAAGGCTGGGCGCGATCATTTGCATCATATTCTGATGCGTCGTGGCCTCAATGCGCGTCAGGCGCTGAGTATGAGCTGCATGCTGGCGGTGACGCTGGCCTGCGTCGGCATCTGCAGCGAAGTGCTGCAACTGCCCGATCACCTGATGCTGCTGGCCTTTGTATTTTGCTTCTTCGGTTATTTTGCCCTGCTGCACGAACCCCGTCAGGGCAGAGTTTTTACCGATAACCCTACCGCCGATCGTTAATCCTCCCACGGGCCGCAACGGCGGCCCGTTTTTCACGGTACCGTTATGAACCTTCATTTGCCTCATTTGATGCCACTGGTGCTGTCCAGCGTGCTGCTCAGTGGTTGCACCGCCTTTCCGGGTTCACACCTGCCGACCCAGGGCAAAGAAAAAGTGACTCAACAGGACGAAGATTTCGATCTGAATAAACAGGTTCAGGTATATCGCGTCACGCCGATGCTGCTGGAAAAAATGCGTCGCATAGAACCGGTAGCGCGACCCAACCTGGCGTTGGATCAGCGGTTGCAAAGCTATCAGTACCGCATCGGCGTTGGCGACGTGCTCAACGTTACCGTCTGGGATCACCCGGAGCTGACCACCCCGGCAGGGCAATACCGCAGCGCCAGTGATACCGGTAACTGGGTGCATGCCGATGGCGCCATCTTCTATCCGTACATTGGTAAGGTGCAGGTGGTGGGCAAAACCGTTACCGAAGTGCGCAACCAGATTGCCAGCCGCCTGGCGACCTATGTGGAAAGTCCGCAGGTGGACGTCAGCATCGCCGCCTTCCGTTCACAGAAGGTGTATGTGACTGGCGAGGTGAAAACTTCTGGGCAGCAGGCCGTGACCAACGTGCCGCTGACCATTCTGGATGCCATCAACGCCGCCGGCGGGCTGACCGATAACGCCGACTGGCGCAACGTGGTGCTGACGCACCAGGGCAAAGAACAGCCGATTTCACTGCAGGCATTGATGCAGCGCGGCGACATCAGCCAGAACCATTTGTTGACGCCCGGCGACATCCTCTATGTGCCGCGTAACGATGAACTGAAAGTGTTTGTGATGGGCGAGGTTGGCAAGCAGTCGACGCTGAAAATGGACCGCAGCGGCATGACCCTGACCGAGGCCCTGGGCAGTTCCGAAGGGATCAGCCAGACGGTGGCCGATGCCACCGGGGTGTTCGTGATCCGTCCAAACGGCGGCAAGCAGCCAAAACGGCTGGCGTCGCTGTACCAGTTCGACCTGTCTGATGCCGCCGCACTGGCGATGGGCACCGAATTCCAGTTGGAGCCTTATGACGTGGTGTACGTCACCGCGGCACCGGTCGCACGCTGGAACCGCTTGATTAGCCAGCTGGTACCGACCATTTCCAGCTTCAACGACCTCAGTGAGGCCACGTTGCGGGTACGTAACTGGTAACCCCGTAACGGTGACTAAAGGAAGACCGATGATGAAGAACAATGCATTGCCGATTGTGATGGCCGAGCAGGACGACAAATTGGAGTGGGAGCGCCTGATTGGCCCGCTGTGGGACAACCGCTGGCGCATTCTGCTGGTGACCGGCGTAGCCGGGATCCTGGGCTGTGCCTATGCTCTGATGGCAACGCCAATCTATCAGGCCACGGCTTTGGTGCAGGTGGAAAAACAACTTTCGGGCGACTCGTTGCTGCGCGAAACGCTGGACAGTTCGATCGGCGGAGTCGGTCAGAACTCGGCGACCCAGGACGAGGTCTCGCTGGCGAAATCGCGCTACGTGATTGGCAAAACCGTCGACGACCTCGGCCTGACGGTGCGCATCAGCCCGGACTATTTCCCGCTGTTCGGCAAGGGCATCGCTCGCCTGAGTGGCGAAGTGACGCCGGTACTGCGTATTTCTTCCATGAAGGTGCCGGCGGTGATGCAGGGCCAGGAACTGACCCTGACCGTCGATGATCCGCAGCATTACAGCCTGAGTCATGACGGCAAAACCTTGTTCAGCGGCGTTGTGGGGCAAACGCTGCAGCAGGGCGGTTGGTCGGTCAACGTGAGCGAGCTTGAAGCGCAGCCGGGCACCACCTTCACCGTGGTTAACGTGCCGCGCCAAAAAGCGGTGGACGATCTGCGCAATATTCTCGATGTCGCACCTGGCGGCAAGGAAAGTGGCATCATGACCTTCAGCCTGGCGGGGGAGGATCCGCAGCGTGCGGAAGCGGTGCTCAAGAGTATCACCGATAACTACCTGCAGCAGAATGTGGATCGCAAAACGGAAGAAGCCCAGCGCATGCTGGCCTTCCTGCATGAGCAGTTGCCACGGACCCAGACTTCGCTCAATAACGCCGAGAATCAGCTTAATCAATTCCGCCAGCAGAACGACTCGGTAGACCTGTCGCTGGAGGCCAAGTCGGTGCTGGACACCCAGGTGCAACTTGAAGGGCAGCTCAATGAGTTGACCTTCAAAGAGGCGGAAATTTCCAAGCTCTATACCCGGGTACACCCGGCCTACCGTGCTCTGTTGGAAAAGCGCGCCACGCTGGAGGCTGAAAAGGCGCGGCTTGGCAAACAGGTGCAAACCTTGCCGAAAACCCAGCAGGAAATTTTGCGCCTCACCCGCGACGTGCAGGTGGATCAGCAGGTCTACATGCAGTTGATGAACAAGCAGCAGGAGCTGAGCATCAGCAAGGCCGGTACCGTGGGCAACATCCGCATCATCGATGAGGCCGAAACCGGTCTGCGGCCGGTACAGCCACAAAAAGCGATGATCGTGTTCTTCGCTCTGCTGATGGGCGGTGTGCTGTCGGCGTCAGTGGTGGTGTTGCGTGCCGCGCTTCATCGTGGCATCAGCGATACCGATACGCTGGAAAAGCGTGGGATCAGCGTGTATGCCACGGTGCCGCTTTCGCCCTGGCAGCAAAAGCGCAATCGAGTTCAGCAGCAGCTGTTGACCAAACACAGCAGCGGCAAACTGCCGATCCTGGCGCAGGAAGAACCGGAAGACTTATCCGTTGAGGCTATCCGCAGCCTGCGCACCAGCCTGCATTTCGCCATGATGGAGGCCAAAAACAATATTCTGATGGTCTCCGGCGCCAGCCCTGCCAGTGGTAAAAGTTTTACCAGCACCAACCTGGCAGTGGTGATAGCTCAGGCAGGGCAGCGGGTATTGCTGATCGACGCCGACATGCGCAAAGGCTTTTTGCACCGTTGGTTGAACAACAGCGCCAAGGCTGGTTTGTCAGATATGCTGTCAGGGCTGATTGCGCCTGAGATGGCGGTGAAAAAGACCGATATCGCCAACCTGGATTTTGTGCCGCGCGGGCAGGTGCCACCTAATCCGTCCGAACTGTTGATGCACCAGCGCTTTGCCGATTTTCTGCGTTGGGCGGGCCAGAATTACGATCTGGTGCTGATCGACACACCACCGGTGTTGGCGGTGACCGACGCGGCGATTGTTGGGCATCACGCCGGTACGGCACTGATGGTGGTGCGTTTCGAGGTCAACACCGTCAGGCAGATTGAGACCAGCATCCGTCGTTTCGAACAAAATGGCGTCGCTATTAAAGGGGTGATCCTCAACGGCATGGTGAAGAAAACCGCCACCGACGCCGGTTACTATGCCTTTGCTTACCCGAGCCATCAGGAAAAGGTCCAGTAACCCTATGAAAGCGATGCTGATGAACTCCCTGTGGTTAATGTTGGAGCGAGTATCGCTGAGCCTGTCGGGGATTTTCGTTTCGGTTTACGTCGCGCGCTATCTGGGACCGGCGCAGTACGGGCTGATTAACTATTTGCTGTCGGTGATTGCCATCGCGGTTCCGCTGGTGCAATTGGGGGCCGACGCGGTGTTGTTCAACCGCGTCGCCCGCCAACGGCAAAGTGGCATTCGGTTGATGCTGGCCTCGATGCGTCTGCGGCGGCAACTCTTTGCGCTGATTGCGTTGCCGCTGATGGCCTGGGCGTTACTGACGCAGGATCGCACCAGCCAGATCATGATGGCGCTAATGCTGGTCAGCGCATATTTCTCGGTGCAGGACGTTTATAAAATTTATTACGACGCCCTGTTGAAATCGAAGCTGAACACGCTGATCAACAATGTGGCGCTGCTGTTGTCGATTGTTGTGCGGCTGGCGCTGGTGCATGCCAAGCTGCCGCTGGAGTGGTTCGCGGTGCCCTATGTGCTGAGCAGCCTGATCCCCTACGGGGTACGTTGGCTGCTGTTTCGCCGCGAGAAAGGGGGCATGCGGCCCATCAGCCTGCGTCATCAACGGCGCTATGGCCGCTATCTGCTGAAGGTGGGGCTGCCGCTGGCCGTGTCCGGACTATCGATTGTCATCTATACGCGTATCGATCAGATCATGATCGGTAACTACCTCGGGGAACACAGCGTTGGGCTGTACAGCGCCGCCATCACCCTGAGCCAGGGGTGGGTCTTTGTGCCCATTGCGCTGATTACCTCGATGATGCCGGGGGTGGCCAACGCCGGTTCCGTAAGCGAGCAGGAAGGGCGGATCCGACTGCTGTATCTGGTGGTTCTGCTGCTTTCTATGCCGGTGATATTACTGCTGTCGCTGTTCCCGGGCCCGATAGTGAAGCTGATGTTTGGCGACAGTTACCGTGAAACTGCCACTATTCTGGCGCTGTGCTCGGTGACATCGCTGTTCTCGGTGATGGGCACTGTCTCTTACCGGGCGATCGTGTTGTTTGGCGGTTATCGGTTTATCGCGATAAAAATGCCTTTGGCCGCTTTGGTCAACGTGCTGATGAATCTGGTGCTGATCCCGCGTTATGGCATTTTGGGCGCGGCGATATCAACGTTGATTACCGAATTTATTTCATTTTTTGTACTTAATGGCTTTTTTAGAAAAGGACAAATTACCCGGCTGCAGGTCACCTGCTACCGCTGTTTGCCGCAACTAATAGGGAAGGTGCGAGAACTTTATGCTAAATAATCTGGTGAAGGGTTTTTACCGTAATATACCCGACGCATTATATCATCAGCTAAAATACGCTTTGTTTTTTCGCAAGCTACCGCATCTGGCTAAACCGATGGGGTATAGCGAGAAACTGATGCGCAGGAAAGTCTATCCTCTGGCGATGTATACTCAGCTGTCCGATAAGTATCTGGTCAGGGAATATATTGAAAAGCTGTGGGGGAAAGAATACCTGATTGAACTTTATGCTCAGGGTGAGAAATTAACTGAGGAAATGTACCAGTCATTGCCTGACGCCTTTGTGATTAAGGCGAATCACGGCAGCGGTTATAACAAGCTGGTGTTTGATAAAAGCCAGACCAGCTTTAATGAATTGAGGGTGCTGACCAACAGCTGGCTGCGACAGAATTTTTATCAGGTCTATCGCGAGCGTCATTATAAGGATATTTCGCCGTGCATCATGGTGGAAAAAATGTTGCTGGAAGACGGCAAAACCCCGAATGACATCAAGATCCACTGTTTTAACCGCAACGGGGAAGTGCGTTTTTTCATCCAGATTGATTACCAGCGCTTTATCGACCACCGCCGTGATTTTTTCGATGCCCAATGGAACCGCACCGAAATCCGCATGGGGGTGCCCAACAGCGAAGTGCCGATGGAGAAACCCTGTCGCCTGGATCAGATGCTGCAGCTGGCACGCCAGGTGGCAGAACAGTTCTCTTACGTAAGGGTGGATTTTTATCAGGTGCAGGAACGGATCTATTTTGGCGAGTTAACATTTACTCCCGGAGCCGGCCTGCAACGATTCACACCGGAAATTATTGAACAAGAGTGGGGAGGTTATTTCCAGGAGTAGTTGAGTAACCGGTAGGCTGCGCGTATTTACCGCGTCAGGACGGGGGGAAGTAACCGGACAAGGATATTCTGGGATAACAAGCTATTCCGTTGGCATTAGCATTGTTTTGCCAAATGATAATATATTGTTGAGGTAATAAATGGACTTATCGATTGTCATTCCCGTTTTTAATAACTCAGCCAGTTTGGCCACCACATTAGTCAGGATGACTAATGCCTGCTCCGGTTTCGACTACGAAATTATCGTGGTTGATAATGCATCGGACAAACAAGAGTTGGATAATATGCGCAGCCTGTTGGTCGCCAATCGTCGGGCGCGGCTGCACGAAAGTAAAGTGCGGCGTAATACGGCAGCCTCGTGCAATACCGGGTTCCGTTTAGCGCGCTCGGACGTGGTTTTTTTTCTGGAGCCGGAGGATTCGTTTAATACCAACTATATTATCCGCCGCCTGAAACGTCATCAGGACCCCCGAATAGACATTATCTTCGGCAACTACGTCACGGTAAGTGATAAGAATATTCGCAGTTATCGTTTCGATTATAAAGAGGGTGTGGCGGGAGCGGATTTTTTATTTCTTGATATGGGTGATATTCGCACCTCAACCATCAGCCTGCGCAAAAAGGAAGACCGGCGTTTTTTATTTCCGGAGTTTCTCTACAAGTATCAAGACTGGGGATTTTTGGTCAACGCCACCAATCTGGGGGCCAGGGTGGCCTTCGACGAGGGGCGCGGCGTGTTTATCCGCTGCGGCGATGCCGATACCGATCGTTGCCGGATGAATATCGATGCCAGCGAGCAGTTTATCGATGCTTACCTTCATGCCAGCGGCCGCTATATCAGCGGTTTTGCCTGCAAACACCTGCTGGCCTCGCTGTACAGCGAAAACCTGCAGGCCTTCACCTATTACTCAGCGCGCACCGAGCGCGATGCCCTGAGCAGCAAATTCAGGGCGATCAAACTGTACGGCGACTGTCTGGCCAGACTGGGGCTGTTTCCACTGGGCGGGCGACTGTTGCGTACCGCCCGCGAGGGATTTCGGAGATGACATGCAGCAACGAAAAGTAGCGATTGTGATTGAGAACATCGCCGAAAAAGGCGGTACCGAGCGGGTGGCCAGCAGCCTGGCCAATGCGCTGACGACGCGTTTGGGGCATCAGGTGGATCTGGTGTCGATCAGCGGCGACCGGGCATTTTACCCGCTGGAGGAGTCAGTGAGTTTACGCTTTATGCCTGGCAGAACGCTGTTGTGGCCCTGGCGATTGGCATGGTTTTTACGGCGCGGCCGCTATGACGTAATTATCACCGTTTCGATGGGCAAACTGTCGTCGATCATGGTGCCGTACCTGCGGTTGCTGTGTCCGAACAGCCGGCTGTTGCTGAGTGAGCACGTCAGTTTTCACCAGTATGCCTGGCCGATGAAGTGGCTAAAGGTGCTGGTCTACCGACTCGGTGACCGCACGGTACTGCTGACGAAGAAAGATTTGGCCACCATCAGCCGTTGGGTGCCCGGCCGCAAATGTCGGGTGATTGAGAACGTTTCACCCTTCCCGGTGCAACCGCCGCAACCGGCTCAGCAACAGCCGGTGGCGCTGGCGGTGGGGCGGTTATGCCGACAGAAAGGGTTTGACCGCCTGATCGCCGCCTGGCAGCAGATAGCGCCGCAAGCGCTGGGTTGGCAACTGCATATCGTCGGCGACGGCCCGGACCGGGGGGCACTGCAACAGCAGATTGACGCCGCCGGTCTGGGTGATCAGGTGAAGCTGTTGCCGGCGACGGCGGACATCGCCGGCCACTACCGTCAGGCCGCGATGCTATTGATGACCTCGCGTTACGAAGGCTTGCCGATGGTGCTGATTGAAGCGATGAGTTTTGGCCTGCCCCTGGTGGCCTTTGACTGCCAGACCGGACCGGCGGAACTGATTGATGACGGTAAAAACGGTTATCTGGTTCCAGAGGGTGACATCGAGGCCTTCAGCCAACGAACGCTGGCGCTGATAGGCGACGGCGAGTTGCGTCAGCGCTTCTCTCTGCACTCGTTGGCGCGGGCGCAGCAGTACATTCCCGAGCGTATTTATCCCCAATGGCAACAGCTTATCGCTGGAGGTTAAGATGGAAAAAGTTTCAGTTATCATGCCGGCTTACAACGCAGCGGGCTTTATCAAAGAGTCGATCCTCGGGGTGCTGAACCAGACTTACCAGGATTATCACCTGTATGTGATCGACGATGCTTCTACGGACCATACCGCCGAGGTGGTGAAACCGTTCATCCACGATCGTCTGACTTACATCCGCAACGACACCAATCAGGGCGTGGCCGAGACCCGCAACATCGCGATTGAAGCCGCACGCGGCGATTATATTGCATTTTGCGACAGCGATGACGTCTGGCACCCGAACAAGCTGGCGCGTCAGGTCGGTATTCTCAAGACCAACCGCTACGACGTGGTGTGCTCCCATTATTACACCTTCGAAGATGACCCGACGCGGGTGAAAAACTACCGCGGCGCCGGCGAAATCATCGCCTATAAAGACATGTTGAAAAGCAACTGGATCGGCAATCTGACCGGCATGTACAACCAGCGACAGGTCGGCAAGGTGTACCAGAGCAAAGTGGGCCATGAGGACTACGTGATGTGGCTGTCGGTACTGGAGAAGGCGCGGAACCACATGGCTTACTGCATCCCCGAACCCCTGGCCTTTTATCGCCTGTCGGCGCAGTCGCTGTCCGGCAATAAATTCCGCGCGGCCGACTGGCAGTGGCAGATATATCGCCGCCATCTGGGGCTTTCCTATCAGAAGTCCTGTTATCTGTTCTTCTCCTATCTGTACAGCGCGGTGATGAAAAGACAATGAATTTCAGCAAACTAACCTCGGCCTGCCTGCTGGCGAGCGCCGGCTGGGCGGGGCTGGCCAATGCGGCCGGCTGCGACAGCAACCTGCTCAAGGATCCCGGCTTCGAGCAGGGGGGGGCCGGGTGGTCGCTGGCCTCGGCGCAGGTGGTCGCGGGTGGCCACGGCGGTCAGAGCAGCCTGTTTTATCAAAATCACAACCCGGCCAACTACCACAACATGCTGCAAACCCTGTCGGTCAAACCGGGTCAACAGCTGGCTTTTGGTGCCTGGGTTCGCGGTGAAAATCTCAGGGGCAAGGGCGAAAATCAGGGCGCCGGCGTGTTTGTCGAAAGCTATGACGACCAGGGGCGTTTTTTGGCGGGCAGCTATCCGCAGGGGCTGCTGGGCACCAGCGGCTGGCAGCCGGTGACCGGCGATTTTCGGGTGCCACCACGGGCGGTGAAAGTGGTGCTGGGCGTTTATCTGCGTCAGGGCACCACCGGCAATGCCTGGTTTGACGATGTTTACGCCTGCCTGCAACCCGTTGCGCCGGAGCTGTACCAGATGCGCAGCGGTAACGGCGCGGCCTCCAGCCTGATTGAAGTGGTGGATCCGCAGCAGGTGCAGGTGGACAGTACCCTAGTCGATGACAAAAACACCGCGGTGAAACGTGACAGCCGCCGCTATGCCATCAGCGGGCAGCAAAAGGTGGAATTTCCGCTGCCGGCCGATTTGGCCGCCGGCGAGTATCGTTTGCAGCAGCAGGTGACGGACGTGGCTTCGCAACGCAGCCAGCGCAGCGAAATGCCGATCAGCGTCGGTCGCCCGCAGCCCAAGGTAGCGCTGGATGCTCAGGGTTACGTGTTGAAGCAAGGCAAGCGCTTCTTCCCGCTCGGCATCTACATGTACGGCGAGATGGCGACGGACGAACATCTGGCGCGCATCCGCGATGCCGGTTTCAATACCTTGCTCAATTACAACTACGGCACCGGCCGCGACCCCTATAACTATTTCCGCAAAACCCAGCAGTATGGTTTGCAGGTGATTTTTTCGCTCAAGGATATGTACGCCGGCACCCGCTTTGCGCCGGAAACCAAAATGAGCTATCCGCAGCTGACGGCCAGCTATGTGGAGAAGTTCAAGCATCAACCAAACCTGCTCGCCTGGTACATCAACGACGAACTGGGCCCGGAATATGTGCCGCAGATTGAGCAAAAACACCTGCAGGTCAAGCAGTTGGATCCGGATCACCTGACGTTCCAGGTGTTGGACAAGACCGGGACGCTCAATGCCTATTTCAACAGTTCGGACGTGTTGGCCAGCGACCCTTATCCGGTCGGCAGAGACGCCGATCTGACGCGGACGCTGGAGTACAGCCGTATTACCAGCCAGGTGGCGCGCCAGGCAAAAGGAGCCTGGTTGGTGATGCAAATTATGGATCATGCCGCTTACGCCCCCGGCCGCAAACCGCGTCAGCCTACCGAGGCGGAGATCCGCAATCAGGCCTGGCTAGGGCTGATCGGCGGGGCCAGAGGCATCCTGTTTTATTCCTATACCGACTTGTTCTACAAGCGCCAGCGTGGCGGCTTCAGTCAGCAGGAGTTCGATGCTATCTGGCGTGGCGTCGCCGGCGTAGCACAGCAGATTGTCAGCTTTGAGCCTTACCTGCTTTCCGGTGAAAGCCGGTTGTTGCAAGGCAACAATACCGCCATCCCGGCCCGGCTGTTTATTCGCGGCGATCGCGGCCTGGTACTGATAGCCAACCCTTATTACCGTCAAATGTCGGCACGTTTTGATCTGCCTGCCGGTTGGCAGGCTCAGGGGCAACGGCAGATTGAGGCGGAATTGCCTTCGATGGGCAGCCGTGCGGTATGGGTGCAACGTCAAACAGAAGATAAAGGATAACCGGTCATGAATATTACCCTGAGCCTGATTATTCCTGTGTACAAGGTTGAGGCTTATATCGAGGCGTGCCTTGATTCGGTGCTGCAACAGCTGCCTGACTGGGCGGAAGTGATCATCGTGGATGACGGTAGCCCGGACGGGGCCATCGGCATTGCCGAAGAGATGCTGTGTCGCTACCCGCAGCACAAACGGCGGGTCAGCATTTTGCGCCAGGAAAATCAGGGGTTAAGCCAGGCGCGCAACAACGGCATTGACCATGCCGAGGGGAACTACATTGGATTCCTGGACTCCGACGACGTACTGCTGGAGGGCTACTTCAGCATTTTGGGGCGCTTGTTGGCGGATAATCCGTTGGCCGACATTGTGGCCTTCAACGCCCAGCGCTTTTCGACCTTCAATAACGGCAAGATCCAACCGGACGGAACCATGGCTATCGTGCCCTGTAATGCGGCTCCGCAGCAGCGTGATGAGCATATGGCGCTGCTGGCAGACAGCTTTAACCGCAGCATGTGGTACGCCTGGGCGAGGATTTATCGCAAAACGCTGTTCGATGAGGCTCGCTTCCCGGCGGGGCGCAATTTTGAAGATATTCAGCTGATCCCGCAGCTTTACCTGAACGCCGAACGCATCGTGGTCTGCGATACGCCGTTGGTGGGATACCGCGCCAACCCGAATGGCATTACGCGCGCGCCCAAGCGACGCGATCTGGACGATCTGGATTACGCACTCGACGGCGCTGACAGCGGGCGACGGCAGGGGCTGGGTCATGGGCTTTACTCGATTCTCTACGTCACCACCCTGAAAGCGCGCTTGCTGGTGGGGTTGGACTTTTTCGGGCCGCGTGATGCGTTGCGCGAAACCCGCGAGCTGAAGCGCCGTTATTCCGGCCTGCGCGGCGAGGAGCGTAAAATGCTGAGCCGTAAAAACCGGCTGTTTTACCGTAGCCCGCTGGCCTACTACCTGATGGCCCGGCTGTACAACCTGCGCGGCTAGCGGCACAGCATTCGCCTCTTTCCCGTTTTCGTCAAAGCAGCAGCATGCTGTACCCATGTCAATTGGGGCGAGCCCTCTCGCCCCCAACAGGCAGAATAAAACTATGAGTATCACCGTCAGCGTCATCATACCCACCTATGGCCGCAGCGAACTGCTGGCACGCGCCATCGATAGCGTATTGGCACAAACCCATCGCCCGTTGGAAATCATCGTGGTGGATGACAACCCGCAGGGCGACGCCCATCGCCTGGCGACCCGCGAACGCCTGGCCGACTACATTGAGCGGGGTGAGATTATCTATTACCCGCGCAGGCGCAATGGCGGCGGCGCGCTGGCACGTAACAGCGGGATCCTGCGTTCGAGCGGCCAGTACATCAGCTTTCTGGACGATGACGATTACTACCACCCACAGAAAATCGCCCGTCAACTGGCGTTTATGCAGCAGGGCGATTACGACGTCAGCCTGTGCGATATGGATATTCTGAAAAACGGGCAGATCAGCGCCGAGCATTACTACCGCGCGCGTTGCGAAGGGCTGGAGGACTTTATGCTGGCCGGCGTAGCCTACACGCCGATGATCATGATGCGCCGTAGCACGGCGATTGCGGTACGGGGTTTTTTCAACACTCCTCGCTACCAGGATCATATCTTCCTTTACCGGCTGCTGGCGGCCGGAGCGAAGATCGGTACGCTGCATGAACGACTGGCGGTGCACAACGACCATGACGGCGAACGCATCACCTCCAGTCCGAAGGGCATTATTGGCTACCGCAACAAAATGCAGTTTGAGCAGCGGCTGATGCCGCAGGTGTCACCCCGGGCACGCAAGATCATGCGTCTGCGCCATACCTGCATTACTTCGCGCATCATGACCGACGGCAAGAGTCGCCTGGCAGGCGTTTTCTATGGGTTGAAGGGCATTGTTTACGTTAATAGCGGCTTGATGGCGGGGGTGTATATGAAAAATATCATCCGCAATGTATTTTTCCGCGGCGTGCCGTTCTGAGATGCGTTTCGCGTACTCCGTTACCCTTAAGAGATTCCCCCTTTCAGAGGATGATTATGCGCTTTGAACGTTCGACGCTGATCGGCAGCGTACTGTTGCTGACGGTACCGCTTTTCGCCTTGTTGCACAGCATAGGCACGCTGAGGGCAGGAAAGAAAAACTCGGCGGCTTATGTGCTGATTGCGCTGTGTTTTTTCTTTTTCTTCATCAAAATTCCGCCGCTGGCGGACCTTTACCGCCACTTTGCCAACTACGATGCCATCAATTCGGCGACCCGCCTGAGTGATGTCATTCAGGGCAAGGTGGACGTGGTGCTGTACGCCAATTTCTATATTTTCAAAACGCTGGGGATCCCCTTTTTCATTATTCCGGGGCTGTACGTCGCGCTGTCGGTTTACTGCTATCTCAGCGCGCTGAATATCGTCATGCTGCATTCCGGCAAGGTGTTCACGGCGCGGCAGTTTGTGCTGCTGCATCTGGCGGTGCTGTTTTTGATTAACCCGTTTATCATTGCCATGGGGCTGCGCTTTGGCTTCTCGATGGCGGTGATGACCCTGGCGATGGTGCTGTTTTGCCATAAGCTTAACCGTCCGCTTGCCGCGGGCCTGATGCTGTTCGCCATGTTGACCCATTTTTCCAGCATGCTGCTGGTGGGGGTGTTTTTGTGCAGCCGGGTGATGCGCCTGAACCGCCTGCTGACGGTGGTGTTCAGCGCCATCGCCTTTCTGACCGCCAAGTTTGCGCTGCCGTTTATCGTTTCCCATATTACGATCTCCGGCATCAACAGTTACTCCGACGTCTATACCTCCGGCATGTACGCCAGCGACTACCTGACATCTGGCAATGCCAACGGCATGATTAACTTCCTGATTGTGTTATTCCCGGCGCTGTTTCTCGGCGTGTTTATGCTCGCTCACCCGATGCGCAATCAGGCGGGGGACATCAAAAACTATGCGGCATGGCTGGTGGTGTTTGTGTTCCTGTGTTCCAGCTCGCTGCAGGCGGCCAGCCGCTATGCCAGCGTGGCCTCGGTGTTCTTGCTGTTTTATTACGTGGCTCATCGGGGATCGTTCATCCGCGGCAGATTCAACTACTTCTTCCTGTGCTTTATGCTGATGGCCACCGGTTATAACCTGATAGAGAACATTTACGTTCCGCGTCGCCCGATCATGCTGGGGCAGATGTGGCAGTCGTTCTATAAAACGCCGCTGCTGAACCTGTTCTATGGCGAACAGGAATATGAGCAGTATCTGCAATTTATCAACCGCGACAGCGGCGAGTGGATAGGGCATGAGATGGATTTAGGCTAATGCGCTTTTTTAATCACTTCACCGAATCGGAAGCGGGCATCAGCCCGTTTCTACCCCCAAATACCTCGCCCCGCTCAGCACATCCCGTCATAGAAGTTCCATCTCATAATTTCTATCTTATTTTCAATTAATTAAATCAATTTCACGCACTGATACTTTAGGGGTAGGCTTGCCGTTGCCGCCGTTATTCTCCCCCCGTTCTCTTGATCGCAATCAATTTGCCCAACTTCTGGCCTCAGTAGGCTGGCGGCAGATTGAGCAACGTCATTACCCGCCGTATTTCAAGCCGCAGCGTTGTTACCTGCGTTAGCTCACTCCAGTTACTTACTTGAGTAAGCGCCTGGAGATGAGCGAACTGGCCACCTGGCTGCGACTTGAAATCCATAGGGTAAAAAATATTAAAAAGCCCTCAGGAGAATTCCGGATGAGCAAGTTTCTAGACCGATTCCGCTATTTTAAGCAGTTGGCGGAACCCTTTTCTGGCGATCATGGCCAGACGTTGAACACCAACCGCGACTGGGAAGACGGCTACCGTAGCCGTTGGCAGCATGACAAGATTGTGCGCTCCACCCATGGGGTCAACTGCACCGGCTCCTGCAGCTGGAAAATTTATGTGAAAAACGGCCTGGTCACCTGGGAAACCCAGCAGACCGATTACCCACGTACCCGTCCCGATCTGCCAAACCATGAACCGCGCGGTTGCCCACGTGGCGCCAGCTATTCCTGGTATCTGTACAGCGCCAACCGCCTGAAATACCCGTTGATGCGCAAACGCCTGATCAAACTGTGGCGCGAAGCCAAGGCGTTGCACAGCGATCCCGTCGATGCCTGGGGTTCGATCGTCAGCGATCCTGAAAAAGCCAAAAGCTACAAAGTGGCGCGTGGGCGCGGCGGTTTTGTGCGTTCCAGCTGGCAGGAGGTTAACGAGCTGATCGCCGCTTCCAACGTCTACACCGCCAAAACCTTCGGTCCGGATCGCATCATCGGCTTCTCGCCAATCCCGGCAATGTCGATGGTGTCTTACGCCGCCGGCGCCCGTTATCTGTCGCTGATTGGCGGCACCTGCCTGAGCTTCTACGACTGGTATTGTGACTTGCCGCCGGCCTCGCCAATGACCTGGGGCGAACAGACCGACGTGCCGGAATCCGCCGACTGGTATAACTCTTCCTACATCATCGCCTGGGGTTCCAACGTGCCTCAGACGCGCACCCCGGACGCGCACTTCTTCACTGAAGTCCGTTACAAAGGCACCAAGACCGTGGCGGTCACGCCGGACTACGCCGAAGTCGCCAAGCTGTGCGACCAGTGGCTGAATCCGAAGCAGGGCACCGACAGCGCGATGGCGCTGGCGATGGGCCACGTAATGCTGAAAGAGTTCCACCTGGATCGTGAGGTGGGTTATTTCCGCGATTACGTGCGTCGTTATACCGACATGCCGATGCTGGTCATATTGGAGCCGCGCGAAGAAGGGCATTACGCCGCCGGTCGTCTGCTGCGCGCCGCCGATTTGGTTGACGGCCTGGGGGAAGAAAATAACCCTGAATGGAAAACCGTTGCCATTGATCAACGCAGCGGCGAGCTGGTTGCTCCGCAGGGGTCGATCGGTTTCCGCTGGGGCGAACAGGGCAAATGGAACCTGGAACAACGCGCCGGCCAAGACGCGCAGGAAGTGGAGTTGCAACTCAGCCTGCTGGGCGCACATGACGACGTGGCCGAGGTGGGTTTCCCTTACTTTGGCGGCATCAAAAGCGGCGCTGCCGAGGGCGGGAACTTCAACAGCGTGGCGCTGGACGAGATCCTGCTGCACAAGCTGCCGGTCAAACGCCTGCGCCTGGCGGACGGCAGTGAAGCGCTGGTGACCAGCGTGTATGATTTGACCCTGGCCAACTACGGCCTCGAGCGCGGCCTGAACGACGCCAACTGCGCCACCGACTACGACGATATCAAAGCCTATACCCCGGCCTGGGCCGAGCAAATCACCGGCGTTTCCCGCCACAACATCATCCGCATTGCACGCGAATTTGCCGACAACGCCGAAAAAACCCATGGTCGCTCGATGATTATCGTCGGTGCCGGTGTCAACCACTGGTACCACATGGACATGACCTACCGTGGGCTGATCAACATGTTGATCTTCTGCGGCTGCGTCGGCCAGAGCGGTGGCGGCTGGGCGCACTACGTCGGCCAGGAAAAGCTGCGGCCGCAGACCGGCTGGCTGCCGCTGGCGTTTGGCCTCGACTGGCAACGTCCGCCGCGTCATATGAACAGCACCTCGTTCTTCTACAACCATTCCAGCCAGTGGCGCTACGAAACCGTAGGCACCGAAGAGCTGTTGTCGCCGATGGCGGACAAATCACGCTTTGGCGGTAGCCTGATCGATCTCAACGTGCGTGCCGAGCGCATGGGCTGGTTGCCGTCCGCACCACAGCTGGGCACTAACCCGCTGCATATTGCGGCGCAGGCACAAGCCGCAGGACAATCGCCGGTGGATTACACCGTCGATGCCTTGAAAAAAGGGACGTTGGGCTTTGCCGCCGAGCAGCCGGACAACCCGCAGAACTTTCCGCGTAACCTGTTCGTCTGGCGCTCCAACCTGCTGGGTTCCTCCGGCAAGGGCCATGAGTACATGCTCAAATACCTGTTGGGCACCGAAAACGGCATTCAGGGCAAGGATCTGGGCCAGCAGGGCGGTGCCAAACCGCAGGAAGTGGAATGGCTGGAAAACGGCGGTGAAGGCAAGCTGGATCTGGTGGTGACCCTCGATTTCCGTATGTCCAGCACCTGCCTCTACTCCGACATCGTGCTGCCGACCGCCACCTGGTACGAAAAAGACGACATGAATACTTCGGATATGCATCCGTTTATTCACCCGCTGTCGGCGGCAGTCGATCCGGCCTGGGACTCCAAGAGCGACTGGGAAATCTACAAGGGCATTGCCAAAGCCTTCTCCGAAGTCTGTGTCGGGCATTTGGGGCAGGAAACCGACGTGGTGACGCTGCCGATCCAGCATGACTCTGCCGCAGAGCTGGCGCAGCCTTACGGCGTCAAAGACTGGAAAAAAGGCGAATGTGACCTGATCCCGGGCAAAACCGCACCGCATATTATGGCGGTAGAACGCGATTATCCGGCCACCTATGAGCGTTTCACTTCGCTGGGGCCGCTGCTGGATAAGCTGGGCAACGGCGGTAAAGGCATCGGCTGGAACACCCAGGACGAAGTCGACTTCCTGAAAAAGCTCAACTACGTCAAAACCGCAGGCCCGGCAGCGGGGCGGCCGAAGATTGAAAGCGCCATTGACGCAGCCGAAGTGATCCTGGCGTTAGCGCCGGAAACCAACGGGCAGGTGGCGGTCAAGGCGTGGGACGCGCTGGGTAAAATGACCGGTCGCGATCACCGCCACCTGGCGCTGAACAAGGAAGACGAAAAAATTCGCTTCCGTGATATTCAGGCCCAGCCGCGCAAAATCATTTCCAGCCCTACCTGGTCAGGGCTGGAAGACGAACATGTGTCGTATAACGCCTGTTATACCAACGTGCATGAGCTGATCCCATGGCGCACCATCAGCGGCCGCCAGCAGCTGTATCAGGACCACGAGTGGATGCGCGCCTTTGGCGAGAGTTTGTTGGTGTACCGTCCGCCGATCGATACTCGCGCCGCGCAGCCGTTGCTGAACCAGAAGCCGAACGGCAACAGGGAGAAGGCGTTGAACTTCCTGACGCCGCACCAAAAGTGGGGCATCCACTCCACCTACAGCGACAACCTGTTGATGCTGACCCTGTCGCGCGGCGGGCCGATTGTCTGGATGAGTGAAGACGATGCCAAAGAGCTGGGCATTGAGGACAACGACTGGATCGAGGCCTTTAACGCCAACGGCGCACTGACCGCACGGGCGGTGGTCAGCCAGCGTATTCCGGCAGGCATGACCATGATGTACCACGCGCAGGAACGTATCGTGAATATCCCCGGTTCGGAAATCACCAGCCAGCGCGGTGGTATTCACAACTCGGTGACCCGCGTCTGCCCGAAACCGACCCATATGATCGGCGGCTACGCGCAGCTGGCCTACGGTTTCAACTATTACGGCACCGTCGGCTCCAACCGCGACGAGTTTGTGGTGGTACGCAAAATGAACCGCATCGACTGGTTAGACGGTGAAGGCAACGACGACTCGCAGGGCAGCCAGCAGGAGAAAGCAAAATGAAAATTCGTTCACAAGTCGGCATGGTGCTGAACCTGGACAAATGCATCGGTTGCCATACCTGTTCGGTGACCTGCAAGAACGTCTGGACCAGCCGCGAAGGCATGGAGTACGCCTGGTTCAACAACGTTGAAAGCAAACCCGGCGTCGGTTACCCGCACGCCTGGGAAGATCAGGAAAAATGGAAGGGCGGTTGGATCCGTAAAATCAACGGCAAGCTGGAACCGCGCATGGGCAGCCGCGTCGGCCTGTTGTCGAAGATTTTCGCCAACCCGGACGTACCGGCGCTGGACGACTATTACGAGCCTTTCGACTACGACTATCAGAACCTGCATACCGCGCCGCAGGGGAAACATCAGCCGATCGCTCGTCCGCGCTCGCTGATCACCGGCCAGCGCATGAAGAAGATTGAAAGCGGCCCGAACTGGGAAGAGATCCTCGGCGGTGAATTCGAAAAACGCTCGCAGGACAAAAACTTCGACAATATGCAGAAGGCGATGTACGGCCAGTTCGAAAACACCTTCATGATGTATTTGCCGCGCCTGTGCGAACACTGCCTTAACCCGGCCTGTGTCGCCACTTGCCCAAGCGGCGCCATCTACAAGCGTGTCGAAGACGGCATTGTGCTGATCGATCAGGATAAATGCCGCGGCTGGCGCATGTGCCTGACCGGCTGTCCGTACAAGAAAATCTATTTCAACTGGAAGAGCGGCAAGTCCGAGAAGTGTATCTTCTGCTACCCGCGTATCGAATCCGGCCAGCCGACGGTGTGTTCGGAAACCTGCGTTGGCCGTATTCGCTATCTTGGCGTGTTGCTGTATGACGCCGACCGCATTGAGCAGGCCGCCGCCGCCGAAAACGAACAAGACCTCTATCAGCGCCAGTTGGATATCTTCCTGGATCCGCACGACCCGGCGGTGATTGCCCAGGCGTTGCAGGATGGCATTCCACAAGGGGTTATCGAGGCCGCACAGCAGTCGCCGGTGTATAAAATGGCGATGGACTGGAAGTTGGCACTGCCGCTGCACCCGGAATACCGCACGCTGCCGATGGTGTGGTACGTGCCACCACTGTCACCGATCCAATCCGCCGCCGATGCCGGTGAGCTGGCACACAACGGCGTATTGCCGGACGTGGAGAGCCTGCGTATTCCGGTGCAATATCTGGCCAACCTGCTGACTGCCGGGGATACCGCGCCGGTGCTGTTGGCGCTTAAACGCATGCTGGCGATGCGCCACTACAAACGGGCGGAAACCGTTGACGGCGTGCTGGACACCAGTGCCCTGGAGCAAGTGGGGTTGAGCGAAGCGCAGGCGCAGGAGATGTACCGTTATCTGGCGATCGCCAACTATGAAGATCGCTTTGTGATCCCGTCCAGCCACCGCGAACTGGCGCGTGAGGCTTTCCCGGAAAGCAAAGGCTGCGGCTTCAGCTTTGGTGACGGCTGCCACGGCAGCGACGGTAAATTCAACCTGTTCAACAGCCGCCGCATTGACGCCATCGATGTGACGCAAAAAACCGCCCGTCAGGAGGATGCCTCATGATCAGCCTGAAAGTGATTGCCCGTCTGCTGGATTATCCGGAGCAGGCGTTATTTGACCATCACCAGGCGCTGGTAGAGGCACTGGAGCCGGCCAGCGAACTGGATTTGCACCACAGCGCGCAGTTGATCCTGTTTATTCGTCGATTTTGCGCTCGCCCGTTGTTGGACGTGCAGGCCGAATACTGCGAACTGTTTGACCGTGGTCGCGCCACCTCGCTGCTGCTGTTTGAGCACGTGCATGGCGAATCGCGCGATCGCGGCCAGGCGATGGTTGACCTGATGGCGCAATACCGTGAAGCGGGCCTGGAGATCGACAGCCGTGAACTGCCGGATTTCCTGCCGCTGTATCTGGAATACCTGGCCAGCCGCAGCCTGGCAGAGGCGCGCGGTGGCTTGCAGGACATCGCGCCGATCCTGGCGCTGTTGGGAGCCCGGTTGCAGCAGAGAGAAAGCCCGTACGCGGTGTTGTTTGACCTGTTGCTGGTGCTGTCCGGTACCGAGGTGAAAAGCGGCAGCCTGGAAAGCCAGGTGGCGGGAGAAGCCAGGGACGACACGCCGCAGGCGCTGGACGCGGTCTGGGAAGAGGAGCAGATACGATTCACTTCCCTGGGCGGTCCCGGTGAGGAAGGCTGCGCTTCGGCACAGCAAACGGCGCATCAGCGACGCTTTGCCGGCGCGGTGGCGCCACAGTACCTGGACCTGACGGATGCGCTAACCGGAACCAAAGGACGCTAATCATGCAATTTTTAAATCAATTCTTCTTCGATATTTACCCCTATCTGGCGGGAGCGATTTTCCTGATAGGCAGCTGGTTACGCTACGATTACGGGCAGTACAGCTGGCGTGCCGGATCCAGCCAAATGCTGGATAAAAAGGGCATGCGGTTGGCTTCCAACCTGTTCCATATCGGTATTTTGGGTATTTTCGCCGGGCACTTCCTCGGCATGCTGACGCCGCACTGGATGTATGAAGCCTTCCTGCCGATCGACGTGAAACAGAAACTGGCGATGATCGCCGGCGGTGCCTGCGGCGTGATGACGCTGGTTGGCGGGGCGCTGTTGCTGAAACGCCGCCTGACCAACCCACGGGTGCGGGCCACCAGCAGCTTTGCCGACATCATGATCCTGACGCTGTTGGTGGTGCAGGTGTGTCTGGGGCTGCTGACCATTCCGTTCTCCGCCCAGCATATGGACGGCAGCGAGATGATGAAGCTGGTGGCCTGGGCGCAGGCGGTGGTGACTTTCCACGCCGGGGCGTCACAGCATTTGACCGGCGTTGCGTTGATTTTCAAATTGCATATGGTGCTGGGCATGACGCTGTTCGTGCTGTTCCCGTTCTGCCGCCTGGTGCATATCTGGAGCGTGCCGGTGGAATACCTGACCCGTCGCTATCAATTGGTGCGTAACCGCCGCTAAAGGCAATTGGCCCTGAAAAAAAGCCCATCTGGCGAAATGAACTTCACCGATGGGCTTTTTTATGGCTGATGGGATTATTGATAGCTCAGGTTGACCTGCACAACGCTGCTGAATGTGCCGCTGCCGCTCAGGCCCTTGGGGCTGTAGATCCGCGCGGCCAGTGGAAACGCCGCTTTGCGGGCGCTGTCGATAGTCACGGACAGGCTGGCGTTATTGGCCAGTATTAGGCTGCCGTCGGCCTTACTGAGCTGCAAGGCCACGCCGGTTGCGGTTCCGCTGCTGATAAAGGCGTTACTGTCGGCGCTGTCTGGCGTGCCGGTGAAAGTCACGGTGGCCGTGCTGGTGCTGGGGGGGCAACTGCTCAGCGTCAGGCTGAAGGGCTTCCAGGGGCTACCGGTGCCGGCCTGCTGCAGATCTCGCCGTTGAACCTTACCCAAATCCAGCGTCTGGTTGACGCTGGCATCCACCGTACACGGCGTGGCCGTGACTCTGCCGCTGATGGTGATCTCTGCGGCCGGCAACGATGGCCCCCAGACAGCGCTGAGCAACGCCAGTGTAATAATGCGGGTTTTCATCGGATAGCTCCTTGCAACTGAATTATTGGTAGGTGAAGGACACGATGATATTGCCGCTGACGGTACCGGGCGTCGACGCGCCCATAGCGTAAATCTGAACCTTCTGGGAAAATTTTGCGGTGCGCGCCACGCTATCGACGGCCACTTGCCGGGTAGTGTTGGGATAAATCGCGTTACTGGCGCTATCTTGCATGTAAAGGACCACCTGTGATGCGCTGCCGGTATTTTTGAAACTGTCTGAGGACAAGGGCGAAACCGTGCCGCCATAGGTGGCGGTGACTTTGGTGACACCCGCCGAGCAACCTTCCAGTTCCAGGTCAAAATTCACAAACGGGCTGGCGTCGCCATTTTTTGCTAATTTAAGCACATCAATATCCGGTAGCACCACGCTGAGTGAGTTACCGCTTTTCACGGTACAGGAACTGGCAACGACGTTGCCGCTGATATTGACCGCCACGGAATCGGCCTGCGTCAGCGGGGATATCAGCAGGCCGGTCAGCCCCAGCCAGAGCAGGGTGTTACTCATCATGTTAGGCATATCCATTTCCTTGGGTTCCATACGCTAGACGCACCATTATTGATAGGTGATATTCAGGGTGGCGCTGCTGTTGGCTTTGCCGGGCGTCACCACTTTATTGGTCTGGTAATAGCGCGCGGTGAACGGCAGGGTTTCCTGGCCGCCGGGGGAGGTTTTCAGCACAATATTGTTGTTGATTTTCAGCGGGGTGCCGCCGTACAGCAACTGTACGCCCATGCCACCTGCGGTGCCGGCTTGGCCGGCGTTGGTCAGGGCCAGCACGCTGGTGTCGGTGGTGTCGCTGTTCTGGGTGCCGGCCAGGGCAACGTTGATTCTGGCCTCTTTATCGCAGGTCAGGCCGACATCGAAGCTTTTGTCGCCGACGGTGGCGCCGATAGCGGTGAATTTGATATCAAGAACGTCGCCCAGCGGAACATTGATGCTGGTGCCGTTGAGGCTACAGGCGACTTTGGTAAACTTTGAATTGCCATACATCGTGAGCCAACTGCTTTTTACCCCCCCTCGAGCTAAATAATAAGAGCCTCCAGACGCCGCGCCAGAAAGATCCCCCCCCAGATAAATCATCTGAACTGCGTAGTCATCAGGAGTACTAAAATTCAAAATATCAAAGCCAGTATCACTAGGACTAGCAGAAAATGAAAATGGGCCGGCACCATAATATGAAATAACCTTAATACCAATACCGGCAACTGCAGTCTTATAAACATTGCTATAACCTGCCGCTAAAGGCCAGGCCAGATCATAAGGCTGAAAGGTCGTGTAATAAGTGCTATTGCATCTGACGTGGGTTCCTCCGGCGGATTTAAACCAGCCGCTGTACCATACTACGGCTCCTGGTGCCGCATCCCGTTGGATAGTTACCGTAGCCGGTAATGTTATACTGGCACCATCACCGGAGCCTGCAGTAAGCCAACATGCCGCATGCCCCCCCACTGAATATGCCCACAACACCAGCAATAATGTTGAGAACTGGACGGGGCGAATTAACTGATTTATTTTCATCATCTTGTTCTGCATGTGCTCTTTCATCGACACACCTCATTGGTTTGCACTACCCCGCCCGGTGGCGGTGTGGTGGGCAACTGATAATTAACCCGGCACTGTTCTGCTCTGCCATTGCCCCATTTCACCTGCAGGCGGCCCTGCGGACTCAGCCCGCTCAGGTACACCTGGCCGCCGTCGCCGACAATGCTGCCCTGCGTCGCGTTGGGTTCAGCGTCGCTTACCGTGGCACCGAACGGCACCGGCTGCCCGTTGGCCCGCAGCAGCGTTATCAATGCCCGCGCCCCTACCCGGGGCCGGAAGTCTGCCCGCACCAGCGCCCCGCGCGTCGGCGTCACCCGCTGGCTGCTCTGCGGCAGGTCCACCTCGTCCGGCAGCGTCTCCGGGCTGAGTGCCACCTCGCTGCGCCGGTAGGCGGACAGGTACGGCACCAGCGCATAGCCGCGCCAGTCGGTGCGCACCCCGGTCTGGTTGCTGACCCTCGCCCCCGCCGCCCCCGGCGCCGCCACCAGGACGGCGGTTTCCCCCAGCGGCTGGCCCAGCGTGATGCCGTTGGCGTGTGCCACGAGGCTGCCGCTCAAGCCGTAATTCAGCCGACGCGTGTTTTTGTCATAACCGTAACCGCTGGTCACGTCGCCGTAGGTGCCGCGATAATTGACAGTGGCGTTGCCGCCGTAGCCTTGCCCGCGCGTGCCATAGGTTTGCTGCAGGCCCCAGCTCAGGTTGTTGTCCGCCAGTGCCATGCCGCTGACCCCCAGGTTGTGGCTGCTGGCCCCGCCCCGGGTGTTGTTCAGGCTGTAGTTGACCCAGGCGCTGTTGGTGTCAAACAGGCTGAGCGGCACGTTGAGGTTCAGGCTGATTTGCTGCTCGTTGCTGCGGGTCGTCCCCTGGGTATTGCGGTTATAGCTCCAGTTGATGCCGTAGCTGATGCCGCGCCAGCCGTTGCTGTAGCCCAGCCCCAGCGACGCCAGGCTGCGTTCGCTGTTCCAGTAGTCTTCACGCACCGCGCTGAACGACAGGGTGCCGCCGTTTTGCCCCAGTTGCTGGTTCATGCTCAGCTCGGCCCGGTTGCGCCGCCGTTCGTTCATCCACAGCGGGAGGGTGCTGCTGCTGCGCCAGCCGTCCAGGACTTCGCTCAGGGAATAAAACCCGGCGGTGGAGTAGCGGTACCCGGCGATGGCGAAGTTGGTGCCGGTCTGCACCAGGTTCTTGCTGTAGCGCACCCGCCAGGACTGGCCGCTGGCACTGGCCTTGCCCTTGGGTTGGCCGCGTGACTGGGTGATGTCCAGCGAGAGCGCGCCCCAGTCGCCGAGGTTGTTGCCGACCCCCAGCGCCGCCGAGTGATAATGCTGTGCCGCCTGCACCCCGCCATACAGGGTGGTGTTCCACGGCAGGCCGTAGATGGCGGTGCCCTGCACCAGGGCGCTTTTTTCCACGCTGCGGTCATAGCTGCGGTACTGCCCGCCGGTGAAGCTGTACTTCAGCCGGCCTTCGCGCTGGAGCACCGGCAGGGAGGCGAAGGGCACCACCAGGTGCTGTTCGCTGCCGTCGGCCTCTTGAATGGTCACCTGCAGGTCACCGCTGCCGCCGGTGGGGTACATGTCGTTGATGACAAAGGCCCCAGGGGCAACAAAGGTGCGGTAGATTTCATAGCCGTTCTGGCGCACCACCACCTGGGCCTGGGTGCGGGCGATACCGCGCACCTCCGGGGCGTAACCGCGCAGGCTGTCGGGCAACATCTCGTCATCGGAGGCCAACTGCACGCCGCGAAACGGCACCGCATCAAACACCTCGGCCGGGGCATTGCTGTCGCCCAGGGTCAGTTGGCTGCGCAGGCCAATCAGGTTGCGCTGGGCGTAGGTGTATACCGTATCCCAGCGGTCCTGGCCGTCGCTGCTGCGGCGCCAGGTGGTGTAGTTGCGCAGCCGCCAGGGGCCGGCATTCAGGCCGGGGCGCAGGTTGGCGTATTGGCTGTTGCGGCTGCCGTGGTGGGTATTGTTGTTGTCACCGCTGAGGCTGTAGTTGAGTATCAGCGCGGGAATGCCCTCGTCCCACTGTGACGGTGGCACATAGCCACGCGGCTGGCGGGCCAGGGCGGCCTGGGGAATGCTCAGCGCCAACTGCTGGCTGTCGAAGCGCAGCTGCGCTTCGGCCTGGGGGATGGCGGCCAGGGTGGCGCAGGCGGTGTCCGGGGGGCCGAGCGCGGGAAACTGGGCGACGCGCACGCCGTAGCGGGCCAGGTCGGCGACGCTCAGGCAGGGTTGCAGCCCCTGACCGTCGGCCCGGGCGGTAAAGGTCAGCAGGCGGCTGTCGACCTGCTGGTCGTTGACCAGGATATCGACCTGGTAATCTCCCGGTAACTGGCTGCCGTGCTCTTCAAAGGTCGCCAGATTGGTGACGCCCTGCTGCGGGCCGTCCAACTCCAGCAACGCCGGGTTGAAGTAGTCGCGCGCCTGTACCGGCAGGGGGCCGGTGAGGGCCAGCGCTATCAGCAGCGCCAACGGGCGGAGGACGGCCGGGCCCTGTGGATTCGGTGTCTGTTGTCTTCTCACGTCACTTCCTTGTTTTTGGGCTGAACCGCGCCCTGTGGGTGAGGATGTCCTGCTCAATCACTCCAGCAGCGTGCCCTGCTGCAGCGTCCCCGCGCCGCCAAAGTCATTGATGACCCGCCAGCTGACGGTCTTGCCGGTGCCGCTCGGCAGGGCAAAGGTGGCGCTGCTGTGCGGGGCGACATAGGTGGCATCCTTGACCTCCTGGCCATTGACCTTGACGCTCTGGAAGTTCATGTAGAACGGCGTGGGGTTGCTGACCTGCAGATGCCCCGGGGTGCTGCGCCAGGTCAGCGTGCCGGCCACCGCGTCAGGCAGCCCCTTCAGGCCGGCGGGGCGGAAAATCAGTTTGATGCGGGTTTTGACGGCAATCTGCAGGGTGTTGTCGCGCCGCTCGGTTGACGGGATGGTTTTGACATTCAGCCAGTACAGGCTTTCGCGGTCTTCGGGCAGGGCGCCGCCGACGCGCACCACACGCAGCACGTTCTGGCGGCCTGCATCCAGACGGAACAGCGGCGGGGTGAGGATAAAGGGGGCTTTCTCGGTGCTGCCTGTCGGGGGTTCGACCCAGGACTGAATCAGGTACGGCATCGCATCCGGGTTATTGACGTTGAGGGAGGACTCTTTCTTGTCCCCCTCGTATACCAGGCGGGTCGCCCCGACCACCACGCCGGCCTGGGCCAGACTGCTGAACATCATTATGCCGCTGCACAGGGCGGTAAAGCGGTATTTCATGCTGGGGCCTCCAAAGCGGGGGGAATGCAAAAACAGGACGGCCAAGGCCGTCCTGACAGAAAGCGTACTCAGTTGTACATGATGGTGAAGTTGGTGGTGGCGTCGGCCGAACCGGCCCCCACGGTGGCGGCGGTGGCGATATAGCGGGCGGTGAAGTCCAGCTTGTTGGTGATGTCTTTGGCGGCGTCCGTCGTGTCGCCTTTTTGCAGGTCATAGCTGCCGGATTGGCCGCGCAGGGGGACCGGGTTGCCGTCCTTGTCAGAGATTTGTACGCCGACCCCGGTGGCGACGCCGGAGCCAGTGGTCAGGGCCAGCACGTTGTCATTGCCGCTGACGGGGATACCGTCGAAGTTGACTTTGGCGGTGGTGGCCGCCGGACAGGATTTCACCAGCAGGGTGAACTTGGTGGCCGGGGCGACGGAGCCAGCCCCCTTGAAGGAGGTGGTAGCGATTTTCCCCAGGTTAACCGTGAGGGTGGCGCTGGTGGCGTCGACCACGCAGGCGGTGTCGGTGATGGAGCCGGTGAAGTTGATGGTACCGTCTGCGGCGAAGGTTGAAGGGGTGGACAGGAAGGCGGTTGCCGCCAAGGTGGTGACCAGCAATGTTCTTTTCATGAGCATAATTCCTTGATGCCTGTGACTCAGCACAGCTTTTCCATTAACCCGTTGAAAGGGTTTCCTTTTTTTGTCGTTTGGTCGGCCTGTTTTCCCTTGATGAAAGGAGACATTTTGAACCAAAGTGTTGCATTAAGTGTTTCATGTGGTAAGTGGCGTCATTACACTCAACGGACAGCATGAAACACCACTAACGTCGAATATTTGGCATAGATGGCCGGGTCTTGACTATGGGGGCGGGGTGGTGTCGACATAAGAGGCAGCAGGGGCTGGTGCTTAAATATTCATTAAGGGAATTGAATGAGTGGTAAATATCATGGTAACTGATTGATACTGGGTAATTTGAGGGTATGACTCACAGGAAGGGAAAACAGATATTGACTTTTTTTCAGGGGATGAATAGCTTATGTGTCAGTTTGGTTCAAAAAGTTACATTTTTTCCTCTTTTTTTCCCGGTTTTTCCTCTGGTTTTTCCTCCGGCCACAAATGTTTAAATCGTCCTGCATTGGCGGCGGTATACAGCACCGTATGCTGAATATTGCGGTGGCCCAGATAGTCTTGAATCACCCGCGTGTCGGCGCCGTTATCGGCCAGGGCATAGCCACAGGCATGGCGCAGCATATGGGGATGGGCGGCGACGCTCAGCCCGGCCTGCTTGCCGTAGGCCTGCAGCATGCGGTAAATGCGCTGGCGTGACAGGCGGTAGCCCTTTTGCGACAGGAACAGCCACTCCTGGTCCTCCAGGTTGCGGTACGACTGACGTTTTTCCAGCCAGCGGACCAGCAGGGTTTTCTCGATGGCTTCCAGCGGGTGGATGGTGGAAAGGCCGTTTTTAAGGCGGTTCATGTAGAGGCTGCCGCTGTCCATGTCGAGGTCGTTGATGCGCAGGCTATTAAGTTCGCTGACGCGGCAGCCGTGGATGAAACCCATCCAAATCAGGCAGCGGTCACGTTCGGGCGCGCGGCCAAGGGCGGCCTGTTGCAACAGGCGGTCGACCTCGGTGCGGGTCAGGTGTTTACGGTGAGCGTGGTTTTTTTGCACGGTGTGTTCTCCAAAAGACAGGGACGAGCAAGAGGCCGGCCCCTGGCGAGGCCAGTTAATAACAGATGACGCGCAGGGAGTATAGTGCAAGTTGAGTCAACGGAGGCTATCGGGGATGCGCTGAAACCCCCTGTTTTTAACGATTTTTACGATGTCTTATCCGCTTTTGGGCTCCCCGGTTGTTTTCCACCTATTCTTAATTCATCTCCCCCTGAGTGAGTTCCTGTAGATCTCCGTTCGACCTTGCTCTAGGCTGTGGCCGGATAAACAGACGTGATTTATCGGCTCAGTTAAATGAACGGAATCAATCAGTAAGAATGCCACTTAGGTTTTTCTTTATACTGATGTCAAACAAGGGTGTGGCTGTGGATAGCGGGGGTTGAATCATTAACCGCGCTTGAGAGTCGGCCAACGGAATAATGGACACACAGGCTGAACAACGATAATGACCCTAAATAGCCTTTCCCAAAGCTTATTGCCTCTTAAAATTATTGCGACCGGCGCGGCGTTGCCGCCGCAGTGCGTCGAATCCTCGGCGCTGGATCGCCGCTTGAACAAGTCGGCCGGTTACGTAGAAAAACGTTCGGGCATTATTCATCGTTTCCATGCCGACAATGATGCCAGCCAGGCTGAACTGGCCGTTGCCGCGCTGGATGATGCTCTTGCCCGCCATGCGATCCCGCGAGACTCCATCGATCTGCTGATCTCTGCCTCGGCCATCGCGGTGCAGGCATTGCCTTTCAGCGCCGCCCATATTCTTAAACTGGCACGACTGCGGCCGGGTATTGCAGGTTTTGATATCAACACCAGCTGCGTGAGCTTTATTTCCGCATTGCAGGTGGCGGCGGGGTTACTCAATATGGGCGTTTATCGGCGTATTGCCATTGTCTCTGCCGATATTGCTTCGCGCGGTATCGACTGGGAGGACGAAGAGTCTTCATTGATCTTCGGTGATGGCGCGGCCTGTGCCATTGTCGAACGCGGTGACGGGCGTAGCGGTATTTTGTCCTACCTGATGGAAACCCACCCGGAAGGCAGCGATCTGTGTGAAATCAGGGCCGGGGGGACGCGCTGTAATCCGCGTGCCGGCATGAACGACAGTGACTTTCTGTTCCATATGAAGGGCAAACAGCTGTTCCGCCAGGCGTCGGCGCTGATCGAAAGCTTCCTTGGCCGCTTGTTGTCGGCTGCGGGGCTAAACCTGGCGCAAATCGCCACCGTGGTACCGCATCAGGCCAGCCATCTCTCTTTGGAACATATGCGCAAGCGGCTGCACGTTTCCCCGCAGGCCCTGGTGGATATCTATCGGTACCGGGGCAATCAGGTGGCGGCTTCGATCCCTTCGACCCTGCACCAAGCGGCGATCACCGGCAGGCTGCACCCCGGACGTCCGGTGATGCTGATCGGCACCGCCGCCGGTTTAACGCTGGGCGGCATGGTACTGCTGCCATGAGAGTGTTGATCACCGGAGCGACCAGCGGGCTGGGGCGCAACGCCGCCGAGTGGCTGTTGGCCGCCGGGCATCAGGTGCATGCCACCGGGCGTGATATCGCCGTGGGGCGGCAGTTGGCGGAACGGGGCGCCAAGTTTACCGCGCTGGATCTGACCCTCGCCGACGACGGGCAGTGTGAGCAGTTAATGGCGGGCTACGATATTGTCTGGCACTGCGCCGCAAAATCTTCTCCCTGGGGGAGCCGCCAGGCATTTTATCAAGCCAATACCTGCGTGACGGAAAAACTGGCCCATGCCGCCGGACGTTGCGCAGTGCAGCGGTTCATTCATATTTCGACGCCAGCGGTTTATTTCGATTTCAGTCATCGTCACAACGTGACCGAAGCGGATGTTTCCCCACGCTTTGCCAATCACTATGCCGCCAGCAAGTTTGCTGCCGAGCAACGTATTGCGGCGCTGCTGCCTGATTATCCGCAAACCACCTACCTGATCTTGCGCCCTCGCGGCCTGTTCGGACCTCATGACCGGGTGATTGTGCCCAGGATACTGGCGCAGCTGCAGGGCGATAAAGGCCTGCTGCGTTTGCCGGGCGGCGGTTCGGCTTATCTGGACCTTACCTTTGTGCTCAACGTGGTGCATGCGATGGATCTCGCCAGCCGTCAACCGGGTTTGCCGTCCTGCAGCATTTTCAATATTACCAACCAACAGCCGCAGCGGCTGGCCGATATGTTGCACCAGTTGCTCAACCGGCAGCTGGGCTGGCAATACGCCGTCAAAGCGGTGCCTTATCCCTTATTGTCGGGCGTTGCGGCGGGAATGGAGCTGTTGGCGCACGTCACCCGCAAAGAACCGATGCTGACCCGCTATAGCGTTGCGGCAGCCTATTTCGACATGACGCTGGATAACACCCAGGCGATAGAGGTGCTGGGTTACCGGCCGCGCTACAGCCTGGAGCAGGGGATCGAACTGACGGCGCAATGGTTAAAGCAGCAGGGGATGAGCGCAGATGGCTAATATCACGACCTTTGAAATCGGTTATTGCACTCATCTGGGCTGCATGGCGCTGCGCGGTTCGGCGATGCGCACCTGTAAATTTCCTTCCCGGGCCTATCTGCTGGAAGTCGGCGAGCGCCGCTGGCTGTGGGATACCGGTTATGCCAGCCATTTTGAACATTACACCGCCAGCGGCATTTTTCGGCTTTATCGCCAGGTGACGCCGGTTTATTTCAGTCCGCAGCAGGCACTGTTGGAACAGTTGCGCAGTCTGGGGCTGAACACTGGCGATATCGAGGCGGTGATCATTTCGCATTTTCATGCGGACCACATTGCCGGTCTGCGAGACTTCAGCAGCCTGAAGATGATTTGCTCCGGCGAAGGGTGGCAGCAAACCCGAGAGCTGCGCGGTTTTGCCGCGTTGAAAAGGGCGTTTGTGCCAGGATTGATCCCGGAAGGTTTTGAATCTGCGCTGCAGTTCGTTGAGGCATTTCCGCAACAAAGCCTGCCTGCCGCATTGGCCCCCTTCCAACAGGGCTATGTGCTGCCGGGCAGCGGCGGAGAAATTGTTATCGTGCCGCTGCCGGGGCACGCCGCCGGGCACCTTGGGGCCTTTGTCCTGACCGATGCCGGTTGGACGCTGCTGGCCAGCGATGCCGCCTGGTCGCCGCTGAACTATCAGCAACTGCGTGGCCCTTCGCGGTTGGCTAACCTGATCATGGATAATCCGCGCAGCTATTACGACACCCTGGGCGCGCTCAACCAGCTCTATCTTGGCGGCGCTGCGGAGATCCGCCTGTGTCATGAGGGGGATTTATGATCCCGCTGATGACGCTATGGCACTACCTGCGCGCGCGGCGCCTGCGCTTTACCCAACGGGCGGCGCTGGAGGCCTATCAGGCGCGCCAGCTGAAGCGGTTTGCCCAGCGCGTATTGGCGAACAGTCCCTATTTTCAGCCCTATAGTTCATTGCCTCTGACCGCGTGGCCAACGATGGACAAGGCGGTGATGATGGCCAATTTCGATCGGATGAACACCACCGGTCTGCGATTGGAGGCGCTTTTGGCCTGTGCACGGCGCAGCGAAAGCGATCGCGATTTCAGTCCTAAAGTGGGCAACTACAGCGTCGGTTTATCTACCGGTACCTCTGGGCGGCGCGGCGTGTTCGTCGTCAGCCCGCAGGAGCAGCAGATTTGGGCCGGTGGCATGCTGGCAAAAATGTTGCCGCAGGGGGTGTTTGCCGGGGAGAAGGTCGCGCTGTTCCTGCGGGCCGACAACAACCTGTACCACAGCGTCAATAACCGTTGGCTGAGCCTGTCGTTTTACGATCTGTTCGCTCCCTTTGCCGAACATTTGCCGCAGATTGAACGTGAACAGCCGACGATTATCGTGGCCCCGGCCCAGGTATTGTGCGCCCTGGCTGATGCCGTTGAACGCGGCGAACTCAAGCTCAGCGTCAAAAAAGTGATTTCAGTGGCCGAGGTGCTGGAACCGCAGGATCGCCAGCGCCTGCAGCGGGTGTTTGCGCAGGTGGGAGAAGTGTATCAAGCCACCGAAGGTTTTTTGGCCGCGACCTGCAGCCACGGCACTTTGCATCTGAACGAAGAGTTTATTCATGTCGAACCGCAGTGGATCGACGAGCGGCGTTTTACCCCGTTGATTACCGATTTTACCCGCCGTACACAGCCGATAGTGCGTTATCGGCTGGACGATATTCTGGTGAGGCGCGAACAGCCCTGTCCCTGCGGGCTGGCGACCATGGCATTGGATCGTATCGAAGGGCGCTGCGATGACCAACTGCTGTTACCGGCCAGGCAGGGCGCCATGCAGCAGGTCTTCGCCGACCTGTGTCGCCGTGTGATAGCCAATGCGTTGCCGGCGGTGGCGGATTATCGGCTGACGCAACGGGGCGACAGCGAGCTGCATCTGATGGCCGATTGCAGCCCGGAGGCGTTGGCGAATTGCCAACGGCAATTGATCGCGCTGTTCGAACAGCAAGGTATTGCCACGGAGCAACTGGCGTGGCGCCTGCAAGCGCAGGCGATCATGCCGCAGTTTGATGCCAAGCGTCGCCGCATTGTTCGCATGCCGGAGGCCGGATGAAACTCGTTGTTTATCGCCTATGGCAGATGTTGTTGGGGTGGGGATTTGTCGGGGTCATCTACCACGGCAGCGATCGCTGGCAAGGTGCCGGCCACCTGCTGACGCCAGGTTGGGTCGACCGGGCGATCCCGTTCAGCCCGCACGCCATCTGGCTGTATCTGTCGTTTTTCCTGATTATCCCGCTGTGCTATCTGCTTTGCCCGTTAAACCGGCTAAAATGGCTCAGAAGTACCATGCAGCTCAGCGCCTTGCTGGCGGGAGCCATTTATCTGCTGTGGCCGACGACGATAAACTACCCGATCGTTCCGTCCGATTCGGTGAGCGGCGATTTACTGGCGAGGTTGATCAGCGTCGATTCGTCGCAAAACTGCCTGCCTTCGCTGCATATCGCCTTGACGGTGTTGGCGGTGTGGGCGGCGGCGGAAAGCCGCAAAAAACTGCGCAGCGCGTTGCTGATCGTCTGGGGGCTGGCGATTGCCTTTTCTATCTTGCAACTGCGTCGGCACCTGTTTGTGGATTTGCTCAGTGGGGCGGCGTTGGCATGGGGCGTGGGCTACGTCTGCCGGCGAGTTCAAGGGATTGGCTGGGGCGTACGGCAGGGGGAAGAGTCATGATCGATCTGGTGATACCTATCGTGTTTATGCTGTTGGTGGTGCTGGGGGAAGCCCTGTGGCTACAGTGGCGGCGCAAGGGCAGCGTGGATTGGCATGACGTGATTTTCAACCTCAATTCCGGGCATATCATGCTGTGGCTGTTTCGCGGTTTGGAGATAGCCTGCTACGGCTACGTGGCCACACATTTTAATCAAGGCTGGCTGGACGGTTGGCCGCCGGTGCTGATGTGGCTGTTTGCGATACTGGCCTGGGATTTCGGCTTTTACTGGCTGCACCGGTTACACCACCGTTTCCGCCTGCTGTGGGCGGTGCATGTGGTGCATCACCAGGGCGAGCATTTCAATCTGTCGCTGGGCGTGCGCAACTCGTGGTATTCGTCATTGACTTCGATCCCGTTCTTTATGCTGTTGGCATTGGCGGGCGTCCCGCTGTCGGTGTTTATCACCGTTTCTATCCTGCATTACAGCATTCAGCTGTTTAACCATAATTCGGTGACCCCCAAACTCGGTTTTCTGGAGCACATCCTGGTGACACCGGCGCATCATCGGGTGCACCACGTTAAAGATTTGGCCTATTCCAACCGGAATTTCGGCGGCAGCTTTATCTTCTGGGACAAGCTGTTTGGCACCTTTTGCCCGGCGCTGCCGACGGAGCCCTTTACCTATGGCGTGCGTGGCGACAAATCTTCCGCCAACCCGTTTTGGGCCAGTAACCTGCCGTTTATGCGCTACTTCAAGCTGCCTTTCCAGCCTTCGAGCAAGGGCGGGCATTTCCGCTGTTCCGCCGGCTGCCTGGTAAGCGGGGCGATGCTGCTGTTCGCTCTGGTGTTGGGTTACGTTTATCGTTTTGGTTACGGGTATGGCGGGGTGACCGGCGAGCAGGCGGCGTTGTTTGTGTTGTTGGCGGCCGGGGCGATAGCCTTGGGTGGGATGGCTGAAGGTCGCCGCTGGGGCGTAGGCGTTTGGCTGTTGGTGACGTTGGCATTCCCCCTGTGGTTATTGAGCGTGCCCGATGGGCAGTCTGCTATCTGGTGGGGCGTAGCCGGTGCCATGGTGTTGCACGGTTGCGCTGTCGCGGTCGGTTGGGGACGCCAAAAGGAGGCCGCGTATGGCTGATTTGCCGCCGCTGAGTTTCCCCGTTGCGGGGGAACAGGCGTTTCATCGGGAATTGAAACGACGGGCGCATGCTTATCTGAGCGCTCGCGACGATCACCGGTTTGCCGATGCGGCCCGTTGGGCCAAGGCCACGATTTTGCTGCTGCTTTGCGTGGGCTTCTACCTGCTCAGTTTGATGCAGCACCAGGCTCTGGCCTTTATGCTGAGTTACTTCGCTTTTGTCATGATGGGCATGTTGCTGAACGTCAACGTCAATCACGATGCTTCACACAACGCCTTCGCCCGCACGCCGTGGGTCAATCGTCTGGCCGGGCGGCTGGTGACTTTGCCGCTGGGCGTCGATCCGGAATACTGGCGAACCCGGCACGTCAGCTATCACCATGTGTATGCCAACGTCGAACATTACGATCTGGATACGGAAGAGAACGGCTTTTTCCGCCAAACCCCGTTCCAACGTTGGCGGGCTTATATGCGCTATCAACATCTTTACTGGCCGCTGATTGCCGCGCTGTCGCTGCCGTACATTGCGCTGGTGTTCGATTGGTCGGATCGCTTGGGCAAAACACCGTTGGCGACCAAGGGCGTATTGCCGGGGCGTAAGGGCTGGGCGATGTTTATTGCCGGCAAATTGTGTCACCTGTTGCTGGTGCTGGTGATCCCGTTGGTGGTGGCACAACAAAATGGCATCGGCTGGCAAACGGTACTGATTGCCTATTTGATTAGCCAAATGCTGGCCTCGTTACTGGTGGTTTTTTTGCTGTTGGGCACGCACTGGGCGCAAGCCGAATTTTATGCGGTGCCGGCAGGCAGCCAGATGCCGCAGGGCTGGTATCGGCATAACTTCGCCACCGCCTGCGACTGGGAAACTTCGCCGAAGAGCTTGCACCATCTGACCGGCGGGTTGAATTATCATCTTACTCACCATTTGTTCCCAGGCTGGAATCATCGCCATTATCCGGCGCTGGCTGCCATATTGGCCGAGACGGCGGCGCGATACGGCATGGATTATCGCTGTATCGGTTATCGTGAATTGTTGCGACAGCAGCAACGTTTTTTACGTGCTATGGGGCAGCCACCACAATGAAAATGCCGGATACCACACCGCTACCGCCTTTGGCGTTCCAGCGAGAGGCGAGTGAGATCCATCAGGAGCTGATGCGGGCCAGCCAGGCCTACCTGGCGACGCGCGGCGATCACCGTTTTGCCGACGGCAGAATGTTCGCCAAGCTGTTGGCGCTAATACTGCTGTGCGCCGGTTTTTACGCGCTGAGCCTGCAGCAGCAACATTTCTGGGCCTATTTCGGCTGTTACGTCGGCTTTATTTTTTCCGCCATGATGCTAACGGTGAATGTAGTACACGACGCCTCGCATAATGCCGTTTTCAAACGCGCACGGTTAAATCACTGGCTTAACTTCTTTGTCAGTATGCCCCTGGGGCTGGATGCCGACTGCTGGCGAGTGCGGCATGTCATTTTCCACCACGCCTATAACAACATCGAAGGTTACGATCCGGACATTGAACCCAACGGGGTGTTGCGGCAAACGCCGTTCCAGCGCCGCAAGGCGTTTATGCGCCTTCAGCCTTATTATTGGCCGATCGTCGCGGCGCTGACTTTCCCTTATTACATCTGGTTGTTCGACTGGTTGGATCGCGCCGGTAAAACCCGCATGACGCCAAAGATGATGTTCCAGGGCCGGAAGGGGTGGGGGATTTTCCTGTTGGGCAAGCTGGCGCATTTTTCCCTGGCGCTGGCCATTCCGCTGTGGCTCACGCCGCCGACGATCGGCGTCGGCACGGTGTTACTGACCTATCTGCTCAGCCAGATGCTGTCGTCGCTGGTGTTTGTGATGCTGATTGTCGGCACCCACTGGGCCAAAGCCAACTTTTATCAGGCCCCCGAACAGGGAAGGTTGGCGCACGGTTGGTATCAGCACGTTTTTGCCACCACCTTTGACTGGCAAGCTTCACCGGCGTGGCTGGGGTATTGGCTTGGCGGGGCTAACCTGCACCTGACGCACCACCTGTTTCCCCATTGGAATCACCGGCACTACCCGGCATTGAGTCGCATCATTGAAGAGGTTGCCCCGCGTTTTGGCATTGATTATCGGGTCCTTGAACTGAGGGAGCTGCTGCGGTTACAGCAACGTTTTCTCAGCGCTATGGGGCGTAAGCCCAGCTGATCGTGGCTAAATGCAAGTCTTGCAACATATTGAATTTGCGAGACGTTACGCAGTTCACTAATTGAACAGGCCGTGCGGCTCACGTAAACTCTATCTCACTGACAGTAAGCCACAGGAGGTGGAGTATGCGCAGTTTGCCGATCCGTTTATCCAATAAGATTGATGACGATCTGAATGATATAGCCCGGCGCCATGGGATGGAGAAAACCGAGGTGATCAAGATGGCCTTTGCGTTGATAGCCATAGCCGATAAGCACTGGATGAAACAGAACGGAACGTCCCTTGGCATCGTGCGGGAGAATGGCAAAGAGCTGGAGGCCGTGGGGCGAGTCGTGGGGATCTTCCCATGAGCACCGAAAACGCAAACCTGCACGATGAGGCCGCAAAGGGGTACCTGAAGGAGATATTGGTCTTCGATGAAATGGAACGTTTGCGCTTGGCGCGTCAGGTGCTGTGCGGGATCTTCGTGATAAGCGTGGGCGTTTTTACCGCCCACGCTTATTGGGATCAAAGCGAGCCTATCAGGCAAGTGTTCGAGCTGTTGAAAATTGGTGCGCTACCCTTGGTAACGCTGGTTATTTCCTTCTACTTCCCCAATACTTCGGCCAGATAGCGCTCAACTTATTCCGATTTCATGCCCGCGGCGGTCATCAGCAGGCGGAACATCGAGGCGACCAGGAACAGCCCCAGTACGCTGGCGCTCCAGATAATCACCAGCCAGCCAACGCGCTTCCACCAGGGGGCCGGAGCGGATGCGGTTTTATTTTGCATAATGTCTTCCCTCATCAGTGGTAACCCTGTTCATGGCTGACCTTGCCGCGGAACACGTAGTAGCTCCAGAAGGTGTAGACCAAGATAATCGGGATGATAAACAGCGCGCCGACCAGCATAAAGCCCAGGCTTTGCGGTGGGGCAGCGGCGTCCCACAGGGTGATGGACGGTGGGATCAACAGCGGCCAGATGCTGATGCCCAAGCCGCTCAGGCCGAGGAACACCAGCAGCAGGGTCAGCAAGAACGGCGAATAGTGCGCCGCGTTTTTCACGCCGCGCTGGATACCCCAGGCGCTGAGCAACACCAATACCGGCACCGGCAGCAGCCAGAACAGGTTTGGCAGCGTAAACCAGCGGCTGGCGATCTCGGGATGGGCAATCGGCGTCCAGATACTGACCACCGCCAATACCAGCAGCAGAGTGATCAGCAGCGGCGTTGCCAACCGATACATGCGTGCCTGCAGATCCCCGGCGGTTTTCATCACCAGCCAGGTACAGCCCAGCAGTGCATAGGTCACCACCAGCCCCAACCCGCAAAACAGCGCGAACGGCGTCAGCCAGTCTAGAGCACCACCGGCATAGCTACGGCCGTTGACCGGGAAGCCGTTGATGATGGCGCCCACCACCACCCCCTGACTGAAGGTGGCGAAGAGAGAGCCCCAGATAAACGCCTTATCCCAGATATGCCGCTTTTCTTCCTTGGCCTTGAAGCGGAATTCAAAGGCCACGCCGCGGAAGATCAACCCGAACAGCATCAGGGTGAGCGGGATGGCCAGCGCATCGAGGATCACCGCGTAGGCCAACGGGAAGGCGCCAAACAGTGCCGCACCGCCCAGTACCAGCCAGGTTTCGTTGCCGTCCCATACCGGTGCGACGGTGTTCATCATCACATCGCGGTCACCGCTGTCCTTGACCCAGGGGAACAGGATGCCGATACCCAAATCAAAGCCGTCCATTACCACGTACATCATGGTGCTGAACACGATGATCACAAACCAAATCAACGGAAGATCAATGCCCATGCTCAGCTCCTGTCATCCAGAGTTTCTTTTACCGCAGACAGCGGGCGAGCCGGTCTGCCGTCCGTGTCGTCTTCATGGCTTTCATGCTGCTGCGGTCCTTTACGGATCAGACGCATCATGTAGGAGTAGCCCACGCCGAACACCGAACAGTAAACGATGATAAACGCCAGCAGGCTGATGCTCATGTGCAAATCACCGTGCGCGGAGACCGCATCTTTGGTACGCAGCAGGCCATAGACCACCCACGGCTGTCGGCCGATTTCGGTGGTGAACCAACCCGCCAGCAGCGCCAGCAGCCCCGATGGCCCCATCCACAGGATGAAGTACAGGAAGGGGCGCGACTGGTACAGCCCGCCGCGCCAGCGCAGCCACAGGCTCCACACCCCCGCGAGGATCATCAGCATGCCGAGCGCCACCATGATGCGGAACGACCAGAACACCACGGTGGAGTTGGGGCGATCTTCCGGCGGGAAGGATTTCAGCGCCGGGACCTGTTCGGTCAGGCTGTGAGTCAGGATCAGGCTGCCAAGATAGGGCACTTCCAGCTTGAAGCGAGTCTCTTCACGCTCCATGTCCGGCCAACCGAACAGGATCAGCGGCGTTGCCTCTCCCGGCGGGTTTTCCCAGTGGCCTTCAATGGCGGCAATCTTCGCCGGTTGGTACTTCAGCGTATTCAGGCCGTGCGCATCACCAATCAGGGCTTGTACCGGCGCGACGATCAGCGCCATCCACATCGCCATCGACAGCATTTTGCGCATTGCCGGCGTATCACGCCCGCGCAGCAGGTGCCAGGCGGCGGAAGCGCCCACGAAGAAGGCCGAAGACAGGAAGGCGGCGGTCGACATGTGCAACAGACGGTAGGGGAATGACGGGTTGAATATCACTTTCAGCCAGTCGACCGGTACCACCTGGCCGTTGATGATTTCGTGGCCCTGCGGCGTTTGCATCCAGCTGTTGGAAGCCAGGATCCAGAAGGTGGAAATCAGGGTGCCCAGCGCCACCATGCAGGTCGCGAAGAAGTGCAACCCTGGCCCGACGCGGTTCCAACCGAACAGCATCACCCCAAGGAAACCGGCTTCGAGGAAGAAGGCGGTCAGCACTTCATAGGTCAGCAACGGGCCGGTAATACTGCCGGCAAACTCAGAGAAGAAGCTCCAGTTGGTACCGAACTGATAGGCCATTACGAGCCCGGAAACCACGCCCATGCCGAAGTTGACGGCGAAAATTTTTGACCAGAAATGGTACAAATCGCGATAGGCTTCATTGCGCGTTTTCAGCCATAACCCTTCCAGCACCGCCAGATAACTGGCCAAACCTATGGTGATTGCGGGAAAAATAATATGGAAAGAAACGGTGAAGGCGAACTGTATTCTGGCAAGTTCCAGTGCATCAAGACCCAGCATGGCGCCTCCTTGGGTTGGACATAAAATAACCTCTTCAGTATAGCTGTAATTTTTTTGTGGAAAGCTTGGCGTCAAGTTAAGCACGGAGTACAGTGACTATAATAGTGACAGTTATTTCACTTTTTCATATAACAGTTAAGGCCTATGACCAGATACGAGCAGCTTGCACAACAAATTCGTGAACAGATCCAGAACCGGGTATGGCGGGCGGGGGATAAGCTGCCTTCGCTGCGGGAAAGCGGTAAACGCGCAGGCCTGAGTCTGATGACGGTGGTGCAGTCGTATCAACTGCTGGAGAGCCAGGGCTGGATCGTTGCGCGCCCGCAGTCCGGTTATTACGTGGCGGCGCGTCCGCAGCCGCTGCCACAGCCGGCGCGCGGGGAGAAACTGCTGCTGAGCGAGCAGGTAGACATCAACACCTTTGTTTTCGACGTGCTGCAGGCGTGCAAAGACCCAGGCATTGTCCCGTTCGGTTCGGCCTTTCCGGATGCCACGCTGTTTGCTCAGCCGAAGCTGGCGCGGGCGCTGAGCAGCGTAGCGCGCAAATTTACCCCGCACAGTTCACTGGCTAACCTGCCGCCCGGCAACGACGCGCTGCGCCGCAACATTGCCCAGCGTTATGCTTTAAGCGGCATGCAGGTGGCCCCGGATGAAATCGTGATTACCGCCGGAGCCATGGAGTCGCTGAGCCTTAGCCTGCAGGCGGTGACGCAGCCGGGGGATTACGTGGCGATCGAGTCCCCGGCCTTTTACGGGGCGTTGCAGGCACTGGAGCGGCTGCGGTTAAAGGCGGTGGCGATCGCGACCCATCCGCAGGACGGCATCGATCTGGATGCGTTGGAACATGCCTTGGAACAGTACCCGATCAAGGCCTGCTGGCTGATGACCTACTTCCAGAATCCATTGGGCGCCTCGATGCCGGCAGAGAATAAACAGCGGCTGGTGGGCATGCTGCGCGAGCGGCAGATATCGCTGATTGAGGACGATGTTTACGGCGAACTGTACTTCAGCGCTGAGCGCCCGCAGCCGGCCAAGGCATTAGACCAGGGCGGACAGATTTTGCACTGCTCGTCGTTTTCCAAATGTCTTGCGCCGGGCTTTCGCGTGGGCTGGGTGGCAGCGGGGCGCTATGCACAGCAGATCCAGCGTTTGCAACTGATGAGCACGGTATCCACCAGTGTGCCCACCCAGCTGGCGATCGCCGATTATCTGTTGCATGGTGGCTACGATACCCATCTGCGGCGCTTGCGTCGGCTGCTGGCTCAGCGTCAGAGCATGATGCGTCAGGCGATTGCTCACCACTTCCCTCCGACCGTAAAGGTCAGCCAGCCAGATGGCGGTTACTTTTTGTGGGTAGAGCTGGATCCGGCGTTGTCGTCGATGGAGCTGTATCAGCGCGCGCTGGCGCTGGGGGTGAGTATCGCGCCGGGCAGGATGTTCACCACCGGCAACCATTTCAACCACTGCTTCCGACTGAACGCCTCTTTCGACTGGAGCGACAAGCATGAAGCGGCTATCCAGACCTTAGCCAAACTTATCCGGCAGCTCGAGCCGGCAGGCTGAACTCCCCCCAACGGCCGGCTATCGCAATAGAAAAATTCATATTGCGATTTCCGGCAATAGAATGCCGGTTTCGTTGTTAGACAGCCTCCCGGCCGCCGATTACTCTGCGATAAATTTTGTCACATTTATCAACGGGTAAACGAGGGGCAGTGGGTGAGAAAAATAAAAAACAAGGCAATCAAACCTTTACAAAAGCGACTGGTTACGCTGGCGATCGTCTGTGCCGTGGGGCTGGCATTTAGCGTGCAGGCGGAAACCTTGGCGGAAGGTATTACCCCGGCCAGCGATGCCAGCCTGGTGCCGGCGGCGGCCAAGTTGCGTAAAGACACCGTGGTGGCCGGTATTCTTGAACCTCAGGGTAACTTCAATCCTTATCTGTTCAGCAATGGCTGGGATGAGAACGTCACCGACGTGATCTTTACCCGGCTGATTGGTCTGGACAGCCAGGGCAAGCCGGTGGCGCGGCTGGCAGAGTCCTGGCAGGTCAGCCCGGACAACCGGGTCTACACCATTAAACTGCGGCCTAATCTGGTCAACAGCGACGGCTCGCCAATCAAGGCCGAAGATATTGCCTTTACCCTGACGCTGCTGCATGACCCGGCCTATGACGGAGAGACCGACATTACTCCGGCGCACATTCAGGGCGGGGCGGAGTACAAGAACGGAACTGCCCCCAGCATCAGCGGGCTAAAGGTGATCGACGATCGTACGCTTCAAATCACCACCACCCAGCCGGGGGCGACTACGCTGCAGCTGATCGGCGGGCCGGTGCTGTCGAAAGCCTATTACGGCAAGGAGTATCAGCGCGGTAAGCTGGAAAGCGTGCGTGCGCTGAACGGCAAGCCGTTAGGCAATGGCCCTTATATTTACGACAAATACGTGCCGGGTCAGGAGATCCGTTTTCACGCCAACCCGAACTTCTATCTCGGTAAGCCAGCGGTGGCGCGTTTTATTTACCGCGTGACCAACCCCTCTACCAACTTCCAGCTGTTCCAGACCGGTGAAACCGACTACGACGCCTTTACTTCCAAACCGGATGATATTGAACAGCTGAAGCTGCTCGGCTTCGCCAATATCAATTTGTACAGCTCGAGCGACTACAGCCGGGTGGATTTCAACTTTAAACGCCCGGCACTGCAGGATGCGCGTGTGCGTCAGGCGCTGATTTACGGGCTGGATCGGCAAAAGCTGATCACCGTGGTCTACCAGGGTTACGGTTCGGTCGCCAATCAGCCGATCTCACCCGTTTCCTGGGCTTATGATCCCAAGGGGATCACCCCCTATGCTTACGATGTCAACAAAGCCAAGCAACTGCTGGATCAGGCCGGGTGGAAACCGGGAGCGGACGGCATTCGCCAGAAGGACGGCAAAAAGCTGGAGCTGACGCTGTTGGTGACCAAAAAGCTGATTAACGACGCGCTGGTGCCGATTGCCAAAGATAACTATCGGCAGATTGGCGTGCTGTTGAAGCCGCAGGTGCTGGATTTCAATGCGCTGCTGGCGCAACGCAAGGCCGGTAATTACGATCTGGCGTCGCTCAGTACCAGCGGGCTGAATGATCCTCACGACGGGGTACGCGATTTCATCAGTCAGGTCAGTGAAACCGGCTATAGCAATCCGCAGGTGGACAAACTGATTGGCGAGGCTAACGCCACGTTGGACATCGAGCAGCGTAAGCCGCTGTATCACCATCTGTATCAGGTGCTGGCTGAAGATCCGCCGGTGATCCTGTTGGGGAACCGTAAAGTGCTCAGCGCCAGCAGTGCACGCGTCACCGGCTTTAAACCGGACGTATACAACGGCCTGACCGGCAGCCTGCCGGACGTCAAGATCGCTCAGTAACGGTAAGGCGCCGCTGCGCCGGTTTGGGCAGCGGTGACGGAAAACACCATGAGAAATTTTATCCTGCGCCGCTTGCTGCAAACCCTCCCGATGATGCTGCTGGCGTCGCTGCTGATTTTCTTTATTTTCGCACTGACCCCCGGCGACTTTATCGACGGCAACATCAACCTGACGCCGCAGCGCGCGGCTGAGCTGCGGGCGCTGTACGGGCTGGATCAGCCGTTGTTCAGCCGCTATCTGCACTGGCTAGGTCAACTGCTGCAGGGCGATCTCGGTTTCTCGCTGCAATACCAGATCCCGGTCAGTACCTTGTTGAACCAGTATATCTGGAACTCCTTCCTGCTGGCGTCGGTGGCGCTGGTGCTGTACTGGGGCATTGCGCTGGCGGTAGGTGTCGCCTCGGCGATGAAACCCTATTCGCTGTTCGATCATCTGGTGACCGTGGCGGTGTTCGGTGCCATGTCGTTTCCCACCTTTTTCCTGTGTCTGTTGCTGATCAAATGGTTCGCCGTCGATCTGCACTGGCTGCCTGCGGGTGGCATGCTGCGCACCGGTAGCGAAGCCAGCGGATTGGCGTGGGCACTGGACGTGGCTGCGCACCTGTTGCTGCCGGTGCTGGCGTTGGTGATGCTGCAGGCCGGCACCCTGACGCGCTATTTCCGCGCCAGCATGCTGGACGTGATCCGCATGGATTATATTCGTACCGCTCGCGCCAAGGGGCTGAAGGAAAAGACGGTGATCCTGCGGCATGCGCTGCGTAATGCGCTGTTGCCGATCATCACCTTGTTGGGTTTTGAGCTACCCGCGCTGTTTTCCGGTGCGCTGATCACGGAAAAAATCTTCAACTGGCCGGGTGCCGGGCACATCCATCTCGATTCGCTGGCGGCGCGCGACTACCCGGTATTGATGGGCTTTACGCTGTTTCTGGCGGTATTGACCATTTTAGGCAATCTGCTGGCGGACATTTTGTACGCCTATGCCGACCCGCGCATTCGTTTGAGGTAACTATGTTGGCATCCTTGTTTTTCGGGCGTCGTCGCCGTTGGCGGCAAGCGCAACTCCCGGCGCTGGCGCAGCTATCGCCACCGCCGACCGCCCAGGCCTGGCAGCGGCTGCGGCGTCACCGCCTGGCGATGATTTCACTGCTGCTGTTGGTGTTGATGGCGGTGCTGTGCCTGTTCGGCCCGATGCTGTCGCCCTGGCAGGACGATGCCGGCGATGCGTTGAATATCAATCAGGCACCCGGCGCACAACACTGGCTGGGCACCGATTTTCTCGGTCGCGATATTTATACCCGCCTGCTGCTGGCGGGGCGTATTTCGCTGACCATTGGCCTGGTGTCGATGCTGTTGTCGGTCACGCTCGGCTACCTGCTGGGGGCGCTGTCCGGCTATCTTGGCGGCGTGGTGGATAAGCTGATTATGCGCTTTGCCGATCTGTTGATGACCATTCCCAGCCTGCCGCTGCTGATCATCATGGGAGCGATGCTGTCGGAGCTGGACGTTTCGCCGGACTACCGTATTTACATGGTGATGATCATGCTCAGCCTGTTGGGCTGGCCGTCGCTGGCGCGGCTGGTGCGCGGGCAAATTTTGTCATTGCGCGAGCGTGACTTTATGCTGGCCACTGAGGTGCTGGGGTTATCCACCCGGCGGCGTATCTTCGGCCACCTGCTGCCCAATACCATTCCGATCCTGGTGGTGGTGGCCACCATGGGCGTCGCTAATGCCATTCTCAGTGAATCGGCCCTGAGCTATCTGGGGTTGGGCGTAGTGCCGCCAATGCCGTCGTGGGGCAATATGATGGACGCCGCCAACAGCCTGATCGATTTTCAACGCCGCCCCTGGCTGTGGATGCCGCCGGGGTTGGCGATTTTCATCACCGTGGTGGCGATTAATATTCTCGGTGACGGCCTGCGAGACGCGCTTGATCCAAAAATGAACGGGGTAAGACGATGAGCCAACCGCTGGTGGCCTTTAATCAACTGTCGGTAGCCTTCCAGGGCGAACAAGGGCGGGTGCGGGCGGTGCAACAGGTGAGTTTTGACCTTTACGCCGGACAAACGCTGGGGGTCGTCGGTGAGTCCGGCTGCGGTAAAAGCGTGACCGCGATGGCGCTGATGGGGCTGTTGCCGCAACCGCTGGCGCAAATCGACGGTGGTGAAATCCATTTCGACGGCCAGGACTTGCTGAAACTACGCCCGCAACAGATGGCCGATTTACGCGGTAACCGTTTGGCGATGATCTTTCAGGAGCCGATGAGCGCGCTGAACCCGGTGCTGACCATCGGCGAGCAGTTGGTTGAGCCGCTAATCCGCCATCGGGGGACTGCGCCAAAAGCGGCCTGGCGGGAGGCCACTGCGTTGATTACCGAGGTCGGACTGGCACGCGCCGAACAGCTGATGACCAGCTATCCGCACCAGCTTTCCGGTGGCATGCTGCAGCGCATCATGATCGCCATGGCCATCAGTTGCCGGCCGGCGTTGCTGATTGCCGACGAACCCACTACCGCATTGGATGTCACCGTGCAGGCGCAAATTCTGGCGCTGCTGCGCGAGCAGGCGCGTAAGCACAATATGGCGATGATGCTGATTACTCACGATCTCGGGGTGATTGCCCAGATGGCGGATCGGCTGGTGGTGATGTACGCCGGGCGTATTGTCGAGCAGGGGGCCACGCATGAAGTGCTGGCCAACCCGCAGCACCCTTACACTCAGGGATTGATGGCCTCGCGGCCGGTGGCGGGGCAGCGACGGCGGCGGTTGTATTCGATCCCCGGTCAGGTGCCCGATCTGGCCAGTTTGCCGGACTACTGCGCCTTTGCCGAACGTTGTGACAAAGCGAGCGCCCGCTGCCGCGACGGTATTCCGCCATTGTATGGCGATCGGCGGCGGCAATCCGCCTGTTTCCTGAATGCCGGGGGGCGTATTCATGTTGGCTGAACCCTTGGTGGAGGTAAAAGGGCTGAAGAAATATTTCCCGCTGCGTGAAGGGCTATTCGGTCAGACCACCGGGCAACTGCGGGCGGTGGATGATGTCAGCTTCAGCATTCGCCGGGGAACGGTTTTTGGCCTGGTGGGGGAGTCCGGCAGCGGTAAAACCACCGTAGGCCGAACCCTGCTGGGGCTGCATGAAAAGACCGCCGGTGAGGTACTGTTCAAAGGACAGGCGTTAGATGCGCTCAGCGCTCGCGAGCGGCGCGCGATGCGCCCGAAGATGCAACTGGTGTTTCAAGACCCGTATAGCTCTCTGAATCCGAGAATGCGGGTAGGCGATGCGATTGGCGAAGCGCTGCTGCAGCACGGTTTGGCGCAAAAGAGCGAGCTGCGAGATCGGGTGATAGACACGCTGGAAATCTGCGGGTTGTCGGCACAGCATTACGGGCGCTTCCCGCACGAATTTTCCGGCGGCCAGCGCCAGCGCATCGGCGTAGCCCGCGCGCTGATCCTGCAGCCGGAGTTTATCGTCGCCGACGAACCGATTTCGGCGCTGGACGTCTCTATTCAGGCGCAGATCATCAACCTGTTTTCCGATCTTCAGGAACAGCAGGGGGTGACTTTCCTGTTTATTTCGCACGATCTTGGGGTGGTGGAGCATCTGTGTCAGGACGTAGCGGTAATGTACCTCGGGCAGATTGTAGAAAGCGCCGATCGCGATGCGCTGTTTCGTCGGCCGCTGCACCCTTACACTCAGGCACTGTTGGCCGCGGTACCCAGTTTGGATCCGCACCGTCAGCCGCAGGCGATGGCCCGGGGGGAATTACCTGACCCTGCCCAACCGCCGCAGGGCTGTCGCTTTCATACTCGCTGTCCGCAGGCCACTGCGCAATGCCGGGAACAGGCCCCGGCATTGCGGCAGGTAGCGGCAGGACATCGGGTGGCCTGCCATTATGTCGGCTGAGCTTAGGCCAGATAATGTTTTAGCGCGCGCCCGGCCTGATGGATGGCCGAGTGCACCGCCGGGACTTCTGCGATCGCGTTGAGCAAGCCATAGTCGTGGATCAGCCCGTTATAACGGGTGGAGGTGACTTCGACTCCGGCGGCGTTGAGCAGGCGGGCGTAGGCTTCGCCTTCGTCGCGCAGCACGTCCAGCTCGGCGGTTTGCACCAGCGCCGGTGGCAGGCCTTTCAACTGTTCCAGCGTGGCGTTAAGCGGCGAGGCGTAGATCTCTTTGCGCTGGGCTTTATCGGTGGTGTAGTGGTCCCAGAACCATTTCATCATATTGCGGGTGAGGAAATAGCCTTCGCCGAACTGGTGGTAAGACTCGGTATCGAAATTGGCGTGGGTCACTGGCCATAGCAGGATCTGGCTGCGCAGGGCAGGCGTGCCTTTATCTTTCGCCATCAGGCTGACCACCGCCGCAATATTGCCGCCGGCGCTGTTGCCGACGACCGCCAGACGTGAACCGTCAACGTTGATTTTCTCGCCGTACTCGGCCACCCATTCGGTCGCCGCGTAGGCCTGATTGATGGCGACAGGGTAAGGCGCTTCCGGCGATCGGGTGTAGTTAACGAACACCGCCGCCGCGCCGGAGCTGTGGACCAGATCGCGCACCAGCCGTTCGTGGGTCGGGAAGTCCCCCAACACCCAGCCGCCGCCGTGGAAGAACATGAATACCGGCAGCTTCTCCTTTACTTTGGCCGGCCGCACGATGTGCAACAGGATATCCTGGCCATCGACGTGAATGGTTTTTTCGCTGATTTCGACTTCACGCAGAGGGACTTCGGTACCGCTTTGCAGGCCCTCCATCACCTTACGCGCTTCTTTCGGCTTCAACTGCTCCAGGGGTTTGGCGTCACTGGAGTTCAGTCCATCAAGAAAGGTACGGATATCGTGCTGTGCTGCAGGCTGGGTGAGATCAACAGTTTTCTTGGACATCTTGATTCCTCTGGCACAGGGGGATGAAATCTTCTGGTGAGATCACAGTGTAGTAGAACAATGTGCCTGTGGGCTTAGTGGTGTGTGCCCTGTCGGAAAAGGCGCGTTACGCCACGCTTTTCACCGCTTCGGTTTGACTTTTCAGGTGGGCAGCGATATTTTTTAATCACCATGGAACACGTGTTCCATGGGGGCGAATGACCGGTCATCACCGGTGCCTCTCTTTTAGCGCTGAACGCCGTGCGGGAAACATAACCCTATGATTGTGATTGCAAACTCTGAAGGACATCCGGGTATCGGTCTGTCTGCCGAACGGTTACGACAGGGGCAGAATGGCCTGCGTGCCATCGTTGAGGGTATCAAGCTGGTGGAGCTGGATCCGAGCGTACGTACGGTGGGTTTCGGCGGCTGGCCCAACGTGCTGGGTGAGATGGAGCTGGATGCTTCGGTGATGGACGGCGACAGCTTGCGCACCGGTGCGGTGGGAGCGTTACAAGGCTATCTGCATCCGGTGGAAGTCGCTTATCGGGTAATGGAAGATCTTAACCATGAAATCCTGGTGGGCGCCGGAGCGGCACGTTTCGCCGCTGAGATCGGCGCATTGGCGGGTGACAACCTGATTGCCGACTCCAAGCGTGTCTGGTGGGAAAAACTGGAGCAGGCGATGGACGCCGAACAGCTTCGCAACTGGCCGAATATCCCACTGGCAGGGTTGTCGAATAATGCCACCGATCCAGAACGGGTGCGCGACACCACGGTATTTTTAGCCATGGATGGTGGGCGCACGCTCAGCGCGGCGACGTCAACGTCAGGCTGGGCGTGGAAATACCCGGGGCGGCTGGGGGACAGCCCGATCATCGGCAGCGGCTCCTATGCCGACAGCCGCTATGGCGCCTGTGCCTGTACTCACACCGGAGAAATGACCATTCGCTGCGGCACCAGCCGCGCAGTGGTGCTGTATATGAAGATGGGCATGACGCTGGAACAGGCGGTGTACGAGGCCATCGAGGATTTGAATTACCTGAAAGATGGCTATACCGAAGGGGTAACGATTCACGCCATCGATAAGGACGGAAACCATAAGGTCGTCAGCCTTAACTGCCCGGGCCCAATTCAGTATTGGCTGTGGCAAAGCGGTATGGCAGCGCCGCAATTGTGCGATGCGGAGATTATAACCACCCGGTGACCCGCTGCTCTGTGGTTTATGGAAGGGGCGCGGCATGCTACGCCCAATAGCATCATCAATGCGTTAAATTGGGCCGAACAGGCTCACCCCTAACGGTTTAGCAGGACGCGCGAACCACCAACTCGGTGGGAATGGTTACCTGCTGCGGCGCAGCCTGGGGGCTGCCGCTGCGCAGTTCGACCAGCCGAACGATGGCGGCGATCATTGCGTCCATATCGCGGCGTACCGACGTGAGTTGGTAACTCGGCCAGGCTGCCATCGGGATATCGTCGAAGCCGTAAACCGCGACGTCCTGAGGGATCTGCAGCGAAGTGTGCAAACGAATATAGTCCATCACCCCCATCGCCATGGAGTCTGCGGTGCAGAAAATGGCCTGCGGAGCCGGAAGCGCGTCCAGCAGCTGCGGCGCGAGGTTAAAGCCGCTCAGGTAGCTGTAGTCGCCGCTCAGCTGCGCGACAATCTCTAACTGCTGCTGTGCGGCATGAGCCAGAAAGGTTTGCTGGCGCAGCTGTTCGCCGTGGGCGCTGCTGCGGCCACCGAGCAGCGCCACGCGGCGTTGACCCTTTTGCGCCATCAGTGCCGCCAGCTGTTGCAGGCTGGGTGACTCATCGGCGTTGAGAGCGTCGCACAGGGTGTCGCCCGCCAAACCGTTGAGCATAATGGGCGTAGCGATGCGAAACAGATCTTTTGCTGCACGCGCGCTGATGTTGTCGGCGAACACCACGGCAGAATCGACATGGTAAGAGATGGTTTGCTTCAGGTAGTTGGCCGGATCGTCAATGCCTTCCAGGCGGATCATCACCGCCTGCCGGTTGCTCTTCTGCAGTTGTTCAACCAGACGATCGAAAAACTCCAGGTCAGACAAATCGTGAAAGTGGTTCACTACCACCGCGACAAAGCCGGTTTTGCCGCTGTGCAGGCTCTGGGCGATGGCGTCTGGCGCATAGCCTAACTGACTGGCGACGCGCATCACCAGATCGCGGTTTTTTTGCGAGACCCGGCCCTGATTGGAAAAGGCGCGAGACACCACGGTGCGTGAAACGCCGGCCACGCGGGCGACATCGTGAGAGGTGACTTTTTTCATCGGCATACGGCAGCTACTCAGCGGAAAACGGGGCGCTGCGGCAGAGGCACGCAGCGGCGATATGGTCTCACAGAATGCCGGCCGGCAACACTGTTTCCCCGCTTTGAGCTACCCGTTGACCGCTATGCGGATCAAAAAAGTGCAGGGCGGTGATATCCAGCGTAATGGCCAGCGGCTGGCCCTGGGCATACTGCAGTTGTGCGTGCTGTTTGACGATGTACTGCGCACCGTTGTCACCCTGTACGAACAGGTTGCTCTCAGCGCCCAGGTTTTCACTGTACACCAGCGTTCCACTCAAGTGGGGTTCTGCCCGTGGCGCGCTGATGCTGCACGCTTCCGGACGACAGCCCAGCGTCAGCCAGTCGCCTCCTCTTGCTGCCAGCGCCGGGAATTCGGCGGCGCTCAAGGGCAGCAGCAAACCAGAGTCGCCCTGCAATACGATCTGCTCGCCCTGCACCAGAACCTGCACGTCAAACAGGTTCATCTGCGGCGAACCGATAAACTCGGCGACAAAGCGATTAACCGGGCGATGATAAAGATCCAGCGGCGTACCGATCTGCTGCACTTTCCCCTGATTCATGATGACCACTTTGTCCGCCATGGTCATGGCTTCCACCTGATCGTGGGTGACGTAAATGATGGTCGCGCCGATCGCCTTATGCAGTGCAGACAACTCCTGACGCATGCGGTTGCGCAGTTTGGCGTCGAGGTTGGAGAGCGGTTCGTCAAACAGAAACACCTTGGGCCGCCGCACTATCGCCCGGCCCAACGCCACGCGCTGACGCTGACCACCGGAAAGCTGGCCGGGTTTGACCTTCAGGAATTCCGTCAGGTGCAGCATTTCGGCCACGGCGGCAATCTGCGTGGCAATCTCCGCTTTGGCCATTCCTTTGATTTTCAAAGACAGCGCCATGTTTTCATAGACGGTCATATGCGGGTACAGCGCATAGCTCTGGAAAACCATGGCGATATCACGGTATTTGGGCAGCACCTCGTTCATGCGTTCGCCGTCGATCAACAGTTCGCCGGAGGAGAGGGTTTCCAGCCCGGCTATCATCCGCAGCGTGGTGGACTTGCCGCAGCCGGACGGGCCGAGCAGCACCACAAACTCACCTTTCTCTACCTGCAGATTCACGTCGCTGGCGGCCTGGTAACCGTTGTCATAGCGTTTGTTGATATCAACCAGTTCTACGTAAGCCATCATTCGCACTCCGTCTGGGCAAGCACGGCGCTCAATCGCGCCAGCAGCAGCACGCCGAATGAGGACGCGCCGTTGGCGTACAGCTTGCGGTGCGGCATATCGGTAGACATGGCGGCAATATCCAGGTGCGCCCAGCGCTGGCCCGGCTGCACGAACTCGCCGATAAAGGTCGCCGCCACGCACGGGCTACCGTGCGGATCTTCACCGCCGTGACGGTAATCGGCAAATTCAGACTTCAATACCCCGCGATACCAGCCGCCGTGCGGCATCGGCCACACCGGCTCGGCGCTGGCCTTGCCCGCCTGAGTGACCTGTGCCAGAAAGTCGTCGTCGTTACCCATCATGGCCGCATACTCCTTGCCCAGCGCCACGCCTGCGCCGCCGGTCAGGGTGGCGATATCGAGTAAAAAGTCGGGCTGGAAGCGCTGCTGGGCATAGCTGATGACGTCCGCCAGCACCATGCGGCCTTCGGCGTCGGTTGAAATGATTTCCACCGACTTGCCGTTGTGCATGGTTACCACGTCGCCGGGGCGCTGTGCGCGGGAGGAGGGCATGTTTTCTACCAGACCGCACAGGCCAATCACGCGGATCGGCAGTTGCAGCGCGTCGATGATACGCAGGGCGCCCACCACCGCAGCCGCACCGCCCATGTCGAACTTCATGGTGCTCATGCGTGCCGCACCTTTGATGCTGATGCCACCGCTGTCGAAGGTGACACCTTTACCCACCAGCGCCAGAGTATGGCGTGCGTTGGCGGGATGGTGATCGAGGATCAGTAATTGCGATGCGCGGGCGCTGCCTTGACCAACGCCCAGCAGGCCACCGAAGCCAAGCTGTGCCATCTGCTCTTCATCCAGCACCTCCTGGCGCACATGAGTAAAGGGCAATTGCGCGACGGCCGCCACGAAGCTTTGCGGATAGAGAATATTGGCCGGCTTATTCATCAGCTCACGTCCGATGATCACGCCCTCGGCATGCAGATTGGCCCAGTCGCACAGCGCCTGCGTTGTCGCATCATGGCTGGCTAACGGCTGGGTCGGGTCGGTCAGCGTAGCGCTGGCATGATGTTGATAGCGATAAGCGCCCAGACGCAGGCCGAACAGCAGCCAGCGCCAGGTTTCTGTACTGGCCGATGAGCCTTCATCCAGTGTCAGACGCAGGTGCTGCAGCCCGAAGTGTTTTTGCCCGGCGGCGATACCGGCACCGGCATCCTGTAGGGCTGCGGGAGTCAGGGAAGGGCCGATATTGAGCGCAAAACGGCCGTCACCCAGCGGATAAAGCACGCCGACGGCGGCCTGTTGCAGGCCGGCATTTTGCAGCGTTACCGGCAGCGAACCTTCCGCAGCGGTAAACAGGGTGATTTGCTGGCGCGCCGCAGTGTCGTTTTCAATGTAAATATCAATGAATTGCATAAGGTTACCCTTTGACCGCCCCACGGGTGAGGCTTTCCATCATTTGTTTGGACGAGAAGATAAAGGCGATCAGCAGTGGGACGATCGCCAGGAAACTGCCGGTCATCACCAGGTTCCACGGCGTGGCGGTAGCGCCGCTCAGGCTGCGCAGCACCAGTTGGAGAATTTGCTTGTCCGGCGACTGCAATGCCACCAGTGGCAACATAAAGTTGTTCCAGGTATCGACCACCACCACGATCGCTACCGTCAGCAGCGCCGGGCGCATCAGCGGCAGGCCGATACGCAAAAATATCTGCAGTTCATTCAGACCGTCTATGCGTGCACTGTCGAGTATTTCGCTGGGCAGTGAGGAACTGACGTATTGCCGCACCAGGAAAATCCCGAAGATATTCACCCCGGCGGGCAGCCAGACGGCGGCAAACTGATCGAGCAAGCCAACGCTTTTAATCACGAAGAAGTAGGGCACCAGATTGACCACGCTGGGCACCATCATGGTCAACATGAGGGTGGTGAATAACACCTTTTTGCCCTTGAACTGATAGACGCTGAAGGCGTAGCCCGCCGCGGCGGAAACCAGCACGCTGGTCAGGGTGGCCATGGCGGTGACATACAGGGTGTTGAGCAGCGAGCGGGTGAAAGGCACCTGTTGCTCCAGCCCCCGGTAGTTTTCCAGCAGGTGGCTGCCGAAGCGCAGCGACATGCCCATGATGCTGCGGGTGTCCTGCGTCGCCAGCAACGCCGACCAATAGAACGGGAACAGCGACAGCGAGGCGAACAGCGATACCAACAGGTAAATCACCAGCTTGCCGGTGTCGAAACGGCGGCCCTCAGCGATCATTTTTGAGTCCTCCACGGTTGCCGAAACCCCAAAACACCAGCGCACTCACCAGCGCAATCAGCAGGAACAGGATCCAGGAGATGGCCGAAGCGGTGCCCATATCCAGATAGGACCAGCCGGTCTTGTAGACGTACATCGATACCGTCAGGCCGCTGTTGTCGACGCCGCCGGTGCCCTGCGTCAGGATCATGGGTTCATTGAACAGCTGCATGTTGCCGATCAGCGTCATCAGCGTGGCGAAGAAGATAAAGGGCGCCAGCAGCGGCAGTGCGATGTAGCGGAATTTTTGCCAGCGGCCAGCACCGTCCAGCTCGATCGCCTCGTACAGGTCCGGCGAAATAGAGGCCAGACCGGTCATGTAAATCACCGTATTGATACCGGTGAACTTCCAGGTCACCTGATTGGCGATGGTGAAGCGGATCCAGTCGCTGTCAAAGAAGTTGATCGGCAACGCGGCGGCCAGCGCGCTCAGGTGCAGCTTGGCGGCCAATCCGCTTAACAGCTCGTTGACCATACCGACCGGCGAGAACAGGTTGAACACGATCAGGCTGACGGCGACGGAAGAGGTGATGTAGGGCAGGAAGATCGCCGCCTTCAAAAAACGCCTGCCGCGCACGATGATGTGCAGCAGCGAATAAGCCAGGGTGATGGCGAACAGATGTTGGCACAGGCCGGACACCAACGTGATTTTAATGGTGTTGACCAGCGACACCCAGAAGGCGTCATCGGTGAAGGCATAGTAAAAGTTATCCAGCCCGACAAACTTCATCGAACTCAGGCCTTTTACCGGGTTCCAGGATTGGAATGAGAGAAACGCCGAGAAGAAGATCGGGAAGGCGTTGAACACCGCAAACAGCAGCATGAAAGGCAGCAGCAGCAGGTAGGCGGTGCGGTGATCGTGCAGCAGCCCTTTGAAAAATCGCTTACGCATAGACTCCCCGAACCGTCGGAAAACGAAAAAAGGCGGCCGGTAAGCCGCCGTAGGCTGATGATTACAGGGCGCGCATCCGCCGCTCCAGCAGCTTATTGGCATCGCGCAGAGTGCTGTCGATGTCCTGATGCTGCACCAGGATCTTCTTCGCCGCTTCGTTGAGAATTTCGTTGGCGATATTGTCTTCCGGTGAGGAAGCTACGGGCTTCAGGTCCGGCACCAGGCTGGCGTAATAGCGCATCGAGTGTTGGCCGCCGAGAATGCTGCTGGGCGTATCGAAGTAAGGCGCGTTATACACGTCGAGGCGTGCAGGCAAGGTGCCGGCGGTTTTCGCGGCGTCGATCACCACGTCACGCTGCATAAAGTATTGAATGAACTGCCAGGCCGCCTGGGCATTCTTGCTTTGCTTGGGGATCACCAGCGTGGTGCCGCCTGCGTTGACCTTGATATTGCCCGGCACGCCCGTCACCCGCCACAGACCGGCTTTCGCACCGTCCGGATCCAGTTCCTGCTCGATGCGGCCTTCGTCCCACGGGCCATCGATATCGGCGAACAGTTTCCCCTGCCGGTACAGTTTGATGTATTCCTGCGAGTTGGTGGAGCCGTCCAGGGAGGCTGCCAGCCCTTTGTCATACAGCGTTTTGATTACCGTCATCAGCTGTTTGATTTGCGGTGAATCCAGGTTGGGCTTGCCGTCTTTGGTGTATACCGGCTTACCCGGCTCACTGTTCATGCCTACCACCAGCGGATTGATCAGGCTGGTGGCCGCCGGCAGCAGATAGGCGCCTTGCTCTTTTTTCAGCTTCTCACCGAAGGCGATAAAGCTGTCCCAGCTTTGGGTGATGTCCTCAATCTTTACACCCGCTTTCTGCACCATGTCATTACGGTAGATCATGATCACCGGCCCGGTGTCGTAAGGCACGCCATAGATATTGCCGTCATTCCCCTTCGCCAGGCTGATCATCGAAGGATCGAACTGCCAGCCCTGGCTATCAATGCTGAACGGCGGGGCGCTTAGGTTATTCAGGCCGCCGGAGTTGGCGAAGCTGCCGAGTTTGATGGTGCTGACGCTGAAGATATCGGCGGCGCCCTGGCCAACGGCCAACGCGGTGGTCAGCTTTTGATGACAGTCGGCGAAGCCGCATTTGATCGACTGCACCTGAATGTCCGGATGCGCCGCCTCAAAGTCTTTAATCACTTTGTTGATGTAATCATTGGGCAAATAGTTGGCGAAGGTAATGCTGGTGTTGGCACTGGCGGAAAGGGGCAGGCCCAGCAGCACGGCCAGTGCGACCCCGGTGATTCTTTTATTATTACGCAAGCAGACTTGAGCCATGATAACCCCGATCCTGTGCAGTCGATGTGGTGTGTGTTTTTTCATCATGGAACACGTGTTCCATTGAAATTAACCTATTATCGCGTCAGCAGACTGTCAACATTTTGTTCGGCAAGTTAACAAATATGAGATCTGACGCGGCAGTTGCCCAGCTTCACGCCCGATTTTGGCCCACACAGGGTCACGCAGAGCCTGTGATGACGCGGGTTTGCCCGCATCCGGTGCATTTCCTGCACCGGAATGGGGCAAAAGTGTGATGGGGAGCAAATCAGGCCAAATTATTTTTGCGAGCGCGATCAGAAATATCGAAGTTTTTTGTCATTGAATAGGATTTCGCAGTCAATGATGATTTTTCGCCTTATTTTTCCAATTATTCATTAGCAATGCATATTTATTGAATAAGTATGCATTATAAGCCGTTGTTTTACCGAAAAAAACCGCGTTTTTCGCCAAAAATCCCGTTTTGGCACGATAGCTGCTCTACACTCTTTATCAAACGGCATGTATTTTAACTGCTCGTTAACATTTATTCCCCGTTACAGGACCTGATACCCGGCATAAATAGCGAAAAACGCGAATGATGTAACAGATTTGTTTCTGAATAGGCGGTGAAAGGCAGAGTTATCACCGGCTAAAAAACGGATCGAACGGCGCGGTTTTTTATGTTTTGTTGTGGACCATCCAGGCTGGAGCGGCCCTTACAGTCAAAATTCAGTCTTTGCTGAAGTTATGAGGTCATTATGGAACAGCCAATCGCAGTTACCCGCCAGTCTTTCGACGACTGGATGGTCCCGGTTTATGCCCCCGCTGATTTTATTCTGGTACGGGGAGAAGGCTCGCAGGTATGGGATCAGCAGGGTAAGTCTTACATCGATTTTGCTGGCGGCATTGCGGTTAACGCGCTGGGCCATGCGCACCCGGTCGTGACCGCAGCGCTGGTGGAGCAGGCGGGCAAACTTTGGCACCTGGGCAACGGCTATACCAACGAGCCGGTGCTGCGGTTGGCCAAGCTGCTGATTGACGCCACCTTTGCCGAAAAGGTGTTTTTCTGTAACTCCGGGGCGGAAGCCAACGAAGCGGCGCTGAAACTGGCGCGTAAACGCGCACTGGATAACGGCAACCACAGCAAGAACCAGATTGTGGCATTCAACAACGCCTTCCACGGCCGCACGCTGTTTACCGTGTCTGCCGGTGGCCAGCCTAAGTATTCCAAGGACTTCGCGCCATTGCCGGGCGGCATCACCCACACGCCATTTAACGATCTGGCGGCCGCTGCCGAGGTGATTAACGACAACACCTGCGCGGTGATCGTCGAGCCTATTCAGGGCGAAGGCGGCGTGTTGCCAGCCGATGCTGCTTTCCTGCAAGGCCTGCGTGAGCTGTGCGATCGCCACGATGCGCTGCTGATTTTCGACGAAGTGCAAACCGGCATGGGCCGTACCGGCGACCTGTACGCCTACATGCAGTACGGCGTGGTTCCTGACGTGCTGACCACCGCGAAAGCGCTGGGCTGCGGCTTCCCGATCGGCGCCATGCTGACCACTGACGAACTGGCCAAAACCCTGAGCGTCGGCACCCACGGCACCACCTACGGCGGTAACCCGCTGGCGACGGCGGTGGCGGGCGCGGTGTTCTCCGTCATCAACACGCCGGAAGTGCTGGAAGGGGTTAAGCAACGCCACCAGTGGTTCCTTGACGGCCTGAACAAGATTAACCAGCAGTATCCGATTTTCTCTGAAATCCGCGGCGGCGGCCTGTTGATTGGCTGCCAGTTGACCAAGGACTACGCCGGCAAGGCGAAGCAGATCACGCAGTTGGCCAACGAAGAGGGCGTGATTGCCCTGATCGCCGGTCCGGACGTGGTGCGTTTCACCCCTTCACTGGTTATTCCTGAGCAGGATGTGAAAGAGGGGCTGGCGCGATTCGCGCGAGCCGTGGCGCGGATTTGCAGCTAACACACAGGCTGCGCCCTTACCGGCGCAGCCTGATTCAGACGAGGTTCGCATTATGATGATTATTCGCCCTATAGAGCGTCGCGATTTGGCTGACTTACTGACGCTAGCCGGTAAGTCCGGCATCGGTCTCACTTCCCTGCCACAAGATGAAGATACCTTGTCGGCACGCATTGAGCGGGCGTTAAAAACCTGGCAAGGCGAACTTCCGCGTGGTGACCAGTGTTATCTGTTTGTGCTGGAAGACAGCGAGCGCCAGCAGGCGGTAGGGGTTTGCGCGATTGAAGTGGCCGTCGGGCTGACTGAACCCTGGTACAGCTTCCGCGTCGGCACGCAGGTGCATGCATCCAAACAGTTGAACGTGTATAAATCGGTGCCGACGCTGTTCCTCAGTAACGATCACACCGGCCATTCCGAACTGTGCACGCTGTTCCTCGATCCGGACTATCGTCACGGTGAAAACGGCAAGCTGTTGTCGAAGGTGCGTTTCCTGTTTATCGCCGCTTTCCGTGAGCGTTTCTCCGCCCGGCTGATTGCCGAAATGCGCGGTTTCTCTGATGAAGAGGGCCGTTCGCCGTTCTGGGAGAGCGTCGGGAACCATTTCTTTTCCATCGAGTTCGCCAAGGCGGACTACCTGAGCGGCACCGGCCAGAAAGCGTTTATCGCCGAACTGATGCCGAAACACCCGCTGTATGTCGATTTCCTGGCCGAAGACGCGCAAAAAGTAATAGGCGAAGTGCACCCGCAGACCGTACCTGCACGTCGGGTACTGGAGTCCGAAGGGCTGCGTTATCAGGGTTACGTCGATATTTTTGACGGTGGCCCAACGCTGGAAGCGGAAATCGATCAGATCCGCGCGGTCAAACAAAGCCGTCTGGTGAAAGTGGTACTGGATGAGACCCCGATGCGCGCCGATGCGCCGGCTCTTTTGGTGGCCAACGATCATTATGAGAATTACCGCGCACTGCTGGTCAATGCCGATCTGTATGACGACCGTCTGCATCTCAATGCTGCTACCGCCGAGGCGCTGGGCGTTGAACAAGGCAGCCCGGTGCGGGTCATCCCCCTTATTGCACAGGAGAAAGCGTAATGTCACATCCTGCACTCTTTATTAATGGTGCCTGGCAGCAAGGCCATGGCGCTGCGTTCAGCAAAACCGATCCGGTTGATAACCAACCGCTGTGGCAGGCCAACGCCGCCGACGGCAGCGATGTTGCTGCCGCCTGTGAAGCTGCCCGCGCCGCTTTTCCGGCCTGGGCACGTACTCCGTTCGAACAACGCGAACAGTTGGTGAAGCGTTTTGCCGCTTTGTTGGAAGAGCACAAGTCTTCGTTGGCGGCGGTGATCAGCCGTGAAACCAGTAAACCGCGTTGGGAAACCCTGACCGAAGTGCAGGCGATGATCGGCAAAGTGGCGATTTCATTGCAGGCCTACCAGGCGCGTACCGGCGTAAGCCAGACTGCGATGGCGGACGGCGCTTCGGTGCTGCGCCACCGCCCGCACGGCGTACTGGCGGTGTTCGGCCCTTATAACTTCCCCGGACATTTGCCGAATGGCCACATCGTGCCGGCGCTGCTGGCGGGCAACACCGTGGTGTTCAAGCCGAGTGAACTGACGCCGCAAACTGCCGAAGAAACCCTGAAGCTGTGGCAACAGGCCGGGCTGCCCGATGGGGTTCTCAATCTGGTGCAGGGCGGGCGTGAAACCGGTGAGGCGCTGGCCGCCAGTGCGGATATCGACGGCCTGCTGTTCACTGGCAGCGCGGGTACCGGTTACCACCTGCATCGCCAGTTGGCCGGGCAGCCAGAAAAAATCCTGGCGCTGGAAATGGGCGGCAACAACGCGCTGATTATCGATCAGATCGAGGATCGCGATGCGACGGTTAACCTGGCGATTCAGTCGGCGTTTATTTCCGCCGGCCAGCGCTGCACCTGCTCGCGCCGCATTCTGGTGAAACGCGGCAGTGAGGGCGACGCTTTTATCGAGCGTTTGGTGCAGGTGGCGAGTGCGCTGCGTGTCGGGCGTTGGGACGCTGAACCGCAGCCGTTTATGGGCGGCGTGATCTCTTCGGCGGCGGCGGAAAAAATGCTGGCGGCACAACATCACCTGCTGGCGCTGGGCGGCAAAGCTCTGCTGACCATGCAGCGTCTGGAAAGCGGCAGCGCGCTGCTCAGCCCAGGCATTATTGACGTGACCGGGGTACGTGACGTACCGGACGAAGAGTACTTCGGCCCGCTGACCACCATCATTCGCTATAACGACTTTGATGAGGCGCTGCGTATCGCCAACCAAACGCGTTATGGCCTGTCGGTTGGGCTGGTCTCGCCGCAGCGTGAGCAGTTTGATCATCTGCTGCTGGAAGCGCGTGCCGGTATCGTCAACTGGAACAAACCTTTAACCGGGGCTTCCAGTGCGGCACCTTTCGGCGGTGTCGGGGCGTCCGGCAACCACCGTCCGAGCGCCTATTACGCGGCAGATTATTGCGCCTGGCCAATGGCGTCATTGGAAAGCGAAAGCCTGACGCTGCCAGCCAGTTTGTCGCCGGGGCTGTCGTTTAATTAAATTTTACCCGTCGCCTTTCAAGCCGCAGCGGGGCGAATAAGTTCGCCCCGTTTAACGCGGGCACAGCATGTAGCGCCCCTACAATAACTGGGGATGAGCAAACTGCTCGCCTGGCTGCAACTTGAAATTCATAGGGTATGTTTTGAGTAGGGCCGAGCTTGCTGGGCCCAGGAGAAAAGCATGTCAGGATATGAAGTCAATTTCGATGGTCTGGTGGGCCTGACGCATCACTATGCCGGGTTGTCATTTGGCAATGAGGCCTCGACCCAGCATCAAAACAGCGTGTCGAATCCGAAACTGGCGGCCAAACAGGGTCTGCTGAAGATGAAGGCGCTGGCGGATCTCGGCTTTCAGCAGGGGGTATTGCCGCCGCAGGAACGGCCGCACCTGCCGATGCTGCGCAAGTTGGGTTTCAGCGGCAGCGACGAAACGGTCTTGGCGCAGGCGATGAAGCAGTCTCCGCGCCTGCTGTCTGCGCTCAGCTCGGCTTCTTGCATGTGGACCGCCAATGCGGCCACGGTTTCACCTTCGGCGGACAGCGCGGATGGCAAAGTGCATTTCACCGCGGCCAATCTGAACAACAAATTCCATCGCGCGATTGAGGCCGAGACCACCACCGGCGTGCTGCGGGCGATTTTCAACGATCCACGCCATTTCGCCCACCATGAGGCTTTGCCGCAGGTGGCGCTGTTTGGTGACGAAGGCGCGGCCAACCACAACCGACTGGGCGGCGATTATGGCAAGCGTAGCGTGCAGATGTTCGTCTACGGCCGACAGGAGTTTGGCGGAGAAATCGCCCCAACTCGCTATCCGGCACGCCAGACGCGCGAGGCCGGGGAGGCGATTGCCCGTCTGCACCAGTTGGATGAGCAACATACGGTGTTTGTGCAACAGAATCCGGCGGTGATCGATCAGGGCGTATTCCACAACGACGTTATCGCCGTCAGTAACCAGAATGTATTGTTCCACCATCAGCAGGCGTTTTATCAGCAGCAGCAGGCGCTGGATGAAGTGCGTCGCAAAATGGCGTCGCTGGACAGTGAACTGGTGGCGATTGAGGTGCCGACGGAGCGGGTTTCCGTGGCGGATGCGGTCGCGACCTATCTGTTCAACAGCCAAATTCTGACCAAGCCTAACGGCAAGATGATGATTGTGGTGCCGGAAGAGTCGCGTCAGCATCGCGGCGTGTGGGGCTATCTGAGCGAGATGGTGGCCAGTGGCGGACCAATTGATGAAATCAAGGTGTTCGATCTGCGTGAAAGTATGCGCAATGGCGGTGGGCCTGCCTGCCTGCGATTACGTGTGGCGCTGAACGAGCAGGAATTGCGGGCAGTCAATCCGCGCGTGATGATGAACGATACGCTGTTCGTTACGCTCAATGACTGGGTTGACCGCTATTACCGAGATCGTCTGACGCAGAACGATTTGGCTGATCCGCAATTGCTGCGCGAAGGGCGCGATGCGCTGGATACCCTGACGACCATCCTCGGGCTGGGATCGGTTTATCCTTTCCAACAATAGGCGATGTCATCATGTTTGATTTGTTGGCTCTGACGCTGGAAGGGCATACGCCCGAAGAGCAACGGGGCGAAAATGCGGATTTACACTGGCGTTGGCTGGGGGAAGGCCTGCTGGAAATCACACCGCGCCGGGGATATCGGCAGGCGGTGGTGCTGTCGGCGGGGATCCACGGCAATGAAACGGCGCCGATTGAGCTGCTCAATCAACTGGTCAAGGATCTGCTTGGCGGCAAGCGAACTTTGGTGGTTCGGCTGCTGGTGATATTGGGCAATCCACCGTCAATGCGCGCCAATAAACGGTACCTGCACAGCGACATGAACCGGATGTTTGGCGGCCGCTATCGCGATTTCAGCCACAGCGACGAAACCGTGCGGGCGCAGCAACTGGAGCAGGCCGTCGCCGCGTTTTTCGACGGTGAGCAAGCGACACGTTTCCATTATGATCTGCATACGGCTATCCGAGACTCGCGCCTGCCGCGCTTCGGGATTCTTCCTTTCCAGACCCGGCCTTACAGTGCCGAGATGCTGGCATTGCTGGACGCGGCCGATTTGGATGCGTTGGTGATCCACAGTGCGCCGGGCGGCACCTTCAGTAATTTCACCAGTGAGCATGCCGGCGCCGCCAGCTGTACGCTGGAACTGGGCAAGGCGCGGCCGTTTGGTAGCAATGATTTACAGCAATTTGCCGCCATTAACCGTGCACTGCAGGCGGCAGTCAGTGGCGAAGCCTTGCCGCAGCGAATGGGAGAGGCTCTGCGGGTGTTCCGCGTTGAGCGATCGCTGATCAAACGTAGCGAAGCGTTCAAACTGCATCTCAGTGATGATACCGCCAATTTTACCGAGCTGGAGCAGGGGACGTTACTGTGTGAACAACCGGGGGAGGAGTACCGGGTTCAGCATGCCAGAGAATGGATTTTGTTCCCTAATCCCCAGGTCGCACTTGGATTGCGCGCCGGTATGGTGCTGATTGAAGCGCCGCGCAGCACGCTGTATTAACCTGTCAGTTTCGAATACGGTTTTATACTTACAGTATTTAAGGTTGTAGCGATGTCGGCTGCAACCTTAAATAACGGTGGTATATCCTGCTGATAATTCCCGTTACTTCCCCTTCTTTATAGTCTCTCTATCGAAACTTATATTTTATGTTGAATTTATTTTTGCCGTCATTTTTTGATGGTTTGAATCGATTTAATTATTCGAAGCGGTAAAAGACTTGCTTAAAACGTGGCGAAACACACTAAATCACCGCAATGACTTTACTCAGATAAAAATGTGAAATAAGTAACGTTATTAGTAACCATGCTAAGATTCATGGTATTTATGAATCGAATGGAAAGCATACAAAAGGAAACCAAATTGCACCTTTATGGTGCGTTGCACCAAATTGGTTATAAGATATGTAATAAATATCAATATGAATCAATGAGTTGATTGACTTCTTTGTTGTAATATTTTGTTACACATAAACATGCTTTATCCACGGTGTTTTATGAACTTTTTTATTTTAAGTTTGGATTCATGATGCTAATGTCACATGGCTTCTTAATTAGAGGCGCTCATAAAACACTAAATGATAAAGATCACAGCCCAAACCATAAATTGGGCGTGATGGGCAGAAATTAAAATTATAATATCTAGGAAAATAAATGATGAAACGCAGTGTATTAGCCTTAGCTATTGCCTTAGGGGCAATGACCTCCTTTGCCAACGCGGCAGAAATTTATAATAAAGATGGCAATAAACTCGACCTGTACGGTCGCGTAGCAGCCAAACATGTTTTCAGCGATGACAAATCCGAAGATGGCGACAAGACTTATGTCCGCTTCGGTTTTAAAGGCGAAACGCAAATCAATGACCAACTGACCGGTTACGGCCAGTGGGAATACAACGTCCAGGCCAACCACGATGAAGCGCAGGGCACTGCCGGCACCAAAACCCGTCTGGGCTTTGCTGGCCTGAAGTTCGCCAACTACGGTTCATTCGACTACGGCCGTAACTACGGCGTGGTGTACGACGCAGAAGCCTATACCGACATGCTGCCGGAATACGGCGGCGACTCCTACAGCTACACCGACAACTTTATGACCGCGCGCTCCAACGGCCTGGCTACCTACCGTAACCGCGACTTCTTCGGCTTGGTGGAAGGCCTGAACCTGGCGTTGCAGTACCAGGGCAAAAACGACAGCGACAGCCGCGGTGTGACCAAACAAAACGGCGACGGCTACGGCATGTCCCTGGATTACCAGGACATCGGCGGCTCCGGTATCGGCGTAGCGGCGGCATTCTCGGATTCCAACCGCACCAGCGATCAGAAAAAATCTGTTTACGGTAAAGGCGACAGCGCAACGGCCTGGACCACAGCGATTAAATACGACGCCAACCAGGTTTACCTGGCTGCCATGTACGCCGATACGCGCAACATGACGCCAATCAGCGGCAACGGCGTATCTGGCTTCGCCAACAAAACGCAGAACTTCGAAGTTGTGGCCCAGTACCAGTTCGAAAACGGTCTGCGTCCTTCTCTGGCCTACGTGCAGTCTAAAGGCAAGGATATCGAAGGGATTGGCGATGTTGATCTGGTGAAATACGTGGAAGTGGGGGCGACTTACTACTTCAACAAAAACATGTACACCTACGTTGACTACAAAATCAACCAGTTGAACGACGATAACAAACTGAAGCTGAGCACCGACGACGTCGTGGCAGTGAACCTGACCTATCGTTTCTAAGTTTCAACACCATTACCTTCTTCCTGTGTCGGGATAAAACGGTAATCAGGCAGAGCGAAAGCTCTGCCTTTTTTATTGGGTTGTTAACCTTTGGGGGCTTGCCCCATCACTTCGATGGCGGAACGCAATGTAGCAAAGCGTTGCTGATTGGTTTCATGTTCAATCTCGTTAACCAAATGGGCCAGAATATTATTGCCGGAAACTTTTTTGTTGAGATTGATCAGTTGAATGACCGCGCCGCCGACCACCAGGCTGACGTCGCGTAACAGGGCTTCGTAGTGTTCGTTTGAGAAGGTAGAAACGGGCATCGCGCCATCTCCATATCGTTCGGGTGAGGCAATTTAGCAAAATAGTGGCATAAAGCATCGTCGGCATGCCGGCTTTCCGGTGAATTCAGAAATTCCTCAGAGGAAAGTAGTATAAAAGTCTTTTGGCGATTTACATCGGCGCATATTCGTTGGCGGGTAGCCAAAAGCCATCGATAAAATCTTCAAATGGGAAGCAGCCGGCGTGGCGCAGGTTTTGTTCTTTCATACTGATCAGGCACTGGCGTTCGTCACGCAGCACGTCAACCACGATATCGGCGCAGCCGCCGTCCAGATAACAGACAAACATCACCAAGGCGTACATCGCTTCTTATATCCTTCCTCCTAATCCTTCCATGCTCTTATTGTAGGTAACTTCAGCGATTGTTTCATGTCAGGTGCTGCATAAAAGGACAGATTGGCAATGAAAGTTGGCACTTTCGGATTACTCTAACCGCTTAATACTGTTGGACCAATTGAATATCCCTCTTGCGGTGCTAAGCTTAATAAGTCTTAAGTCAATGCAACATGCTAACCATCGAAAGGAGTGAATATGGGTTTGTTTAACTTCGTCAAAGAAGCGGGCGAGAAACTGTGGGACACAGTGACCGGCAATGCGACAGCCGAAGATCAAAGCGCCAAACTGAAGGACCATCTCAATAAAACCGGCTTGCCGGGTATCGATAAGGTTGATGTGCAGGTGGTTGACGGTAAAGCCGTAGTAACCGGGGATGCGGTCAGTCAGGAGTTGAAAGAGAAGATCCTGGTGGCCATCGGTAACGTGGCAGGTATCAGCGGCGTGGAAGACAAAGTAGCGGTTGAACAAGCCGCCGCGGAAAGCCGTTTCTATACCGTGAAGAAGGGCGACACCCTGAGTGCGGTCTCGAAAGAAGTGTATGGCAACGCAAATCTGTATAACAAGATTTTCGAAGCGAACAAGCCAATGCTGTCCAGCCCGGACAAAATTTATCCGGGGCAGGTGCTGCGTATTCCGCAGTAATACCCACAGCAGCACGACACTGTCTGGCCCGATCTGTTATCGGGCTTTTTTTATGTTTACTTGCATAAGTTAGCCTAATTATTTTATTGTCTTAATAAGACTTTTGAATGCATCGTAATCTTGGTCATCTCAGTTCTGGGGGAGTGTTGACCCTGGTGAGGAAAGTTGATAGCGTCTTGCCACTCTTGAGGTCTGAGTGGCATTGGGCGCGGAATCTGACAAACCCGCAATGGCGGGCTTTTATCAATCACCCTTCACAAAAACGTTAACGCGTGATGAGTTAAGATAGATTCTGTGAAACAACAACGTAATACCTCACAAGATAAAAACTACCGTGAAACTTTGGGAGACGCGCAATTCGCTGTCATTGTGCTGGCGATAGCGTCCTGTTCCCTGATCATTTTTACGCTTTCAGTCACGCTATGGCTGACGTGATGTCGTTCAATACAGGAGATAAAATGGAGCACAATCTCCACGATGAAACCAAGCTGTTGGCCGTTATCGGTTTACTGGTTTCCGTGTTGTTAGTGGTATCGATTCTTTTTGGTGTGACTTACTTTTCCGATCTCAAGCATGCGCGCGATGAGGTCGACATCAAAGGCTGCTATATAAAGGCGTCGTAGCCTTCTGCCTCCCGGGTTGCGTTCTGGTCGCTTGCTCATGATAAGCTGGCGTCCAGCTACTCACTCAACCCGTGTGTCGTTCTGGAGGCGTTAATCATGAGCAATTCCCGCCCAACCTATTCATCCTCTTCCCGTGATTGTCCTGTGGTTGACGGCATCCGTCAGATCCAACGTATTGCCGTACGTAACGCCGAAGTTGGCGGTATCCCGATAAGCCGTGCCTTGCCCACCCGTGAACGGCGTACGCTGGGCGCGTGGTGCTTTCTCGACCATGCAGGCCCGTCGGTATTCAGCGGTTCCTCGCAGGGGATGGACGTTGGCCCACATCCGCATATCGGTCTGCAAACCTTTACCTGGATGATTGAAGGGGAAGTTCTGCACCGGGATAGCCTGGGCAGCGAACAGGTGATACGGCCAGGACAGGTCAATCTGATGACCGCAGGACGCGGTATAGCGCATACCGAACAGTCCACCGGTGAGCAACGGCGTCTGCATGCTGCACAATTGTGGATTGCCTTGCCCGCAGAACATGCCGATACGGCGCCGCGCTTCGATCATTATCCCGACTTGCCGTGCTGGCTGCACGATGAGGTCAAACACACTTTACTGGTGGGGGAGTTCGAACAATATCGCTCTCCGGTGTCGACTTTTTCACCGTTAATCGCCATGGATTTGGAATGGCAGGCTGATGGTTATTTGCAATTACCTCTGCGAAAAGATTTTGAAATAGGTTTATTGCCCCTTATTGGTGCATTTGAGGTTAATGATGAAAAATTTTCACCTGATGAATTCGCCTATTTAGGTATAAATCTTAACCGTATCGAGTTACGTGCCAAGAAAGGAAGTCGTGCATTATTAATCGGTGGCTTGCCATTAACCGAAGAGATTCTCATTTGGTGGAATTTTGTCGGCCACAGCAAACAAGAGATTAGCCGTGCGCAGCGTGATTGGGAGCAGGGGAATTCACGTTTTCCCGATGTCGTCGGCTATTGCGGTCCCCGCATGACCGCGCCACGCCTGCCCTGGAGCGATGATTGATACCTTCGTGCTATAACAACGGGATATTTTTATTCATTTCGCTCTATTAACGTTAAATTAATGTGATCGGAATTCCATGTTTTCGCATCGATATAGTTTATCTGGTAAATAGTGATCTTGCGCAAATAAATGGTCGGAGCAGTGGATTAAGATAACTTTCAAGAAGTGATGTTATCTACCGCTAGTCAGAAGCCTGTGAGGTTAATATGAGCCAAGTACTCTATCGTGCAAGATTATCCCATGTTGTTATTGCAACGGCGGCGTTCTGGATCTCTATCGCAGCCATGCTGGTTGTTGTTCTGAGCTAACTCTGAATGATTATGCAATAAACCCGCTACGGCGGGTTTTTTTATGTCGATATATTCGCAATATTCTCAGTGAGGTTATACTTATAAAACCCAATATCTGATTAACCCTGCTAATAACAATGATAATTCTTTCTAATATAGTGGTGTTGCTTATTGCAGCGATCCATTTGTATATCCTGATCCTGGAAATGTTCCTATGGCAGAAGCCTACCGGCAGGCGAGTGTTCGCCACCACCGCGGAGTTTGCTGCCGCCACGCGGGTGCTGGCGGCCAATCAAGGGTTATACAACGGTTTTCTGGCGGCGGGGTTAGCCTGGGGCGTCTGGCGTGAGGAGCCGGCGGTGCAACTGTTCTTTCTTGGGGGTGTGCTGGTGGCGGGCGTGTTTGGTGGGCTGACCGCGAGCCGCAAGATTCTCCGTGTACAGGCGCTGCCCGCGCTGGTCGCTATTTTAGTGGTGCTGTGGGCACATTAGCCCGCCGTTAGCGGCGGCGGGAAAGAGAGTCAGGCGGTTTTTTGATGAATGACGTGCAGCGGCGGGGCGATATGCAGGTCGACGCTTAAATCCTGACGGAAATCATAAGGCGTGATGTTGAAGCGCTTTCTGAACATATAAGTGAAATGCGATTGCGAGCCAAAACCGAAATCCAGAGCGATGTCGAAGATGGAGGCGTCACTGGTGCGCAACTGGTAAACCGCCCCGGCCAATCTGCGTTCGCGAATATACTTACCCAGCGAAATCCCGGTCGCTTCTTTGAACAGCTTCTGCATGTGCCACAGGGAGTAGCCGGAATACTCGGCCAGCTCTTCAAGATGGATCACTCTTCCAAGGTGAGTTTCGACCCATTTACTGAGGGCGCAGACTAATGAGAGGTGGTGTTCTTGTATCATCAGTGCGTCTGTGTGAGATCTACATAGCGCTGAAGTATACACAACTTGCCGCCATGGACAAAAAGACCGCCGTCACCCAGGCGAAATTATTCGGAAAAACCATCGTCAAGCAGCTTGTCAGGCGGAAGGAAAAACGGCTAATCTGAGGTTGCCCGCTACCGCTGATATCGCAGTGGTTCTGGTCGCAAAAAATAACCGCCAAAGCAGAGTCAGCCGTGACAATTCAGCGTTGAAGGGGTGATCGCATGTTAATGACAGTGATTATTACTCTGGTTGTGATTGTGGGCGTTGCCGCTTTTATGGTGACGCCGGTGATGAGAATGAATAATGCGGAAGGTGTGGGAGGTGAAGAGCCGTGATTTCAGGGAACAACACGACCCCAAGTCGGGGTTGACCGAAAACCGAAAAAGCCTGGGCGCAGCAGTGACCCGGGCTTTTTATTGCTGAGTTGCGTGGATTAGACGTTTTTTCGCTCTACGGTTTCTTCGCCCCAGTACAGCTGGTCGGCACTGGTTTTGGCGAAAGCCATTTGCAACGCTTCGTCACTGCCTTCCTCCCAGATTTTTTGTGCCAGAACCTCATCGTTTTTTGCCAGCTCAAAAATTGCCTCCGCGATCTCGACCGAGGTTTCACGTACGGTTGCCCAGGATTTCACATTGTGGTTTGCCATAACTTTCTCCTGTTGGGGTGTGGCTGAAGGATGCGCCGGTAAGCGCGTCGCTTAAACCTTAAGTATAGGCCAATACGGCCGGGCATTTTGGCACCCGATGCGCAATAACGTTGAAATTCAGCGGCAAACAACCTGGGGGCGGCAAAGCACCAGGTGACATGTTATTCTGTGCGGCGACTGAATCAAGAAGGAAAGTAATTATGTCAGACATGCTGAGCAACGATCAGGAATTGGCCTCCGACCTGGTTGCCTGCCAACTGGTAATCAAACAGATTCTGGATGTTATCGACGTTATCGCGCCGACCGAGGTGCGTGACAAGATGGCAAGCCAGCTGAAAAGCATCGATTTCTCCACTCATCCTGCCGGTGCCGATCCCGTGACCCGCAGGGCGATCGAAAAAGCGATTGCGCTGATTGAGATGAAGTTTACCCGCAACTGATGGGGGAAACCGTCGCCAGGCGACGGTTTCGGGCGGTGGTGATCAATCCACCACCGTTTCGACTTTTTTGAACAGCGGACAGTCGGCCACGCCAATGACGCCGTTGTCCCCGTGCAGATACTGAGCAATCACCACATTGCGTGCGGTCATATATTTACACTGCAACCCCAGGCCAGCCACGTTCTTGTTGCTGCCGACCAATACGCCGTATCCCGAAAACAAAAATACGCCATACACCACTGCCAGTAGCAGTAACCCCTTAATCAGCTTACTCATTATAACTCCCGTTTATTTATCGTCGTTGCGATATAGCCACGCGCCGACGCAGGCTGCAACGGTAACAATCTGAAAAGTCATCGTCAAAACGGTTTCTAAACGACAGGTTAAACTTCGTTTAAGTTAGCTGTGGTAGCATTGCGAACAGATTATCAAGATAACAATGAGGCTGCTAAATTTGTTGCGAAAAAAAGTCCTCGTGATAGTGGCGTTCCTTGCGGCCTGTCTGTTTTTTTACCTGCTGGCGCTGGATAGCTACTGCGATGAGGGAGGCTCCTTTGCGTTGGGGGTGTGTTCCGTTACTCGTTTCATTCCCTGGTGAGATGCGCAGCGGTGCATAACAATTTACTATCAAGATGTTCGTGCCCGCACCCGGAGTGTTAAGATGTGCGCCTGTTTTTAGCAGTAGGTAGGGTTGTCCATGTACGATTTAGGTTTTGGTTCGAATAGCCTGCTTTCGCTGGGCCTCGCGGCGCTGGCGCTGTTGGTGGGATTATGGGTCTGGTTCCTGGTGAATCGTGCCAGTGTGCGTGCCAATGAACAGGTCCGTCTGCTGCAGGAAATTGCCGAGCAGCAGCGTCAGCAGACTGCATTATTGAAAAGCCTGGCGCAAAGCGCGCGTGGCGATAGCGTAATCGACGATGACGATCTCAGCCCGGCGCTGGATTTCAAAGGTTTTATCCCCGAGCGTTAATCAAACTTTCTGCCGGGTGGCCTGCCCCAGTTTACGCCACCCGCGTCGCTTAGAAAAACTCCATTCCCTGATAGGGCGCTGCGCGGCACGCCGCCAACCGACTGGCCAGGTCGCCGCCGTGAATTTCCAATTGGTGTCCGTCCGGGTCAAGAAAGTACAGCGATTCCCCCTCGCTACGGTTAGTTTTCCACTCATAAACCCCAGCCTGGCGCAGCCGCGATGCAACCTTGGCGAAATCTGCCGGCGCCACGCTGAACGCGTAATGGGTGTAATCCTTCGCTGAATTTACGGCTCGTGCGTCGTCCCATGACAAACACAGCCACAGCTCCCCCAGAGACAGGTAGGCGCCAGTTTGCCAGCGAGCATGAGGGACAAAACCCAACAGGTTGCTATAAAAATCGAAGCTGCGGTTGACGTCGCTGACTGCAAGCGTCAGATGGTTGAGGCCAGTTAACATGCCGGTATTCCTGCGCGACAAAACAGGGAAAAAGTGTAATCAGCGCCCAGGAAAAGATAAAGCCGAAAAAACATTAGTGGAGATAATGTGGAAAGCCCTCGCGTTGTCATAAATCTGTCGTATTGGCATCGTAATGTAGCGCCAACTCTACGAAAGATGGATAAAGCCGATGATTAAATGGTATGAAGAAAGCGACGCCGAGGTGAACCGCAGCATTGCGCTGATCACCGGAGAAAATCCGGACAAATGGTATCCCTACGGCGGTGTGAAAGGTAAAGACTATTGCAAGAATCCCTCCGATGCCTGGCCGATTATCTGCGCCAATAAAATCAGCCTGAATGCCGACAGCCAGGGCGACAACCCGCAGTGGCAGGCGCGTATGATCACCCAACGCGGCGAATGGCAGGCGGACAGCAGCAGCCCGCTGCGTGCGGCAATGATCTGCTTCCTGCTGAGCCAGCAAACCAACGAAATGGTCCGTTGAAACACCAGAATTACTGATGATTTTTCCCTTTTTATGACAACAGAACTGTCTCTGGCGGAGCCTGTTTATGAAGCGCATTATTAAAGGTGATAAAAACTTGTCTCATCTGGTGATTGCCCATGCGGCAATCGATCGTCATGCCGAAAGCTTTGGTCAGCGCCGACAGGGCTGGCCGTCAACCTACCTGATAAAATATCAAAACGATCGTGTGGCGGTAGAGGTGGTAACACGCCGCCAGTCCTACGTCGCCACGCTGATGATTGGTGCCCGCAACCTGACCAAACTTTGCGGTCTGTCCAGCTAAAAACCTGCCCTTACTGCCGTTAATCCCAGCATAAAATAGCGCCTTGGCCGACGTCGCCGGGGTGCTACTCCTTGATGCTCACGGGGTTAAGTGTTAAAAAGCCGCCCGCAGATACATTTATTGAATGGCGAAATCTTGTGCAACAGCGCCAGGTTCCCACGCCATATGAGGATAAGATGGGCGGTCAGCAGCAGGATACCCCGCTAAAACGCGGTTTAAAAAACAGACATATACAACTTATCGCCCTGGGCGGCGCTATTGGCACCGGCCTGTTTCTCGGCATTGCGCAGACCATTAAAATGGCCGGCCCATCGGTATTGCTGGGCTATGCCATCGGCGGGTTCATTGCCTTCCTGATCATGCGCCAACTGGGGGAAATGGTGGTCGAGGAGCCGGTTGCCGGGTCGTTCAGCCACTTCGCTTATAAATATTGGGGCGATTTCGCCGGTTTTCTTTCCGGCTGGAACTACTGGGCGATGTTCATTTTGGTCGGCATGGCCGAACTGACCGCCGTCGGTATTTATATTCAGTACTGGTGGCCGGACATCCCAACCTGGGTTTCCGCCGCGGTATTTTTTGTCCTGATTAATTTGATCAACCTGGTCAATGTCCGACTGTATGGCGAGACCGAGTTTTGGTTTGCCATCATCAAGGTGGTGGCGATCGTCGGTATGATCCTGTTTGGTGCCTGGCTGCTGGCCAGCGGCAACGGCGGTCCGCAAGCCAGCCTCAACAACCTGTGGGAGCAGGGGGGCTTTATGCCGCACGGCATCAGCGGGCTGGTGATGGCGATGGCGGTGATCATGTTCTCGTTCGGCGGCCTGGAGATGGTCGGCATCACTGCGGCCGAAGCCGCCGATCCGCGCCGCAGCATCCCAAAGGCCACCAATCAGGTGGTGTACCGCATCCTGATTTTTTATATCGGTTCGCTAACGGTCCTGCTGTCGCTTTATCCGTGGGACAAAGTGGTGGAAGGCGGTAGCCCGTTCGTGATGATTTTCCATGCGTTGGACAGCAGCCTGGTGGCGACCCTGCTTAACGTGGTGGTCCTGACGGCAGCGCTGTCGGTGTACAACAGCGGCGTCTATGCCAACAGCCGCATGCTGTTCGGCCTGGCTACGCAGGGCAATGCGCCCAAGGCGTTGACGCGGGTGAACAAGCGCGGCGTGCCGGTGCTGTCGATTGCGCTGTCGGCGCTGGTGACCTCTGTCGGTGTACTGATCAACTATGTGATGCCCGGCAAGGCGTTTGAATTGCTGATGGCGCTGGTGGTGTCCACGCTGGTGATCAACTGGGTGATGATTTGCCTGGCGCATTTACGCTTCCGCGCGGCGAAAAACCGTCAGGGCGTGATCCCGAGCTTCAAGGCGTTGTGGTACCCGTTCGGCAACTATTTGTGCCTGGTGTTCCTCAGCCTAATCCTGGTCATCATGTATTTCAGCGAGGGGATCCGTATCTCGGTGTTGCTGATGCCGGTGTGGATCTTGCTGTTGTGGGTAGGGTTCAAGCTGACGCGCCGCAAGGGCGCTAACGTTCGGCGTTAAGGTTTAACGGAGGCGCGTTTTGCGCCTCCCATTTTCATTTAGCCGCGTGGCATAAAGGCATTGCCCGGTGCTGAGCGGCCCAACCCCAACAGCTTCCTGCACAGCAGGAATACCGTGGTGATGACATCGATAGCGACCACGCTAAGCATCAATACGGCCAGCATGAAAAAACTCACCATCGCGCCAAACAACAGCACCAGGGGTGCCGGCACGCGTACGCGGCGCAGTTTCATCGCGACATACATTTTCCAATACTGCATCTGTGCCAGCATCGCGCTACGGATACGGCCCATGCGAACACGTGATTTGCGTGATGTAGAACGGCTCATAACTTCTCCTTTTCTGAATGTCCTATAAGTAAAACACAAGGATCTTAAGAGATGCTTAACAGGCTCTAGGCGGCCCTGGCATTCTCACAGGGATTGTGACACCACATTAGGCAAAAAGGTCCCCCCTGAGGTGAGCACAGTTCACAAAGCGCACCAATCGTCTATTTTGTTATGTTATCGAAACTGCCCGTGCAGGGTGTCCGCAGTGGTCGGGAGAGCAACTTGAAGATAACCAATCGTTACTATGATGCCGGCAAAGCGCACCATACGCCGCAAGGGTTTCGTAACCCGGAGCCTACTCTGCGCCGGGAAGGGGATTTGAAGCGCTGGCAGAATGAGCGCAAGCAGCAGGGCCTGCCCAAGCCGCCGCAAATGGGATACCAACAGTTTACCCAACGCTGGTGGCAGCAGGCCGACCTCAGCGGCAGTGACAACGGTATCTGGTGGTTGGGGCATGCCTCAATGCTGCTGCGTCTTGAAGGGCGTTACATTCTGATTGACCCGGTGTTGTCGCAGCGCGCATCGCCGTTGAGTTTTTATGGCCCAAAGCGCAAGACCCCAACGCCACTGACGGTGCAGCAGTTACCGACGGTGGACGTGGTATTGATCTCGCATAACCATTATGACCATCTCGATCGGCGCACCATCAGGCAGTTGGCGCGTCGTTTTCCGCACGCGACCTTTATCGTCCCGTTGGGGCTGAAAAGTTGGTTCCGGCGCTATCGCCTGCAACGGGTCGAGGAGCTGGACTGGTGGGATAGCCTGCAGTTGGGTGACCTGACGTTTCACAGTACGCCGGCGCGCCACTGGAGCATGCGCACCCTGTGGGACCGCAATCGCTCTTTATGGTGCGGTTGGGTGATTCATCATCCGGCACTTCGATTCTATTTTTCGGGCGACAGCGGCTATTCGGAGCGGCTGGCGGACATTGGCGCGCGTTTAGGGCCTTTCGACGTGGCGGCGTTGCCGATAGGCGCTTATGCACCACGTTGGTTCATGCAGGAACAACATATGGATCCGCAACAGTCGGTGACGCTGTATCAGCAATTAAATGCGCCGCAGGTCATTCCAATCCATTGGGGTGTTTTTGAATTAGCCGATGAGTCATTGGATGAGCCGCCGCAGCAATTAAAACTGGCGTTGAGTTCGGCCGGGATAGAGCAACACCGGTTCCGGCCAATTAAAATTGGTGAGCGCATTCTGCTTGAACCTAACTCTTAAGCGTTAATTCGTGGCAAGCGGGGCTGGCGTCGCCCCCGTAGCCGTCCGCAAGCCAGTCCCACCGCAGGTTGTAGCGATGTGGGCAGCTTGCCGGACGGCAATATCCACAACCTGGCCTAACCGGTTGACTTGAATAGGGTAGCGGCGCGACAAAAGATAAAATAAATACGTCAACTCGCAATTGCTCTTGATCGCATAAATACCCGCTCGGTTTTTAAGATTTAATTTCGCTATAGGTTCGCACTGACCTCAAGGTTATTGGCGTTATTTAACGGCGTAACGGAGGATGTATTTCTCTGTGGATGCACGACCACGGTGCGTAAATTCTGATTTTGCATGCTTATGCACCCAAAAGTGGCACGCTATTTGATTTTCATGGTAGGGCTTGGGTTGCATGAATTATGGTCAGTTGGCGAGCGTGGCAATAATTTACCCTGGTATTATTGTGCTGTTGCAGGCGGAGGGATTGCCGAAGAGTGGGCTATGCCAGCGTTAAGCCGTCCGGATGGCAACCCAATGGTCGGATCAGCCGGTCTCCAATACGCCCGTTCATCGATATTCAAATGTCGTATAAGAAATTCCATAAAGATTCAAATTTTTTAACGTTCTAAGCGTCTGGCTGGGGTTATATGTTGCAACATTCATGAGTCAATCGGATGAAAGAATTGTTAAAATTCAGTCAGGATGCGGAGTGTAGCGCGGTGTAAGTGTTAAGCAGAAAATAGCTAAGGCTTCAACATCTTTTAGCCTATTTAAGCTTATATTGCTCTCGACCGTTTCAAATATGTGCGACAGCTCCATCAGTGATTAAAAATGGCTTGCCATCGAATACAGAGTATGTGATAACGCATCTGGGTAAAACGAGGTACAGTTCTGTATATGTGTGGCATTTTCAGTAAAGAAGTTCTGAGTAAAAACGTTAGCGTTGAATACCGCTTCTCTGCCGATCCTTATCTTAGTGCCTCAAGCAGTAACGACTCTAGTTTGTCTATGTAACGCCTACGGGCGGTTTAAACAATCCAAAGGAAATACTCAAGATGGCAAAGATCAAAGGTCAAGTTAAGTGGTTCAACGAATCTAAAGGTTTCGGTTTCATCACTCCAGCTGACGGCAGCAAAGACGTGTTCGTACACTTCTCTGCAATCCAGGGTAACGGCTTCAAAACCCTGGCTGAAGGCCAGAACGTTGAGTTCGAAATCCAAGATGGCCAGAAAGGCCCATCTGCAGTAAACGTTACTGCAATCTAATCAGCGTCAGCTGTACAAAAAACCCGCCTTGGTGCGGGTTTTTTCGTTTCTGTTATTCGCCGGTGATAATAATGGCCGCGTACTGGTTGCGTCCGGTGATGCCCGGGTGGGTGGGATCCTGTTCGCGACGGTGACTGTTGCGCCGATAGCTGGTGTATTTAAAGCGCTGTGGCTGCAGCGGGTCGGTATTAGGCGTGCAGATGGTGCAGCTGCCAGCATGGTCCACGGCGGCGAACCCCAGCTCGCGAAGTTTGGATTCGGCGATTGCGGCCAGATCCAGGTGACGATAGTGGGGGCTGATTAAGCTGGCGGGCAGCGGCAACTGCTGTTTGAACCGTTCGACCAGCTCTTCGTTCACCTCATAACAGCATGGGCCGGCCGCAGGGCCGATGGACGCGACCCAGTTGGTGGTTGAGTCATCTTGTGCGATACGCGCCGCCAGTTGCTCCAGAACGCCATCCAGCAGCCCACGCCAGCCGGCATGCACGGCTGCAATGGCCGAGCCGTCATGGCGGCTGAAAATCACCGGCAGGCAGTCTGCCGTTAACACGCTGAGCAGAATGCCCGGCTGGGTGGTATAGAACCCATCGGCTTCACCGCACGCCTGTGCTGCCTGCGTTACGTCGACAATGCGCGTGCCGTGTACCTGTTTTTTTTCCGGCAAGGTGGCGCGATAGGGCTGCAGATGCCCAGGCAGCAACGCGCTCTTGTTGCCGAAACCGTGTCGAATAGCGGGAACGCGGTTGAGAAGCGGGGAATAGTCGGTCATAAACGTCTTTACCTGCGTCAGAAAACTTAGCGTCAGTGTAGTCAGTTTTTTTCCTGCTTGGCTAGCCCCCATGGGATGCGCCTTGCATCACACAGAAGCCTTCTTTAGACTAGCCGCGCCGTATCTCTCTGGAACCCAAGCCATGTCTTATCAGTGCCCTCTGTGCCATCAGCCGCTTCATTTTTCCGCACCGCAATGGCGTTGCGACGCTAACCATCAGTTTGACTGCGCCAAAGAGAGCTACGTCAACCTGCTGCCGGTACAGCACAAGCGTTCGAAGCAACCCGGCGACAGTACGGAAATGATGCAGGCGCGGCGCGCGTTCCTGGATGGCGGTTTTTATCGGCCTTTGCAGCAGCGGGTAGCCGAGCTGTTGGATGAGGCGCTGGCGCCCGACGCACAGGCGCTGCTGGATATCGGCTGCGGCGAGGGGTACTACACGGCGGAAGTAGCTGCCCGATTGACGCAACAACGCAATATGACCCTGTATGGGCTGGATGTCGCCAAGGTGGCGATCCGCTATGCGGCCAAGCGTTATCCCGCGGTGTCATTCTGCGTAGCGTCGAGCCATCGTCTGCCGTTCGCCGACGCTTCTTTAGACGCCATTCTGCGTATTTATGCGCCCTGCAAGGCGGAAGAACTGGCCCGGGTGGTGAAACCCGGTGGCGTCGTGGTGACGGTATCGCCTGGTCCACGCCATCTGTATCAGTTAAAAGAGCAGGTTTATCAGCAGGTGCAACTGCATGCTGAACAGAATGAGCAGTTCGCAGGCTTTGACTGTGAGCGGGTCGAATCGCTGGCCTACCCGATGACGCTGCCGGGCGAGCAGGCGGCCAATCTGCTGCAGATGACGCCTTTTGCCTGGCGGGCCTCTCCGGAGGTCCAGCAGCGCCTGAGCGCCAGTGAGACCTTCCTCTGCGAAACAGATTTCGTTATTGCGCTCTATCGCCGCCGGCATGCTTAATGCCGCCCGACAGAGTGCGGGCCAGCGATGACCTGACCGACTAAGGTGGGCAGAAACAAGAAAACCTGCCGTTGGCAGGTTTTCTTTGGGTGCTGTCGGTTCAGGCGAGGTAGCCCAAATGCTCCAGCAGAATATTGACGCCGATGGCGATCAGCACCACGCCGCCAAGGATCTCGGCACGTTTACCGAGTAATGGCCCAATAAAGCGGCCAATCATCATGCCCAGCGTCGCCATAATCATGGTGGCCATGCCGATAGCCATGGCGGTGTGCACAATGTTTACCTGCAGGAACGCCAGGCCAACGCCGATAGCCATCGCGTCCAGACTGGTGGCGATAGCCGTGGCCACCAGCAGCCAGAATCCGTGACGCTTCACTTTCTCTTCTTCTTCAGGGCGGTTTCTGACGCCTTCGACAATCATGCGCATACCGAGAATAAACAGCAGCGAGAAGGCGACCCAGTGATCCCACTCCATGATGTATTGACTGGCGAACAGGCCGATGCCCCAACCGATAATCGGCGTAATGGCTTCAACCACGCCGAAGATGAGTCCGGTGCGTAGCGCTTCACGAAAACGGGGCTGATGCAGGCTGGCACCTTTGCCGATCGATGCGGCAAACGCATCCATAGACATGCCAAAAGCGAGAATGAGAGTAGCTGACAAGTTCATGTAAAATAGCCTCGGCCGGGCGGCTCCATATACACGTAACCCACCCCCAACCATACGACGGAGTTACGTGTCTATGGTCTCGCCAACCTTACCTGGCTGCCCGCACCACGTTTTAATGATTAAAACGAGTATGTTGATACGGGCGTTTCTGGCGTTTAATTGTCCAGAAACCGGCTACTCCCCAATGACGGCGCAACCATACCATATTATTTCCGTTGGTAACAACCCTTATTCCCCATGGATATTTATTTGGAATTGATAATTATTTTCATTAATAAAATATGCAAGACGGAATATAATGTAGGCGAGTGCAATAATGTTGCATAAATAATAATCAGGTAGCCTTATGCGCTGGCGATTAATTATCCACATTCAGCGCATGGCGAGAACAGAGGTTCTGTTGAGGTTATTTTTAATCACTGATTTTCAACAAAAAAGTGATATATTTTTTCCAGATCGTCTAATTGCGTGACCTGGATCAGCAGTCTGCGCCGCTCCAGATCGATGACCAGAATGCCATCCTCGGATAAATTCATGGCCTTAATGCGGTTATATTCGATAAACGCATTGGCATAAAAGAAACCCTGCGCTTTAAACAACATCTTGGGCCAGCGAATATAGGATATGTAGACGGCGATCAGTGCTAAAGAAATAAGCAGATAGGTGGTTAATGCAGCACCCTGTGTCGTGACATTACGATAAATCAGAATGGCAATCAGACCGACAAAGATCAGACAATCAATCCGGTTACGTCGTTTTAGCTGTACCTTGAGCAGCGTTTTGCCCTTCAGCAGGTTCATCCCGAATTCGTCGTAAATCGCATACACCAGCATCAGCGCGGTGAAAATCAGTAATACGCCATCGGTCAGCGACATCTTCTAGCTCCACAAATAAAAAAACCGGGGGTTTCCCCCCGGCTGATAATCGTCTTACAGGCCCAGCAGGCCAACCCAGTAACCAAAGATACCGATGGCGAAGAAGCCGATGATGATCCACAGCGCATTCACTTTCCTGCGCAGCAGCCACATACAGCCAAAGGTCAGCAGTAACGGCACCAGGCCCGGCATCAACTGGTCGAGGATAGTCTGCACCGTGGTCACCGTGGTATGCCCGGTCTGGTCGGTGATTTTAGACACCACCAGCGGGATATTCACGTGCGTCCACTTGTTAACCAATGCCCCCATGACAAACAGGCCGAGAATCGACGCTCCTTCCGTCAGTTTTTGCAGGAAGCCGCCGCCCATGTCGTTAACGATATCCACCCCTTTGCGGTAGCCGTAGGCCACACCGTAATAGCGGGTCAACAGGCGCACCAGGTTGAACAGGACGAAGAATAAAATCGGACCCAGCAGGCTGCCGCTCATGGCGATACCGGCACCAAGCGCGGCGAATACCGGACGAACGGTCCCCCAGAAAATCGGGTCGCCTACGCCGGCCAGAGGCCCCATCAAGCCGACCTTGATGCCGTTGATTGCTGCATCGTCGATCGGCGCGCCGTTAGCGCGTTGCTCCTCCATTGCCATGGTCACGCCAAGCACCGGCGCCGCTACGTAAGGGTGGGTGTTGAAGAACTCCAGATGGCGTTTAATCGCTTGTTTGCGATCGTCGTTATTTTCCGGGTAAAGGCGACGGATCACCGGCACCATGGAGAAGCAAAAACCCAGCGCCTGCATACGTTCGAAGTTCCATGAACCCTGGAACAGGTTCGAACGCATAAACACACCGCGAATATCGGCTGGCGTGAGTTTCTTTTGAGCTGTTGTATCAACCATTTCTCTCACCTATTCCTAGTCCAGTTCGTTATCGAGGTCGTTGGCGTTAGCCGGGCCGGCTTGCACAACTTGTGACTTGTTGTATTTCGGGCTGAGCTGGATATACAGCACGGCCATCACCACGCCGATAACGCCGAGCGCGACCAGGTTAAAGTTGGTGAAGGCGGCGGTAACGAAGCCGAGGTAGAAGAATGGCATCAGATAACCGGCACGCATCATGTTGATCACCATGGCGTAACCGACCACCACGATCATCCCGCCGGCGATGTTCAGGCCGCTGGTGACGACTTCCGGGATCGAGTTAAGCAGCGCGTGAACGCCAGAGGTGCCGACCGAGATAGCGACGATAACCGCTGGGATAGCGATACGCATCGCCTGCAACAGCAGGGCGGAAATATGCAACCAGGTGATGGCGCGTAAACTGCCGCGTTCTGCCGCGCTGTCCGCTGCGTGCTGGAAGGCGACGGTCAGGGTACGCACGATGATGGTCAGAACTTGTCCGGCTGCCGCCAGCGGGATGGCCAGGGCGATACCGGCACCGACGCTTTGTCCGCCGGCAATAACCAAAATGGTGGAAATGATGGACGCCAATGCCGCATCTGGCGCAACCGCCGCACCGATGTTCATCCAGCCCAGGGCGATCATCTCCAGCGTACCGCCGATGATGATACCGGTTTTCATGTCACCGAGGATAAAACCGATCAGGGTACAGGCGACCAGCGGACGGTGAAATTGAAACTCGTCGAGAACGGAACCCATCCCGGCGATACAGGCAACGATAAATATCAGTACAATCTGAAGAGTGGTAATCTCCATTGCACTTCTCCTATGACCAAAGATCTCTGAGTAAAATAATTACTGGCTGTCGCCATTAATTGAGTTTGTTAATCAGGTCCATCATTTTTAACCGGCTGTCGGACGAGACTTTACGCACTTCCAATTCAATACCGCGCTCGTTTAATTTCTTAAACGCTTCGATATCTTTTTCGTCAACCGACACGGCATTGTTCACCTGCGTTTTGCCCTGGCGGAACGCCATGCCACCGATATTCACCGACTTGATATCCACACCGGCTTCCACCAGGCGCCAGACGTCGGTCGGATTGGTAAACAGCAACATCACGCGATCGCCAGCGTATTTCGGGTTGTTCCACACGCGAATGGCTTTCGCTACGTCAACCACGTGTGCGGTGACGCCCGGCGGGGCAACCTGGGTCAGCAAGGTTTTGCGGACGTGGTCGGCGGCAACTTCGTCGCTGACCACGATAATGCGGCTGACGTCGGTTTCCTTGGTCCAGCGGGTCGCTACCTGGCCGTGGATCAGGCGGTCATCGATACGGGCCAGGCCGATTTTCATATGGTCATTGGGCCCCAGCGGCGCTTGTGGGGCAGCGGGTTTGGCGGCGGGAGAACTCTGCGGTGCCGCGGGCTTAACACTCTCTTCTGCCGGTTTTTTCAGCGCTTTCACGCCCTCACGGCCGGTTTCCAACGCCAGGGCGACCAATTCGTCGAAGCTGGGGTTGTCGTCTCGTGCCATGAAGGTTTCCACCAGCATGGGAATGTTAACCCCGGTGACGACCTCATAATTTTCTTTATCGACGGCGATGCGGCTGGCCGCATTGAACGGGCTGCCGCCCCAGGTATCGACCAGGAAGAGGACGCCACCGCTGGTGTCGAGTCCGCTGATTTTCCCGTTGTATTTCTCGATTAACGTTTCGGCATTTTCTCCGGGGACGAAATCTATAAAAGCGACGTTGTCCTGTTCGCCCAATAGCATCTCCGTCGTTTTCAGCAATTGTTCCGCTGCGGTCCCGTGTGTGCCGATGATAATAGCTATTGCCACTCGCTACCTCCTCATTGAACTTCGTGCACGGATTGTGTCGGTCTTTAGTTCATTTGCTTCCTGGCAGTCACTTCCGCGGTTCAGATACATTATGGTAGAAATCTGGAAACCCGCTCTTAACATTTCTCGCGCAGTTTCAAATGCCTGTGCGCGTTGTTCCACGTTAGCGCCATTTATTTTAGTGAGTGAAAAAATAAATTTTGTGACGTTGCTCTGTTATTGAGCGCTCGGATAAGTCCTAACGCAGCGTTTGAGGAATTAAACAACAGAGCTGTTACAAGAGAATGCAGAAGGTAAAAAAGCTTCTTTGCCGGCTAAAAATTTCCTGCTAGAGTATTTCCTCTTTCATATTTAGGAGTGAAGGGCCTCAGCCCACCCTATGGACTGTCACCGAAGTTACTGTTTTTCAAGGTTCCACCCGCCACCTGCTGGCGTTGCAAACATCACACGGCCGCTCGGCCATTCCCCGGTACTACAATCCCGTTATCTTGCTGTTGTTGTCAGCGCTAATCCTGCGTCGGCATTCTCACGCCTGAGCACAGCTCGGCAATCCTGTCTTTTTTTCGGAGTCTGATATGGAATTTTTAATGGACCCCTCAATTTGGGCTGGGTTACTGACACTTGTCGTGTTGGAAATTGTACTGGGTATCGACAACCTGGTGTTTATCGCCATTTTGGCCGATAAGCTGCCGCCGAAGCAGCGTGATAAAGCGCGTATCCTCGGATTGTCGCTGGCGCTGTTTATGCGTCTGGGCCTGTTGTCGGTGATTTCCTGGATGGTTACGCTGACCACGCCACTGTTTAGCGTCGCGGACTTCAGCTTCTCCGGCCGCGATCTGATCCTGCTGTTCGGCGGTGTTTTCCTGTTGTTCAAGGCCACCATGGAATTGCACGAACGGCTGGAAGGGCAGACGCATCAGGATGGTGCCAACCGCGGTTACGCCAAGTTCTGGGCGGTGGTGGTGCAAATTGTGATCCTTGACGCAGTGTTCTCGCTCGACGCGGTGATTACCGCCGTGGGGATGGTGAACGACCTGCCGGTGATGATGACCGCCGTGGTTATCGCTATGGTGGTGATGTTGGTGGCCTCCAAACCGCTGACTAACTTCGTGAATGCGCACCCGACTATTGTGGTGCTGTGTCTGAGCTTCCTGTTGATGATCGGCTTGAGCCTGATCGCCGAAGGCTTTGGCATGCATATTCCGAAAGGCTATCTGTACGCTGCGATTGGCTTCTCCATCCTGATTGAGCTGTTTAACCAAATCGCGCGCCGTAACTTTATCAAGCACCAGGCCCATCGCCCGATGCGTGAACGCACCGCCGAGGCGATTATGCGTCTGATGGGGCAACAGCGTGCGCAGCAGACGGATGAAGCGGCACCGTTGCCGGTGAATGAAACCTTCGCGGAAGAAGAGCGCTATATGATCAGCGGCGTGTTGACGCTGGCCTCGCGTTCACTGCGTAGCGTGATGACGCCGCGTACCGAAATTTCATGGGTGGATTGCGATCGTTCCCGTGAAGAGGTGCGCGAACAGCTGTTGGATACTCCACACAGCCTGTTCCCGGTTTGTCGTGACTCGTTGGATGAAATTATCGGCGTGGTGCGTGCCAAGGATCTGCTGGTGGCGGTAGAACGGGGCGAAGACATCGCCGAGTTTGCCGCGCGCACACCGCCGATCGTGGTGCCGGAAACCATGGACGTGATTAATCTGTTGGCAGTGCTGCGTCGCGCCAAGGGGCGACTGGTGGTGGTCACCAATGAGTTCGGCGTCGTGCAGGGGCTGGTGACGCCTTTGGACGTGCTGGAAGCCATTGCCGGTGAGTTCCCCGATGAGGATGAGACGCCGGATATCGTGGTGGAAGCCGACAGCTGGCTGGTAAAAGGCGGTGCCGATATGCACTCGCTGGAGCAGGCGCTAAACTGCGAAGATCTGGTCAGCCCGACGGCAGATTACGCCACCTTGGCTGGGTTCCTGCTGGCCCATTACGGCCAAATGCCGGTGGTGGGGGACGTGGTGGAGCTTAACCGGCTGCGCTTCGAAGTCATTGAGGTGTCAGAGTACCGCATTGAGCTGGTGCGCATCACCAAAGTGGAGCCTCACGACGAGGAACATCAGTAACACGCAAGCCGGAGGCATCATGCCTCCGGTTTTTTTTCCAGCCCTGCCTTTTGCTCTTCCCGATGATTCCCCGTCCGTAACCGCGATTCGTACTGCTGTAGCCACAGCGGGAAAACATGGATTGGCATTGGCTTGGCAAAATAGAAGCCTTGCAGGGCATTCACGTCGTGCGAGCGCAAGTATTCAACCTGTTCGGCGGTTTCTACCCCTTCAGCCACCAGTTTCAATTTCAGGCGCTGTGCCAACGTAATAATGGTATCGGTGACCGTGGCGTTAATGGCATCGGTACCGATGGCGGCGGTAAAACCGCGATCGATCTTCAACACGTCCGGGCTGAGTTTTTTCAGGTAGCTGAGCGAGCTGTGCCCGGTGCCAAAGTCATCGATCGCCAGCATAATGCCCATCTCCTTCAGCGTTTTGATTTGCTCATACTGAATTTCTGACAGCGCGGTGCGTTCGGTCAGCTCCAGCATCAGCGACGGCATCGGTTCGGCAGGCAGCCACAGACGGCGAATGTCATCGATGATGGTCACCGCGTTGAAATGCTCCGCGGCGACGTTGATGCTGATATAAAACGACGGACGCGGCGGGAATAACTGCAGATTTTCCACTACGGTGCTTATCAGGTAGCGGGTCAGGGGAATGATTAACCCATGCTGTTCCGCCAACGGGATGAACACGTCGGGGGAGATCCAGCCCTGGCGTTTGTTTTTCCAGCGCAGCAGGGTTTCAACCCCAACGCAGCGACCGGTTTCAGCGTTGATGATCGGCTGACAATAAACGCGGAATTCGCGATGAGAAATGGCATGTCCTATATGGTACGAAAGGCTCATGCGATTCGCGGTGAGCAGGTACACCACGTAGGCTGCCAGCAGGCTGATCAACAACGACAGGGGAACATGGCGCGGCAGCGCCGCCAGCGCCAGCATGCCGGCCTGAGGACCGAACAGCGAGACAGAGAACGGGTATTGCGTAGATTTCGCGGTATAGCGCAAATCGGTTATCAGGCTATCGCTGCGCAGGATCTCGCGGCGACCGTATTCCAAACTGTAATCTCCGACGTTCAGCACCACCCGCTGCGCATAGGGTTCCTGAGGCTCGAGCAGAAAGTTTGCCAGCAGTTCAATATTGAAGACGTGTAAGACGCCGTTACGGCGATCATTATCCGCCTCTGGCGTCCACATGATCAGGGTGGGGACGCCTTTGGCGACCGACAGCGAAGGGCGCAGCGCCAGCTTCGCGCCATCGTTTGCTATTGCGGGCAAAATAGCGCTGAAAACATACTTGCGGGAACCAAACAGGCTGGAACAGTAAATAACACCATCCTTGACCAGCAGCATTGCCCGAAGCGCCTGGTTTTGCGCGGCGCGAAAGCGCAGTGTGGGCATGACGGTTTCACAAGTGGAGGTCAGCAGGGGCATGGAGCGTTTGGCCTGTTGCTCAGCCGGCAGCAGCAGGTTGTTGATCTTGGTAACGGTGCGGTGGGCAAGCACCTGTCGATTGTGTTCGATGGTGCCGATTTCCTGATAATAACGGGTGTAAAGCGACAACAGCAGAATAGCCAACCCGACCGCCCCGGCTAGCAGCCAACGGTAATAGCGGTATTTGGTCACGGTAAGTTGGGTCATCAACATCGCTAAATCCTTGTTCGGTAAGCCAGCCCAGAATCACCGTCAGGCCAAACAGTCCAAAATGATACTCGGCTAATTCTAGCCTGTCGTTATACAAGAGTGATGGTAACCCAGTAAATTATTTAAATTTGGCGAAACAGAGGGGGAAATTGTGGGTTAACCGCAGGATCGATGTGACGTTGCCGACATATTTTACTGTGACACTGTCACTTAATTGGCGTTAGCGATTTGATTATCAACAAATTCTGGCAAGAAAAACCCCGCCAAAAAGGCGGGGTTTGGGGTTAATCGCACTGCACTTTTATTGCCAGACCGCCACGCGAGGTTTCTCGGTATTTAGCGTTCATGTCTTTACCGGTTTCATACATGGTCTCGATCACCTTATCCAGTGACACGCGAGGCTCACTGGTACGGCGCAGCGCCATGCGCGCCGAGTTGATCGCCTTCACCGAAGCAATGGCATTACGCTCGATGCAAGGCACCTGAACCTGACCGGCAACCGGGTCACAGGTCAACCCCAGGTTGTGCTCCATGCCGATTTCCGCCGCGATGCAAACCTGTTCCGGGCTGCCGCCCAGCAGTTCGGCCAAACCGGCCGCTGCCATGGAACAGGCCACGCCTACTTCGCCCTGGCAGCCCACTTCGGCGCCAGAGATAGACGCGTTCATTTTGTACAGAGCACCGACTGCGCCCGCCGCCATAAAGTAACGGATGTAAATATCCGGGCTGACGGATTCGATAAAGTGGTCATAGTAAGCCAGCACGGCCGGTACGATGCCGCAGGCGCCGTTGGTCGGGGCGGTGACCACGCGGCCACCGGCGGCGTTCTCTTCGTTGACCGCCAGCGCGAACATATTGACCCAGTCAATGACGTTCATCGGATCGCTGGACAATTTGTCGGAAGAAACCAGCAGGCGACGTAATGCGGAAGCACGACGCGGTACGCGCAGCGGACCAGGCAGCACGCCTTCGGTGTTCAGGCCACGGTCGATACAGGCGCGCATGGTCTGCCAGATATTGCCGAAGTAGGTTTCGATCTCCTGCTTGCTGTGCAGCGCCAGTTCGTTCTGCATCACCATGCCGGACAGCGACAGCCCGGTTTCACGACAATGCTCCAGCATTTCACGCGCAAAATTGAACGGGTAAGGAACGCTCAATTCGTGTGCGTCGGTTTTGCCGAAATTCTCTTCATCGACGATAAAACCACCGCCGATAGAATAGTAAGTCTTGCTGTAAACTTGTTTATCCCCGGCGAAGGCGTGGATTTGCATGCCGTTCTCATGCAGCGGCAGGTTATCGCTGCGGAACACCATGCCGCCGTCACGCGGGAAATCTACCTCATGCAGGCCGCTGGCCAGCATCAGTCTTTGACGTTGTTCTACATCGCGAATAAAACCCGGGATGCTATCGATATCAACGGTATCCGGCATGTTGCCTGCCAGGCCGAGGATGATAGCGATATCGGTATGGTGACCTTTACCGGTCAATGAGAGTGAGCCGTAAACGTCTACGGCAACACGCGTGATAGAAGGCATCAGGCCTTTATTTACCAGATCGTCGACAAACTGTTTGCCGGCTTTCATCGGTCCAACCGTATGAGAGCTGGACGGGCCGATGCCGATCTTAAACATGTCGAAAACGCTAATCACGCTAAAACTCCTTAGAGGCATATTGTTATGGCTGCATCGGTTAAAAACCGTGCAGGGAACAGCGATATTGTAAAAGGGCCGTACGGGTTCGGTTGCCTTTTTCGCATGAAATAAAATAATCCTTGGTGTCAGTCCTGTTTATGATTGCCGCAGGCGCTCGGCCAGTCGAAGAACAGCCGCCACCTAAACTCGGTTAATGGCAATCGCGCCAGCTTCCACTGCTGAACGCGGCCGGCTTAAACCCTGCTGAAATAGTGGTTTATTCCGGACGGCGGTATTTTACAGGTATTTCGTAAGGTTGAAGAGAGGGTTTACAGTTTTTTTAAAACTCTGATAGCCAGAACGGTAGTTGAAAAAGCAAACAAATGAAGTGATGCCGATCGCTTTACCCGTGCCGCTGGTGCAGGTAACCGTTTGGCTTGTGATCGGCGTCACGGAATTGGGGCTAAATGCTGACCTGTTGCGCCAGGCGGCGAATGATTGCCGCGGTCAATCCCCAGACAAATTGACTCTGATACCAGGAGAGATAAATACGGTGCGAATGACCGGCGCGCTGAATATCCAGCGGGTAATAGCGTGAGAGGGTCAGCGCTTCGTGCAAAGGCATTTCGAAAACGTCGGCCACTTCATCTTCATTGGCGCTAAATTGCACGTCGGGTGAGATCAGGCCGACAACCGGAGTGACCTGGAAACCGGTGCTGCTGTCGAGCGGGGCCAGTTGGCCAAGGATAGTCACCGCCTGGGGCGGGATTGCCACTTCCTCCTGGGCTTCACGCAGGGCGGTAATAATCGCTGAGCCGTCTTCGGCATCGGTTTTACCGCCGGGAAATGCCACCTGGCCCGGATGTTTTCGTAGTGAGTCGGCACGGCGGGTGAGCAGCAGCGTGGGCTCGGGCCGGCAGATAATGGGTATCAGCACCGCCGCAGGGCGAACGTTATGCGAAATCTGTGACGCCTGCGGCAATTGCAGCTGGAAGCGGCTGATAAACGCCGCCAGCGAAGTCGGATAAGTCGGTTGGCTCACGAAGCGATAAACTCCCCCAGTTGCGGTAGGATGCGGCCGACTTTATCGAAAGTTTCCTGATATTCCGCCTGTTCCTGGCTGTCGGCTACGATGCCGCCACCGGCCGAACAGTAAATGCGGCCACTTTCGGTGAACAAAGTGCGGATGGTGATGTTGGTGTCCATGGTGCCACAGGCGCTGATATAGCCGATACTGCCGCAGTAGGCGTTACGCCGCTGTGGCTCCAGCTCTTCGATAATTTCCATCGCCCGTACCTTGGGCGCACCGGTAATAGATCCGCCCGGGAAGCAGGCGCGCAACAGCTCAGTTGCTGGCGTGCGTTCGGGCAGGAGGGCGGTAATGGTGCTGACCAGATGATGTACCGCCGGGAAAGGCTCCACCACGAACAGTTCGGGAACTTTGACGCTGCCCGGTTCGGCGACGCGGCCGATATCGTTGCGCAGCAGATCGACAATCATCAGGTTTTCCGCGCGATCTTTGGCGGAATTCGCCAACCGTTGCGCCTGCTGCGCATCTTGCTCGGCATCGGCCAGCCGCGGCAGCGTGCCCTTGATAGGGCGGGTTTGGATCTGCTGGTTCTCCAGCCACAAAAAACGCTCGGGCGAAACGCTCAGTACGGCGTTGTCCGGCAGACGTAAAAAGGCAGAGAAGGGGGCTCGATTGCTGGCGCTCAGTTGCTGAAAGGCTTGCCATTCATCGCCCTGATAATCTGCGGAAAAGCGTTGAGCCAGATTGATTTGGTAGCAATCGCCGCTGCGCAAATACTGCTGGATACGTTGGAATTTTTCACCATATTGCTGCCGTGTCATGTTGGCTTGCCAGCGGCTGGTCAAGGTGAAGTCTTGCTGAGGTTCAGATTGCTGGCTGCATAACCACTGCCAGCGTTGTTCAGTATCGCCATAGCTGAGCAGCGTTAGCGTCTTCTTATGGTGATCGGCAATCAGCGCCCAGTCGTAAATGCCAACCGCCATGTCCGGCAAGGTGATATCCGCCTGTGCCATTTGCGGCAGTTTTTCCACTCTGCGGCCCAGATCGTAACCGAATAGCCCCAGAGCGCCGCCCTGGAATGGCAAGTCGGTATTTGCTGCCGGATGTTGGTTTTGTTGTTCCAACTGCTGTTGCAGCAACTGGAAGGGATCTTCCTTCGATTGCCGTACCTCCGAGCCGTGACAGAGCTCTGTGATTTGCCCTCGGGTAGTCAGAGTGACCTTGGGGGCCGCGACCAAAATATCGAAACGATTATGCGAATGTTCGGCAAAGCCGGAGTGTAGCAACATGGCCCAGGGGTGTTGAGCAAGGGGAGCAAACAGCTCCAGCAGGGTGGTGGGGGTGTAGGGCAAAGATTTTAGATTGGGTGCGGTTGCGCTCATGGGCCTCAATAAACCTGACTGACGGGGCGGCTGTTTATGATGGCTATTCTGCCATATTCAGCCGATAGGCGCATGTCCTGGCATGTGTGGACAAAGCACACTTCACATAAACAATGAATCAACAAATTTGCAAATGAAGCATTTTTTGCGACTTCAACTATAATCCAATATGTTAAAAACTGCGTTATCAATTAATGACTCGGATATATCTTATCCATTGGAATCGGGTTTTATAAATTAAATCCTAGTAATTAGTTTTATTGCGTTATTACTTTTGATTGAGATCACAAAAATATCAGGCGAACTTATGACATTGCCTGATAATACCGGTTCCCGGACGATAAATACCCAAAAAGAGCACGTTTCGTATAAAACTATAAACAGTAACAAGACGCATTTATACCCATTTTATCGCCGGGCACTGCGTTCTAATTTAATTGCACCCTGATATTTTTAAAAAATAGAGATATTCATTCGTTACTTTTTGCGAAGAGCTGCCTATGCCCCTAATGCTGAGTGTCATCGTCCCGTTACATAACGTGGGTGAACTGTTTGAGCCGTTTTTGGCCTCGCTGTTAGCCCAACAGGAGCGGCGCCTGGAGGTGATCATCGTCAACGACGGATCCACTGACGGCTCTGGTGATATCGCCCACCGCTATGCCCAACGGCATCCTCATATTACCGTGATTGACCAGCTCAATGCGGGCGTATCCTGTGCGCGCAATGCCGGGTTGGCTGTAGCACGCGGAAAATATGTGGCATTTCCCGACGCGGATGATTTACTGGCGCCGGAAATGTATGCAACCCTGATTGAAATGGCTGAAGAAAATCAATTGGATGTCATGCAGTGCAACGGTGAACGTTATTTCACCGACCAAGATGAACTGCAACCGATTATTCCGCAAAACCGCTTGGGCGACACCGGCGTTATTAGCGGAGTGAAATGGTTGGAACGCGCGCTCAAATCGAGAAAATTTATTCATGTGGTCTGGCTGGCGGTATATCGCCTTGATTTTATTAAACAGCATCGGTTGTATTTCGAACCGGGTTTGCACCACCAGGATATTCCCTGGACCACCGAGGTGATGTTTAATGCGCAGCGGGTGAAATATCTCAGTAAAACGTTGTATCGCCAGCGAGTGCACGATAAATCGATCAGCAACCGTCGCCGGACAGGCCAGGCCAACGTTGAATATCAACGCCATTATATGAAAATAGTGGAGATGCTGGTGGCGTTGAACCAGCGCTATGCGCGGAAAATCAGTATCCGTCCTGCTTTTCACTGGCAGATCACCCGTGAAGCCTTGGGAATTTGTCACAGCATTCGTCGTGAACCTGAACTGGCTGCCCAGTGCCGGATCACCGATGAGTTCTACCAGCGCGGTATCGATCGCGCGATGTCCACCAACGCGCGCGGCCTTAAGCAGGGCTGGCACGTCATGCTCTGGTTGCATCGCCTGAAACAGTGGCGACACGGCGATCATTGCTCACAACCGGCCGCTGAATAACAGGCGTTGGGATCCGCCGGTTTAACGGGTATACTCGCCCTCCATTTTACCGGAGAGAAACACATGCTTGCAGGTATGCCGTCGTTAAGCCATCTAGAGCAGCAGGAAGCTGCGGATCGTATCCATCAGTTGATGGAACAAGGCATGAGCAGTGGTGAAGCCATCGCGCGCGTCGCGCAGGAAATCCGTGAAAAACATCAGGGTGACCAGGTTAGCGTGATGTTCGATGACGAAGATGACGATGAAGAGTATCAGGAACGCCCGGAAGACCAGGGTGATGATGACTCGGAAGAAGACGAAAACTATTGATGTTGCAGGGGCCGGCAAGCCGGCCCCAAAGCCTTAACCTTCAATGACCACCGCAGCAGCAGCCTGCTTGGCCGACTCTACCGCCAACTCGATATTTTCAGCTGTCGCCAACGCGACGCCCATCCGACGTTGACCTTGAATTTCCGGCTTGCCGAACAAACGCAGCTGATTGTGGCCGGTCAGCGCACGATCCAGCCCGCTGAAACGCAGGTCGCTACTGGTAAGCTGTGGCAGGATCACCGCCGAGGCAGAAGGGCCGAACTGACGGATTGCGCCAATCGGCAGACCGAGGAAAGCACGCACGTGCAGTGCAAATTCAGACAGGTCTTGTGAAATCAGGGTCACCATGCCGGTATCGTGTGGGCGCGGTGAAACCTCGCTGAAAATCACTTCGTCGCCACAGACAAACAGCTCGACGCCGAACAGGCCAAATCCACCCAGTGCCTTCACCACGTTTTCCGCAATGGCCTGCGCGCGGCTGAGCGCCAATTCGCTCATCTGCTGCGGCTGCCAGGACTCACGGTAATCCCCGTCTTCCTGACGGTGTCCGATCGGTGCGCAGAAATGTACGCCATCGACGGCGCTGATGGTCAGCAGAGTGATTTCAAAATCGAACTTCACCAGGCCTTCGACAATCACTCGTCCCCCGCCGGCACGGCCACCCTGTTGGGCGTAATCCCAGGCGGTTTTCAGCTGTTCCGGGCTGCGGATCAGGCTTTGGCCCTTGCCGGAAGAGCTCATGACAGGTTTGATGATGCATGGGTAGCCGATTTGGTCGACGGCCTGACGGAAGGCTTCTTCACCGTCGGCAAAACGGTAGCTGGAGGTCGGCAGGCCGAGCGTTTCTGCCGCCAGGCGACGGATGCCTTCGCGGTTCATGGTCAGGCGCGTCGCTTCTGCGCACGGCACCACACGGTGCCCTTGCTGCTCCAGTTCAACCAGCATGCCGGTGGCGATAGCTTCGATCTCCGGCACGATGTAATCAGGACGTTCCTGTTCAATCACGGCTTTCAGCGCGTTGCCGTCCAGCATGTTAATAACGTGGCTGCGATGGGCGACGTGCATGGCCGGGGCATTGGCGTAACGATCTACGGCAATCACTTCCAGCCCCAAACGCTGGCATTCGATGGCAACTTCTTTTCCCAGCTCGCCGGAGCCGAGCAGCATAACGCGGGTGGCGGAGGGGCGCAGGGCGGTTCCAATAGTTAACATAGTCTCGTACCTGGATCTGTGGAGAGTAATGCGGTCTGATTGTGGGCGAGCAGTATATACGAAAACGTTTGCGTGTGCAGCCGGTGGCAAACGCGTTATCGGTTTCTGGGGTAAAACCCCGGCTGGCGGCTTTTTTTATGCGTGAAATCCGTAATCCTGACTATCTCTGTTATCATCTGCGGTTGATTCGGTGCTGCCGTGGGCGCGCCGCCATTCCATTTGCCATATAAGAGTTATCGCCGTGAGCACAGTTTCTTTTTCTTCCCTGCCGCTGCCAGCCGAACAGTTGGCCAACCTCAACGAACTGGGGTATGCCGAAATGACGCCGGTGCAGGCTGCCGCATTGCCCGCCATCCTGAAAGGGCAGGACGTACGTGCCAAAGCAAAAACCGGCAGCGGTAAAACGGCGGCGTTCGGCATTGGCCTGCTGGACAAAATCAACGTTTCCCAAGTGGCCGCTCAGGCACTGATCCTGTGCCCGACGCGTGAGCTGGCGGACCAGGTGAGCAAAGAATTGCGTCGTCTGGCGCGCTTCACTCAGAACATCAAAATTCTGACCCTGTGCGGGGGCCAACCGATGGGGCCGCAGCTCGATTCGCTGGTGCACGCGCCGCATATCGTGGTGGGCACGCCGGGGCGTATTCAGGAACACCTGCGCAAGAAAACGCTGGTGCTGGATGAACTGAAGGTGCTGGTGCTGGACGAAGCCGACCGCATGCTGGACATGGGCTTTGCCGACGATATCGACGATGTGATCAGCTACACGCCGCCGCAACGTCAGACGCTGCTGTTCTCTGCAACCTATCCGAGCGGGATCGAACGCATCAGCGCTCGCGTGCAGCGCGAGCCGCTGAATGTGGAAGTGGACGACGGTGAAGAGCAAACCACCATCGAACAACGTTTCTACGAAACGACCCGCGATCAACGCCCGGCGGTATTGGTGTCGGCGATTCGTCATTACCAACCTTCTTCTTGCGTGGTGTTCTGTAACACCAAACGCGATTGTCAGAGCGTGTACGAAGCGCTGGAAGCGCGAGGCATTAATGTCCTGGCGCTGCATGGCGATCTGGAACAGCGCGATCGCGATCAGGTGCTGGTGCGTTTTGCCAACCGCAGCTGCCGGGTGCTGGTAGCAACTGACGTTGCTGCGCGCGGTCTGGATATTAAAGAGCTGGAGTTGGTGGTCAACTACGAGCTGGCGTTCGATCCGGAAGTGCACGTGCACCGCATCGGCCGTACCGGTCGTGCCGGTTTGAGCGGCCTGGCGATCAGCCTGTGTACGCCACAGGAAATGACGCGCGCGCATGCGATTGAAGAGTATCTGCAGATCAGAGTTAACTGGGCCCCGGTGTCCGAGTTAAGCGGTGCGGGAAACACCACGCTGGAAGCCGAAATGGTCACCCTGTGCATCGACGGCGGGCGTAAAGCCAAGATCCGTCCTGGCGATATTCTCGGCGCACTGACCGGCGAGGCCGGGTTGACGGCGGCGGAAGTGGGTAAAATCGACATGTTCCCGGTGCATGCCTACGTGGCGATCCGCAAGGCCAGCGCGCGTAAGGCGCTGCAGCAGCTGCAGCAAGGCAAAATCAAGGGTAAGAACTGCAAGGTGCGGTTGTTGAAATAAGTCGCGTCAGGGGTGCGCTTGCATCCCTGCGTATAATCACCTTATACTGGTTATAAATACAGTATTCTAACCTTTGAGGAATGCACACATGGCGGTTGAAGTTAAATATGTGGTGGTGAGAAACGGTGAGGAAAAGATGACTTTCGCGACCAAGAAAGAAGCCGACGCTTACGACAAAATGCTGGATCTGGCCGACAGCCTGGGTGAGTGGCTGCAGCAGGCTCCGCTTGAGCTGGATGACGAACAGCGAGAAGGCCTGAGCTTCTTCCTGGCGGAAAACAAAGATGCGCTGGGGCAGATTTTGCGCGGCGCGACGCCGACTGAAACACCGAAGAAAGCTGCCAAAGTGAAAACGGAAAAACCTGCTGCTACCCCAAAAGAGGGATCTGCGTCAGAAAAGCAGGCAGCATAATGACTTATGTTGCGGTAATGTGATGAAAAAGGATCTAGAATGAGCCGTGAAATAACTTTCTTCACTCGTTTTGAGCAAGACATTTTGGCTGGGCGCAAGACCATTACCATTCGGGACGCCAGTGAGTCTCACTTTCAACCCGGTGAGGTTTTACGCGTTAGCCGCAATGAAGACGGTGTTTTCTTCTGCATGATTGAAGTGCTGTCGGTTACGCCGGTGCGTTTGGATGCGTTAACCGAGCAGCACGCTCAGCAAGAAAACATGTCGCTCAGCGAACTGAAGCAGGTGATCAAGGAAATCTATCCGGGGCTCGATGAGCTGTTCGTCATCACCTTCGCCAAACGCTGATCTTTTGCCAGACCAGTTGTGAGCCAAGGGCTGGCGCCCGCGGGTAGCGTAAATCACAACTGGAGGGAATATGAAAGCAACGGGACTGAGTTTGGCCGTAGCACTGTTGGCCACGGTAGGTTTTACCACCACGGTGCAGGCGCAGGAACAACGCAGCGCGAAGGTGGCACAATGCGCGGGTCTGCAACCGGCAGACGTCGCCGCTCAGGTGAAACGCGATTACCTGCAGAACCGCATTACGCGCTGGGAGTCGGATAAAAAGCTGCTAGGTACCGCTACCCCGATAGCCTGGATCAGTCCGGAGGCGATTACCGGCAAGGACGCGGTATGGCAGGTGCCGTTAACGGTGCGGGGCACCAAGCTGGATAAAACCTACAATGTCACCCTCGACTGCAACGCCGGTAAAATCACCTACAGCGAACCGCAATAATCTCACCGTTTTCCGGCGTATTAACGTCTGAAAAATATCAAGCCCGCGTTAACAGCGGGCTTTTTGTTTTTTTAGTGTCAGCGTCAGTCGGTAAATGGAATAACCAGTTCACCTGGCTTCACTTCCAACCCTTTAGCCAGTTTCTTGGCCATGGCTTCTGTTTTACTGTTATCCGGGTTCAGCACATAGGCCGGCTTTTGATCGAAATAGGATTTCAGCGATTGATTCAGATAAGGGGTCAGGGCCTTCATCACCGTCTGCATTTTCTCCGGCTGCACGCTGTAGTCGGTTAACTCCATGTCTTTGAGGAACACCGCGCCTTGCTCGCGGTCATACACCGGCTGTGCCTTCAGCGTCAGCTTCAGGTCCGCGGTCTGCGGGCCCAGAATGGAAGTGATATTCACTTTCGCATCGCCGGAAAGGGTAACCTTGCCCGGTTCGCTACGCCCAATTTGGCTCTTTAGCTGAGTCAGCACGATATTGGCGTCCAACAGCCCTGGCACGCCGATCTGCTTCTGGTAATCGTTGTGCTTTTGCAGGTAATCATTCACTTCCTGCTCGCTGAGCGTGTACTGGGTCAGCTGATTGCAGCCGACCAATGCGCCGGCGAACAGCAGGGCGGCTGCGCCCATCAGGATCTTTTTCATGTGTGCCTCATAGCTACTGCCAACGAAAATGCTGCAGATTATTGATTTGTCATTATAAACGCTCGCTGTCTGCGAAGGAAACCGTTGATGTCAGCGAGCAGGGTGATAGTGCGCGTGAAATGCCTGGCTACCTATCGGATAACGCTGAAACTGTTCAGCGCCGCAGACGCAGTACCAGCAGCAAGACACCACCCAGGCAGGCCAGCGCGCCCAGCGCCGGAAACAGTGGAATACCCCACAACCGCAGGGAAGAGTGCATCAGATAGGGCGCCAGGCCCAACGCGAAGGCGGCGGTGACAATAGCAATGGCCAGCGTGATGGCGGCTCGCTCCAGTGCCTTGCTCAATTGATCAATATTCTTAACGTTGATATCGGCGCTGATTTTCCCGCCTTTGAGACGGCGCATCAGCAGCCGCAAGGTTTGCGGCAACTCTTCACTGGCGTCCAATGCCTCGCCGCCCAATGCCAGCATGCGCCGACGCACCGCCTCCGGAGTATAACGTTGCAGCATTACTTGCTGCAGCATAGGTTTCAGGGTGGCGATGATATCGAAATGGGGATCCAGCCGATGCAGCACGCCGTCGGCCGTGATTAATGCCTTGAACAGCAACACCAGGTCTGGCGGCAGTGCCAACTGATGCTCACGCACCATCACCAACAAATCGGTCAGCGCCTTGCCCAGCGTGAGAGTGGCAGAGGCCTGTTTATCGAGAAAGTTTTGCGCCGCCAACTCCAGATCCAGCAGATCCAAAGGATCGCTGTCCGACCAGGCGATCAAAGTGTTGACGATGCCGGCGGATTCTCGTTCGGCGATGGCCTGCAGCAACAGCAGCAATTGATTACGTCGCCGTTCGGAAAGCTGCCCGACCATACCGAAATCGATAAAGCCGACGCGATTATCCGCTAACGCCATTACGTTACCCGGATGCGGATCGGCATGATAAAGACGGTGCTCCAGCACCATTTTCATAAAGGCCTGTGCGCCGCGCTGAGCGAGTAATGGGCCATCTAATCCTGCCGCCGCCAGTTGCTGCGGATTTTCCGGTGCGATACCCGGTAGAAATTCCTGCACCAGCAGGCGCTGAGACGACCATTGCCAGTAAATCTTCGGAATGACCACGTTGGGCTGCTGGGCAAACTGTTGGGCGACCCGTTCGCAGTTGTTACCCTCGTGAGTCAAGTCCAGTTCATGCGTCAGCGCGGTTGCCAGGGCTCTGACCATCTGCCGCGGACGATAACGGGCCAGCGCCGGGCTCTGTTGTTCCACGGTTTCCGCCAGATAGGTCAGCAGGCGCAAGTCGGCTTGAATGGTTTTTGCCAGACCGGGACGTAACACCTTAATCACCACCGCTTCGCCGCTGTGCAGGCGGGCGCGGTAAATTTGTGCCATCGAGGCGGCGGCCAGCGGGCTTTCGTCAAATTCGGCGAACAGGCTGTGCGGGTCACCCTTCAAGTCTGCCCGGATCTGTGGTGCCAGTTGTTCCCACGAAAGGGTGCTTGCCTGACTGTGCAGACGGTCAAGTTCGTCGGTCCAGCTTGCGTCCAACAGATCTGAACGGGTAGCCAGGATCTGGCCGAACTTAACAAAGGTCGGCCCCAAGGCTTCCAGCGCCGCACGCAGGCGCTGCGGCAATGTTTGACCGTCTTGCCTTTCACTGCTGCCTTCAGCACCGCTTAACAGATTGCTCAGACCCAGCAGACGAATCACATCCTGCAATCCATAACGGATCAGCACGGTGGAGATTTCTTTCAGCCGTGCCCGATCGCGGGCAGTGACCAGCACCATTTTCAACATTTGCGCGCTATATCCTTATCGCGGGGGTTACTGTTCCATATCGAACAGCAGTGGGACGTCACTGCGTTGCGCCATACGGTTGCGATAAGCTTCTACGTTTTCCGGCAGCGTAAGTCCGGCGACGATCGACAGCGAACGCAGCAGGGGGAACAGGTGGATATCATCTTCCGACAGCGTGCCATTCACCGCGTCTGCGGAGACCACCAGGCCGGAAAGTGTTTGCAAGTCGTCCTCCAGTTGGGCAATCAGATCGGCACTGTCGGCAAGGTGCTCGGAAAAATCCCCGATCGAGGCCTGCTTTTTGTCGCTAAAGTACTGGCGTGCACTGTCAGTGGCGAACTCTTCGAAGTCGGCATTGGCAAAGCGCGGCAGCAGTAGGTTGATGCTGTAACCACCGACCCGTTGCAGCCAGTCGGCGATCGCCGGGTTGGTTTTACCGGTCAGCAGCGGCTTGCCGTCGAGGTTATCAACGTAATGCACGATATCCATGCTTTCAGGAAGATAGCTGCCGTCATCCTTTTGTAAAATCGGCGCCATTTTTTTGCCAATCATGCCGACAGGCGTCGCTTCATCGTCGTTGAGCAGGGTGACCAGGCGGACGGGCAGGTTTTTCAGGCCGAAAATCATGCGGGCTTTAACGCAGAATGGGCAATGATCGTAGATAAACAGTTTCATGCTTGCTCCGGTTGTCAGGTTTCAACAGCAATAGTTATCACAGCATACTGAGGCTGTCGCGAAAAGTTCTTGCTGGAAGGTGCGTAATTGTTGTTTGGCCCGTACAGACTGCGCGGGCCAAGGCAGAGATTATTTTTTTGTCGGAACGGAATTAATCACTTCTATCAAATGCATGCGTGCTTCTTCCAAATCGATTTTATCACGCTCGTTGCTGGCGTTGACAATCTGCAGCTGTTTGATGATGTCGCTCTTTAAAGTGGCATTGTCAGCGATGACGTGGGCCAGCGCTTTTTCTACCAATGTTGACCGCGCGTAGATCATGCGCAGGTTCAGTACCATGTGTTCCAACAGCTGCGGTAATTTGTCTTCTTCACTCATCGCCAACTTCTCCCGTTTATGTTTTTACTATCAGGATAGCAGCTGTGGGTAATTCGGCTGATTTTCTGGCAACTTAGAGAAAAATCTCAGCCGCCGGGCAGCGCTTCCGATGCGATGCTGCGTGGATTGAACTGCCAATAAAGGGCGAATAGGGTTATCAGTCCCACGATGCCAAGCAGTATCCAGGGCAGTTCCGGCATGCCAACCGCATGGCCGGTGTCGTACATCCAACCGCCGCCGGTATAACCCACAGCGCCGCCCAGCGCCAGACCAAGCCGGCTGAATCCCATATAACTGCCGCGTGCGCGCGGATCCGCTAGCGAAGCACTGAGGGTTTCACGCGCTGGTTCGGCGATGATGGAGCCGAGATAGAAACAGCAAATCAGGGTAAATACACCCTGAAGACTGGTAGCCAGCCCGACCGGGATCAGGCTGAGGGTCATCAGCAACAGCCCGGCCATCAGCCGCTGCTCCAGACGGAAACGTTTTTCGCTCCAGCGCGCGATCGGGTAGAGCAGTGACAGCGACAGTGCGGCCTCAATGGCATACATCCATTTCACCGCCGTCGGTGAACCAGCGATTTCATTGACGACGATCGGCAGCATCAACATCACCTGTACCGACAGCATGTAGTAACCGGTCAGGGTCAGTACATAGGTCAGGAAGCGGCGATCGCGCAGGACACGCATCATGCCTTCCTTCATGGGCGCGCGAATGGTGGATATTCGGTATGCCGGCAGCAACCAGGCATTCCAGCCCGCCGCTAGCACAAAAATGCCCGCGCCGACCCAGCAGACAAAGTGGAAATCATACTGCAGCAACCAACTGCCGATCAGGGCGCCGATGACCGCACCGGCGCTGTCTTGCATCATCAGCAGCGAGTAAAAACGGCCGCGTTCATGCGGGCGGGTAAGCTTAATCACCAATGCGGTACGCGGCGGATCAAACAGCGTGCCGCCGAGGGCGGATAGGGCACAGGAGAACCACAGTATCCAGGGTTGGTCGGCCATCGCCATGGTGGCGAAGCCTGCTGCGCGCATCAGCATGCCGGTGACAATCATCGGTTTGGCGCCGAATCGGTCGGCTATCGCGCCCCCAAAGATCCCCAGGCCTTGCTGGATCAACTGGCGTAAACCCAGCGCTGCGCCGACCACCACCGCCGCCCAGCCAAGCTGATCGACAAAGCGAATCGAAATAAGCGGGAAGACCACAAAAAAGCCTAAAACCACCAACAGATTATCGAGTAATAGAAAATATTTACCCAAGCTCCGCGCTTGCGATACCAGAGACATGCTTCACCACGAGCAATTAAGAGGGAGAGGAGTGCAACCGCTCTAGTGTGTACCCAATCCCGTATTGCCGATAGGGGCGGGATAGATAATATTTTTTTATCGTCAATACGTTACCTGCGCGGCAAAACGGCACGAAAATAGTCGTAAAATGACTAATCGCTTATTTACTGAGCTGCCGGGATTTTACCTCTGGGGCAGGCTGCGGTTATATTAAATGAGGGTAAGTGCGGTTCTGCGCCGATGGTTGAGAAATAATGGCTCAGAATAGGTTCGTCGCTGGATTATTGTCCAAACGTGCGCCCAATAAATACTTCTTATCGAACCGTTCTGACCGCGGGGGAAATGATGTTTGGCTACCGCTCTGCATCACCAAAAGTACGCCTCACCACCGACCGACTGGTTGTCCGTTTAGTGCATGAACGCGATGCCTACCGGCTGGCGGAATACTATGCCGAAAACCGAAGCTTCCTTAAACCCTGGGAACCGGTTCGGGATGAAAGCCACTGTTATCCTTCCGGCTGGCAAGCGCGGCTGGGGATGATCACCGAAATGCAAAAGCAGGGCAGCGCCTACTATTTTATCCTGCTCGATCCGGAAGAAAATGAAGTGCGCGGCGTGGCCAACTTCAGCAACGTGCTGCGCGGCTCATTCCATGCCTGTTTCCTCGGGTATTCTCTGGCCGAGAAATGGCAGGGCCAGGGGCTGATGTTTGAAGCGTTGCAGTCCTCCATCCGCTATATGCTGCGCCAGCAGCGTATGCACCGCATCATGGCCAACTATATGCCGCACAATCAGCGCAGCGGCGCACTGCTGACCCGCCTGGGATTCGAACGTGAGGGTTATGCCAAGGATTATCTGCTGATCGACGGGCAGTGGCAGGATCACGTACTGACAGCTTTAACCAATAAAGAATGGCTACCGCCACGCTGAGGCAAAATAATGAAATATGAATTAAGCGCTAAAGAAGCCAGGGTGATTGGCTGCATGCTGGAAAAGCAGGTGACCACCCCGGACCAGTATCCCCTTTCTCTCAATGCCATCACCCTGGCCTGCAATCAGAAAACCAACCGTGAACCGGTGATGGATCTTGCTGAAAACGAAGTTCAGCAGGTTCTCGATCTGCTGTTAAAGAAACACTTTTTGCGCACCCTGAGCGGTTTCGGCAATCGGGTGGTCAAATATGAACAGCGTTTTTGCAATTCAGAGTTTGGTCAGCTCAAGCTGAGCGCCGCTGAATTGGCGGTGATCGCCACTTTACTGCTGCGTGGCGCGCAAACCCCTGGGGAATTGCGTACCCGAACCAACCGCATGCATGAATTTAATGATGTTACCGAAGTGGAGCAGGTGCTGGAGCAACTGAGTGCGCGTGAGGATGGCCCCTTTGTGGTGCGGCTGGCGCGGGAGCCGGGCAAACGTGAAAGCCGGTTTATGCATTTGTTCAGCGGCCAGATTGACGAGGCACCTGCGGAAGCATCAACGGCCAATGACAGCGATTTACACGAGCGAGTGAGTACGCTGGAAAACGAAGTGGCGCAGCTTAAACAGCAAGTGCAGGCGTTATTGGAGCGGGGATCGCATGAGTAAATTACGCGTTGGCGTGGTGGGGTTGGGCGGTATTGCTCAAAAGGCTTATCTGCCGATCCTCAGCCAGGCGGCAGACTGGACGTTAGTCGGCGGTTTCTCTCCGAATCAGCAAAAGGCACAGCCCATTTGCGACAGTTATCGCATGGCCTGTTTTTCGGGGCTCGACAGCCTGGCGCAGCAGTGTGATGCGGTGTTCGTTCACAGCAGCACCGCCAGCCATTTTCAGGTGATTGGCGAGCTGCTGCGATATGGCGTTCACGTTTATGTCGACAAGCCGCTGGCGGAGACCGTGGAACAGGGCGAACAGCTACTGGCCCTGGCTGAAAAACAGGGCAAGGCGCTGATGGTTGGCTTTAACCGTCGCTTTGCACCGCTGTACCGTCAGTTGAAGCAGGATATGAACCAACCGGCGTCGATTCGTATGGATAAACATCGTGCCGACAGCGTCGGACCCAACGATGCGCGCTTTACCCTGCTGGACGATTACCTGCACGTGGTGGACACCGCACTGTGGTTGGGCGGCGACGCTGGGCAACGGCTTAGCGGTAGTCTGCGCATTAACGATGTCGGTGAGCTGGTTTATGCCGAACACTATTTTGAATGCGGAGAAACGCTGGTGACCACCAGTATGCATCGTCGGGCCGGCAGCCAGCGCGAAAGCGTACAGGCGGTAACGGACGGCGCAATCTATCAAGTAAACGATATGCGTCAGTGGCTGCGGGAAGATTCACAAGGCGTGCTGGAACAGCCGGCACCCGGTTGGCAAACCACGCTGGCGCAGCGCGGTTTTGACGGCGCGATCCGTCATTTCCTGGCCTCCGTCAGTAACCAAACGCTGCCGGAAACTGCCGGAGAGCAGGCGATCGCTGCCCAGCGGGTGATTGAACGCCTGTTGCGAGACGCCAATTTGTAACATAACTCCATGTAACATATGAGAGTAGCTATTCTGCGACGTACGGGTAAACTTAGCCGATAGTTTTACTGACGCCTGCTGATGCAGGCGTCGACATTTACAGGGCACATCAAAAAACCACATGAACCTACTAAAATCACTGGCAGCCGTCAGCTCTATGACGATGTTTTCACGGGTGCTGGGCTTTGCCCGTGACGCCATCGTGGCGCGGGTATTTGGTGCCGGTATGGCAACGGACGCCTTCTTCGTGGCGTTCAAACTGCCTAACCTGCTGCGGCGCATCTTCGCCGAGGGGGCCTTTTCGCAAGCCTTTGTCCCGATCCTGGCCGAATACAAAAGCCAGCAGGGAGAAGAAGCAACGCGTACCTTTATCGCTTACGTTTCCGGACTGCTGACGCTGGTGTTGGCCGTGGTGACGGTGTTGGGGATGCTGGCCGCCCCATGGGTGATTTACATTACCGCGCCGGGCTTTGTCGATTCGCCGGACAAATTCGCGTTGACCTCGTCGCTGCTGCGGGTGACCTTTCCGTATATTCTGCTGATCTCGCTGGCGTCATTGGTGGGGTCAATCCTTAATACCTGGAACCGTTTTTCGATCCCGGCGTTTGCGCCGACGTTGCTTAACGTCAGCATGATTGGGTTCGCGCTGTTTGCCGCACCTTACTTCAATCCACCGGTGATGGCGCTGGCCTGGGCGGTCGTCGTGGGCGGCGTGCTGCAATTGGGCTACCAGCTCCCGCATCTGAAGAAGATCGGCATGCTGGTGCTTCCGCGCCTCAAACTTGGTGACGCGGGCGTATGGCGAGTGATGCGTCAGATGGGGCCAGCCATTTTCGGCGTCTCGGTCAGCCAGATCTCACTGATCATCAATACCATTTTCGCCTCCTTCCTGGTCTCCGGTTCGGTGTCCTGGATGTACTATGCCGACCGCCTGATGGAATTCCCCTCCGGCGTACTGGGCGTGGCGCTGGGAACCATCCTGTTGCCGTCGCTGGCGAAAAGTTTTTCCAGCGGCAACCACGATGAATATTCGCGTTTGATGGATTGGGGGCTGCGCCTGTGCTTCCTGCTGGCGCTGCCGAGCGCCATAGCTCTGGGCATTCTGGCCAAGCCGCTGACCGTCTCTTTGTTCCAGTACGGCAAGTTCAACGCCTTCGATGCCGCCATGACCCAGCGTGCGCTGGTGGCCTATTCGGTGGGACTGATGGGATTGATCGTCGTGAAGGTGTTGGCGCCAGGGTTCTATTCGCGTCAGGACATTAAAACGCCGGTTAAGATTGCCATTATCACGTTGATCTTAACCCAGGTGATGAACCTGATGTTTATCGGTCCGTTAAAGCATGCGGGGCTTTCGCTGTCGATTGGTCTGGGAGCCTGTATTAACGCTTCGCTGCTGTATTGGCAGTTGCGCAAGCAGAAGATTTTCCACCCGCAACCGGGTTGGGCTCTGTTCCTGACTAAACTGGTGATTGCGGTGATCGTGATGTCGGTAGTATTGGTCGGGGTGATGTGGCTGATGCCTGCCTGGGATCAGGGCAATATGCTGGCGCGTCTGCTGCGTCTGACAGTGGTAGTGGTAGCAGGTATTGTGGCTTACTTCGGCGTATTGGCCGGCTTGGGTTTCCGTCCGCGCGATTTTGCTCGGCGAGTGGCGTAACTGGGCTTTCCCACTTTCAGAACATAAAAAGGGTCGCCTCGGCGACCCTTTTTCGTATTCAGCGTGATGACTTACATACGTTCGACGGTTTCGATACCCAGCGTATCCAGACCGATTTTCAGCGTTTTGGCGGTTAACAGTGCCAGCTTCAGGCGGCTCTGGCGCGCTTCTTCGCTGTCTGCATTCAGGATCTGGCAGTGCTCGTAGAAGCCGGAGAACAGGCCCGCAAGATCGTACAGGTAGCTACACATCACGTGCGGGGTACCTTCGCGCGCCACGGTGGTGATCACTTCTTCAAACTGTAGCAGGCGGGTCGCCAGCGCAATTTCGCGCTCTTCGGTCATCACCAGCGGCAGGGTCAGATTACTTTCGTCGACACCGGCACGTTTGAATACGGAAGCCACACGGGTATAAGCATATTGCATGTAAGGCGCGGTATTGCCTTCAAACGCCAGCATGTTGTCCCAGTCGAAGATATAGTCGGTGGTGCGGCTTTTCGACAGGTCGGCGTATTTAACCGCACCAATGCCTACGGCATTGGCCAGGCTTTGCATCTCTTCCGCTGGCATGTCCGGGTTTTTCTCGGCGATCAGCTTGCCTGCACGATCGACCGCTTCATCCAGCAGATCGGACAGTTTCACCGTGCCGCCTGAACGGGTTTTGAACGGCTTGCCGTCTTTACCCAGCATCATGCCGAACATGTGGTGTTCCAGCGAGAGGGAGTCTGGGATATAACCGGCTTTACGCACGATGGTCCAGGCCTGCATCAAATGTTGATGCTGGCGTGAGTCGATGTAGTAGAGCACGCGGTCGGCGCCCAGCGTTTCATAGCGGTATTTTGCACAGGCGATGTCGGTGGTGGTGTACAGGTAGCCGCCATCTTTCTTCTGGATAATGACACCCATAGGCTCGCCGTCTTTATTCTTGTATTCGTCGAGGAACACCACGGTGGCGCCTTCGCTTTCTACCGCCAGCCCCTTGGCCTTGAGATCGGCCACGATGCCCGGCAGCATCGCGTTGTACAGGCTTTCACCCATTACATCGTCTTCGGTCAGGGTGACGTTCAGGCGGTTATAGGTCAGCTGATTCTGCGCCATGGTGATGTCGACCAGCTTACGCCACATCTTCAGGCAGTATTGATCGCCGCCTTGCAGTTTTACCACGTAGGCACGGGCGCGTTCGGCGAACTCGGCGTCTTCATCATAGTGTTTCTTTGCTTCACGATAGAACTGCTCCAGATCGGACAGGCCCATATCGCTGGCGTTTTCGTTCTGCATTTTTTCCAGATAGGCAATCAGCATGCCGAACTGGGTACCCCAGTCACCCACGTGGTTGGCGCGGATCACTTTATGCCCCAGGAATTCCTGAGTGCGTGCCGCAGCATCACCGATAATGGTGGAGCGCAGGTGGCCGACGTGCATTTCTTTCGCCACGTTGGGCGCAGAGTAGTCAATCACGATGGTCTGCGGTTTGACGGGAGCAATGCCCAGTTTTGGCGCGCCAAGCACCAAATCAGTTTGCTGCGCGACCCAGTCGCTGTTCAGGAAGATATTGATAAAGCCTGGACCGGCAATTTCCACTTTGCTGGCGACGTCGCCGAGATCAAGCAGTTGCACCACTTTTTCCGCCAACTGGCGTGGCGGCATGCCGAGTTTCTTGGCAACGGACATCACGCCATTGGCCTGATAGTCGCCAAACTGCGCTTTTGCGGACTGACGGACCTGCGCTTCGCAATCGGCTGGCGCGCCTGCGGCAATCAGCGCCTGGCTGACTTTATCTGAAAGAAGAACCTGAATATTCACCGGGTTACCTTAATGACGAACGAGGGGCCGTATGCCATGCCCCTGCGGGATTCAAAGGTGGTTTTACTGGCCACGCGTCAACACGCCGACCCACCACAAAACAGCCTGTAATTGTAACCGATCTGATGGGTTACGTCAGCAGTTGGCGCGGGGGAAGGTGAAAGACGGCGTGATAAGGCATTGCATCGTGGCTGGCCCACGAAGGGGCGAGGAGAATGGGTCACGGAGCGGATAATTCAGACGGACAAAAAGAATAAGCTCATGGAAAAATCAAATAGCAAACTTAGTGTTTTTTGTTTCTGCGCCCAGCGTCCAGCGTATTATTGCGACGTGATTTGAAGTGACGGTATATCGCATAGGCGGCAATAATCACTAATAACAGGGATATTATTAAAAGGAACATAAAGGATCGTCTCCGGCTCAATTTTCACTAAAGTAGCCTAATTGATATTTTCACGCAATTACCCACGGGATGTTTAGGAAGATTCTCAGATTGCAAATAAAATAAATTTATATAAATCATTGTATTTATTGTTTTTTTTATTTTCACGTATTTTTTATGGCCTTTTTACTACGCTAGCGTTAACTATTTTTTAAGCATATATGAATACCAGAGCAGGTGAATTATCAGGCTTAATAAGTTAGTAATATTCTCAATCCGTCAATCATAAGAAAAAGCTATAAACTTATGCGTTAACTTTCATCTGAAATTGGATCTTGGCTGATGTCAAATGAAGCAGATAATAGCTTCTGCGTTAATACTCCTTTTGTACTTTGGCCGGACTTCACGGGAGGGCATTTTACCCTGCGCATTTTGAGGTTAAAAATTTCAGTTTCCCGGACCGGTCAGGTGGATAGCAACGTCTCAGGCGTGTAAATTACCCCCCTGAAAACCGCTTTTGTTGTTTCGAGGACCCTATGACTAGCTTTCCGGCCATTGCCGAACTTCACGATTTAGCGCTGGATCTGCCGCGTTTTGAGCAGGCGCTGAGCCAGTTTGCTGAAAAACTGCAGCTGGATCTGTCCCAGTTCACTGCAGACCACGTTTCGCTGCGCTGCCATCAAAACACTACCGCTGAACGCTGGCGACTGGGGTTAGAGCAGTGTGGTTCACTGCTGTCAGAGGCGATGATCAATGGCCGTCCGATTTGCCTGTTTGATCTTCAGCAGCCACTTAAGGTGGGGCCTTGGCAGATCGACTGCGTGGAGCTGCCTTATCCCGGAGACAAGCGCTATCCGCACGAAGGTTGGGAACACGTAGAGCTGGTGCTTAGCGGCGAACCGGCCACGCTTTATGCGCGTGCGTTGGCCCACTTGCCGGATGAAGCGCTGCTGGCTCCGGGCATCAAACTGAAACAAAGCTCACCAAAGGGAGAAGGCGAACGTTTACCGAATCCAACGCTGGCGATCACCGACGGCACCGTGACGATCAAATTCCATCCTTATTCCATCCGGGACATTGTCGCCAGCGAACAGGGTTAATTGGGCTGCAGCGAGCGGGTGGCCAGCAGCATGCGGTCTAGCGCCTGGCTGAGCAGTTCGCGCCGACAACCAAAATTCAACCGGACAAAGCGCCGGTTGCCAAAATCCAGACCCGGGCTTAATCCTACGCCGGCCTGTTCAAAGAAGGCGTGCGGGTTATCGACCGGCAGCTGGCTGCAGTCTATCCAGGCCAGATAGGTGGCTTCGATGGGCTGCAGTGCCAGCCCTGGCATGGCATTAATACGCTCGATCACCCAATCACGGTTTGCGCGTAGATAAACCAACAGTTCGTCCAGCCACTCTTGCCCATGTTGGTAAGCGGCCTGCGCAGCAACCAATGCGAGCACATCCACCTCCGGCACAATACCGCTGCGCGCAAGGACCAGCTTCTTGCGCAGCTCCGGGTTGGGAATAATTGCCATTGAGGCACCAAGACCGGCGATATTGAAGGTTTTTGACGGCGACATCAGCGTGACGCTGCGCTGGGCGGCATCATCATTCAACGTGGCGAAGGGGATGTGTTCACAACCCGGTTCAAGCAACAGATCGCAATGAATTTCATCTGAACAAACAACCAGATTATGGTTTTTGGCAAACTCATGCTGTTGCAACAGCTCTTGTCTGCGGTAGACGGTGCCGCCCGGGTTTTGCGGGTTGCACAGCATCAATAATCTCTCTGCACCGCTGAGCTGTGCTTCGACAGTGCTGAAATCCAATAGCCAGCGCCGGTCCTGCAGCATCAACGGCACCGGTAGCTGTGTGCGGCCAGAAAATTTCGCTGCTTTACGAAACGGCGGGTAGATTAGCGAGGGGGCCAGAGTGCCTTCTCCCTCGGTGGTAAAAGCCCGCACGCATAAATTCAGGCCGCAAACCAGGCCAGGCAGGAAAACCAGCCATTCAGGATTGATATGCCAGCCGTAGCGCTCTAGCATACGGCGGGTAAAAACCTCAATCAGCTCAGGGGAGGGATGACCGTAGCCGAATACGGCATGAGCGACGCGCTGCTGCAAGGCATCAATAATTGCCGGCGCTGACGGGAAGTCGGTATCGGCAACCCAGAGCGGAATAACGTCGCGGTCGCGATATTTATCCCACTTAACGCTGTCACTGTGACTGCGGTCTACCCATAGATCAAAATTGAATGCCATAGTTACTACCCTGAGCTGGCTTATGCTTACTATGAGCCTAAATGAGAAATTGAAAAATTAACAATGGCCGTCGCAAGTTAGCCGTCATCTGGGGGTGACAATGATTAAACTGGAAGTTTGCTGCTATAGCGTCGATTGCGCGCTGACGGCCGAGCGGGCAGGTGCCGATCGCATAGAGTTATGTGCCAGCCAAAGTGAGGGCGGCTTGACGCCAAGCTATGGCTCTTTACGTCTGGCACGCGACAGGATCGGTGTGCCGGTGCACCCTATTGTTCGTCCACGCGGTGGGGATTTTTGCTACGGTGCGGTGGATTTTGACGTGATCAAGCATGATATTGCCCAGATCCGCGATATGGGCTTTGCCGGTGTGGTGGTGGGCATGCTGGATGAAGAAGGGCATATCGATCTGCCGCGCATGCAAGAAGTGATGCGTTTGAGCGGTAATATGGCGGTGACGTTCCACCGCGCTTTCGACATGTGCCAAAATCCGCTGGTGGCGCTCGATCAACTGACGCAGTTGGGCGTGGCGCGGATACTCACCTCAGGCCAGCAGCAAAATGCGGAATTGGGATTGCCCTTACTGCGCGATCTGGTGCAGGCCAGCCAGGGACCGGTGATTATGGCTGGTGCCGGCGTGCGGCTCAGTAATCTGCACAAGTTTGTCGATATTGGTATTCAGGAGCTGCACAGCTCCTCTGGCCATGCGGTGCCTTCGACCATGCGCTATCGTAAAGCGGGTGTCACTATGTGTTCCGACAGCGAGTTTGACGAGTTCAGCCACTATTGCGTGGATGGCGAAATGGTAGAGGCGATGAAAAACTCGTTGGCTCTGGTTGATCCCCTGGCGCAAAGCGCCTAAAACGCATTGCTAACCCGCAAGCCCCGGTTTTCCTGCCGGGGCTTTTTTATTTCCATGATCCCCGACGACCTTGCCCTGTCAGCGCTGGCACTGATGGCGTCCAATGACGGCGCCATAACAAGTGCAATAACCTCTGTCGTCAGCCAGCTTGCATGGCTGCATAAAACACAGGGATTTGTACGGTTATGGAGGAGTCATGAAGTGTTATTTGATTTTGTTGTTGATGGCCTGTCTTGCATTGTCCGGCTGCGTCGCAGCTTATTACCGCTAAGGAGAGTGGCATGCGTTATCTGATGATTGTATCGCTGATTTGTTGTTTAAGCGCCTGTGCCTCTTTGTATTACAGGTGAATGGCGATGAGACGACTAACCGCTATCGCATTGCTGATGCTGACAGGTTGCGTGTCGGTGTATGGGCCGACAAAAGCCGGTAATCAACCTGCCGAGGGCACGACAGGTGATGCATCCGTTCCTTCGGCAGCCGATGACGGCAGCCTGATCGGTAACCGAAAACCGGATGAGCTGTTCACGCGCACCCTGGCCATTTTCAGCGCGAAAGGGATAACCCCAACGTTGACCGACAGTCGCCTTGGCGTTATCGGGGCTGCCGGGAGCGAGGCCGAACTGGCGGGGCTTTATCTGGATTGCACCGACCAGGCGACCCCGTCGAATCTGACGGAGGAATATCGAATACTGGCGCAGATTTATAGCGCCGGGGAGGGAAGTCATGTCATGGTGCAGGTTAGCGGGGTTGCCGGGCTGACGGCTGCGGATGGCAATGACAAAGTGAAACCCTTTGAATGCAAATCCAGCGGCGTGCTGGAAAAGGACTTGCTGGAGGCCTGGCGAAAATAACGGGCGTAACGTCATCACCCCGATAGGGACGAGGTGATGACGTTTTTCACTTTAGGGCTTCCTGGCTACCAGTACGGCACGCAAGGGCGCGGGGTAGCCTTCGACGGTTTTGCTCGGGTCTTGTGGATCAAGAAATTCGGCCAGTGACTCACTGGTCATCCAATCTGTGCGGCGTTGCTCTTCGGTGCTGGTGACGCACATGTCGGCGATTTTAACGTCGACGAAACCGCACTTCTCCAGCCAGCATTTCAATGCTTCGGCTGACGGAATAAAGTAGACGTTACGCATTTGCGCGTAGCGGTCACCGGGTACCAGAACCTGATGGCGATCGCCTTCCACCACCAGCGTTTCCAATACCAGCTCACCTTCGGAAACCAGTTGGTTTTTCAACTGATACAAATGGTCCAGCGGCGAGCGGCGATGGTACAGCACGCCCATCGAAAACACCGTGTCGAACGCCGCCAGCTCGGGCAGTTGCTCAATACCGAGCGGCAACAGGTGGGCGCGTTGATCGCCGCCCAACAGCTTACGCACCGCTTCGAATTGGCACAGGAACAGCTGCATCGGATCTATGCCCACCGCCAGATGCGCACCCGCGCCAACCATGCGCCACAGGTGATAACCGCTGCCGCAGCCGACGTCAAGAATGGTACGACCGGCCAGCGGTGAAATGTGCGGTAATACGCGATCCCACTTCCAGTCGGAATGCCATTCGGTGTCGATATCGATGCCATACAGTGAGAACGGGCCTTTGCGCCACGGCATCATGGTGCGCAGCATCTTTTCAATGCCTTCCAACTGGCCCGGCGACAAAGGGGGTTCCATCTCGGCACGGACGCCGTGCAACAAATCAAGCTGGGTGGGGGTCAGTGCCGGTAAATGTTCAACCGAATTAAACCACTGCTTGAATTTACCGTGTAGCGACTCGCGCTGCCAGGCGCTGAGCTGTGCCGGCAGGGTATCCAGCCAGTGGCTGAGGTTGCTTTTCGCGATGCGTTGATAAAAATCGCCAAACTCAATCATGCTGCGGCTCCCGCTTTCAACGCGATCAGTGAACCGAAGTTAAAACACTGGAACCAGACTTCCGCATGCTCAAAACCGGCCTGTTTCAGACGGGCTTTGTGGGCGTCCACGGAGTCAGTCAGCATGACGTTTTCCAGCATGCTGCGCTTCTGGCTGATTTCCAACTCGCTGTAACCGTTGGCACGTTTGAAATCGTGATGCATGTTGAACAGCAATTCGCCGACATCGGCATCTTCAAAGCTGAACTTCTCCGACAGTACCAGTGCGCCGCCTGGGCGCAGACCGCGGTAAACCTGTTCCAGCAGGCGCAGGCGGTCGGCGGGTTCGAGGAATTGCAGGGTAAAGTTCAGGACTACCATCGAGGCGTTTTCGATGTTGATATCAAGGATATCGGCTTCGATAACGTCTACCGGGGTGTCGGCGCGGAAGGCATCAATATGACGGCGGCAGCGCTCGACCATGGCCGGAGAGTTGTCGACGGCGATGATGTTGCAACCCGTCACCTTGATATTCCGCCGCATCGACAGCGTGGCTGCACCCAGCGAACATCCCAGGTCGTAAACCCGACTGTCGGGCTGCACGAAACGCTCGGCCAGCATGCCAATCATGGAAATGATATTGGAATAGCCTGGAACGGAACGCTGGATCATGTCGGGGAACACTTCAGCGACGCGTTCGTCGAAGGTCCAGTCGCCCAATTTGGCGATCGGGGCAGAAAAAAGAGTATCGCGGTTTGGCATAGCGGAAAATCGGTTCAGAATTCGAAGGGGCGTATTCTAACAGATAATGACAAAAAGCGCAGCGGAAGCAGGCGGCGTAGCCGCCTGAGGACGAACAGGGGATTAATGCAGGCTAAAAATAAGATCCCATGGCAGATAGAAAATATTGGCCAGTACCATTAACACCAGCGAAATGTAGGTGGCCGCCATGCCCGATCGACGCCAGCGCACCTCGCGGTTACGCAGACCGTAGTAATGCACCAAACGGCCGGCCATCAGCATCAGACCGCAAATATGGATCATCCATATTTCAGCGCCGTTCATCTCCATGATCACCAACAGCACTGCGGCGATAGGAATGTATTCTACGGCATTGCCGTGAACGCGGATTGCAGTTTGCAGCTCATAAAAACCGCCGTCCCCGTAGGCGACACGGTATTGCATCCTTAACCTAACCACGTCATAAGAGAGTTTGATCAACAACAATGCGCCGAGCACTACATAAAGCGCGCTTACCATTTTTAACTCCATTCCCTAACCAAAACTGGCAGCCAGCATCATAGCCGCCATTGCAATCACTGTCGCGAGGAAAAATCTGATGTAATTGGTCAGATTAATCGGTCAAAACAGCGCATCCTGCTCCGGCCAGTCCGGTGGAGGGGGTAAATTCGGAATAGCCTGATACAGCTGCTGCCAGATTTTCTGTGCCTGTTGGGGGGAATCACCATTATCCGGCGTATGTATAAACAGAAAAGGTTGGTGCTGTTGCTGCCAAACGGGCAATTTCTGCTGCCAGGCGTCAAACCAGCTCAGGTTATCTTGCAGCACATCGCCGCCGATGAAACGTACCAGCGGATTGTTGGCGGTGACCAGAGCATGCACCGGCAGCTTGGGCTTTTTCTGCTGGGCATCGCGGACGGCGGCGCTGTTGGGCAGGGCGTGATGCACCGGCCGGCTGTCGAGGATCACCCGGTTGATACCCCGCTGGTGTAACCCCTGATTCAGCAGCCGCTCTTCCTCGCCTTTGTCGAAAAACGCCGGATGCCGCACTTCCACGCCATAGGTAAACTCTTTCGGCAAAGCGTCGAAGAACTGCCACATCGCCGGTAATTCCGCCGGGCCGAACGCCGCAGGCAATTGCAGCCACAGCTGGCCTATGCGCTGATGCACCGGACCCAGGCAGTGGTAAAATGCCTGCAGATCGGCGGCGCAGTTACGCAGTGCAGCCTGATGGCTGACGGTGGCGGGGAACTTGAAACAGAAGCGAAAATCATCGGTGGTCATATCGCGCCAGCGCTGGACTATTTCCAGTTTGGGTAACGCGTAGAAGGTGGTATTGCCTTCCACGCAGTTAAAATAGCGGCTGTAATCCGCCAGATCGCGCAGCCCGATACGATTCCAGGCCGGGTGTTGCCACTGTGGGAGTCCGATATACATCAAGCTAGCATCTTCCTTAATTTTCCCTGCCAGTCAAAGGTGGGCGCAGCAGGCGGCGCCCCTACAAGTTAGCGTTACTGGTCGAGTGCGGCAACAATTTCGCGGGTGCTGCGAACACGCGCCAACCGCGGGAAGATATTATCGAAAGCAAACTGGTGCATTTCAGCATTTTGCGCACTGCAGAGATCTTCGGCTATCACTAACTCGTAGCCGTGTTCCCAGGCCGCGCGAGCCGTAGATTCCACGCCAATATTGGTGGAGATACCGCCCAGCACCACCGATTTAATGCCACGGCGACGCAGTTGCAAGTCAAGATCGGTGCCGTAAAACGCACCCCATTGGCGCTTGGTCACCAGAATGTCGCGGTCGCTCACCGCCAGGGATGCCGGGAATTCCCACCAGTTGGCAGGCAATCCGCCGGCAGGGGCGGGAGACGGTTTGTCCACCGGCTGTTTCAGCGCTTCGGCGAAAGAGTCGGACCAGCCGACGCGTACCAGGATCACCGGTGCCCCCAGCGAACGGAAATGTGCCGCCAACTGCGCGCCATTGGCCACCACGCTTTCGGCGCTGTGTGGGCCACCGGCGAAGGGCAGGATGCCGTTTTGCAAATCAATTAATACCAGTGCGGTGGTGTGAGCATCAAGTTTCAACATGGAAATATCTCGTGACAAGGTGGATGAAATACGCGCAGCTTGGATAGCGCGCTAAACAAGCATCGATTCAGGCTACGTGAAAAAAGCATCACCGGTTAATGAGAAATTTGTTAATCAATGTGTTACTTCGGGCAAAAACACACCATTTAGTGCTGCAACAAAGCTGTGTTCGCACTTATCTGGCGCATGAATTTCCTTTATAATGATCGCCTTTTTTCAGCTCACTTTACTCCAACGACCTATGCCGATTTATGAATATGCATGTGGTGCTTGCAGCCACCGGTTAGAGAAGTTGCAAAAATTTTCCGATGCGCCGCTGACGGATTGTCCGGCGTGTAGGCAGCCCGCGTTAACCAAGCTGATTTCTTCCACCGGTTTCCAGTTAAAGGGTACCGGTTGGTATGCAACCGACTTCAAACCGGGCAAGTAAATATACCCTATAGCTTTCGAGTTGCAGCCAGGCAGCCAGCTATCTCGCCTCTGGTGCCTACTTGAGTAAGTCACTGGGGTGAGAGAGTGCAGATAACAACGCTGCAACTTGAAAGATGACGGGTATTGAGTTCATCAGAAAACAGCCGCGTGGCAGGCGCCAAAAGCCCGCGCGGCATCGGCTTAAGCCAAAAGGATAGCGTATGCGTACTGAATATTGCGGGCAGTTGAATCTGTCTCACGTGGGCCAGGAAGTCACTTTGTGTGGTTGGGTCAACCGTCGTCGCGATCTGGGCGGCCTGATCTTTATTGATATGCGCGACCGCGAAGGCATCGTGCAGGTGTTCTTCGATCCGGACCAGAAGGCCGCGTTCGACAAGGCGTACGACCTGCGCAATGAATTCTGCATCCAGATCGTCGGCACCGTGCGTGCCCGTCCGGACAGCCAGATCAATAAAGATATGGCTACCGGTGAAGTAGAAGTGTTCGCCCATGCACTGGAGATCATCAACCGCTCCGAGCCACTGCCGCTGGATTCCAACCAGGTCAACACCGAAGAAGCGCGCCTGAAATACCGCTACCTGGATCTGCGTCGCCCGGAAATGGCCGATCGCCTGAAAACCCGTGCCAAAATCACCAGCTTTGTGCGCCGCTTTATGGATAGCCACGGTTTCCTCGATATCGAAACCCCGATGCTGACCAAGGCCACGCCGGAAGGCGCCCGTGACTATCTGGTCCCGAGCCGCGTACATAAAGGCAAGTTTTATGCGTTGCCACAGTCGCCGCAGCTGTTTAAACAGCTGTTGATGATGTCCGGTTTCGACCGCTACTACCAAATCGTCAAATGCTTCCGCGACGAAGACCTGCGTGCGGACCGTCAGCCTGAATTTACCCAGATCGACGTGGAAACTTCTTTCATGACCGCCGATCAGGTGCGTGAAGTGATGGAGAAACTGGCGCGTGAACTGTGGCTGGACGTGAAGGGCGTAGATCTGGGTGATTTCCCGGTTATGACCTTCGAAGAAGCCATGCGTCGCTATGGCTCGGACAAGCCGGACCTGCGTAACCCACTGGAGCTGGTGGACGTTGCCGATCTGGTGAAGGATGTGGAATTCAAGGTGTTCTCCGGCCCGGCTAACGATGCCAAAGGCCGCGTTGCCGCGATCTGTGTACCAGGTGGTGCGCAGCTGACCCGTAAGCTGATCGATGAGTACGGCGCTTTCGTTAACATCTATGGTGCCAAAGGCCTGGCCTGGCTGAAGGTCAATGACCGCGCCGCCGGCATGGAAGGCGTACAGAGCCCGATTGCTAAATTCCTCAGCGCAGAAGTGCTGGAAGCAATTCTGGCGCGTACCAACGCGCAGAGCGGCGACATTCTGTTCTTCGGCGCCGACAGCTTCAAGATTGTCACCGATGCGATGGGCGCGCTGCGTCTGAAGCTGGGCCGCGATTTGGAACTGACCAAGCTGGACAGCTGGGCACCGCTGTGGGTCGTGGACTTCCCGATGTTCGAAGAAGACGGCGAAGGTGGTCTGGCAGCGATGCACCACCCGTTCACCGCACCGCGCGACATGAGCCCGGAAGAGCTGGCCAACACGCCAATCAATGCCATCGCCAACGCCTACGACATGGTGATTAACGGCTACGAAGTGGGTGGCGGTTCCGTGCGTATTCACCGTAGCGAAATGCAGCAGACGGTATTCAGCATTCTGGGTATTAACGAACACGAGCAACGCGAAAAATTCGGTTTCCTGTTGGACGCGTTGAAGTACGGTACGCCGCCGCACGCCGGTTTGGCCTTCGGTCTGGACCGTCTGGTGATGCTGTTGACCGGCACCGACAACATTCGTGACGTGATCGCCTTCCCGAAAACCACCGCTGCGGCCTGCTTGATGACCGAAGCACCAAGCTTCGCGAACCCGGCGTCGCTGCAGGAGCTGGCAATCAGCGTGGTAAAGAAAGCGACTGACGATTCAAATGTAGAGAACCAGTAATGAACTACAAGCGTCCCGAGTCTATTCTGGTAGTGATTTATGCCAAATCCAGTGGTCGGGTGCTGATGTTACAGCGGCGCGATGATACCGAATTCTGGCAGTCGGTGACCGGCAGCCTGGAGGAAGATGAGTCGCCGCCGCATGCCGCACGGCGTGAGGTCATGGAAGAAGTCGGCATCGATATCGAAGCAGAGAAACTGCCGTTGTTCGATTGCCAGCGCTGTGTGGAGTTTGAACTCTTTGTCCATTTGCGACATCGCTATGCCCCGGGAACCACGCGCAATAAAGAGCACTGGTTCTGTCTGGCTTTGCCTGAAGAGCGCGATCCGGTGATTACCGAGCATCACGCCTACCAGTGGCTTGAGGCGGCGGAAGCCGTGAAGTTGACCAAGTCCTGGAGCAATCAGCAGGCGATTGAAGAGTTTGTGATTAATTCAGTCCAGTAATTTTTTTCGGAGATTTTTTATGGCAGGTCATAGTAAGTGGGCCAACACAAAGCACCGTAAAGCAGCGCAGGATTCCAAGCGCGGTAAAATTTTCACCAAAATTATTCGCGAGCTGGTGACCGCCGCGAAACTGGGCGGTGGCGATCCGGGGGCTAACCCGCGTCTGCGTGCGGCGATCGACAAGGCGCTGTCCAACAACATGACGCGCGACACCCTGAACCGTGCCATCGCGCGTGGGGTAGGCGGTGATGATGATACCAATATGGAAACCATCATTTATGAAGGCTACGGCCCGGGCGGCACTGCCGTCATGATCGAGTGCCTGAGTGACAACCGCAACCGTACCGTGGCGGAAGTGCGTCATGCCTTCACCAAGTGTGGCGGTAACCTCGGCACCGACGGCTCCGTGGCTTACCTGTTCACCAAGAAGGGCGTGATCACTTACGCAGCGGGCCTGGATGAAGACGTGGTGATGGAAGCTGCGCTGGAAGCCGGCGCTGAAGATATCGTCAGCTACGACGATGGCGTTATCGACGTCTTCACCGCCTGGGAAAACCTGGGTGAAGTGAAAGACGCGCTGACCGCTGCCGGTTTCACCGCCGAATCGGCAGAAGTTTCCATGATCCCATCGACCAAAGCCGATATGGATGAAGAAACCGCGCCTAAGCTGCTGCGCCTGATCGACATGCTGGAAGACTGCGACGACGTGCAGGAGGTTTACCACAACGGTGAGATCTCCGACGAGGTTGCTGCGACGCTGTAATGGGGTTGAAGTACGGCGCTGTCTTGTGGCAGCGCCTGGCGAAGTTAATGCTTAACGCAAGGTGGGTGTAGGGATGACGATCATACTCGGTATCGATCCCGGATCGCGCGTCACCGGTTACGGCCTGATTCGTCAGCAGGGCCGCCAGTTGAGCTATATTGCCAGCGGTTGTATTCGTACCGTAGTGGATGACATGCCGACGCGCTTAAAGCTGATTTATGCGGGCGTCAGTGAAATCATTACCCAGTTTAAACCAGACTTTTTCGCTATTGAACAGGTGTTTATGGCGAAAAACCCGGATTCGGCGCTCAAGCTTGGGCAGGCGCGCGGCGTGGCTATTGTTGCTGCCGTGAACCAGAATTTGGAAGTGTTTGAGTATGCGGCACGTCAGGTTAAACAAACGGTGGTCGGTACCGGCGCGGCCGAAAAAGCACAGGTGCAGCATATGGTGCGCTCGCTGCTTAAGCTGTCGGCCAATCCTCAGGCCGATGCCGCCGATGCGCTGGCGATCGCCATTACCCACTGTCACCTCAGCCAAAACGTGCTGCGGATGAGCGAAGGGCGATTGAACCTGGCGCGTGGACGTTTAAAGTAACGCTTAATCAGTTCCGAGGCTGGATATTCATCCAGCCTTAGTTTGATAACAAACACCCGAAAAGCGTGGTTTTCGGATGTTTGGGGTAAACCTGTAGACATCATCCTTTGTTTTTATTAGCACTCAGATCGCTGATGTTAAATATAGAGGATTTTGTCAGCAGTATGAGGCTGGATATTCATCCAGCCTTTTTTATGTTATAAGCTTTAGCAGCACGGCATGGCAGAAGGTCATGCTCAGGAATTCAGCAGGAGGGTAAATGATAGGTCGTCTCAGAGGTTATATTCTGGAAAAGCAACCGCCACTGGTATTACTGGAGGCAAACGGCGTGGGCTATGAAGTGCATATGCCGATGACCTGCTTTTATGAACTGCCCGAGCTGGGGCAAGAGGCTATCGTGTTTACCCAATTTGTGGTGCGCGAAGATGCCCAACTGCTGTATGGCTTCAACGATAAACAAGAGCGCGCGCTGTTTCGCGAACTGATTAAAGTGAACGGCGTTGGCCCTAAGCTGGCGCTGGCCATTCTGTCCGGCATGTCAGCGCAGCAGTTTGTCAGCGCGGTTGAGCGTGAAGAGATCACGTCGCTGATAAAATTGCCGGGCGTAGGCAAGAAAACCGCAGAGCGCCTGGTGGTCGAAATGAAAGACCGCTTCAAAGGGCTTAATGGCGATCTGTTCAACAGCAGCAGTGAAATCACGCTTCCTGCCACAGCGGCGAAGGCGGCCGAACTGGATGCGGAAGCCGAAGCGGCCTCTGCGCTGGTGGCGCTGGGCTACAAACCGCAGGAGGCCAGTCGCATGGTCAGTAAAATCGCCAAGCCGGGTGCAGATTGCGAAACCCTGATCCGCGACGCGCTGCGTGCCGCGCTGTAAGCGCCGATAAGGGGTAGAGAATGATTGAAGCCGATCGCCTGATTTCTGCCGAGCCGATCAATGAAGAAGAAATTCTTGATCGCGCCATCCGGCCGAAGCTGCTGACGGAGTATGTCGGTCAGCCGCATGTCCGCGAGCAGATGGAAATCTTTATCCAGGCTGCCAAGCAGCGTGGCGACGCTCTGGACCATTTGCTGATCTTCGGCCCGCCCGGGTTAGGGAAAACCACGCTGGCCAACATCGTTGCCAATGAAATGGGCGTTAACCTGCGCACCACCTCCGGGCCGGTGCTGGAAAAGGCGGGCGATCTGGCGGCGATGCTGACCAACCTGGAACCGCACGACGTCCTTTTTATCGATGAAATCCACCGTCTGTCTCCGGTAGTGGAAGAAGTGCTGTATCCGGCGATGGAAGATTACCAACTGGATATCATGATCGGTGAAGGCCCGGCAGCACGCTCGATCAAACTCGATTTGCCGCCGTTCACGCTGGTGGGGGCAACCACCCGCGCCGGTTCCCTGACTTCGCCACTGCGCGATCGCTTCGGCATTGTGCAGCGTCTGGAGTTTTATCAGGTTGCCGATCTGCAGCACATCGTTTCACGCAGCGCTAACTGTCTGGGGCTGGATCTGTCGGACGAGGGCGCACATGAAGTGGCTCGCCGTGCGCGCGGTACACCGCGTATCGCCAACCGTTTGCTGCGTCGGGTACGCGATTTTGCCGAAGTCCGCGCCAATGGCGTGATCAATGGCGAGGTGGCGATGCAGGCGCTGGATATGTTGAACGTTGACGCCGAAGGCTTCGATTACATGGACCGCAAGCTGTTGTTGGCGATAATCGACAAGTTCACCGGCGGCCCTGTGGGCCTGGACAACCTGGCGGCAGCGATCGGCGAGGAAAGGGAAACTATCGAGGACGTGATCGAGCCGTTTCTGATCCAGCAAGGTTTCATCCAGCGCACGCCGCGCGGGCGCATGGCCACCAATCATGCCTATAAGCACTTTGGCATGGTGCGCGAAGAGTAAATATTACGCCGTAATCCGCATTAAAAAGGGCCGCTAATTGCGGCCCTTTTGCTATCTGCGAGAGGGAAATCAGGCTTGCTGCTTCCTGGACAAGCTCAGGACGAACAGCACCGCCGCACTCAGTACCACCGATGGGCCGGCCGGGGTATCGTAAAATGCCGAGAAGGCCAATCCACCGGTCACTGCCAGCACACCCACCAGCACCGCGTAGGCGGCCATTTGCTCAGGGGTTCGGGCGAAGCGCCGTGCGGTAGCGGCCGGAATGATCAGCAGTGAGGTGATGATCAGCGCGCCGACGAATTTCATCGCCAGACCAATGGTCAGGGCGGTAACCAGCATCAGTACGGTACGAGCACGGACCAGATTGACCCCGTCAACATGTGCCAGCTCTGGGCTGACGGTCATCGACAGCAGGTTGCGCCACTGCCACCACAGGATCAACAGTACGACGCTGACCCCAATGGCAATCATCCAGATATCGGTGAAGGTAACCGACAGCAGGTCGCCAAACAGATAGGCCATCAGGTCGACCCGCACGTTGGACATCAGCGCCACCACCACCAACCCCAGCGACAGCGCACTGTGCGCCATAATACCGAGCAGGGTGTCAACGGAAAGTTGCGGACGACGCTCCAGCCACACCAGCACCAGCGCCAGCACCAGCGTCACGGCAATCACCGCATAGAAAGGATTTACGTCCAGCAGCAGCCCGAAGGCCACGCCCAGCAAAGAGGCGTGTGCCAGGGTATCGCCAAAATAGGACATCCGGCGCCAGACCACAAAGGAGCCCAATGGACCGGCGGCGGCGGCCAATAACACCCCGGCCAGCCAGCCGGGTAATAACAGTTCGATCATGCCTCACGGCCCCCGGTTTTCTTCAACACAATTCGTCCTTGCAGGTCGTGACGGTGATTATGGTGGTGACGATAGACCGCCAATTGTTCCGCACCGCGGTTGCCGAACATGGCGATGAATTCAGGATGCATCGAGACCACTTCCGGTGCGCCGGAACAGCAGATGTGTTGGTTGAGGCACAGCACTTCATCGGTTTTCGCCATCACCAGATGCAAGTCATGGGAGACCATCAGAACCGCGCAACCCAGTTCTTTGCGCAGTTGGTCGATAAGATCGTACAGCGCCAGTTGGCCGTTGACGTCAACCCCTTGCGTTGGCTCATCCAACACCAGCAGTTGCGGTTTGTTCAGCAGCGCCCGCGCGAGCAGTACGCGCTGATTCTCGCCACCGGAGAGTTTTTGCATCGGCTGATCGAGCAGGTGCGCTGCGTGCACACGTTTCAGCGCGGGCAGAATATCGGCTTTCTTTACGCCGGGTTTCAGGCGCATAAAGCGGCTTACGGTGAGTGGCAGGGTGGCGTCAAGGTGCAGTTTTTGCGGCACGTAACCGATACGCAGGCCCGGTTCGCGTTCCAGCGTACCTTCCGTTGGCGCAACCAGCCCGAGTACCACGCGTACCAGCGTGGATTTGCCCGCGCCGTTTGGGCCGAGCAGCGTCAGAATACGGCCCGGTTGAAGGCTGAGCGAAATATTCGACAGCACCTTACGGTTACCAAAGGAGACGGAGATATTTTTTAGCGTTGTCAGTGTGGACATCTCATGATTACATTTTGCAGAACTAACCGAATGTTATAATATCACGCCTCGCTGATGAAAACGACGGGATTACTGATAATGGCACATAAAAATAAATGGCTGCAGCGCACGTTGCTGGCTAGCGCACTGATGATGGCCGGACCGCTGAGCAGCGCCTCTGCGGCGGTAGTGACATCCATTCGCCCACTGGGCTTTATCGCCTCCGCTATCGCCGATGGCGTAACGCCGACCGAGGTGCTGCTGCCGGATGGCGCCTCGCCGCACGATTTCGCCTTGCGACCTTCCGATATCCAACGCCTGCGTGCCGCCGATCTGGTGGTGTGGGTAGGCCCGGATATGGAAGCTTTTCTGACAAAATCCCTAACGCCGGTGTCGGCTAATCGTCAATTGGCCATCAGCGAACTGAGCGGAGTAAAACCGCTGTTGATGAAGGGCGAAGACGACGATCATGAGCATGAACACGACCATGATCATGCAACGGATGCGCATAATCATGCCGATCACGATGAGGGCGATGGGCACCATCATGGCGAATATAACATGCACGTTTGGCTGTCTCCGGAAGTGGCAAAAGTGACCGCGATCGCGATTCACGACAGGTTATTGGAACTTATGCCACAGAATAAGGACAAATTAGACGCAAACCTGCGCCAGTTCGAGAATCTACTGACGCAAACTGACAAAAATGTTGGTAACATGCTCAAGCCTGTGCAAGGCAAAGGATATTTTGTTTTTCATGATGCTTACGGCTATTTTGAGAAACATTTCGGTTTGAGCCCGCTGGGCCATTTCACCGTGAATCCCGAAATCCAACCTGGAGCACAGCGCTTACACCAAATTCGAACACAGTTGGTTGAGCAGAAAGCAGTCTGCGTTTTTGCTGAGCCACAATTCAGGCCGGCCGTAATCAATGCCGTTGCCAAAGGGACCAAAGTGCGTTCTGGAACGCTGGACCCGCTGGGCACCGGCATCGCACTGGGGAAAGACAGCTACGGGAACTTCCTGACTCAGCTGTCAAACCAGTACGTGAGCTGCCTGAAGTAAAGATTATGAGGATAAAATCGAGTGCAGCAGATAGTCCGAACTATCGCTCTGGCGTATAACAATCTGCCACGGCCCCACCGCGTCATGCTGGGGTCGCTGACAGTGGTTACATTGGCCGTTGCCGTCTGGCGGCCTTTTGTTTATCACCCAGAACATAACCCCATCGTTAAAAGCATTGAGTTAGAATCCAGCCAGTTACGATCCTTGCTGCCAGAAGCCAGCGAACCGATCGATCTCGACCAAGCCACCCCCGATGATGACATCCCACAGGATGAGCTGGACCAGAAGGTCGCCGGCGAGGATGGCGTGCATGAATATGTTGTTTCTACCGGTGATACGCTGGGCAGCATTCTGACCCAATACGGCATAGATATGTCGGATGTCACGCTGTTGGCATCGCAAAACCGCGATCTGCGTAATCTGAAAATTGGCCAGCAGCTGTCATGGACGGTGAACGATGCCGGCGATCTGCAGCGTTTGACCTGGGAAGTTTCCCGGCGTGAAACCCGCACCTATGACCGCGTAGGTAACAACTTCAAAGAAACCCAGGAGTCGCAGCAGGGCGAATGGCGCAACAATGTGATCAGCGGCCGTCTGAACGGCAGTTTCGTCAGCAGCGCCGGCGATGCCGGTCTGAGCCGTGCTGAAATCAATGCGGTGATCAAAGCGCTGCAGTGGCAGTTGGATTTCCGCAAACTGCGCAAAGGGGATCAGTTCTCGGTACTGATGTCCCGCGAACACTTTGACGGCAAGAGCGCACAAAGTCAGCTGCTGGGTGTGCGTATGCGCACCGGCGGCAAAGACTATTACGCCATCCGTGCCGAAGACGGTAAATTCTACGATCGTCAGGGCTCGGGCCTGGCGCGCGGCTTTATGCGTTTCCCAACCATGAAGCAGTTCCGCATCTCTTCAAACTTCAACCCACGCCGTGTGAATCCGGTCACCGGGCGCATTGCGCCGCACAAAGGCGTCGACTTCGCGATGCCGGTCGGTACTCCGGTGCTGGCGGTGGGCGACGGTGAAGTGTTGATCGCCAAACGCAGCGGTGCCGCGGGCAACTACGTGGCCATCCGCCATGGTCGCCAGTACACCACGCGTTATATGCACCTGAAAAAGCTGTTGGTTAAGCCAGGCCAGAAGGTGAAACGGGGTGATCGCATCGCGCTATCCGGTAACACCGGGCGCTCCACCGGCCCGCATCTGCACTTCGAAATGTGGACCAACCAGCAGGCGGTCAACCCGCTGACGGCGAAACTGCCGCGTTCAGAAGGGCTAAGTGGTAAAGATCGCAGCGATTATCTGGCGCAGGTGAAAGAAGTGGTGCCTCAGCTGCAGCTGGATTGATCCCTTTGCCCCGGCGCGTTACCGCGCCAGTGATTCCATCGGCCTGATTACGGGCCGATGTTGTTTTATATTGGTGCTTCGCCGTTGTGAATTGCAAAATCACCCTTTGCAATTATGATTAGCCGAACCGCTATGTTAAGAGCTTGTGCATGCAAAACGAGAAAAAATCGAACCTAGAGTTCATTCCGCAATTTCAGAAAGCCTTTTACCATCCGCGCTACTGGGGCGTTTGGCTGGGAACCGGGTTAATGGCCGGTATTTCACTGGTGCCTGCACGTCTGCGCGATCCGGTGCTCGGCGCCGTAGGTAAACTGGCCGGCAAGGTGGCAAAAGGCGCTCGACGCCGTGCGCGCATCAATCTGTTGTACTGCCTGCCTGAGCTGCCCGAAAATGAGCGTGAACATATCATCGACGAGATGTTCGCCACCGCACCGCAATCGATGATCTTGATGGCGGAGCTGGCCTGTACCCAACCTGAGAAAGTGTTGAAGCGCGTTCGCTGGCACGGTGAAGAAGTGCTGGATAAAATCCGTGAAGAAGGGCGTAACGTGATTTTCCTGGTACCACACGGGTGGGCGGTGGATGTTCCGGCGATGCTGATGGCAGCTCGTGGTCAGCCGATGGCGGCGATGTTCCATAACCAAAGCAACCCGCTGGTCGATTATCTGTGGAACACCGTACGTCGCAAGTTCGGCGGTCGCATGCACGCGCGCAATGACGGCATTAAGCCGTTTATCAGTTCTGTGCGTCAGGGGTATTGGGGCTATTATCTGCCGGACCAGGATCACGGAGCAGAACACAGCGAATTCGTGGATTTCTTTGCGACCTATAAAGCTACGCTGCCTGCTGTCGGGCGTCTGATGAAGGTCTGTCGTGCGGCCATTGTGCCGCTGTTCCCGGTCTATGACGGCAAAACCAGCATGCTCGATATCCATATACGTCCGCCGATGGACGACCTGGCGACGGCCGACGATCGCACCATTGCCCGCCGGATGAATGAAGAAGTGGAGAATCTGGTAGGTCCCAACCCGGAACAGTACACCTGGATCCTCAAGCTGCTGAAAACGCGCAAAGAAGGGGAAATCGAACCCTATTCACGCGACGATTTATACCGCTAAGCTCAGTTTTGGCGTCGAGCCAAGGGCCAGTCATCTGTGGGTGACTGGCCCTTGCTGTTTCTGGCGGTTCAAATATGCACCAGGCAACCTTGGGCAATCAGCGGCTCCAGCACGGCAGGTATTTCGGCAAAGTTGTTCCAGCGCAGATCCAACCGCTGTAACTGGGTTAACTCGGCCAGGCTGTCAGGCAGGGCGCTTAGGCGGTTAGCGCGCAGATCCAACGTGGTCAGTGCCTTAAGCTGACCAAAAGACGTCGGTAGCTGTTGCAGGCGGTTGGTTCTGAGGTTGAGGTGAGTCAGGTTGGCCAGCCGACCCAAAGTGGTTGGCAGCTGGCTGATAGCGTTATTTTCCACATCCAGCACCCTCAGCGCAGAGAGCTGGGCTATTTGCTCTGGTAGTGCAACCAGACGATTATTCATCAGGTGCAGTTCCCGCAGGGCGGTCAACTGGCCGAATGTCTCAGGCAACGAGGCAATCTGGTTATTGTAAAGCCGCAGTTCCTGCAGCGCGCCGAGTTGTACGATTGCCGTAGGCAATTCGCTCAGTTGGTTATCTGTCGCATTCAAATACCGCAGTTTATGTAACCGCCCCAGTTCGAGGGGCAGATCGCGAAAGGCGTTATCGCTGAGGTATAAATAAGTCAGTTCACGCAGCTCACCGATCCCAGCCGGTATCTGGTTGGCCTGGTTATGGCCGCAATCGAGCATGGCCAGCTGTTTCAACAGGCCTATTTCAGTTGGCAGTTCGCTGAGTTGGTTGCAAGAGATGTTCAACACCTGCAGATCGGCATGCTGCAAAATCTGCCGTGGGAATTGCCGAAGCCGATTGTTATACAGACTGATTTTTAGCAGTGAGTTGCCTTGTAGACAGGTATCGTCCAGATTTTCCAGCCCCTGACCGTCCAGATCCAGACTTTGTGCCGTGCGGTTTTGCTGTGGGTGTTGATGAAGCATCGAAGCCTCTCCGTTTGCCATGGTGGCGACAGGCGACGAGTTTAACAGGGGGAAAGGGCGGTGCGGGAAAAAATGCCGGCCGCGTTAACGGCCGGCGGCAGGACAGATTACTCGACGCGCAGAATACGGCTGGTGTTGGTGGTGCCAACGGTTTCCATCACGTCACCCTGGGTGACGATCACCAGGTCACCCGAGACCAGGAAGCCTTTATCACGCAGGCGGTTAACCGCGTCATTGGCGGCGATAACACCGTCGTTATGGCTGTCGAAGTACACCGGGGTCACGCCGCGATAGAGTGCGGTCAGGTTCAGCGTGTGTTCATGGCGCGACATGGCGAAGATAGGCAGGCCGGAGCTGATGCGTGACATCATCAGTGCGGTACGGCCGGATTCGGTCATGGCAATCAGCGCGGTAACACCTTTCAGGTGGTTGGCTGCGTACATTGAAGACATGGCGATAGCCTCTTCAATGTTGTCGAACTGTACGTCCAGGCGGTGCTTGGACACATTGATGCTTGGGATCTTCTCCGCGCCCAGGCAAACGCGCGCCATTGCGGCTACGGTTTCGGCCGGGTATTGACCCGCGGCGGTTTCGGCAGACAGCATCACGGCGTCGGTGCCGTCCAGTACGGCGTTCGCCACGTCCATTACCTCGGCGCGGGTCGGCATCGGGTTGGTGATCATCGACTCCATCATCTGGGTCGCGGTGATCACGGCACGGTTCAGGGTGCGAGCACGGCGGATCAGCTTTTTCTGGATGCCGACCAGCTCAGGATCGCCGATTTCGACGCCCAGATCGCCACGGGCAACCATCACTACGTCGGAGGCCAGAATGATGTCATCCATGGCTTCGTCGCTGCAGACGGCTTCGGCACGCTCAACCTTGGAAACGATCTTGGCGTGACAGCCAGCATCGCGCGCCAGACGGCGGGCATAGTTCAGATCTTCGCCGGTGCGCGGGAAGGAAACCGCCAGATAATCGACGCCGATTTTTGCTGCGGTGACGATATCGGCCTTGTCTTTCTCGGTAAGGGCTTCTGCGGACAGGCCGCCACCCAGTTTGTTAATGCCTTTGTTGTTGGACAGCGGGCCGCCAACGGTCACTTCGGTAAAGACTTTCATGCCCTGAACTTCGAGCACTTTCAACTGTACGCGGCCGTCGTCCAGCAGCAGTACGTCGCCCGGCACCACGTCGGCAGGCAGGCCTTTATAGTCGATACCGACCTTTTCTTTATCGCCTTCGCCCTTGGCCATGTTGGCATCGAGCAGGAATTTATCACCGATGTTAAGGAAGATTTTGCCTTCCTTAAAGGTGGAAACACGAATTTTCGGCCCTTGCAGGTCACCCAGAATAGCGACGTGACGTCCCAACTTGGCAGCGATTTCGCGCACTTTGTCGGCGCGAGCCTGATGATCTTCTGCCGTGCCGTGGGAAAAGTTTAGCCGAACTACGTTTGCGCCTGCGGCAATGATCTTTTCCAGATTATTGTCGCGGTCAGTAGCCGGACCCAGGGTGGTAACAATTTTGGTTCTTCTGAGCCGTCTGGACATGTATTACTCCGTTGACTGGTGAAGCAAATTATTGGTGTTGCGATAACGTCGGATAACGAAACCTGGAGTGAAATGTAATTTTACTACACTGATGTTTCACCTGGGTTACCCGCATGAGCGTTTTAACAGGGTACTGCCTCTAATGCCGCCGTCCAGATGATCTTGAACGACAGGTTTTTTCACATCGGTTACGAGTCGAAATTGTTGGGGATAACGACACCCTTATCAAAGCGCGATTCTTTCAACGCTTCCTTGACCCGCTTCAAGTTATCTCTGAATTTGGCCCCTCTGCGCAAGGTAAATCCGGTGGCGAGCACGTCTATGAGCGTTAATTGCGCAATTCGTGACACCATCGGCATATAAACGTCGGTATCTTCGGGAACATCAAGCAACAACGCCAGGGTTGCCTCGTGCGCCAGAGGGGTATCGCGTGAGGTGATGGCGATAACCGTGGCGTCGTTTTCACGCGCCAGCTGCGCCATTTCCACCAGGTTTTTGGTACGACCGGTGTGGGAGATTAACACCACTACGTCCCCTTCGCTGGAATTCATGCAGCCCATACGTTGCATGACGATATCGTCGAAGTAGACCACCGGGATATTAAAGCGAAAAAATTTGTTCATCGCGTCGTGAGCGACCGCCGCAGAGGCCCCCAAACCGAAGAAAGAGATTTTTTTTGCCTGGGTAAGTAGATCAACCGCACGATTGATTGCGGCAATATCCAAATTTGCCTTTACTGTATCCAGACTGGCCATCACCGATTCGAATATTTTACCGGTATAGGCATCGACGCTGTCATCTTCCTCCACGTTACGGTTTACGTACGGAGTGCCATTGGCCAGGCTTTGGGCAAGATGCAGTTTGAAATCGGGGAAGCCTTTGGTATCGAGACGGCGACAAAAACGGTTGACGGTGGGTTCGCTGACGTCTGCCATTCTGGCCAGCGTCGCGATACTGGAGTGGATGGCGGTCTGCGGGGAGGCCAGGATCACCTCAGCGACTTTCCGTTCAGATTTGCTCAGCAGCTCCAGATGACTCTGGATTTTTTCCAGCGTATTCATATAACGAGGGTCACTCATGGTTTATACCCGTCGCATTTCAAGCTACAGCGGGGTGATGGCAGTTGCTATAACTTGAAATCCATAGGGTATGTCGATTTCAATCAAAGGAGAAATCAATGCCGGTTTAATGGAAATATACTACGTGCTGGTAACCGTTGGCAGTGTCGACAGAGGGTATGCAGGCTTTTTTCATCAGAACATGACCTGTGTCTAACTTTCATAATGGTAAAAGAGCATCAAAAAAGACAGAAAATTACAGTTTTTGGCTCGGGCACCTACGTTTAGAGCCGGTAGCGCTTAACACTGCATTTTCTGGGGCTTTTTTTCTACTTTTGATCCGGGTTTACTGGCCGTAGTCAAAGAGAGTACATTAGTAATGTAAGAAAATTACAAATATCCTGCAACGAGGAGATGAACATGGCGGTAACCTCTACAGCCCAGGCGTGTGACCTGGTTATTTTCGGCGCGAAAGGCGATTTGGCGCGTCGTAAGCTGTTGCCTTCCCTGTACCAGTTAGAGAAAGCCGGTCATATCCATCCGGATACCCGCATCATCGGCGTCGGCCGTGCCGAGTGGGATAAAGAAGCCTATATCAAGGTGGTCAAGGAAGCGCTTGGCACCTTTATGAAAGAAAAACTGGATGACGAGCTCTGGGCGACGCTGAGCGCGCGCCTGGATTTCTGCAACCTGGATGTGAACGACAGCAAGAATTTTACCAAATTGGGTAAAATGCTGGACCAGAAACATCGCACCACCATTAACTACTTTGCCATGCCGCCAAGCACTTTTGGCGCGATTTGCAAAGGGTTGGGCGAAGCCAAGTTGAACCACGAGCCGGCGCGCGTGGTAATGGAAAAACCGCTGGGCACCGATCTCGCTTCTTCACGCGTGATCAACGATCAGGTCGCGGAATATTTCAACGAGAGCCAGGTTTATCGTATCGACCATTATCTCGGTAAAGAGACGGTACTGAACCTGCTGGCGCTGCGCTTCGCCAACTCGTTGTTCGCCTCCAACTGGGATAACCGCACCATCGACTCCGTACAGATCACCGTAGCGGAAGAGGTGGGTATTGAAGGGCGCTGGGGCTACTTTGACCAGGCCGGTCAGATGCGCGACATGATCCAGAACCACCTGTTGCAAATCCTGACCATGATTGCCATGTCGCCACCGGCGGATCTGACGACTGACCGTATTCGCGACGAGAAAGTGAAGGTACTGCGTTCACTGCGCCGCATCGATCAGACCAATGTACGTGAAACCACGGTGCGTGGTCAGTACACTGCCGGCTTCGTGCAGGGCAAAAAGGTGCCGGGTTATCTGGAAGAGGAAGGGGCGAATAAAAGCAGCAATACTGAAACCTTCGTCTCAATCCGCGTTGATATCGACAACTGGCAGTGGGCCGGCGTGCCATTCTACCTGCGTACCGGTAAGCGTCTGCCGACCAAATGTTCTGAAGTGGTGGTCTACTTCAAGAACCCGCCATTGAACCTGTTCAGCGATTCTTACCAGCAGTTGCCGCAGAACAAATTGACCATTCGTCTGCAGCCGGATGAAGGCATCGAAATTCAGGTGTTGAACAAGGTGCCGGGTCTGGATCACAAGCACCGTCTGCAAACCACCAAGCTGGATCTGAGTTTCTCCGAAACCTTCAACCAGGAGCATGTGGCTGACGCCTATGAGCGTCTGTTACTGGAAACCATGCGTGGCATCCAGGCGCTGTTCGTGCGCCGCGACGAAGTGGAAGAAGCCTGGAAGTGGGTTGACTCCATTATGGACGCGTGGAAAGCGGATAACGAGGCACCTAAGCCGTACCAATCCGGCACCTGGGGCCCTGTCGCTTCAGTAGCGATGATCACCCGCGACGGCCGTTCCTGGAACGAGTTCGAGTAATCACCCTGCCGGCAGCTTATCTGCCGGCATTTTTTTGCCCGCAGTACCGGGGCGCAACATCACTTGGGGTACGGCCGGACGCCTGCGCTTTAATGCGTGGGGCCCTGTGGCAGGGGCGTGCCATTGATAACCCGTAAGTAATGGAGAAGTAACGATGAAAAACTGGAAAACCAGCGCAGAACAGATCCTGACCGCAGGCCCGGTGGTTCCGGTGATAGTGATCAACACGCTGGAACATGCGGTGCCGCTGGCCAGGGCGCTGGTAGCCGGTGGTGTGCGCGTGCTGGAAGTCACATTGCGCACCGACTGCGCCATGGAGGCGATCCGCGCTATCGCGGCAGAGGTGCCGGAGGCAATTATCGGTGCCGGTACGGTGATTAACCCGCAGCAGTTGCAGGCAGTGACCGAGGCCGGCGCGCAATTCGCTATCAGCCCCGGCCTGACGGACGCGCTGCTGAAGGCCGCAACCGCAGGCACGATTCCATTGATCCCGGGTATTAGCACTGTTTCAGAGCTGATGCTGGGCATGGATCACGGGCTGCGTGAGTTCAAATTCTTCCCGGCGGAAGCCAACGGTGGCGTGAAGGCGTTGCAGGCGATCGGCGGTCCATTCCCGCAGGTGCGTTTCTGCCCGACCGGGGGCATCACGCCAAACAACTACCGTGATTACCTGGCGCTGAAAAGCGTGTTGTGTATCGGCGGTTCCTGGTTGGTTCCGGCCGATGCGTTGGAAAAGGGCGACTACGCTCGCATCACCGAACTGGCACGTACCGCGGTCAGCGGCGCTGCGGCCTAACCCGCGCCGCGTCTGGGTTTGACGATTATTTGCCCGCACCACGCTAAACGAAGGCTCAACGACGTGTTGAGCCTTTTTTTATTTTTAAATTACTTAACTTTCTTATTTTTAAACTTTTTTTTAATAGTTTTTGTGAAAACGGCGGTTTGCTTTCTTTTTTTGGCTATGGTACAACTATCGCAGTTGAAAATTTTACTTGATGAGGATATTGGGCAAATCGCACTCCGTGTAACAAGATAATGTGCGGCTGAGAATAGAGAATAATTATGATGACAACTAATGGAATTACCCTCAGAACCTCTACTTGCCAGCTTTTCCTGTCTGCCATCCTTGCCAGTGAGCATCACTGGTGCAGCGAGCTATAGCGTCTTTCTCCCTTAACCGGTGCTGGTGACAGGCTCAGTCCTCCGTCATTCCGCGTAGCCGGGCAAACTTCTTTATTACGTTTGGGTCAGTTTATCCCCAGGGATCTCTGCGTCGTCAGCGCCTCGTTGCGCCTGTCTGACGAGATAAATCGGGATAAATATGCCTTAGCGTGCGTTATTCGCCGTTTGGGAGAGAAATTATGATTTATTGGATCTTTTTAGGCTTGGCCATCGTGGCCGAAATTATCGGTACCCTGTCCATGAAATACGCCAGCGTTAGCGGCGGCATGACCGGTCATATTGTGATGTATGTGATGATCACTGCATCATACGTCATGCTGTCATTGGCGATTAAACGCGTTGCCCTTGGCGTTGCTTACGCGCTGTGGGAAGGGATCGGTATCCTGTTTATTACCTTGTTCAGCGTATTGTGGTTCGATGAGCCCATCTCGGCCTTGAAGGTGCTGGGTCTGGTGACGTTGATCGCCGGGATCTTGTTGGTGAAGTCCGGTACCCGCAAACCACGAAAACAGGCCAGCCCGCGAGGTGACAACCATGCAACAGCTTGAGTTGTACCACATTGGGTTCTTGGGACTGGCGATTGTGTTGGAAATTGTCGCCAACATCTTCCTGAAGATGTCAGACGGTTTCCGTAAAATCTGGTTAGGCCTGCTTTCATTGCTGTCGGTGCTGGGGGCGTTCAGTGCTCTGGCACAGGCGGTGAAGGGGATAGACCTGTCGGTGGCTTATGCATTGTGGGGTGGTTTCGGTATTGCCGCGACAATCGCCGCCGGCTGGATCCTGTTCGGTCAGCGCCTGAATGCCAAAGGCTGGATTGGTTTGGTGTTGTTGCTGGCAGGTATGGTGATCATCAAGCTGGCTTAAGCAGCAGATGAAAATAAAACCGCAGGCGTTATCGTCTGCGGTTTTTTCGTTTATACCGCAGCAATAATTTTGATTTCGACCTTGTACTTCGGATTCATCAATTTGGCTTGCACGGTGCAGCGTACCGGCGCGCTACCCGCAACTACCCAGGCATCCCAGGCGGCGTTCATGGCAGCAAAATCGGCATCGTCGGCCAGAAAAATGGTGGCGTCCAGCACCCGGCTTTTATCTGACCCAACGCGCGCCAGGATCACGTCAATTGCTGCCAGGGCGTTCGCGGTTTGGGCGGTAGCGTCATCATCCAGGTTTTCCGGCACGCTGGTGTAATAGACGGTGTCGTTGTGAACGACGGCTTCGGACCAACGTTTGTCTGGATCAATTCGTTCGATATTCATTCAATTATCTCCATATCATCATCGCGTTAAGGGTAACACAGCCATCGGCAGAAATGTGTGACGATAAAGTCGGTGGTAGCCACGCGGCAGGATAGGCATAATTAGCGCTGAATTACATCGGCAGAGAGATAGCGTGGCAGACGATTTCGCAACAGACGGCGCCCTGGCGCAGGCAATCAAGGGTTTCAAACCGCGTGAAGCACAGCGGCAGATGGCGGAAGCGGTCACCGAAGCCATTAATTTCAAGCAGGAACTGGTGGTCGAAGCGGGCACCGGTACCGGCAAAACCTACGCCTATCTGGTGCCGGCACTGCGGGCCGATCGCAAAGTGATTATTTCCACCGGGTCAAAAGCGTTGCAGGATCAGCTTTATGCACGCGATTTGCCCACCGTGGCCAAGGCACTGAAGTACAAAGGCAAGATGGCGCTGCTGAAAGGGCGCTCCAATTACCTGTGTCTGGAACGTCTGGAGCAACAGTCGATGGCTGGCGGCGAGTTGGCCGGGCAAACGCTGATCGATCTGGTCCATCTGCGCAAATGGTCGTCCATGACCAAAGAGGGCGACATCAGCAGTTGCAGCGACGTGGCGGAAGACAGCTTCGTTTGGCCGCTGGTGACCAGCACTAACGACAACTGCCTGGGCAGCGATTGCCCTTTGTATAAAGATTGCTTTGTGGTCAAAGCGCGTCGTCGCGCCATGGATGCCGATGTGGTGGTGGTGAACCACCATCTGTTCCTGGCCGATATGGTGGTGAAGGAGGGCGGCTTTGCCGAACTGATCCCTGAGGCCGATGTGATGATCTTCGATGAAGCGCATCAGATCCCCGATATCGCCAGCCAGTATTTCGGTAAGCAACTGACCAGTCGTCAACTGCTGGACCTGGCCAAAGACATTTCCATTGCCTATCGCACCGAAGTGCGCGATGCCGCACAGCTGCAAAAAAGCGCCGACCGCCTCAGCCAAAGCACGCAGGATTTTCGTTTGATGTTGGGAGAACCAGGGTTTCGCGGCAACCTGCGCGAGGTGCTGAGCCAGCCCAATGTACAACGCGCCTTGCTGCTGCTCGATGATGCGCTGGAGCTGTGTTATGACGTGGTCAAACTTTCCCTTGGCCGTTCGGCCTTGTTGGACGCGGCTTTTGAACGCGCTACGTTATATCGTGCACGTCTCAAACGTTTGAAAGAGGTCAATGAACCGGGGTTCAGCTATTGGTATGAGTGCAACTCGCGTCACTTTGTACTGGCATTGACGCCGCTGACGGTGGCCGATCGTTTCCGTGAGTTGCTGGATGAAAAACCGGGCAGCTGGATTTTCACCTCGGCAACGCTGTCGGTTAACGAGCAGATGGGCCACTTTACCGAGCGTCTGGGGTTGAATAAGGCCAAAACGCTGCTGCTGGCCAGCCCATTCGATTACGCCAAACAGGCCTTGCTGTGCGTACCGCGCTTTTTACCCTCACCAAACCAGCCTGGCGGCGCGCGGCAATTGGCACGCATGCTACGGCCGCTGATTGAAGCCAATAACGGCCGCTGCTTCTTCCTTTGTACTTCGCACCAGATGATGCGGGAATTGGCGGAAGAGTTCCGTGCCACCATGACCTTGCCGGTGTTGTTGCAGGGGGAAACCAGCAAGGGGCAGTTGCTGGCTCAGTTTGTCGAGGCCGGCAATGCCCTGTTGGTGGCGACCAGCAGCTTCTGGGAGGGGGTAGATGTACGCGGCGATGCATTGTCGTGCGTGATTATCGACAAACTGCCGTTTACCTCACCCGATGATCCGCTGTTGAAAGCCCGGATTGAAGACTGCCGATTACGTGGCGGCGACCCATTCAACGATGTGCAACTTCCGGACGCGGTCATTACCCTGAAACAGGGGGTTGGACGCCTGATCCGCGATACCGACGATCGCGGCGTGCTGGTGATTTGCGACAATCGGTTGGTGATGCGCCCCTATGGTGAAGTTTTCCTCAATAGCCTGCCGCCGACGCCGCGTACCCGCGATATCGCCCAGGCGATTGCCTTCCTGCAGGCAGATCGCTAGCGGATAGGCGTGACCCCAGGGCTGTGCTACAATGCGCGCCCTGTATGAAAAACCCTGTTTTTTTCCCGCCTGAGGTTGGCATGTCCACGCGAATTTTAGCGATCGATACAGCGACGGAAGCCTGTTCCGTTGCTATCTGGAATCAAGGCGAAATCCACGCCCTGTTTGAGCTGTGCCCACGTGAGCATACGCAACGTATTTTACCTATGGTGCAGCAGGTGCTGGCGGAATCCGGGGTCACCCTTGGCCAGCTCGATGCGCTGGCTTTTGGCCGCGGGCCGGGCAGCTTTACCGGCGTGCGTATCGGCATTGGCATTGCTCAGGGCTTGGCGCTGGGCGCCGACTTGCCCTTGCTGGGCGTTTCCACGCTGCAAACCATGGCGCAGGGCGCCTGGCGACTCACCGGGGCTGACCGTGTGCTGTCGGCGATAGATGCGCGTATGGGCGAAGTCTACTGGGGTCAGTTTGAACGTCAGCAGGACGGTAACTGGCTTGAAAGTGAAGGTGAAGCGGTACTTACCCCGGCGCAGGCGCTGGTGCGCGCGCAAGGTCTGCAAGGCCACTGGGCGCATGTCGGCACCGGCTGGCAAACCTATCCGGATTTGGTTGCCGGTTCCACGTTAACCCTGAGCGATGGGCAAATGTTGTTACCGCAGGCGGAAGATATGCTGCCGTTGGCGCTGCATGCCTGGCAACAGGGTTTGGCGGTCGCGGTAGAAAATGCCGAGCCGACCTATTTGCGTAATGAAGTCACCTGGAAAAAATTGCCGGGGCGCGAATAGCCGCAACCTATTGTGCTTTGGCGGCAATAGGGATAGGAATGATCTGCAACTTGCTCCGTGAATTGATGTCAAAGTTACAGCCATTTCAGGAGATTGCGACGATGTTAACCCGCACTGTTTGTAAAAAAATGTCGCTGCTGGCTATTGCCGGCAGCGTGCTGGCGCTGTCAGGTTGCGTAACCGTGCCTGATGCGATTAAAGGCAGCACGGCAACGCCGGTGCAGCAACTGTCTTCGGTACAGAATGCGCCGAACCTGTTTGTCGGCGCTGAAGCTCGCTTTGGCGGTACCGTTGTGAACGTTGCCAATGAGCAGGGGCGCACGTTACTGGAAATTGCGGCCGTGCCGCTCGATTCCGGCGCCCGGCCGATATTGGGTGAGCCGTCACGGGGTCGTCTGATAGCCTCGGTTAATGGCTTCCTGGAACCGGTTGATTTTAAGGGCCAGTTAGTGACGGTAGTTGGGCCAATCACCGGCGTGAAAGACGGCAAGATCGGCATGACACCGTACAAGTTTGTTACCATGAATGCCACTGGCTACAAACGCTGGCATCTGTCTCAGCAGGTGATGATGCCACCGGCGCCGATGGGCCCCTGGGGCTGGCGTAGCGGTACCTGGGGCCCCGGTTGGGGCGTGGGGTATGGCTGGTACAACCCTGGCCCAGTGCAGGTGCAAACCATCGTTACCGAGTAATGCTTGCTTGTTGTTAAATTTTAATAGGGCGGCTCCGGCCGCCTTATTCTTTTGGCGTAGGGAATGACCGCCAATTAGTGACGTACATCGCAACCTGAATATTGTTTAAAACTCAAACTGGTCTGCTGAGTTAAAATATTGTTATGGTTTGGCTGCATATTTGGGGGCTGCGATGATGATAATGAATAATAATTTCAGGAGTAATACCTTGGATAAGGTCTGGTTAAAACGTTACCCGGCGGATGTTCCGGCAGAGATCGACGCCGATCGTTATTCATCTTTGGTCGAAATGTTTGAAAATGCGGTTCAGCGCTACGCAGATCAACCGGCTTTCATTAACATGGGTGAGGTGATGACCTACCGCAAGCTGGAAGAACGTAGTCGGGCTTTCGCGGCTTACCTGCAAAATGAGCTGGGGCTGCAGAAAGGCGACCGCGTTGCTCTGATGATGCCGAACCTGTTGCAGTATCCCATCGCGCTGTTTGGTATCTTACGTGCGGGTATGGTGGTGGTGAACGTTAACCCGCTGTATACGCCACGTGAATTGGAACATCAACTGAATGACAGTGGCGCAAGTGCCATCGTGATCGTCTCCAACTTTGCTCACACGCTGGAAAAAGTGGTGTTCAACACCCAGGTCAAGCATGTGATCCTGACGCGTATGGGCGATCAGCTCTCCGCCGCCAAAGGCACGCTGGTTAACTTCGTCGTCAAATACATCAAGCGGCTGGTGCCGAAATATCATCTACCGGCTGCCGTTTCTTTTCGCAGTGCGCTCCAGCGCGGGCGTCGCCAACAGTATGTTAAACCCGATATTATCAACACCGATCTGGCGTTCCTGCAGTATACCGGTGGGACTACCGGCGTGGCCAAAGGCGCGATGCTGACACACCGTAATATGCAGGCCAACCTGGAGCAGGCCAAAGCTGCCTATTTGCCGCTGTTTCGTGAAGGGCAGGAGTTGGTGGTAACGGCGCTGCCGCTGTATCACATTTTCGCGCTGACGGTGAACTGCCTGCTGTTTATCGATTTGGGTGGGCGCAATTTGCTGATCACCAACCCACGCGACATTCCAGGGCTGGTGAAAGAGCTGGGCAAATATCCGTTCACCGCCATGAGTGGGGTGAACACCCTGTTCAATGCGCTATTGAACAACGAGGACTTCCACAAGCTGGATTTCTCCACCCTGCGTTTTTCCGTCGGCGGCGGCATGTCAGTACAGAAATCGGTGGCGGACAAGTGGGAGAAAACCACCGGTAAGCACTTGCTGGAAGGATACGGCCTGACGGAATGTGCGCCGCTGGTCTCCGGTAACCCTTACGATCTGAAACACTACAGCGGCAGTATCGGTTTGCCTGTACCCTCGACGGATATTCGGCTGGTGGACGATAACGGTCATGACGTGCCGGTTGGTGAGCCGGGTGAACTGTGGGTCAAAGGACCGCAAGTTATGTTAGGCTACTGGCAGCGGCCGGATGCCACCGATGAAGTATTGAAAGATGGCTGGCTCGCGACCGGTGATATCGTTACAGTGGACGATATGGGCTTTGTCCGCGTCGTCGACCGGAAGAAGGACATGATCCTGGTTTCCGGGTTTAACGTATACCCGAACGAGATTGAAGACGTGGTCAGTCAGCATCCGAAAGTATTGGAATGCGCGGCGATTGGCGTGCCGAATGAGGTAACCGGTGAGACGGTTAAAATTTGCGTGGTGAAGAAAGACGCTTCGCTGACCAAAGAAGAACTGTTGACCCATTGTCGTCGGCAGCTTACCGGGTATAAAGTGCCTAAAATTGTTGAGTTCCGTGACGAGTTGCCGAAGTCTAACGTCGGTAAAATTTTGCGGCGAGAACTGCGTGATGAGCAGAAAAAACCTGCAGCGGCCGATGCCGCCTAGGTTATCATCCACGCCTTACAGATCAACAACGCCGGTGAATGCCGGCGTTGTTGTGTTTGAATCATGAAAGCGACCAAGAGAATGACGTTTTGAACTATCAGTTGATCACTACCGATGCCGGATTGCAGCAGGTCTGCGAGCAGGCGAAAAAGCATGCCCAGATAGCGCTGGACACCGAATTTGTCAGAACGCGCACCTATTATCCGCAGTTAGGCCTGATTCAGTTATACGACGGTGAACAACTCTCCCTGATTGACCCCCTGCCAATCAAGCAATGGCAGCCGTTTATCGAGCTGCTGAGTAATACTCAGATTGTGAAGTTCCTGCACGCCGGCAGTGAGGATCTGGAAGTGTTCCTCAACGCGTTCAAAACGCTGCCGACTCCGATGGTGGACACCCAAATTCTGGCGGCCTTCACCGGTCGACCGCTGTCTTGCGGTTTTGCGACCCTGGTGGCGGAGTATATGCAGGTGGAGTTGGATAAAAGCGAAGCCCGCACCGACTGGCTGGCGCGTCCGCTGACGGAAAAACAGTGCGTCTATGCGGCGGCTGACGTGTTCTATCTGCTGCCGATGGCCAAACGGCTGGTTCAGGAGACGGAAGAGGCCGGTTGGACGGCTGCCGCTAACAACGAATGCCTGTTGCTATGCCAACGCCGTAGCGAGACGCTGGCGCCAGAATTGGCCTACCGTGAAATCACCAATGCCTGGCAACTGCGTCCGCGTCAGTTGGGCTGCTTGCAGAAGCTGGCTGAATGGCGCCTGCGTCAGGCGCGTGAGCGCGATCTGGCGGTAAACTTCGTGGTACGTGAGGAAAACCTTTGGCAGGTGGCGCGACATATGCCGACATCGCTGGGGGAATTGGACTCTCTGGGCCTGAGCGGTCCGGAAATTCGTTATCACGGTAAAACGCTGTTGGCGCTGGTGGCAGAGGCTAATGAGCTGGATGAGGCTGCACTGCCAGCACCGCTGTCGAACCTGATCGATCAGCCGGGCTACAAGAAAGTGTTCAAGGATATCAAGGCGGCGATCGTCATTGTCAGTGAGCAAAGCGGGTTGAGCAGTGAATTACTGGCATCGCGCCGACAGATTAACCAACTGCTGAATTGGCATTGGAAATTGAAGGGTGCTGACAGCCTGCCAGAATTAATCAGCGGTTGGCGCGGTGATTTATTGGCGGCGCCACTGCAGGCTATTTTGAAGGATTATTAATCGAGTGGTAAAACTTGGGGCAGGGTAAGGAAACGCTGCTCCGATTATTTATTAGAAATAACCATAACAACACTTACCGACAGCATTTACTTTAAACAACAGTGACGCAAGATTAATTGAGATTAATCCCAAAGGCTAAAAACGATTATTAGGCGTTTTTTATCTCAATAACTGGTTATGCATACAGTTACCCCCTGCAAGAAAATATACAGGGGGTAATTAGTGCGTCACACTCATTTAGTTACTTCTTCCGATTCCGGTAATGTCACGTTGAGTTCGAGTACCGAAATATCATCCCCTTTCTGCTCAAACTGCACGTGCAGCATTTCAGGGTCGATTTGAATATATTTGCAAATTACCGCCAGAATATCGCGTTTCAAATCAGGCAGATACGGGGGCTCACTGTCCCCGCGACGACGCTCTGCGACGATAATCTGCAGCCGTTCCTTGGCTATATTGGCTGTCTGCTTTTTGCGGGACAGAAAGAAGTCTAGTAATGCCATGGTTTATCCCCCAAAAAGGCGTTTCAGGAAACCCTTCTTCTCTTCTTCAATGAAGCGGAAGGGGCGTTCTTCCCCTAACAGGCGGCTAACGGTATCGTCATAGGCTTTGCCGGCATCCGACTCGGCGTCGAGGATCACCGGTTCACCCTGGTTGGATGCACGCAGCACGGATTGGTCTTCCGGGATAACGCCGACCAATGGAATGCGCAGAATTTCGAGCACGTCTTCCATGCTCAGCATGTCGCCACGGCTGACGCGACCTGGGTTGTAGCGGGTCAGCAGCAGGTGTTCCTTGATTGGCGATTCGCCTCTCTCGGCACGGCGAGACTTGGAAGACAAAATGCCCAGAATACGGTCAGAGTCACGTACCGAGGAGACTTCCGGGTTGGTGGTGATGATGGCTTCATCAGCAAAATACAGCGCCATCAGTGCGCCGGTTTCGATGCCCGCCGGAGAGTCACAAACCACAAAATCAAAATCCATTTCGCCCAGGTCGTTGAGGATCTTCTCAACGCCTTCGCGGGTTAACGCGTCTTTGTCACGCGTTTGCGAAGCTGGCAGGATAAACAGATTTTCGGTGCGCTTGTCTTTGATCAACGCCTGATTCAGTGTGGCATCACCCTGAATCACGTTAACGAAATCGTAAACAACCCGGCGTTCGCAGCCCATGATCAGGTCAAGATTACGCAGGCCGATATCGAAATCGATCACTACGGTTTTCTTTCCTTTTTGGGCTAAACCGGTAGCGATGGCCGCGCTTGAAGTGGTCTTGCCAACGCCCCCTTTACCCGATGTAACAACAATAATGCGTGCCATGAAATGGATTCCTTGTCAAAAGGGCTTAATTTAAAGGTTGTATGGTTAAAGCGTTATCCAACAGGCTGAGTCGTACTGCCTGCCCGACATAGTCGGACGGGATTTGGTCGCTCAACCAGTACTGCCCTGCGATAGAGACTAGCTCAGCACCCAGGTGCGTGCAAAAAATCTGGCACTGTGTATCACCTGATGCGCCGGCCAGCGCACGACCGCGCATCATGCCGTAGACGTGAATGTTGCCATCGGCAATTAATTCAGCGCCGGCGCTAACGCTGCTGGTCACTATCAGATCGCTGTTGCGGGCATAAATTTGTTGGCCGGAACGGACAGGGGTACTGATGATGCGCGTCTTGGCGGGGGCGTTGGGATCCACCACCGGGGCTGGCGCAGGCGCCGGTTCCGGTGTGGCCATCTTTTGGCCTTTGCCTTCGTTCAGCAACGGCAGCCCGGCACGGGTTATTGCGCGTTTCTGCCGCTCATCTCTGCAACCGCTGATACCCACAACGCGCAGACCTGCTGCCGTGACAGCCTGTTGAAGTTCTTTCCAGTTTGCGTCGCCGTTCAGCGTTGCAACGTTGATAACAACAGGGGCGTTTTTCAAAAAAGCGGGCGCTTGCTCTACTTTTTCCAGTAACGCCTGACGTATTACCTCGGGTTCCGAATTATGCAAATGAACAACCGATAGGGTAAAACTGCTGCCTTTTAGCTCAATTGGCGATTGTGACATCTATCCTGACTCAGTCTCAGCAACTTTAAATCCCCGGAATACCAATCGGGGTGCGATATTCCGAAGTACTATAAGCATGTTATAGTCAGAGTTATATCCAGGCAAGACGCTGCCCCAATTAAATAGAGTTAAAAACATGCTTTGTGTGATCTATAGAAGTTCTAAACGCGATCAAACTTATCTTTATGTCGAAAAAAAAGACGATTTCTCCCGTGTGCCGGAAGATCTGATGAAAAGTTTCGGTACGCCGCAATTGGCAATGGTGCTTTCCCTTGAAGGGCGGGAAAAGTTAGCCTCGGCGGATATTGAGAAAGTGAAAGAAGCCCTGAAAGAAGAAGGGTTTTATCTTCAGGTCCCCCCGCCGTTGGAAAATTTATTAAACCAGCATTTGTCTGGCGACAAAAAATAACCTGCGAAGATGTAGGAGAGGCTGGAAGCGCTCAAAACTGATAAAGGAGCCGCGTGATGAGATTGTCGGCAATAACCCTGCTATCGACGCTGTTGACGTTAGGATGCACAGTCGGCCAACAGGCGATGGCGCAAGGGGCCACATCGGTGTCGGAAGCTTCGTCGGGCACAGCTACTCCTGCGGCTCAGAGCCGACTCTCTGAAACGGGTCGCGATCCTGCGCAGTTCCCGGCCTACGTTGAACAGTTAAAGCGCCAGGCGCTGGCGCAAGGCATCAGCCCGGCGATTGTCGACAGTGCTTTCACCGACGTGCATTTTGTCGATCGGGTGATCAAGGCTGACCGTAATCAGCCGGAAAAGAAAATCACGCTGGACGACTACCTCAAACGCGTATTGCCACCCGCCAAGATCGCACAAGGCCGTGCGCTATATCAGCAGTATCATCCTAAGCTTTCGCGGCTCACCGCGCACTACGGCGTGCCGGGACGTTATGTTGTGGCACTGTGGGGCATGGAAAGCGCCTTCGGCAAAATCCAGGGGCGTGAAGATGTGATATCTGCGCTCGCCACCTTGGCTTTTGAAGGGCGACGCGAGGCGTTTTTCAGTCAACAGCTGATGGCGGCGCTGCAAATCCTCGAGCAGGGTCATGTCAGCCGCGAGCAGTTGAAAGGCTCCTGGGCCGGTGCCATGGGGCAATGCCAATTTATGCCGACGTCGTTCCTTAACTATGCTGCGGACGGCGACGGTGACGGCCGCATTGATATCTGGAACAACGTTGACGATGTCTTTGCCTCCACGGCCCGCTATCTGTCGAGCGAAGGCTGGCAGCGTGGTGTGGGTTGGGGCAGGGAGGTCAGGTTGCCTGCCGGCTTCAGCACCGAGGCTGTGGGGCTAAAGGATAGCCAGGCGCACAGCGTCAATGAATGGCAAAAACGTGGGGTGCGGCGTCCGGATGGTTCAGCGCTGCCGCATTCCAGCCTGCGCAGTTGGCTGATCACACCGGATGACATGCAGGGCCGTGCATTCCTGGTTTATGATAATTTCCGCACGATTATGCACTGGAATCGCTCTTACTATTTTGCGATCGGTGTGGGTATGATGGCTGACGGTATCGGGCAATAGAAAAAGGCTGCGGTGCCTCCACCAGCGCGTGGAATAACGGGCTTAGCATGCTAAGCCCCTACATGATTGTAGGGAGAGGCGGTATGTATCAACATAGAGACTGGCAGGGTTCATTACTTGATTTTCCGGTAAATAAAGTGGTTTGCGTCGGCAGTAATTACGCCGATCACATCAAGGAAATGGGCAGTGCAACCTCGGCAGAGCCGGTAGTGTTTATCAAGCCTGAAACGGCGCTGTGCGATATTCGCCAGCCGGTGGCGATCCCCAAAGAGTTTGGTTCGGTACATCATGAAGTGGAGCTGGCTGTGCTGATCGGTACGCCGCTAAAGCAGGCTAATGAAGATCGCGTGGCGCGTGCCATCGCCGGATACGGTGTTGCGCTTGATCTGACGCTGCGGGAACTGCAGGCGGGCTTCAAGAAGGCGGGGCAGCCTTGGGAAAAAGCCAAGGGTTTCGACGGTTCTTGCCCGATATCCGGGTTTATACCGGTAGCGGAGTTTGGCGATCCGCAAAATGCGGAGCTGTCCCTGACGGTCAATGACCAGGTGCGCCAACAAGGCAATACTCGTGACATGATCACGCCGATCCTGCCGCTGATCAGCTATATGAGCCGCTTTTTCACGTTGCGCGCAGGCGACATTATCCTTACCGGCACGCCGCAAGGCGTCGGCCCGATGAGCTCTGGCGACATGCTGAAAGTCACCCTCAACGGTAAATCACTGACCACACGCGTGATTTGAAACCTGGATAAAGCGCAATAAAAAAGGCCCCGCAGGGCCTTTTTTTTCGGTGACGATAGGTCAAAACGCTTATTTACGGCCCAGCAAGAAACCGAAAACAATCCCGACGGCGGCGGCGATGGCTACGCCAGCCAGTGGGTTAGATTCAACCTGAGTCCGCACCGTATCGGCAGCATCTCGAGCCGCGTAACTGGCCTGAGAGGCATATTTGCGGGCTGCGCCTTTGACTTGATGATCCGGTGAGTCCGTTGCTTTACCAAAAGCTTCTTCAACGGCGCCGGCAGCTTCATTTACTTTGTCTTCTGCTTTCCCAAACATACTTGGTTCCTTATCTTCATTCAAAAGGCGAACATTAAACATAGCAGGGATATGCGCTTCTTGGCGGCAAAATGTGCTTTATGAGATGAATCTTATCCGTGAATAATGATGAACAGGGATATGGATGAGGGGGAAACGAAAGGATGATAGACCTGAGTTTTGTACGTATAATTAGACGATATGCCTGGTGTGTTTTATCCCTTTAAGCATCAAGGGTAACGGCCTGATAATACTGGCCGAAAATGTTGAATATCGTTGTTTTAAATAGCGTTTTTTTTAAGCGAACATATTGTTATCGCTATGATTATATTGTGTTTTCAGCCTTTCCATTTGGCTGGGATATCTATATAGTGCACCCTCAAAACCTGCTTGCAGGTTATCTATTCATTTACCTATACCGGACGCGAACATGTCACAAACCCCTTTTTGGCAACAAAAAACGCTGGCGGAAATGTCAGAACAAGAGTGGGAATCGCTGTGCGACGGTTGTGGGCAATGCTGTCTGAATAAGCTGATCGACGAAGATACCGACGAGATTTATTTCACCAACGTAGCCTGTAACCAGCTGAATATTAAGTCGTGCCAGTGCCGCAACTATGAGCGCCGCTTTGAGCTGGAAGAGGACTGCATCAAACTGACGCGTGAAAACCTTACCACCTTCGATTGGCTGCCGCCGACCTGCGCATACCGTTTGATTGGTGAAGGCAAGCCGCTGTTTGCGTGGCACCCGCTGGTCAGCGGTTCTAAAGCTGCGATGCACGGTGAGCGTATTACGGTACGGCATATTGCGGTGCGGGAAAGTGAAGTGGTGGACTGGCAGGATCACATCTTGAACAAACCGAGCTGGGCGAGATAAGGAAAAAAGCCCCTGCAAAGATGAGGGGCAAGACACACAACAACACCAGGGAAATCGTTAAATATTAACTTGCGGATATTATAGGGATTCTCTGATAAAACTTCATCAAAATATCGATGCAATAATGCATCGCTATGATGAATTTTTTTGTATGAAGTGAGTGGCGAGGAAAATCGTTGCGCCAGTATTTTTATGAGGTAAGACCGAAAAAGTGAAGCGAGGCTTTCGTAGATAAGACATTTTACTCTTCTAACTTAATGTTATGTAAATTACGCGTCAAATCCTGCCCAGATGCTTCTTTTTAAACCTGATGTTAGGTAGTTTGAGCGCTCTCACGCTAAGTTTCGAGAGTAAAATAATGAAAATGATACGCCTGTTTGCCATAGCTGGAGCACTAATAGTGCTCGTTTATTACCTTACACATACCTAATCTCGCATTACCTCTGAAGATCATCAGTCACTCGATGAAAAACGGCGCCCTGAGGCGCCGTTTTTCATGCTGTCATGCTCAGCGGCCAAACAGATCGCGGCGGCGTGGGCGGACAAATTGTGCCAGCAGCACAACGATAGCAATCAACAAATAAGCTGCAAAGATGCCGACCAGCCACTGCGGCATTTCCAGCGTCAAAAATTCCCATTGGCGTACCGAACAGTCGCCTGATGCGTGGAACACCGCAGGCAGCCATTTGTCCAGCGGCAGCCAGGACGGGAAGCTGACGAAGAAATCGCAGGTATTAAACGGCGAAGGGTGTAGTTGGATCATGGTGTGTTTCCATGCCAGCTGCAGGCCTTCCCAGGCACTGTAAATCCACAGCAGAATAGCGGCATAACGCAGCGGCGTTTTCGGCGCGATGGCACCCAGCAGCGAGGCGCCGAGAATACCAAACAGCGCGCAACGTTCGTAAATGCACATGACACAGGGTTGCAGCAGCATTACGTGCTGAAAGTAGAGTGCGACTAATTCCAGCGCCAGCGCAGTCAGGGCCATCAACAGCCAAGCACCGCGCCCCTGTGAGCAGCGGTTAAAGAATTGCAACATATATTTATTCTTCCATGCAGTAAGCAATTGAACTGGCAGTGTAAACCAATTCAACCCCGCTGCCAGCCACCTGAGCCGGATTCAGCACAAAAATAGTCGCTGACAGCGGAGCGGGTTTACAGGGTTAGTGTGCAGCGGCTTCGAGCGACGGCAGCGTCAGCCAATGCCACTGGGTCAGCAGGTCGGTCACGGGCGCCAGGGTGAACTGTACGCACAACAGACCAACCAGGGTTAATACCACAGTATAAGGCAATGCCATCCATACCATTCGCCCATAGGATAAACGTACCAGGGGGGCCAGTGCGGAGGTCAGCAAGAACAGGAAGGCGGCCTGGCCATTCGGCGTGGCGACCGACGGCAAATTGGTCCCGGTATTAATGGCGACCGCTAACATTTCAAACTGCTTCAGGGAAATGGCGCCATTTTCAAATGCGGCGCGCGCTTCATTAATGTAAACCGTACCGACGAACACATTGTCGGATACTGAAGACAGCAAGCCATTGAACAGATAAAACAGCGAAAGTTGGGAAGAGGGTTCCGCCTGCAAAACGAATTGAATCACCGGGGTAAACAGGTGTTGCTCAATGATCACTGCCACCACGGTGAAAAATACCGTCAGCAGGGCGGTGAAGGGCAAGGCCTCCTGGAAGGCTTTGCCGATGGCGTGCTCATCGGTTACGCCACACAGGGAAGTGGCGAGGATAATCACCGACAGGCCAATCAGGCCAACCTCTGCCAGATGGAAGGCCAGGGCGACAATCAGCCAAACGCCGATAAGTGCCTGAACCACTAATTTGACCTGCTCTTGCTTACTGCGCCCGGCAGTCGCCTGGCGGTCAAACTCTGTCAGCACTTCGCGCACGCGCTCCGGGAGTTTTGCTCCGTAGCCGAAGACGCCGAAGCGCTCAAGCAGCAGGCAGACCAGCAGACCACAGATCAATACCGGTAAAGTGACGGGCGCCATGCGCAGGAAGAAGTCGACAAAGCCCCAGTCGGCGCTTTTGGCGATAATCAGGTTCTGCGGTTCGCCCACCATGGTCATCACACCGCCCAGCGCGGTACCGACACCAGCATGCATCAGCAGACTGCGCAAAAAGGCGCGGAACTGCTCCAGCGTCTGTTTGTTATCGTCGCTTACCAGGTTGCTGTCGTCGTTGACGTCGGCAGCGCCGCCGGATGGGTTCGACACCACGTTGTGGTAAATCGAATAAAAACCGGTTGCGACACTGATGACTACCGCAACCACCGTCAGCGCATCGAGGAAGGCGGACAAAAATGCCGCCGCAAAACAGAAGGCTAAAGACAGCAGTATTTTAGAGCGAATATTGAGCAGTAGCTTGGTGAAGACGAACAGCAGTAGCTGCTTCATAAAGTAGATGCCGGCCACCATAAAGATCAGCAACAGCAGGACTTCCAGATTATGGGCAATTTCTTCGCCCACCCGATCGGGGCTGGTCATGCCGATCAATACCGCCTCTATGGCCAGCAGGCCGCCCGGCAGCAGGGGATAGCACTTCAGCGCCATCGCCAGCGTGAAGATAAATTCGATGACCAGTAGCCAACCCGCGATGAAGGGATCGACCAGGAAGAAAACCAGCGGATTGACCAACAAGAAGATGAGGATGGCCAGTTTGTACCAGTCAGGTGATTGCCCGAGGAAGTTTTTCACCAGGGCACTGCGTAAAGTCGTTTCCATTATGCGTTACACGTCCTGAAAATAAGTTGTCACATATTACCCTAACAATGCCGCAGGGGCAGAAGCAATACGGGCTTGCTTTACGACGTGAAATTTCTCTGACGCGGTGTTTTTGCACGTTTTTTGCCACTTTATGCACACTTTCGTTTAATGTTTTTCGCTCACGCTATGTCATGCCAAGGCGATCTGGTATGATCAGCCGACTACTATTACAGATTATCGTCGCTACGGAACGTCAAACACATGGTCATAAAGGCGCAGAGTCCTGCCGGTTTCGCGGAAGAATACATTATCGAGAGTATCTGGAATAATCGCTTCCCTCCTGGCTCTATTTTGCCCGCGGAGCGTGAGCTTTCAGAATTGATTGGTGTTACGCGCACCACGTTACGCGAAGTTTTACAACGCCTGGCCCGTGATGGCTGGCTGACCATTCAGCATGGCAAACCGACCAAAGTAAATAATTTCTGGGAAACATCCGGCCTCAATATTCTTGAGACGGTGGCACGCCTCGATCACAAAAGTGTTCCACAGTTGATCGACAACTTGCTGTCGGTTCGTACCAATATTGCCGCAATCTTTATTCGCGCAGCGGTGCGTAATCATCCTGAGGCTGCTCAGGAAGTCTTGGCGAAAGCGACTCAGGTGGAAGATCAGGCGGACGCTTTCAACCTGTTGGACTACGAAATTTTCCGCGGTCTCGCATTCGCTTCCGGCAACCCGATTTACGGTCTGATCTTCAACGGCCTCAAAGGCCTGTACACCCGTGTCGGTCGTTACTACTTCTCAAATCCGGAGTCCCGCAAGCTGGCGCTGACTTTCTACAGCAAGCTGTCGACGCTGTGCCATGAAAAGTCGTACGATCAGGTGATGGATTGCGTGCGTAACTACGGTAAAGACAGCGGGGCCATCTGGCAGAGCATGCAAGGCACCATGCCGAGCGATCTGACCGAAGCCCGCCGTTAGTTTCACCTCTCGCATTACGCAAAAGGGGCGCCAGTGGCGCCCCTTTGTCATGGTCACTAAATCCTACAGCGGAGTCGGCCGCGGCGGACAACGTTCCAGCAGCTCGACGCTGCCATCCTCGTTGAGCTGTTCCAGAATAATGTCGAAGCCCCACAGGCGATGCAGGTGTTTCATCACCTCACGCCGGCTTTTGTCCAGCGGCGCCCGGTCTTGTGGAATATAACGCAACGTCAATGAGCGATCGCCGCGCAAATCCACATTCCAGATCTGAATGTTCGGCTCGTGGTCGCTCAGGTTATATTGCGCCGACAGCTCCTGACGGATCGCCCGATAGCCCGCCTCATTATGGATCGCCGCAATCTCCAGGTAGTTATTGCGGTCGTCATCGAGCACGGTGAACAGCCGGAAGTCACGCATGATTTTCGGGGACAGGAACTGGCTGATAAAACTTTCGTCCTTAAAATCACGCATGGCGAAGTGCAGCGTTTCCAGCCAGTCTTTACCGGCAATGTCCGGGAACCAGTAGCGATCTTCTTCGGTCGGCGACTGACAGATGCGCTTGATGTCCTGGAACATGGCAAAGCCCAACGCGTAAGGGTTAATCCCGTTGTAATAAGGACTATTGTAAGGCGGCTGGTACACCACGTTGGTGTGGCTGTGCAAAAACTCCAGCATAAAGCGTTCGGTCACCCGGCCTTCATCGTAAAGATGGTTGAGGATGGTGTAGTGCCAGAATGTCGCCCAGCCTTCGTTCATCACCTGCGTTTGTTTTTGCGGATAAAAATACTGGCTCACTTTGCGCACGATGCGCAGCACCTCACGCTGCCAGGGTTCCAGTAGCGGCGCATTTTTCTCCATAAAGTAGAGGATGTTCTCCTGCGGCTCGCTTGGATAGCGACGCGCTTGTTCAGGCGCCTCTTCGCGTTCTACCCGCGGCAGGGTCTTCCACAGCGTATTGACCTGACTTTGCAGGTACTCTTCGCGGCTCTTCTGGCGGGCTTTTTCTTCGACCAGGGAAATCTTCTGCGGGCGTTTATAGCGGTCCACGCCGTAGTTCATCAGCGCGTGGCAGGAATCGAGCAGCTTCTCCACTTCTTCAACGCCGTAGCGTTCTTCGCACTGACTGATGTAGTGGCGGGCGAACAACAGATAATCGACGATCGAACTGGCGTCGGTCCAACTGCGGAACAGGTAATTATTTTTGAAAAACGAGTTGTGGCCGTAGCAGGCGTGCGCCATGACCAGCGCTTGCATGGTGATGGTATTTTCTTCCATCAGGTAGGCGATGCAAGGGTTGGAGTTGATGACGATTTCATAGGCCAGCCCCTGCTGCCCATGTTTGTAGCGCTGCTCGGTCTCAATGAATTTTTTACCGAATGACCAATGGGTATAGTTAATCGGCATGCCGACGCTCGAATAGGCGTCCATCATCTGTTCTGAGGTAATCACCTCGATCTGATGCGGGTAGGTATCGAGCTTGTAATGTTTGGCTACGCGATCGATGTGCTCCAGATACACCTGCAGCAGCTCGAACGTCCAGTCCGGTCCATCGCTCAGACGTTTATCTTCCTTGACCTTTTCATGTGTTGAAGTAGTCATCAGCGCACCCTCGTTATTACGGACCTTGCTCGAACGGCAGACCCTAGATCAATCGTAGCTCAATCTGGGCAGAGGTAATAATGATATAAAGCTTAAAAATTCAACGATCTGACATCGCCTTCCCGCTTCAGGAGACGACAGGGGCATTTTACGGCGAGTTTTTTCTGCTGAAGCGGCTGCGGATATGTATGAAATGTTATCTCGATGAAATGGCTTTTTAGTGGTTTTTTATTCTGTTTCTGTGGGCCTGTTTCATTTTTATGTTCTGTTAAAACCTTGTTGCGCGTCGTAGCTTTTCTTAGTGCTCTCAATGCTGTCAATGACAGCATAATAGGGGCCGTTTCGCTCATTAATCTGCCTTTGACAACATCTTATCGCTATTTATAGGTAGCTATTGCAAAAGAACCGGCCATGAACGATAAATTAATTGTGAATGTTGTCACGTTTGATGATGAAGATGTTGGACGGATTTTTCCACTGAGTTAATTTCCTGTGAGCAGAAGATTATGCTTTGTGAAGCCTTGAGCTGGAGTCAGCGATGCGAGTGGTAATTTTAGGTAGTGGGGTGGTGGGCGTTGCCAGTGCCTGGTATTTGGCGAAGGCGGGGCATGAGGTGACGGTAATCGACCGTCAGCCTGGTCCGGCCATGGAAACCAGCGCGGCAAACGCCGGGCAAATCTCACCGGGCTATGCGGCGCCGTGGGCTGCGCCTGGCGTACCGTTGAAGGCGATCAAATGGATGTTCCAGCGCCATGCGCCGCTGGCGGTTCGTTTGGACGGCAGCCGTTTCCAACTGAGCTGGATGTGGCAGATGCTGAAAAACTGTAACACCGAACACTACATGACCAACAAAGGTCGCATGGTGCGGTTGGCGGAATACAGCCGCGATTGCATCAAAGCGTTGCGCCAGGAAACCGGTATTCAGTACGAAGGCCGTCAGGGCGGTACGCTGCAGCTGTTTCGCACTCAGCAACAGTTTGAAAGCGCCTCCAAGGACATCGCGGTGCTGGAAGACGCCGGCGTGCCTTACAAACTGTTGGAAGCCAGTCAACTGGCCACCGTCGAACCTGCGCTGGTGCAGGTGGCGCATAAGCTGACCGGCGGTCTGCAGCTGCCAAATGATGAAACCGGCGATTGCCAACTCTTCACCCAGCAGTTGGCCAAACTGGCCCAGCAAGCGGGCGTGACTTTCCTGTATAACCGCAGCGTCGATCGCCTGCTGGTGGAAGGGGATAAAATCAGCGGCGTGCAATGTGGCGGGGAGATCTTCAAGGCCGACAGCTACGTGGTGGCCTTTGGTTCGTATTCCACCGCGCTGCTGCGCGATCTGGTCTCGATCCCTGTGTATCCGTTGAAAGGCTACTCACTGACCATTCCCATTACGGATGAGGCCGCGGCACCATTCTCGACCGTTTTGGATGAAACTTACAAAATCGCCATCACCCGTTTCGACCAGCGTATTCGCGTCGGTGGCATGGCGGAAATTGTCGGTTTTAATACCCAGCTCGAACAAAAACGCCGCGAGACGCTAGAGATGGTGGTACGCGATCTTTACCCTAACGGTGGGCGGGTAGAGGAAGCTACTTTCTGGACCGGTTTGCGTCCGATGACGCCGGACGGTACGCCGATTGTCGGCAAGACTTCGCTGAAAAACCTGTTCCTGAATACCGGGCATGGCACGCTGGGGTGGACAATGGCCTGTGGTTCTGGCCAGCTGCTTTCCGATCTGATTTCCGGCATCACGCCGGCTATTCCGTCAGATGACCTGGCGGTAGCGCGCTACAGCGCCGGATTTCGCAGCGCTTACACTGCGCCCTTGAATGATGTGCATCACGCGCGTTAAAAACCTTAATTAGACAATGTTGCGGTCGCGGACGTAGGTCCGTGACCGCATTCGCAGGCCCGTAGGAGTTCCCATGCCTCGCCCGATTACCGCCACGCTGCACCTTGGCGCCTTTGAAAATAACCTGCAAGTGGTCCGTCGTTGTGCTCCAAGTGCCAAAGTCTGGTCAGTGGTCAAGGCCAATGCTTATGGTCATGGCATTAAACATGTTTGGCGTAGCATGGCGCAAACGGATGGTTTTGCCCTGTTGGATCTCGCCGAAGCGATTATGCTGCGCGAGTCAGGTTGGCAAGGACCGATCTTGCTGTTGGAAGGTTTTTTCAAAGCGCAGGATTTAGCCCTGCTGGATCGCTACCGTTTAACGACCTCGGTGCACAGCGATTGGCAACTGGCGGCGATAGCCGAAGCCAAACTATCGGCACCGCTGGATGTTTACCTGAAAGTGAACAGCGGCATGAACCGTCTGGGGTTTGCCCCAGAGCGGTTGCACGCCGTTTGGCTGAAAGCTCAGCAGATAAGCAATATTGCCAGCCTGACGCTAATGAGCCATTTCGCCACCGCCGACGGTCCACAGGGCGTCGAAGCGCAGATGGCGACCATTAAGACAGCGGCGGCGGGCATTAATGCGCAGCGCTGTCTGGCCAACTCTGCCGCCACCTTGTGGCATCCGGAAACCCATTGCAGTTGGGTGCGGCCGGGCATAGTTCTCTATGGCGCTTCGCCGAGCGGCCAATCGCAGGATATTGCTGACAGCGGGCTGCAGCCTACGATGACCTTGAGCAGCGAAATTATTGGGATTCAAACGCTAAAACGGAACGATCAGGTTGGCTATGGCTGGCGTTATCGCGCCGAAGGTGCACAACGCATCGGGGTGGTAGCCTGCGGCTATGCAGACGGCTACCCGCGCCATGCGCAAACGGGCACGCCGGTCTGGGTGGATGGCGTGCTGACGCGAACGCTGGGTACGGTGTCGATGGACATGCTGGCGGTCGATCTGACGCCCTGCCCGCACGCCGATATCGGTGCGGAAGTGGAATTGTGGGGGCGGCGCCTGCCGGTTGACGATGTCGCTGCCGCGGCAGGCACGCTGGGCTATGAATTGCTGACGGCGTTGGCCGCCAGAGTGCCTATCGTTACCGAGGCCTGAGCCTCAGGCAATTTTCTTCAGTTGCCCCTTGATTTGCTTGCTGCGCTGCCGTGCGTGCAGCGCCAGCAGGCAACCTACCAGCATCACCAGCGCCAGCGACAGCTTGGGCTGCAACGGCAGCGCCATCGCCAACAGACCCAGGCCTGCGCCGCCGGCCATCTGCACAAAACCTACCAGTGCAGAAGCGACACCGGCCTCGTTGGAGTAGGGCTCGAGCGCATAGCTGGTCGCCGGGCCCATCACGAAGGCTAAGCCCGCGCAGGCGCTGGCGACGGGCAGCATATAGGCCAGCCAGTGAGTTTGCGCCGAGCCTGAAAGCCAGGTAACCCCGAGCAGCAGGCCTACGCATCCGATACCCATCAGAATTCCCCCGGTTGCCAGGCACACCGGGCGTCCCACCTTGTGAATGATGCGGTTGGCGAAGAAACTCACCAGCATGATCCAAAAACCGTTGGCACCAAACACCAGAGAGAATTGCAATGGCGTGAGGCCGGCGGTGCCCATCAGCACGTTGGGTGCCAGCGAGACGTAGGTCAATGCCATACCCATCGCGCCGGAGTTGACCACGGCGAAGGACAGAAAACGGCGATCTTTGAGGATGCGAGCATATTGGCGTACCGGTAAACCTTTAACACGCACCGTGTCTGCCGGGCGGGTTTCCGGCAGGCGCAGAGCGATCAACACCAGCACGGCCAGGGCATAACACACCAGGAACCAGAAAGGTGCGCGCCAGCCAAAGGCTTCCGCCAGTAACCCACCCAGCAGCGGGGCCAGTGCGGGAATAATGTTAAGTGTGCCGTTGAGGAAGCCGAAGGCGCGAGCCGCGTCGTCGCCGTTCATCCGATCGCGCACGCCGCTAAAAGCCACAACGGCGGTACAGCAGACCGCTACGCCCTGCAGCAAACGTGAAGCGACGAACACCGTCGGTGTGGTGGCCAGCGCGGCCATGGCGGCACCAATCATGTAGATGACGATACCGGCCAGCGCTACGGGTTTGCGGCCGTAGTTGTCCACCAGCGGCCCGGCGATAATCTGCCCAAGACCCAGCACCAAAATGAACAGTGAAATGGTGGACTGGATCAGCGCTTCACTGCTGTTAAGGCCAAGAGCGATGGCCGGGATAGTTGGCAGATAAAGATCGATACCCAGCGGGCCGAGCAGCACCAGGCTAAGGAGCAGAAACAGAAATTTTTGCATAACAAAAACAGCACATCCGAGTGACAAAGAGGGCTAGAGTAGAGACTCTGGCGATAAATGGAAAGGGGCAAAACGTCGGCCGACCTTCGGCATGCCTAACTTGCTGGAATCATAGCGACGCGGCTTTGCGATAGTAAAGTGCGGAGATGGTATCCGCCACGTAGCGGGCCTGATGTTTGGCGTCGTCCAGCGCACGATGCGGTGTGCCTTCGAATGCCCGTTCTTTTTTCGGATTAAAGCCCAGCAATTCGGCCAGAGTGATCACCGTACGCACGTCCTGTGTGTCCCAAAACTTCCACGGGCAGGGCATGTCCAGTTGCTGAAAGGCATGCTCGAGGATAGTGCAGTCGAACTCCTTGCCATTGCCCCAGACTTTAACCTGGTCAGTGCTGTTCATATGGATAAAGCGACTCAAATTGGTCAGCGTGCGCTTGAGGCTCTCCGTGCCGCCAAACGCCAGCTTGCGTGCTTCATCCGACTGCTTGGCCCACCAGGCGACGGTATCCAGGTTGATGGTTCTGCCTGGCTGATCTTTTTGGCTGCTGACGGCATTTTCAAATTCGGCACCGAGTTGGCCGGTTTGGGGATCGAAAAACACGGCGGCCACCACCAGGATCACCGCGCTCGGTTTTATGTCCAGCGTTTCTATGTCTAACATCAGATGGTGCATGGGGGACTCCCGGCTGGTAGAGATACAAATAATGTTACTACAAACCGGATCAGGATGCGCCGTCAGCGTCGGCGATTGCCGGCGGTATTTGCCAGCGTGACAGCCAGCACGGCCAACAGCACCAGCGCTACCGCTGGCGCCAAAACGCCCCACGGCGCCCGTTCGATATAGGGCATGCCCTCGGCCAGTACCAGTCCCCATTCCGCACTCGGGGGCTGTGGCCCCAGGCCAAGAAAACCCAGCGCCGCCAGCGCCAGCGCAATACCCGGCAGGCGCAGCATGGCGTGGCGCAGCAGGGGAACCCACAGCGCCGGCAAGAGGTAGTGCGTCAGAGTACGACAGCGGCCGATCCCCAACACTGGCAACATGCGGATATAGGGCTGAGTGCGGGCCTCAGCCAACAGTGAGGCGCAGTGAGCGGACAGCGGCGCCCAACTGACCAGCATTACCGCGCAGGCGGCACCGAAGGGGGAAGGCCCGGTGACAGCGGTGACCAACAGCCCTGCGACTATCGGCGGCGTAGCGTTTGCCAACTCAATAACCCCGCACATCAGGCGAGGCATCAACCCGAACACTATCCCCAGGGACAGCGAGGCGAAGCTGACTGCCAGCGCCAACAGGCTGGTATTCAGTGCCCCGTAGGCGACACGTGCCAGAATGTCCCGGCCGGTGGCGTCTGCGCCAAAGGGCAGATCCAGGCTGGGTGGCTGCAGACGGATATGCAGTGACGAAAAGGGATCGCGGATGATCCCGCTCAGCACTAACAGACACAGCAACAGCGCCGCGACGGCGGCAAAAATATAACTCGCCCGGCTGCTGTGCTGTGGCGGCGTTGAATTGGGTAATGCGGCGGCTATTCGGCCCAGCAACAGGTAATGGACTCCCTGCATCAGGAAACCGGTGCCGAAGGCCAGCAGCAACAGGATCAGGATCCCGCATTGCAAGGCGGGCAGATCCTGAGCGATGGCGGCCCCCAATGTTGCCCGGCCAAGTCCCGGTATGGCGAACACTTTCTCGACGGCGATCGCGCCGCCGGTCAGTCCAATCAGCACTAAACCGATCTGCGGCAGCAGTGCAGGCAGCGTGCGGCGCAGAACTGCCAACAGGCAATGCCGCCGGGCGATGCCGGCAAGGTTCCAGGTCAGCAACCAGCGTTCGGAGAAGGTTGCGGCCAGGCCGTCATTGAGCAACAGCGCCAGCAGGCCGCCGGCCGGTAAGCCCAGGGCCAGTGCCGGCAGAATGGCATGTTGCAGGCTTTGCCAGCCGTAGGGAGGAAACCACTGCAGCCAGACGGCGCCAACGATCAACAGCAGCGCCGCCAGCAAAAATTCGGGCAGTGCAGTCAGGGACACCGCCAACACGCCTGCGGGACGGTAGTTCTCGCCATGCAGGCCGCGCCACAGGGTTGGCAACGCCAGCAGTATCGCCACCACTACTGCGATTGCCAGCGCGTAGCCCATCAGCGTCAGAGAAACCCCTGTGGCCTGCAACATGCCTTCCAGCACCGGGCGACCGGAAATCCACGAGTTGCCGGCATCACCCTGCAGCACGCCGTGAAACCAGCGGCCAAGCAGCAGCAAGGGCCCGTCGTCCAGGCCATATTGCTGACGAATGGCATTCAGGGCTTCCGGGGTAGCCTCTTGTTCACCCGAACGCGCCCGCAGCAAGCTGAGCGCAGGATCGCGCCCGGACAGCCAAGGCATCAGGCCAATCAATACGATCATCCCCAGCAGCGAGAACAGGCGTGAGGCGAGTGGCAATAGTCGTAGTGCTTTTTCCATCAAGGTTGCTCTGGGGCGATGAAGCTGCGAGGCGTCACCAGCAGGCGTTCACGAGGATCGCGCTCTGCGCTCCTCATTACGGCAGCTTCCCCCTGGATCACGCGTTCATGTAGCAAGGGTATCGCTGCATGGGTTGCCAGAATGCGGCTTTCTGCCGCAATGATAGCCTGGCGTCGTTGTGGCCCGGCAGGAATGGCTGCGGCCTGAGTCAATGCTTCGTCCACCTGCGGATCGCACAGTTGAGCAATGTTAAAAGAACCCCGGCAGGCGAAGTCACTGTACATGTAGGCCAGAGGATCGCCAGAGTCCAGCACCGTGGCTCGCGACAAGATAAAGGCGTCGAATTTGCCCGCCAGCGCGTCGGCTTCAATGTGCGCATATTCCCGCACTTCCTGCTTTACCACAAAACCGGCGGCGCTGAGTTGCTGCGCCAGATACACCGCCACTTCGGGTAGCTCGGCGCGATCGCTGAAGGTGGCCAGGGTGATGGTTTTGCCTTCAACCGTGGTTGGCGGCAGAGTTGGTTGCGGCTGGCGCAACGGCGCGGCCCAACGCAGCGCGGGCCCCAGCAGCCCGGAGGCAATATCGGCGCGGCCTTCGTAAACGTTGTCCACCAACGGGCGGCGCTGGATCGCCGCGGCGGCGGCGGCGCGCATGGCCGGATCGCGGAAAGCACCGACCCGGGTGTTCAGATACAGCGTATTGGTGCGCGGTATGGGTACTTCGTGGATCAATTCTGCCGCAATTAACGGTAACTGCGAGACTGGCAGCGCCTCTACCAAATCGGCGCTGCCGGTGCGCAGGGCGGCAGCGCGCGCGGCGCTATCCGGGACAAAGTTGACGTCGATTCCTGGGGCGGCCGCTTTCTCGCCCCAATAGCCGTCGAAGCGGTTTAAACGTGCGCTACTGGTGCCGTTGATCTCTGTTAGCACAAAGGCGCCGGTTCCGGCCTGCAAGGGATTAACCACCCCGTTGGCGCCATAGGCCCGTTCGGCGAGGATCGCCAATTGTGGGCTGGACAACCGCTGCGGGAGGAGCGGATCGGGCACGGCGGTTGTGATCACGACAGCATGATCACCTTCTGGGACGATAGCCAATTCGACGCCGTCAAGAATGCGCGGTTTGGGGGCGGCGTTCATCGCCGCTGAAAGCGAACGCACCACGCTGTCCGGGGTCATCGCGCTACCATCATGGAAATTGACCCCCGATCGTAGTACGAAGCGCCAGCGGTGTTGATCCAGCTGTTGCCATTCGATTGCCAGCGCCGGTTCAGCCTCGCCGTCGGCGTTCAGCACCACCAGCGTTTCGGCGGTGCTCCAGCGCGAAAGTTTAAACGCGTCATCGCTCAACGGGGTGAGCCCAGAGCGTGGGGGCTGAAGCATCGCCAGTCGGATGCGCCGTTCGTCGCCGGTACTTTCTTTGGGGTCAACAGGGTCAAAGCAGCCGACGAGCAGCAAACTGCCGGCGAGCAGGCAGCCGGTTGGGCCAATAAAGCGCGGGTTGAACATGCAAACTCCTCAAAATTTTAGTGCTGGAAAAAGGACGGCAACAGCGGAATGGCGTCGATCAAACGGCGGGTAGCGGAATGCCTCGGGGCGTGAAGCAGTTCATGGGTGGGGCGGTCTTCCACAATGACGCCAGACGCCATCACCAGCGTGCGCTGACATAAGGCGGCAACCAGTGAAATATCGTGGGAAACAAGCAACATGCCCATATTTTGCTGACGGGCAATCTGGTCGAGCAGGGCGATGATCTGCTGACGCAGCGGCAAATCCAGGCCGCTGACCGGTTCATCGGCCAGTAAAAAACGGGGTTTCAGCGCAATAGCACGCGCCAGGGCTACCCGTTGCGCCTGCCCGCCGGAAAGTTGCCCGGCGCGCACATACAGCAGGCTTTCATCCAATTCGACCTGTCGCAAAGCCCGTTCGGCCGCGATACCCCAATCCTGACGTGGACCAAGTTGGCGCAAGGGAGCGGTAATTAGTTCCGCTACCCTGTGGCGAGGGTTCAGCGAAGCATGGGCGTCCTGAGGTACGTACTGCACTAACCGTCGGTACCAGCGCAATCTATGAACCGGGGCAGGGCGAATTTCCTCGCCCTGACACATGATATGACCGGCGTCCGCCGTTTCGAGCGCCAGCAACAGCTTAAGCAGCGTTGATTTCCCGGCCCCGGAGCAGCCCACTAATCCAACGCGTTGTGCAGAGTACAGGTTCAGATCGGTAGGTTGTAGCCCACCGGCTCCCGATGAAAATTGTCGGCAGACCTGCTGCAGGCTGATAAAGGGCATTTCCCCGCTCATGGGCAGATTGTTCATGCCGTTACCCTGCCAGGCTCAGTGATGGGGGCCGGTTAAATGCCGGGCGTTGAGCACTGGCGACCAGCTGTTGGGTGTATGGATGCTGGGGGTGCTGTAACAATCGGCCGAAGGAGCCCTGTTCGGCTATTTCCCCGTTCACCAGCACGATGGCACGTTGACACAGACCGGCGGCAACGGCCAGATCGTGAGTAATAAACAGTAACGCCGGCGCGCTGGGGCGTTCGGTGTAGCTTTTCAGGATATCAATCAGCTGATGCTGGCTGACCATGTCCAGAGCGGTGGTAGGTTCATCTGCGATCAACAGGCTTTTCTCACCGAGTAAGGCCAGTGCTGCACATATTCGCTGACATTGGCCCCCGGACAGTTGATTGGGGTAACGCGTCATAACGTTGTCCGGCGACATTCCCAACGCTGTCAGTAATTCCGCGGCGCAGTGCTGGGCCTGGCATTTCGTCAGGGGATTTTGGCTGCGTAGCGCCAGGCTCAATTGCTGGCCCACGGTGGTCAGGGGATTGAGGCTGGTAAAAGGATCCTGAAAAATGGCTGCCAATTCAGTGTTTTTGCGCCGTTGCAAACGCAGACCATTAACTTCTCGCCCTTGCAGTCGAATCGAACCGCTAACCGTTGCTCCGACCGGCAGCGTGCCCAGAATGGCGGCGGCGGTCAGTGATTTGCCGGAACCCGATGCGCCCAGCAGGCATAAACGTTCACCTGCATGCAAAGTGAAGCTCAGATCGTGGACCTTGACCTCCGCGTTCAGTGAGAGCGTCAGGTGTTCTACGGTAAGTAACGGCGGGGTTTGGCTTTCCATTAATGCATCTGTGCTGGCTTGTCATGGTATGTAATAACATAACATTCTGGCCTCTGAAATGACCAGCGGATTAATGAAATACTTTGAAATAGTCTAAACAGGGATAAGCAAGGTATGATAGTCAGGGTTTTGTTGTCAGGTTGGTCCTATCGGTGAGAACGCTTATTTTCATTTTATGCATGGCCGGTTATTTGCTGGTGCTGAGCTACCTTGGCGTATTTGTCACTGATAAAATATGTGAAAAATCCAATAACTACACCAAGGTCTGCCGTCTGGTTGATATCTCGGAACCCCATATCCCCCGTTAGATGCTGGCCGTCAGCCTAAATAATCGGTGGTAATTAACGGCGTCAGCACCCCCGACAGAACGGCTAACGTAGCCCATTGTCTCCACCCCAGGTTAGCCAGCCAATCTTGGCGCAGCGGCGGTGTCGCGAGCTGGCCGACAGAGACTGTGCCCGCCAGCAGCAGCGTCAGCAGAATGAACACCAGCCCACGGCTCCAGAGAGTAAACTCGATGTGCAGCAGGTTGGCGTAATACAAGCGCATCAGGATATAGTAAGCCAGCATGACCCAAGCGAAATAGGTGCGTTTTTTCAACACGTGGTAAAGCATAAACGCGATGAACAAGCTGTGGCACGCTGAGATCAGTGGCGCTTCAATCGGGTGCCTGACACAGCCGTTATATACTGCCAGATAAATATTAAAGATCAGCAACGCATAAACGGTATATATATACCAGCCAAAGATGATTTTAAGTTTTTTGCGGTTTGGCGGGATAGGGCGATCGTCCGGTATCATTGGAGCCTCCTGAGCTGACTAGCGTTATAACACCAAAAAACTAAATGAAATTTAAACGCCAGACAGGCTTTATTTTACCTTAAAGTGGGAACTATTCGGCGTCTATCGGGTCTGTTCAAAACGTCATGCTCAAGCTTGCTGTAGCCGAATTATAATGGTAATTCATTGATATGAAAGAGTATAAAAACGAGCGCTTCGCTCTGTGCTTGCTGATAGCTACGCTGGGATTTTATTTTTTTCTGCCGCCGCTGTTGGTCGCTATATTTTGCCAATGGTTTAACCTAAATCCCTTCTTTATTATTCGGATTTGGCACATTAATCCCTTTTCCGCCGCACGGGGAATTCCACTCTACCAGACTTTTATATACATATTAACGCTGTGGGTAATGGCGAATGTTCTGCTTGGTGGTATTTTGCTGGTGGCTGGCCGTTTGCATGCCTGGTTCATTAAACGTTCTCGTTGAACGCCAATCGAGACGTAACGGCAGAAAGTTGTAGATAGAAATTCGTTCGTAAAGGATAATGATAGTCGTTATCATTATTGATTGCCAGTTGAGAGGTGAAGGGTTGTCTCCTTATGCGCTCCGCTCGTCTGGCCTGACAGGGTTCATATGACATCCCGTTTTCTTGCCAGCCTGGAGCTGGCTTTTTTTTTGTCTTTTTTTCATATGCATAAACGCTTTCTGGTTTATGTGCTTGCGGGCTGAACAGAACGCTTTGTTTGCTTATTAAAAGTTGCCTGATGCTTGAAATTTACTATCGATAAAGATAATAATTATCATTAATATTTCACTTTGTTTACATTCACCACACCGATTGAACATCTGAGCAAGTTGTCAGCCAGCGCTGCTGACAGGGGGGCTTTTGGGTGTCATTTAATGATTTTTACTGGGGATTACAGGTATGCCGATGATTTTTCCTGTCAAACGGTCACGGGTTTTGTGTGCGTTTGCGATGTTCCTGCCGCTGGTGTCTTTCGCTGAGGATACTCTGGTTGTTACTGCTAAACCCGCGGATACGGCGGAAGCAGCGACGCACGGCTATCAAGCCACGACCAGCCAGGGGGTGACCAAAACCGATAAACCCTTGATCCTGACTGCACAGTCCGTTTCGGTGGTGACGCGCCAACAAATGACCGACCAGAATACTCAAACGGTTAATGATGCCCTGAAATATACACCTGGTGTTTTCACTAACTTCGCCGGTGGTGCAACGCGCTATGACACCATTGCGTTACGTGGTTTTCACGGTGGCGACGTTAATAACACCTTCCTTGATGGTCTGCGGTTATTGAGTGACGGCGGCACCTATAATGCCTTGCAGGTTGACCCCTGGTTCCTGGAACGCATCGACGTTATCAAAGGGCCTTCATCGGTCATGTACGGGCAAAGCATTCCGGGCGGATTGGTCGCTTTGACCTCCAAGCGCCCCCAGTTTGCCACGGAAGGGCACGTTAACCTGATGGCAGGCAATAACAACACCCAGGGTGGCGCTTTCGATGTGACCGGCGCGCTGTCGGAACAGTGGGCTTATCGGTTGACCGGGATGACGCGCAGTAGCGAAACCATGTATGACCATCAACGTGAGGAACGCTATGCCATTTCACCGTCATTACTGTGGCAGCCGGATGAAAATACCTCGCTGCTGCTGAAAGCTTACCTGCAAAAAGATCCCTCAGGCGGTTATCACAGTGCGGTACCTGCAGATGGCAGCCTCTATTCCAGTTCCGGTGACAAGCTGGGGCGTGGCTTCTTTGATGGCGAGAGCAGCCGCAATGTGTTCAAACGTTGGGAACAGATTTACAGCTACGCTTTCTCGCACAGTTTTAACGACATTTGGTCATTCCGCCAGAACGCCAGCTACACCCACTCCAATGTTGAATTACAGCAGGTGTACCAGATTGGCTGGAATGACGATCACAGCCTATTGAATCGCTATTACAGCGGTTCAGCCACTTCGCTGGATGCCTTCGCCGTTGATAACCAACTGGAAGCCGATTTTGCTACCGGGCCGCTGGATCATAAGGTGATGCTGGGTTTGGATTACCAGCGCCTGCGTAATAATCTGTGGGATGAGTCTGCGGGAGCTTCGCAGCTTAATCCTTACACCGGCGTGTCCGGCGGTGACGCATTAACCAACCTGACACATACTGATTCCCGACGTCGTTATGAGCAGACCGGCGTTTATCTGCAGGATGAAATCAGCTTACAGAATTGGTATCTGAATCTGTCAGGGCGCTTCGACCGTATCGAATCTAAAAATACGGTGCTCAACACCGGCACCAGCGATGCCCGCACCGACGACAATTTTAGCGGCCGCGGCTCACTGTTGTACCGCTTTGATAACGGTTTCTCGCCTTACGTCAGTTATAGCACCGCAGTCACCCCGGAGGCATTGCCCGATCAAAACGGCCATATGCTGAAACCCAGCACCAGCGAGCAGTATGAGGTGGGCCTGAAGTACCAGCCACCAGGCAGTTCCTCGATATACAGCGTGGCGCTGTATGACCTGACGCAGAAAGACGTGGCTAACCGCGTGGTTCAGCAAAGCTATTACCTGCCGGCCGGCAAGGTGCATTCTCAGGGGATTGAGCTGGAGGCCCGAAGCAAGATCACCGAACGCTTCGATCTGATCGCAGGCTATACCTACAATAAAGTGAAATTCAAAGATGCCATTGATGGCAACGACGGCAACACACCGTATCTCGCACCGGACCAAATGGCTTCACTGTGGGGCAAATATGCCACCTCATACGGTGTGGATCTTGGTGCTGGGGCGCGTTACATCGGCAAGCAATGGGCCGATAACGAAAATACGTTGAGGATCCCTTCCGTTACGCTGTTGGATGCCTCGGTGCGGATGAATTTGGACAGGGTGAATCCGTCGTTGAAAGGTGCCTATGTGCAACTGAATGTGAATAACCTGACTGACAGGAAATATGTCGCGGCCTGCTATGGGACCGGCTATTGCTACTGGGGCGCAGAACGCTCCGTGGTGGCGACAGTTGGGTACGATTTTTGATGTAGTAGGCGGTGCTATCGCCCCGTCAGCGTTTGACGGGGTGGTTTCTGCAGCGTCAGAACAAGGAGAACATCAACACTACCGGTAGGCTCAGGGGCCAGGTTAAACCAATCGTTAAGGCACTGAGAAAACGAATTTTTATGGTATCCCGGCTGACCAGGTAGGTGAAAATCATAGAAACTACCAAGCCAATCAAATAAAAGTATTGTGTTGCAACCCACAGCGACGACATGAAACCTTACCCAGTTGTATTGTTAAGTTACAAATTTTAAGGGCTTAACCCCACATAATCAATGCTTATTAATTGTTTCTTCAATTTAGGCAGGTATCAACACAATTGCTGTGGCTATACGCATTTTTCATGCCACGTTGAAGACCGATTTGCTGGGTGAGATTTGAAAATGTTAAGCAGATATAATATGTTGGTGTCTTATGGAACAAAATGAGGCGCTATTATGAGTTTTTGGAGAATCGTATTTACCATCATCCTGCCACCGCTGGGCGTACTGCTGGATAAAGGTATAGGCGGCGCGTTTATCCTCAATATTATCCTCACCTTGTTTGGCTACTTCCCGGGGCTGATCCACGCATTCTGGATCCAGACGAAACAGTAGTCACCGTGATTGTAAAACCTGGACGGCTATAGTGTGGCTTTGATAACCCTGGCATCAGCGCATGCCGGGGTTTTTTTATTCTCGCACGGCGTTAATGAATATTGAGGCTATAAACGAATAACCACGAAAAAAGCGTCGCCAGCAGGCTTACGATAAAAAGAATGGAGATCATTTCCTTCACGTAAAAATTCCCTATTGATATTGTTGAAAATACTTCTCTTTGTTTTTTCATGGGATTTTAGATCGTAATAGGTATAAATCCTAGTTTTAATCTTGTCAGAGGCGTGTATGCCATCAAGGCTTTGGGCGCGCATAGGAGGTTTATTCCTTGGAAATTCCTGTTTTAGTCAGTCGGAGGCTGGTATTGCGCCCACTGACGCCTGGCGATGCCGAAGATATTCAGCTGTTGTTTCCACAGTGGGAAATTGTGCGTCATATGACAGATCAAATTCCTTGGCCATACCCTGAAGGCGCTGCGTTGGAGTTTATCAATAATATCGCGCTACCCGCGATGGAGGCGGGCACAGGTTGGTTTTGGTCTATCCGGCGACGAGAGGATGAGCAGCATTTGATTGGTGCAATTAACCTGAATTTGATTGGCAACAGTAATCGTGGATTTTGGCTATCACTGGCATGGCAACGTCAGGGATTGATGAGTGAAGCCAGCGAAACAGTGACTGATTACTGGTTCAATCAACTGGGGCAGCCGGTGCTACGGGTTTCCAAGGCAAAAGACAACCTGGCGTCTCGACGTATTTCCGAGCATAACGGCATGCGAGTGGTTGCGACCCAAGAAAGCGCTTATGTAGCAGGCCGCATAACTACGGAAATTTGGGAGATAACCCGGGCAGAATGGTTCGCCAGGAAGGATGTTGCAACAGATTAACTATTCGTAGCTATTGCTGGAAACTCTTGATGTGAACTATATACAAGGGGGTATATAAAGACGTTTGGGCTTGAGCCAGAGGGTGCTGGAAGTGAACAGTGCGGACGCTCAAGTTTGGTGTAGCGTCTCCACGCGAAAGAAGGAATCTTGTAATGAAGGCAAAACCTACCGTAGTCCTGGTCCACGGATTTTGGGGCGGTGCAGCGCACTGGAGCAAAGTCATTACCGAATTATCGCACAAGGGATATCACTCGATTCACGCGGTTGAAATGCCGCTGACATCGCTGGCAGACGATGCTGAACGCACCCGCAAGATGGTGGCGCAGCAGCAGGGACCGGTGCTGTTGGTCGGCCATTCTTATGGTGGCGCGGTGCTCAGTGAAATGGGCAATCAACCCAACGTGGTGGGATTGGTGTATATCGCCGCCTTCGCACCGGACGCCGGCGAAAGCCCCGGAGGCATTACCCAGCAACATCCGCCAATTGCGGCGGCGAACCTGGCGCCGGACAGCGACGGCTATTTATGGATTAAGACAGACAAGTTCCACGAAAGCTTCTGTCAGGATCTGCCTGCTGATGAGGCATTGGTGATGGCAGTAACGCAAAAGGCGCCGTTGGCCAGCACCTTCGGCAATACGATCGCTGAGCCGGCGTGGAAACACAAACCTTCCTGGTACCAAATCTCCAGCAATGACCGGATGATAGCCCCCGAAAACCAGCAGCGAATGTCTGCGCGTTTGAAGGCCAAAAAGGTGATTACGCTGGACGCCAGCCATGCTTCTCTTGCTTCGCATCCGAAAGAAATCGCCGCTTTGATAGATGAAGCTGCCAACGGCTTATAAGGCATTTCTATTAGATGGAGCCCCGTCCAACTTGCGGGGCTTTTTTATGCTGAAAAGTGGGGGCGGGGGCCGTGTTTGACTCGGCTGAAACCAACGGGACTAAATTGGTTTGCTGTGTTCAGCGGCGTGCATGGCCAGGTAGGTTTTAAGGTTGTTATCGCTAACCCCTAACATATCCAGGATCTCCGCCATAAAACTGACCGGTGCGCTACCGGGGGCGGTTACCACGCGCTGGTCGGCTACGGCATAGGGCACATCCTGATAATATTCAGCTCCGCCGTAGTTAAGCTGCGATAAATTCTCAGCGGAATTGGAGGTGTGGCGAAGATGATCAAGTATGCCCGCCTGTGCCAAAACGCGGGTTCCATCGCAAATGGCGGCGACGACGATGTTTTTGCTGTGGGCCTCCGCTACCATCCCAGCGATATCTGGGGCCTGATCGGTTCGCCATACCGTGCCTCCGCATAAGATCAACAGATCTGTCTCGCTCAGTTGGATAGCCTCGAGCGCCATATTGGGGGTCACATGCATGCCGCCGGAGGAAATGACAGGGGCGCCATTGGGGGAGGCAAAACGAGTATCGAAACCGTAATAGCCGCGGCAAGTAGAGTTGATCAGGGCAGTTTCCCAATCAGAGAAATTATCGGTAAGAATGGTCACAATGCGCGTCATTGGCGGCGATTTCCCTCTGTGTTGAACAAGGGCAAGAGGTGTCTCCTGCAGGAAGGCAAAGTGTAATGGCTGCCGCTGTCAATTTCTGGCAGTAGGGATATCGGTGCTTCATATCGTTGAGCGGTTCTGTACGGGATAAAAAAATCCCGCGCAGCGGCGGGATCAAGGGATGATAGCGACAAACTGGATGTTGTTCTGGTTATGTGATGGTGTGTGTCTCCAGATGGCGACAGTAGCGCACCTGAATTTCAGCGACAAGCAGAAAATCTGTAATGATGCAGGTATCAGAATATCCTCAGAAAAAACGCTGGGTATCGGTTCGATGATAAAGCCTGCCGGGTGGTGGGGATAGGGCGTGAGTGAGGCTTTGGCTAATAGGGGATTGTTGAACCACTTCCTTGTGTGAGGGCGTCCTAACGTCGTTTCCGCTTGGCGTTGAAAGTACTTATTCGTCTTTGTCGCAAATACATGACAAAGGAAAATACGACAACTGCGATCAAAACGACGATGATTGCGAAGGGAAGTAATTCCATAGCATTCACCTGAGATGGCAATTTGGCTATTCATTAAATAGGAATATTCCTAATTAGCGCAATGGGTAAAAACGTAATTAGGAATTACCTCAGCGGATGATGCTCACTAAGCACAAAAATAACGGGGAGCCGAAATTGATTTTTCGCCTGGCAACAGTAACGGATGCTAACCTATTGATTGACATTGATACCTTGGCATCACAGGACCCACGTCGCTATGCTCAGATCGGCGAGTGGTGCGAGGCTGGTGTCTGCCACGTAGCCGAAATGGAGGGCATGGTCGTGGCTTACGGCGTATTGCACTATCACTTTTACGACAGTGGATTTATAGAAATTCTTATGGTTGGCAACCTGATGAGGCGTAAAGAGGTGGGGTTAAAATTTATCGAATATTTTAAATCGATCTGCATGCGTCCAAAACTTTTTACCTCAACCAATAGCTCGAATTTACCGATGATAAAGCTACTGTCGAAGGCCGGATTTATTGAGAGTGGCCGTATTGATAACCTTGATGAGCAGGATCCTGAAGTGGTTTTCTTTTTACCGGTTAAAAAAACAGCCGGAAAACAGAGTTAACCGGCTGATTTAAAATGAATTTATGTGTAATTACACGGTCTGCTTGTGGAAAAGTTCGCGGAATACCGGGTAAATATCGTCCGGTTCGCGGATATGCTGCATGGCAAAGTTTTCGAATTTTGCCTGCAGGTCCTCGTATTCGCGCCACAGCGTTTGGTGGGCGCGGCGGGTGATTTCAATGTAGCTGTAGTAGCGAACCATCGGCAGCAGCTTTTTCGCCAGCAGTTCGTGGCACAGCGGCGAGTCATCGGCCCAGTTGTCGCCATCCGACGCCTGCGCGGCGTAGATGTTCCATTGCGCCGGATCGTAACGTTCCTCAACCACTTCATTCATCAGTTTTAGCGCGCTGGACACAATGGTGCCGCCAGTCTCCTGCGAGTAGAAGAACTCCTGCTCATCCACTTCCTTCGCTTGGGTATGGTGGCGTATATACACCACCTCGACGTTTTTATAGGTTCGGCTCAGGAACAGATAGAGCAGAATATAGAAACGCTTGGCCATGTCCTTGGTGGCCTGGTCCATGGAGCCGGAAACGTCCATCAGGCAGAACATTACCGCCTGGCTGGAAGGTTCCGGTCGGCGCTCATAGTTCTTATAGCGTAAATCAAAGGTGTCGATAAATGGCACGCTTTCGATTTTCTTTCTCAGTTCGGCAATTTCCTTGCGCAGTCGTTCCTCTTCCAGCAGTTGCACCGGCTCTGTGTTTTCCATCTGGGTGAGTTCGTCTTCCAACTCATGCAACGCGCGGCGTTTTCCTGCGGTCATGGCAGTGCGGCGCGCCAGCGAGTTTTGCAACGAACGCACCACGCTGATATTGGCCGGCACGCCGTTGGCGGTGTAACCGGCCCGATGGGTTTTGTACTCGGTGAGCTGCTTATACTGATTCTTTTTCAGGTTCGGCAGCGCCAGATCTTCAAACAGCAGGTCGAGATACTCGTCCTTGGATATCTGGAAAACAAACTCGTCTTCGCCTTCACCATCCTGGCTGGCATTGCCCTGACCGCCGCCGCCACCGCCGCCACCCTGAGGGCGTTCGACGCGGTCATTTTGCACAAAGTGGTCATTGCCCGGATGAACGCGGTGGCGTGTGCCACCGCGACCCTGATGAAACATAGGTTCGTTGATATCGCCAGCGGGGATCGAGACGGACTCCCCACTGTCTACGTCGGTGACCGAACGCTTGTTGATGGCTTCGGCAATCGACTGTTTGATTTGCGACTTGTAGCGGCGCAAGAAGCGTTGGCGGTTAACCATGCTCTTGTTTTTGCCGTTAAGCCGTCGGTCAATGAAATAGGCCATACTTCCCCCAAACGACGTTGCCAACTTTCTATACTCGTTATACTTGCCGTTGCCTTGTTGGTTGCGGTCACTTACCCGAATCACTTACCAGAGTAAGCTCATCGGGATAAGCGCTCTTACCGCCTTGATGCAACGCCAATTATTTTGGGTATACGCCATCTCCATGACGCTAATTCTCATTAGACGTTACGAAGACTTTCTGACCCGCAGATACCATTCACACAGCAGACGAACCTGTTTGCGGGTGTAGCCTTTCTCCATCATACGGTCGACGAAGTCGTCGTGTTTTTTCTGCTCATCCGTTGAGGTTTTTGCGTTAAAGGAAATCACCGGCAGTAACTCTTCGGTGTTCGAGAACATTTTCTTCTCGATCACGGTACGCAGCTTCTCATAGCTGGTCCAGTTAGGGTTACGGCCACTATTGTTAGCACGGGCGCGCAGCACGAAGTTGACTATTTCGTTGCGGAAATCTTTCGGGTTGCTGATGCCGGCCGGTTTCTCGATTTTCTCCAGTTCAGCGTTCAGGGACTCGCGATCGAACAGCTGGCCGGTGTCCGGATCACGGTACTCTTGATCCTGGATCCAGAAGTCTGCATAGGTCACGTAGCGGTCAAAAATGTTCTGACCGTATTCCGAGTAAGATTCCAGATAGGCCGTCTGGATCTCTTTGCCGATAAATTCGGCGTATTTCGGGATCAGATAACCTTTCAGGTGCTCCAGGTATTTCTCTGCCAGATCTTGCGGGAATTGCTCACGTTCGATCTGCTGTTCCAACACATAGAACAGGTGAACCGGGTTAGCGGCGACCTCTGCGTGATCAAAGTTGAACACCCGCGACAGAATTTTAAATGCGAAGCGGGTGGACAGGCCGTTCATGCCTTCATCGACCCCGGCGTAGTCGCGGTATTCCTGGTACGACTTGGCTTTCGGATCGGTATCCTTCAGGCTTTCGCCGTCATAGACGCGCATCTTCGAGTAGATGCTGGAGTTTTCCGGTTCTTTCATGCGTGAGAGCACGGTAAAGCGCGCCAAGGTTTCCAGCGTGCCAGGGGCGCACGGCGCATGGGTCAGTTCGCTGTGATCCAGGAGTTTGTCGTAGATTTTGATCTCTTCCGAAACTCGCAGGCAGTAAGGCACCTTGACGATGTAAACGCGGTCGAGGAAGGCCTCGTTGTTTTTGTTGTTACGGAAGGTCACCCATTCGGATTCGTTGGAGTGCGCCAGAATAATGCCGCTGAACGGCAGGGCAGAGATCCCTTCGGTACCGTTGTAGTTACCTTCCTGGGTGGCGGTCAGCAGAGGATGCAGCACCTTGATCGGCGCTTTGAACATCTCCACGAACTCCATAATCCCCTGGTTGGCACGGCACAGGGCGCCGGAATAACCATAGGCATCCGGATCGTTTTGTGCGTGGTTTTCCAGCTTGCGAATATCGACCTTGCCGACCAGCGCGGAGATATCCTGGTTGTTCTCGTCACCCGGTTCCGTTTTGGCGATGGCGATCTGTTCCAGGATGGACGGACGCACCTTGACCACTTTGAATTTGGTGATGTCGCCGCCAAATTCATGCAGGCGTTTTGCCGCCCAAGGGGACATGATGGTGCCGAGGTAACGATTCGGAATGTTATATTCTTTTTCCAGAATAGTGGCATCTTCCTGCGGATTGAACAGGCACAGCGGGTGGTCGTTTACCGGGCTGCGTTCGCCGTTGGCGCTCAGGGTATAAATGGGCACGCGTTGCATCAGCGCTTTCAGGCGTTCTGCCAGCGATGATTTACCGCCGCCGACGGGGCCCAACAGATAAAGAATTTGTTTCTTCTCTTCGAGGCCCTGAGCGGCATGTTTCAGGTAAGAGACTATCTGTTCGATAGCTTCTTCCATACCGTAGAACTCTTCGAATGCCGGATAGCGTGCGATCACGCGGTTGGAGAACAGGCGAGACATACGCGACTCAAGCGCGGTATCCACCATAACTGGTTCACCGATAGCCATGAGTAGACGTTCTGCCGCATTGGCATATGCACTGCGATCTTGCCGGCAGATGGTAAGAAATTCCTGCAGTGTGAACTCTTCGTCCTTGGCAGCTTCGTAGCGCTGGCGATAGTGGTCAAATATGTTCATGGCGATGCCCGTCCTTTCGTTATTAGCACAGGTTAAAGGGAGCTGATGATTGTGTTTTGGCCCCCGAAAGAAGAAGTTATCCTTGAGTACAGCAACCCGTATGCCAACTTGGTGCGCTTATTATCGCGAGTTGCGCTGTATTGCCACTGGGCTCAGGATTCATTCACCTTCTGATTTAAGCTTAGTTTGCATACCAGAAAATTTCCTGCGTGGTAAAAAGCTTTTTTTAAGTCATATCAATGACTCAGTTATGACAGGGATAGCCAAATGCCTTGTCTGGCGCGGCCTGCGGCAAAAAACGTCACTGTTCCGCCATGATTAATTCATATTTCTATTCTAAGTTATTCGATCTTGGTTGTTTTCTATTGTAAAGATTAGGCGCGTAACGACAATTTCACATAAACTAAGCCAGCTATTAACTCTGTTATTTATGGAAAAAGAACCAGTGAAGATTTTTCAACTCAAAACGCTAGCAATTATCGCTTCCGCAATGGTTTGTGCGCAAAGTGCTCAGGCTGGGACCTGGTCACTCGGTGCTTCCGCGCTGGTTAGCCCGGATCCGTATCGTGGCTATCAGGACCGCGTGTATCCGGTACCCGTCATCAACTATGAAGGGGATGACTTCTACTTCCGTACCCTGACCGCCGGTTATTACCTGTGGAAAGATCAGGAAAACCAACTGAGTCTGATGGGTTACTACTCGCCGTTGGGCTACCGTCCGGGCGACAGTGACGACGATCGCATGAAGAAGTTGGACAAGCGTCGCGGCACGTTGATGGCCGGTCTGGCTTATACGCATAATGCTGATTGGGGCACCCTGCGTACCACTTTTACCGGTGATACCCTGGATTACAGCAACGGCATGATTGGTGACTTCGCCTATCTGTACAAGTTTGAGCTGGACGCCTTCACCTTGGTGCCGGGTGTGGGTGTGACGTGGAGCAGCAAAAACCAGAACAAATACTACTACGGCGTTAGCGATAACGAATCTCGCCGCAGCGGTCTGGACAGCTACACGCCAAGCGACAGCTGGGCACCTTACGTTGAGCTGAGCGCCAACTACAAGATCAACAAAGACTGGAATGCCTTCTTTATGGGGCGTTACATCAAACTGTCTGATGAAGTGAAAGACAGCCCGATGGTGGATAAATCTTACACCGGGGTGTTAATGACGGGTGTGAGCTACAGCTTCTAAAAAGCGAATGCACAAAAAAAGTGCAATGTAGGCATCATAAAGGGGCGCTGGCGCCCCTTTTGCACATCTGTAGTGCAATGATGCAGGGCGGCAGTTTTCACCGCCCCTGCTGCGATCACGCGTTCTTGCGGGTGCGGAAGGTCACTGCCAGCCGTGCCGGTTGTTCCCCTGCTGCGATCAGCGGTTTGCTGACGCGGCCGGTTTCCACGCAAACCATGGTTTTATACCCGTCGTTAGGCATGTCCGCCATGCTGCAAGAAAGCTCTACGCCAGGGTTCCAGGCAATCACATCGCTCATGTGATGGTGATGAACCTCAATGGTGCGTTGGAGCGCCGCATCTTTGATCAGGCTAAAGGCCTCCGGCTGGGTATAAACCCGATCGGTCTGGCCGACGAAGGTCACGTCACCGGTCTGTTTGGCTTCGGCGCCCCCAGCGACTTTATCGATATAAGGCACGCCGAGGCCGGCTACCTTAACCTGTTCAATGTCCCCGATCTGGAAGTAGCTATGCAGCGCCGCAGTGGCCTGATAATCACCGTGGGACTCCAGCTCTATCTCACACTCTTCGCCTAGCTTGAAGCGGGCAATCAGCGTAAAGGCGTGTGGCCACAGGCTACGGGTTTGCTCATTGTCTTTCAGCGTGAAGGTCAGAATGACGCCGTTATCATCTTCATCATGCGCCGTCAGACTCCAGGGCTGATTGCGGGCGAAACCGTGTGAAGGTTTTGCCACCGGACCAAACCAGGGCCAGCAAATGGGGACGCCGCCGCGGATAGCATTGCCTTTTTTAAATGGCGTGTTGTTACTCAGCCAAATGACCGGCTTTTCACCGCTGGGTTGCCAGGCCAACAGATGCGCGCCTTGCAGCGTGATAGCCGCACGCACTTTCGGGTGGGAAACCACCACCACGGGCAGTTCGTCGAGTTGCCGTTGGCTGATATAAGGAGAAATTTGCTGAGTAACGGGTAGGGTGAAAATTTTTTCGTTCATCGGTTGGCCTTTTGTTCGCCGTAGAAACAAAAAAAGGGCGACAAAAATGTCGCCCTCATCATCAGCTTGGCATCAATCCATTATTTGGAGATGTGAGCGATCAGATCCAGAACCTTGTTGGAGTAACCAGTTTCGTTATCGTACCAAGAAACCAGTTTCACGAAGGTGTCGCTCAGAGCGATACCGGCTTTGGCATCGAATACGGAAGTCAGAGTTTCGCCGTTGAAATCGGTAGAAACCACTTCGTCTTCGGTGTAGCCCAGCACGCCTTTCAGCTCGCCTTCAGATGCAGCTTTGATAGCAGCACAGATTTCTTTGTAAGAAGCAGGTTTAGCCAGACGAGCAGTCAGGTCAACCACAGAAACGTTCGGGGTAGGAACGCGGAACGCCATACCGGTCAGTTTGCCGTTCAGTTCTGGGATAACTTTACCTACTGCTTTAGCAGCACCGGTAGAAGAAGGGATGATGTTTTGAGATGCGCCGCGGCCGCCGCGCCAGTCTTTGTGAGACGGGCCATCAACGGTTTTCTGAGTTGCGGTAGTTGCATGCACGGTGGTCATCAGCGCTTCAACGATGCCGAACTTGTCGTTGATAACTTTAGCCAGTGGTGCCAGGCAGTTGGTGGTACAAGAAGCGTTAGAAACGATTTCCTGACCAGCGTAAGATTTGTGGTTCACACCCATAACGAACATTGGGGTGTCGTCTTTGGATGGGCCAGTCAGAACAACTTTCTTAGCGCCTGCAGCGATGTGTTTACGTGCAGTTTCGTCAGTCAGGAACAGACCAGTTGCTTCTGCAACGACGTCAACATTGACTTCGTTCCACTTCAGGTTAGCCGGATCTCTTTCTGAGGTACAACGGATGGTTTTGCCGTTAACAACCAGGTGGCCGTCTTTAACTTCTACAGTGCCGTTGAAGCGGCCGTGAGTAGAGTCATATTTCAGCATGTAAGCCATGTACTCTGCGTCTAACAGGTCGTTGATTGCAACGATTTCGATGTCAGAACGTTCTTGAGCAGCACGAAAAACAATGCGACCGATACGGCCAAAACCGTTGATACCTACTTTGATAGTCATATATTCCACCAGCTATTTGTTAGTGAATAAAAGGTTGCCTGTAAAATTACAAAAACCTTACCAAGCGTCAAGCGGAATCGTGTCAATACTTGCTGCAAATCAAACCTCGCAGCCTGGTTTGAGCGCTTATTGCACGTTCCGTTTGCGTTCGGCCTCATCCGTAATATGGGGTCAAACCGCCAAGTATAAAGTCAGTCCATATAAGATATGTGATCGGTATCACATATTGCCGCGACGTGACCTTTATGGGCTACAGTTTAGGCCAAAAAGCGCTGCAGTGTTGTTAATTTTTTGTTATTATTACTCATTGTTTTCGTTGACATTATCCACATTCAGAGAAACGCACAAATGGCTAAAGAGACAACCCCTGACCATCCGGCCACGGAACTGAATGAAATCCAACGTTATGTGACTCAGGAACGTGGTACCGAGGCGCCGTATTCCGGCAAATTGCTGCACAACAAACGCGAGGGCGTGTACCATTGCCTGTGCTGCAACCACCCGCTGTTCTACTCAGACAGCAAGTACGACTCCGGCTGTGGTTGGCCGAGCTTCTATCAGCCGGTATCTGACGATGCGATTCGTTATCTTGATGATAATTCACATAATATGCATCGCGTTGAGATCCGCTGTGGTCACTGTGACGCGCATTTGGGCCACGTATTCCCCGACGGCCCGCAGCCGACCGGCGAGCGTTTTTGCGTTAACTCGGCGTCGCTCAGTTTTACCGACGGTGAGAACGGTGAGAAAACGGCTGGCTAGAGCTAGTACGTTGTTAGAAAAATCGATTCAGCTAATTATTCTTGCACGAGTAAGGAAAAGCCCTGATGGATGTGAAAGACCTGATTGCCGCCATGACGCCGGAAATCTATCAACGGCTGGTATTGGCCGTTGAGCTGGGCAAGTGGCCGGATGGCGTAGCCCTGACTCCGGAACAGAAAGAAAACAGCCTGCAGGCGGTCATGCTGTGGCAGTCGTTGCACAATGCCGATCCGCAACACATGAGTATCGGCACCGACGGCCAGATTGTGATGAAGAGCAAGCAAGAGCTGAAACAGCAGTTTATCGCTGAACCCTTGGCTAAGCTGAAACCGCAGTAAATCGAATAACGGGGCGATAGTGACATCGCCCCGTGGGTTTAGCCTTTCCCGCCGTTGATCCCCAGCGATTCCGCCAGTTGATGCGCGAGCCGGTTATTGTCGTCTGCGCCATATTCCCAGAACATCGCGCCCCCTAATCCCTTACTTTTGATGTAATCAGCCTTCAGCTCAACCGAGCGTGGGTTCTCGTACGAAATGGCGAATAAAGGTTTGCCCTCGGCGGATTTCATCGTCAGATAGGGAACCTGGGCATCGCTGTCCCAATGGGCGCTGAAGCGCCGCTGTGGATCGTTTAACAGCTTGCTGACGATATCGTTATATTTGAAGTAGCTGTCTTTGGTCAGGTCCAACCCCAGTGATTTGAAGACGGCGGTTTCGCGCGCGGTGAAATAGGGTTGGGTGACAGGGTTTTTCTCTGCGTCGGCTTTGTCCCAGTCGATGCCGGGCTCAGTGGCGCGTTTGGGTACCCGACCATAAAAACCGATGCCCAGATTTAACTGCGCCGGTTTAAGTCCAGCGGCCAAATAGTTATCCACGACAAAATTGGCGCTGTAGCGATCGGCCGCCGCGACGGTCGGCCACTGTTTGGAATCATACAGATTGGAGTTGAAATACTGAGTGCCGTACGCCATGTCGTAGGTCATCAGGTTGATGTAATCGAGGTAGGGCGCAATACCTTTGACGTCCACCCATTCCTGCGGACTTTTGACGTTGGCACCCACGGCGATGGTCAGCAATTTATTTTTATTCAGGGCGCTATGCAGTTCTTTCAGCAGCACTGTGAAGTTGGCCCGGTCCGCCGGTTGGCTTTCGACCAGCCCCCAGGCGCCGTTAACCGGGTACTCCCAGTCGAGATCGATGCCGTCCAGTTGGTACTGCTTGATGACGTCCAGCACCGAACGGATAAATACGCTCCGGCTCTCTGGCGTTGCCGCCGCACCAGAAAAACCGCGAGCACCCCAACCGCCGACGGACAGCAGCACTTTCAACTCCGGATTCTGTTTACGCAATACCGGCAGCAGCTTCAGATCGGCCATCACTTTAGGTGACAGATAAATCTGGTGCAGGCGAGCCGGGTCTTTTAGCGCCGGATTGGATTCGTCTTTCTCATCGTTGTAGATCAGGCCGAAGGAGTAATTGAGGTGGGTGATTTGCGTGACGTCCAGCTTGTTGATGTCACCGCCTGGACCGGCGGTAACGTCACCCCCGCCGTTGAAATAACCGACGGAGAGGTAAGAGGCGGCATGCGCCATGCCGGCACCAGCCATACCAAACTGCACCGCCACCAGCAAAGGCAGCAGTTTACGGGTGAAAACCATGTTATCTCCTTTGGTCGGCAAGGCCGACCCGAAACCGCCTCAGGCGGTAACATAAAGCCGGGCTCAATGGGCCCCGGATGCGTATAACTGATTGATGCCAGAGCATCAGCGGTCATAACAGCAAAAGTGCTGCACGCGAACAAGATGTCATCACAGGAGAATGGTCGGAATGTGAGCGATGTCGAGATTTGTCGGTGGGGGAATGGGCGGGTGCCATCAGCACCCGACGCATTATCGTTCGATGAATTGTGACAGGGTAACGAGTTTTGCACCAGCCTGCTGCATGGCCTGAAGGGCTTCCTGACTGTCACCAGCTTGCAAATTAACGCCGCGACAGCCGTCGGTAATTACCGAGGTCTGGTACCCCAGCGCGAGAGCATCCAGGACGCTGAATTTGACGCAGTAGTCGGTTGCCAGCCCCATCACGGCCAAATGGCTCACGTCATGAGCTTTCAACCAGCGGTCCAACTCGGTGCGTGAGCGATGCCCGTTGTCGAAGAAGGCGCTGTAGCTGTCGATATCCGTATTTTGACCTTTACGGAATACGGCGACGATATCCCGTTGGTTTAATTGCGGATGAAGCTCGGCACCTGGGCTTTCCTGTACGCAGTGCACCGGCCACCACACCTGCGGCAACCCCTCCAGTTCACCCAGCGTACCCACCTGTGCGTTGGCGTTTACCGCAAAGCTACGGTGATTGGCAGGATGCCAGTCCTGGCTGGCGACTACAGGTTCGCCCCGCGCGTTGCAGGCCTCTATTGCCCGATTGGCTACGGCGATCACGGCATCGCCGTCTGTCACCGCCAGTGCGCCGCCGGGGCAAAAATCGTTTTGCAAATCGATTAGCAGCAGGGCTGTTTTCATCGCGACTCCGTCTTGGGGTTAGGGTTAACCACTGATGCTTAGTTCACCGCGCAAGTCTTGCTGCATCTGGCTGCGGATTTGCTCCGGCGTCAGCGGTTGGCTCAGCAAATAATGCAGCTTGGTCAAGGCGGCTTCCACCGTCATGTCGAAACCGCTGATGACCCCCGCATGGGCCAGCGCGTTACCGGTGGCGTAGCCTTCCATATTCACCCGACCGGAGATGCACTGGGTCAGGTTCACGACCACAATGCCGCGTTCGGAAGCGTCGCGCAATTCATCAACCAGCTCCGCTTTTTGCGGTGCGTTGCCCACGCCGTAAGAGCGCAGGATCAAGGCTTTCACCGGTTGCAGCAAAAAGTTGCGGACTACCGCGCCGGAGATCCCTGGATAAATCGTCACCACGCCGATCGGCTGCGGGGTAATGTCATGCACTTTCAGATCACCGTTGCAGACCGGGCTGTCGATACCGTTCTGGCGACGGATATGGATCCCTGCTTCCAGCAGTGGCGGCAGGTTAGGCGAGGCAAAGGCGTCGAATCCGTCAGCGTGCGCCTTGGTGGTACGGTTGCCGCGGAACAGTTTGTTGTTGAAGAACAGACTGACTTCATTCACCGGATGGTTGGCGGCCAGGTACAGCGCGTTCAGCAGGTTGGTTTGACCGTCGGAACGCAGTTCAGCCAGAGGAATTTGCGAACCGGTGACGATCACCGGCTTGGCCAGGTTTTCCAGCATGAACGACAGGGCCGAAGCAGTGAAGGCCATGGTGTCGGTACCGTGCAGGATCACGAAGCCATCATAGAGGTGGTAATTCTTTTTGATGTCGTCGGCGATATGCTGCCAGTCTTCCGGCGTCATATCGGAGGAATCGATCAGCGGCGCATATTCATGAATGGTGAAGTCCGGCATCTCCGGCCGGTGAAACTCAGGCATCAAGGCCAGTTGGCGCTGCAGGTGACCGGACACCGGGATGTAGCCGTGATCGGAGCGTTGCATGCCGATGGTACCGCCGGTATAAGCGACGTAAATCGATTTCTTTTGCATGGTCATTGTTTTAACAGAAATATGATGGGCTGAATTATAGGGGGATAAGCGCAGAAAAAAAGCCCGGCGGGTGCCGGGCTGAGGATTAATTTGTTAGCGGACTTCTCCGCAGGTCAAACAGATGGCATAGCGGTTTTGCGGATCGTTCAGGTTGTTGAACAAACCCGGCTGTTCTTTTACCGCCATGGCTACCGACGCCAGCGGCGCAGGCAGCATTGACTGAATGGCTGCCGGCAGCATGGCGTGAATAGACACGCCAAACTGGCTGAGTACCATGTCGGTCAGGCTTGGCGTATCGACAAACCAGTTAAGCTGCCATTGTTTCAACTGCGCCAGTTCGGCCGCTTTTTTCACCGCGTCGTCAAAATCGCCCAACTGATCGACCAGACCGTTGGTTTTGGCATCGCTGCCCAACCACACGTGCCCCTGAGCAATTTGGTCAACCTGCTGCGGCGTCATTTTGCGGGCCTTGGCGACCAGATCGATAAAGTTTTGATAACCTTTCTCGATGTTCAACTGCATCATCTGCGAGAACTCTGGTGGCAGCGCCTTGGTCACCGCCAGATCCGCCAGCGGCGAGGTGGCCACACCGTCGGTATGCACGCCAATGCTGTCCAGCGTCTGCTCATAGGTGTTGATCACCCCGAAGATGCCGATAGAGCCGGTGAGGGTGCTCGGGCTGGCGATGATGTAGTCCGCCGGCGTAGAGACCCAATAACCGCCCGATGCCGCCATACCGCCCATGGAAACCACCACTGGTTTTCCGGCGGCGCGTACTGCGGCCAGTTCGGAGCGGATCACTTCAGAAGCGCTGACGCTGCCCCCTGGGCTGTTAACCCGGAAGATAACCGCTTTGATCGCCGGATCCAGTCGTGCCTGACGCAGTTCCGCGGCGGTGGTGTCACCCCCAACGGTGCCTGGCGTCTGCGGGCCGTCCATGATCGCGCCGTTGGCGAAGATCACGGCAATTTTGCCTCCCTGATCTGGCGCCGCTTTTGGCTGATAGTCATAGATGCTGGTGGCGTTGAAATCGTTCGCCTGCTTGTCCCAACCGAAAGTCTTGATCAGTTGGTTCTCAATGACGGTGCGGGAAGCCAGCTCGTCAACCAGTTTATTGTCCAGCGCGTACTTGGCGGTATCGCCACCGGCGGCCTGCAAGCCGGTCAACACGCCCGCCGCACCGGGGAACAGTTGCTGCGCGGTGATCTGACGGTTGGCGGCTACCGTATCCAGGTAGTTCTGCCACAGCCCGCCAATCCAGCGGCTGTCGGCCTCACGGGCGGCTGGTGACATATCGTCACGGATCAGCGGTTCTACCGCAGATTTATAGGTGCCCACGCGGAAGATATTGGTGGTGACCTTGAGTTTCTCCAACAGGGATTTGTAGTAAAGATTGTTGGTGGCGAAACCGTGCAGATCGACGGCGCCCTGTGGCGACAGATAAACCTTGTTGGCGTAGCTGGCCAGATAGTATTGCGTCTGGTTATAGCTGTCGCCAATGGCGAAAATCGGTTTCCCGCTGTCGCGGAATTCCCGCAGCGCCTTGCCGATGTATTGCAGCGAAGGTTGATCGGCGCCGGCAAAATCATTTAACTGCAATACCATACCGGTAATGTTTTTGTCGTCCTTGGCTTTGCGGATGCTGTCAACCACGTCAAACAGGGAGTTTTCCTGCAGACGGTTACTGGACGCACCCAGCAGTTCACGGCCCCATTGGCGCACTTTGTTGTTCATCGAGGGTTGGTCAACGACCACGCCGCTCAAGTCCACCAGTAACGCACCGCGAGTAGGCACGGCAGGGGTGGTTGCGCTCTGGAATGAAAGATAGATGCCAACCCCAACCAGGATCAGCAACACCAGGAACAGATTAAGGATCAGTTCCCTGATAAAGTTCAGCAGACGCCATGTCCACCTGAAAACGCCGGCAATGATTTGCCACAATGTGCGCATGTGCTCTCCAGCAAGAGTCGAGAATGTTCCGCTATCCTAATGAGCGGCCGAGGAAATGTCAGCTTTAAATCGTGTGTCACAGAGGGTATTACCGACGCTGTCACTCGCCGTTTAGCTATGTTAACGTGATCGTAATGAAAATTGTTATCAGGAGTTTACGATGGATGCACTGGATCTTTTACTGAACCGCCGTTCGGCCTCACGCCTCGCCGAGCCTGCGCCCACTAATGAGGCTCGTCAAAATATCATCAACGCGGGCCTGCGGGCACCTGACCACGGCGCATTGCAGCCATGGCGTTTCGTGATGATTGAAAACCAGGGCCTGGAGCGCTTCAGCCAATTGTTACAAGCTGCTGCAAAGCAGGACGAAATGGACGAAGCGGCTATTGAGAAGGCGACAAAAGCGCCGTTCCGTGCACCGCTGATCATCACCGTGGTGGCGCATTGCACCGAAGAAACCAAGGTGCCGCGCTGGGAGCAGGTAGTTTCTGCCGGTTGTGCGGTGCAGGCGATGCAGATGGCCGCGCTGGCGCAAGGCTTCAACGGCATCTGGCGTACCGGGGCCTGGACCGAACATCCTCTGGTTCGCGAAGCCTTTGGCTGCCGTGAGCAGGACGAAATTGTTGGCTTCCTGTATTTGGGGACTCCTCAGTTGAAAGCCGCAACCAAAGTTGTCGCACCGGACAGCACGCCATTCGTCAGCTACTTCTAATAAACTCCGGCGCAGGGTTGCCGCAAAAATGCGTTAAATCCCGCCATTCTGTGTTGTTTCTGAGCAGGCTGTTCGGTTATCGACAGCCCGCTCTTACCATTCCCCTCGGCAAGCGCTACCCTATGATATCTTGAATGCCGTTAACCGAAGGGAGTGGTATATGACATCGCCAGCGATCCGTTTAACCCAGTACAGCCATGGCGCAGGCTGCGGTTGTAAAATCTCACCGAAAGTTCTCGAAACTATTCTGCACAGCGAGCGGGAGAAGTTTGTCGATCCGCGTTTGCTGGTGGGCAATGAAACCCGTGACGATGCTGCGGTGTATGACATCGGTAACGGCGTTGGCATTATCAGCACTACCGATTTCTTTATGCCTATCGTTGATAACCCGTTCGACTTCGGCCGCATCGCGGCAACCAATGCCATCAGCGACGTTTATGCCATGGGCGGTAAACCGATCATGGCGATTGCCATTCTGGGTTGGCCGATAGCCAAGCTGCCGCCGGAAGTCGCGCAACAGGTGATCGACGGTGGGCGCTATGCCTGCCAACAGGCGGGGATCGCGTTAGCCGGCGGCCATTCTATCGATGCGCCTGAGCCTATTTTTGGCCTGGCGGTTACCGGCATCGTCAGCACCGAGCGGGTGAAGAAAAACAGCGCGGCCCAGGCCGGAGCGCGGTTATTCCTGACCAAACCTCTGGGCATTGGCGTGCTGACCACCGCCGAGAAGAAAAGTAAGCTGCGGCCTGAACATGAAGGTCTGGCGACCGAGGTCATGTGCCAACTGAACAAACCGGGCGCGGATTTTGCCGATGTCGAAGGCGTAACGGCGATGACTGACGTGACCGGTTTCGGTCTGCTGGGCCACCTGAGTGAGGTTTGCCAGGGGTCAGGATTACAGGCGACGGTCTGGTTTGAGCAAGTGCCAAAACTGCCGGACATCGAGCGCTATATTGGCGAAGGCTGCGTGCCGGGCGGCACCGGGCGCAACTTTGAAAGTTACGGCCATCTGGTGGGTGAAATGACCAGCCTGCAGCGGCAATTGTTATGCGATCCGCAAACCTCCGGTGGCTTGCTGCTGGCTGTGTTGCCGGAAGCGGAACAGCAGGTTCAGGCGATTGCCGAACGTCACGGCATTCAGCTACAGGCCATCGGTGAACTGCATACGGCCGTTGCGGGTAAGCCGCTGATCGAGGTTGTGTAGTGTCTACTACGCTGGAGCGGGTAGATACCCAGGATTATCGACGTATTTTTTTGCAGGACATCCCGCTGATTGACGTGCGCGCGCCGGTTGAGTTTCAGCAGGGCGCTTTTGCCAATGCGGTAAACCTGCCGTTGATGAACGACGATGAACGGCAGGCTGTTGGCACCTGTTACAAACAGCAGGGTCAGCAGGCGGCGATTGCCCTGGGCCACAGCCTGGTTAACGGCCGATTGCGCGAGCAGCGCACGGCGGCGTGGCTGGCGCAATGCGCGCAATGGCCAGAAGGTTACCTATACTGTTTTCGCGGCGGTTTGCGTTCGCAACTGGTACAGCAATGGCTACGTGAGGCTGGAGTGACTTATCCGCGCATTATTGGCGGCTACAAGGCGCTGCGTCAGTTCTTGCTGACCACGTTGGAACAAAGTGCCGAACTGCCGATGGTGCTGATCGGCGGCAATACCGGCAGTGGCAAAACGGTGTTGGTCAATGAGCTGGCCGAAGGTATCGATCTGGAGGGCGCGGCCCGGCATCGCGGTTCATCTTTTGGCCGAACGCTGGTGGCACAAAGCGGCCAGATTGATTTTGAGAATCGTCTGGCTGTGTTATTGCTGAAAAAACAGCATGGTGGCTGCCGCCGCTGGGTGTTGGAGGATGAAGGGCGCATTATCGGCAGCAACAATCTGCCGTTACCCATCTTCAACCGCATGCAGCAAGCGCCGGTGGCCGTTATCGACGATCCGTTCGAGGTGCGTCTGGCACGGCTGCAGCATGAATATATCGATCGCATGCGCCTGGAGTTTGAACAGGCTCTGGGGGCGGAGCCGGGTTGGCAAAAATACGATGAGTATCTGCACCATGGGCTGTTCGCCATTCGCCGTCGTTTGGGTCTGGAGCGTTTTCAGCAGCTGACGAAGAGCCTGGAATCGGCGTTACAGCGCCACTATGCCAGCGGTAATAGTGACGCGCATCAGGAGTGGCTGGTGCCGTTGTTGCAGCACTACTATGATCCGATGTATCACTATCAATTGGAAAAGAAATCCCAGCGGATCGTATTCCGCGGGAATTATGCTGAAGTAAGAGAATTCCTGATGACGTACAGCCAGAATAACGGTGAATAATGCGACTGTTTATTGCCGAGAAACCGAGTTTGGCGCGCGCCATTGCCGACGTACTTCCCAAACCGCATCGCCGCGGCGACGGATTTATCGCCTGCGGTAACAATGATGTGGTGACCTGGTGTGTGGGCCACTTATTAGAGCAGGCGCAGCCTGATGCCTACGACAGCCGCTATGCGCGCTGGTCGCTGGCGGACTTGCCAATCATCCCAGAGAAGTGGCAGTTGCAGCCGCGCCCGTCGGTGAGCAAGCAGCTTAATGCAATCAAAAAACTGTTGCATGAAGCCGATGAGGTGGTGCATGCAGGTGACCCGGATCGCGAAGGCCAACTGCTGGTGGACGAAGTGCTCGACTATCTGGCGCTGACGCCGGAAAAACGGCACAGCGTACGCCGTTGCCTGATCAACGATCTCAACCCGCAGGCGGTGGAACGTGCCATAGAGCGGCTGCGTGATAACCGCGATTTTATCCCTTTGTGTGTATCTGCCCTGGCGCGTTCCCGCGCTGATTGGTTGTATGGCATCAACATGACCCGTGCCTACACCATTTTGGGGCGCAATGCCGGTTATGAGGGCGTGTTGTCCGTTGGACGGGTGCAAACGCCAGTATTGGGGCTGGTGGTACGGCGGGACGAAGATATCGAAAACTTCGTGTCGAAAGACTTTTTCGAAGTGAAAGCGCACATCGTGACGCCGAAAGAGGAGCGATTCGTCGCCCTGTGGCAACCCAGCGACTCCTGCGAACCCTATCAGGATGAGGAAGGGCGTCTGCTGCATCGACCTTTGGCGGAGCACGTGCTTAAGCGCATCGAGGGCCAACCGGCGCTGGTCACCTCCTATAATGATAAACGGGAATCAGATACCGCTCCGCTGCCGTTTTCATTGTCGACCTTGCAAATCGAAGCTTCCAAACGTTTTAACTTGAGTGCCCAGCAGGTGCTGGATGTCTGTCAGCGCCTGTACGAAACCCATAAGTTAATCACTTACCCGCGTTCTGATTGCCGCTACCTTCCGGAAGAGCATTTCGCCGGGCGTCATTCGGTGTTGAACGCCATCAGTGTTCATCAACCGGATCTTTATCCGCAGCCGGTGATCGACAGCGATCGTCGTAACCGTTGCTGGGATGACAAGAAGGTGGATGCCCACCACGCTATTATTCCGACAGCCCGTGCCAGCAAAGTCAGCCTGAGTCAGGACGAACTGAACGTGTATGGGTTGGTTGCCCGACAGTACCTGATGCAGTTTTGCCCGGATGCGATGTTCCGCAAATGCGTCATTGAGCTGGATATCGCCGGAGGCAAGTTTATCGCCAAGGCACGCTTTCTGGCTGAAGCAGGGTGGCGCACGCTATTGGGCAGCAAAGAGCGCGATGAAGAAAACGAAGGCGCACCGTTACCGGTTGTGGCGAAGGATGACGAACTGCTGTGCGAACGCGGTGAAGTGGTTGAGCGTCAGACGCAGCCGCCGCGTCCGTTCACCGATGCCAGTCTGCTTTCCGCCATGACCGGTATTGCACGTTTTGTTCAGGATAAAGCGCTAAAGAAAATCCTGCGAGCGACCGATGGTTTAGGGACCGAGGCCACGCGCGCAGGCATTATTGAGTTGCTGTTCAAGCGGGCGTTTTTGTATAAGAAAGGGCGTTATATTCATTCCAGCGAAACCGGTCGGGCGTTGATCCATTCGCTGCCGGATATTGCAGCCCGTCCGGATATGACGGCGAACTGGGAGGCTACGCTGACGCAAATCAGTGAGAAATCCTGTCGCTATCAGGACTTTATGCAACCTCTGGTGGGGACTTTGCAGGAGCTGATTTATCAGGCCAAGCAGAGCCGGGCGAGTATGGCGTTTCGCGGGTTGCCGCCGCCACCTTCCTCCGGGGCAAAAAAACGCAAGAAAAGCGCCGGCAAGGCGCGGGAGAAGAGCGAATGAATTACGCCTTACTGATGCTGACCACTGGCGCACTGCTATTTTCGTCGGCAGTCATGGCCAACCGTGGCGATGTGGACGTGGTGGTGCCGGTGTCACCGGAAATTTGGGGTGCGGCGAAAAGCGCGGCGGCTCAACCTGTCGTGCAACCTTGCAGCCGCTGCTGTATTTATCAGGACCAAAACTATTCTGAAGGGGCGGTACTGAAGGTGGAAGGGGAAGTGCTGCAGTGCGTGCGCGATCCCAACGTGGTGGGAACCAATCCGCTGATCTGGATCCGTCTGAAGAAGTGACGCGGTAACGTCAGCGACTCAGGCTTCTGAAGTTAAACTGGCAATATACGCCGTCAGCAGCGGTACGTCGGCCGGAGCCAGCGGATAGTCAAACGCCTGCTCCGGCGTGATCCAAACAAAGTCGGCATGGCAGCGGTTCTGTAATTCGCCACTGAATGCCTCGACACGCCACGCATGTAACCTAATCACCCGCTCAGTTTGCTGCCACGTATTACTGGCGACGTAATTGCCGACGCTGGCCACAATCCCCAACTCTTCGTCCAGTTCACGCGCCAGGGCTTGAGGCTGACTTTCGCCCACTTCAACTTTTCCGCCGGGGAACTCCCACAGGCCGGCTTGATCGCTGTCGGCATCGCGTTGCGCCAGTAAAATTTTGCCATTCTTTTCGATAATGGCGGCGACGACATCGATAATTTTCATCTTTACCACAGAGAGAAACCCCGGCCGGGGCCGGGGTTGGGTTAATTACAGCGAGAACTCCGCCCAAACCGGCGCGTGATCCGAAGGTTTTTCCATCCCGCGGATATCATAATCGATGCCGGTGGCGATACAACGCGCGGCCAGTGGCGTGCTGGCTAACAGCAGATCAATGCGCAGGCCGCGGTTTTCATCAAAGCCGCGCGAACGGTAGTCGAACCAAGAGAACTGATCGTTGCGTTCTGGGTTGGCGTGGCGATAGGTATCCACCAGGCCCCAGTTCAGCAGGCGATCCATCCATTCACGTTCTTCCGGCAGGAAAGAGCATTTACCGGTGCGCAACCAGCGCTTGCGGTTCTCTTCACCGATACCGATATCATAATCGCTTGGGCTGATATTGACGTCGCCCATTACCAGTACCGGTGAGTCTACCGACATCTGCTGCTCAAGGTAGTTTTGCAGATCCTGATAGAAGCGCGTTTTGGCAGGAAATTTGATCGGGTGGTCACGGCTTTCACCCTGTGGGAAGTAGCCGTTGATCACCGTCAAAGTGCCCTGCGGCGTAGCCAGGTCGGCCATGATGATGCGGCGCTGTGCGTCTTCCTCATCGGTAGGGAAACCGCGACGCACGGCCAGCGGCTTTTCTTTGGTCAGCAGTGCTACGCCGTAATGGCCTTTTTGCCCGTGATAGAACACGTGATAGCCGTACTGGCTGACGTCTTCCAATGGAAACATATCATCGTGAACTTTGGTTTCTTGCAGACCGATCACGTCGGGTTGGTGCTGCTCGATAATTGCGGCCAGCTGGTGCGGACGCGCGCGCAGTCCATTGATATTAAAAGAGACAAACTTCATGAGCGGTGCCGTTTATGCGAGAAAAATGTGTTGAGATAGTAGCAGAGTTTGGCCGGAAATGTAACGCGGGCCAGCGGCAATGGCCGCCGCTGGCAAGCCGGATTATTTCGCCCAGCGGTCGTAATTTTTGGGCTGATAGTCGTCGAATTGTTGCAGCAAGGTTTGTGCGGATTCGCTGATGTGCATGGTGCCGAGGTAGTCATGGCGCATAAAGCCCTGATCGGCCACGTGCTGCAGGAAATTGTTTAGCGGGCGGTAGAAACCGTTCACGTCGAGCAGGCCCACCGGTTTGCTGTGATAGCCAATCTGGCCCCAGGTCCAGATTTCAAACAGCTCTTCCAGCGTTCCTATGCCGCCGGGCAGGGCGATAAAACCGTCTGCCAGCGCCGCCATACGCGCCTTGCGGGTATGCATGTCAGGGACCACTTCCAACTCGGTCAGGCCACGATGCGCGGTTTCTGCTTCGACCAATCGCTCAGGAATGATGCCAACGGCTTCGCCACCGGCGGCTAACACGGCATCCGCGACAATGCCCATTAGCCCTTTTTTACCGCCACCGTAGATCAAACGTCGACCCTGGGCCGCGAGAGTTTGGCCCAGTTGCCGTGCATTTTCGGCATATGCAGGGTTAACACCTTCGCTTGCTCCGCAAAAAACGCAGATATTGTTACGCATGCACTTTTTTCCTTACTGCATTAAAGAAGCCAGTGGTATAGCGAATTGTTGGCCGGAGTTCAAGTTGAGGATGTGCTGAAGGGTTAAGGGAATTGATAAATGAGATATCGGAGTGCCAAGGATTGATTTTATTCAGGGGAGCATATAGGGATGGTGGTGGGGGAAGGATTATTCGTCTCTTCGTTCCTCACCCTGCGGGCCGCGCTAAAGCGCGTTGTCTCACTG